>NZ_JAWOWJ010000009.1:0-181268 GCF_033340495.1 Vibrio sp. 1249-1
TCGTTTCCGCTCGACTTGCATGTGTTAGGCCTGCCGCCAGCGTTCAATCTGAGCCATGATCAAACTCTTCAATTTAAGATTTTGTTCGGCTCAATGAATACTGAACATTCCTTTCGCTAATAAATAGCAGAAGTAATGTTTGAATTGACTGTGCTGAATCTTTCGATTCAATGGTCACTTCGTATCATTGAAACCTAATTTGAAGCCTAAGCTTCTAATTGGATTATCATCAACGAGTGCCCACACAGATTGATAGGTCTATATTTTTAAAGAGCACACTTCGAAGTTCTCTTCAAAGCGGACGGCTATTTTAGCTAGATAACTTATCGTGTCAAACACTTTTTTAAGTTATTTATCTGCGAGTTAATTTTAACTCACTAACCGTAGTTGTTTAGGTTCCGCTTCACTTGCTTTCCCGTGACAACGGAGGCGCATTATAGGGAGTTCATTAAAGAACACAAGTGCATTTTTTAAAAAAACTCACCTTTTTAGTTTATTCGTATAGAAAACAGACAAAAGACTCTAAAAAACTATAGAAAAGGGGCCAAACGGCCCCTTTAGTGTGATTTTTATCTCAATTTTACTGTATCCATACAATTATTGATGAGCACAAATTTGGTCATTAGTAACAATTAGCTGCACTGTCTTGTCTGGAACGATTTCACCAGAAAGAATTGATTTGGCTAACGGGTTCTCGACATTCTGCTGAATTGCACGTTTTAAAGGACGCGCACCATACACAGGATCGAAACCAACTTGAGCGATCAAGTCGAGTGCTTTGTCGGAAACTTCTAGTTGATAGCCTTTCTCCTCTAGTCGTTTCGCCAAACGTTCCAATTGAATAGAAGCAATGGACTTAATGTGCTCTTGACCAAGTGGATGGAACACCACGATTTCGTCAACACGGTTCAAGAACTCTGGGCGGAAGTGTTTGCTAACCACATCCATCACTTCACTCTTGATACCTTGATAGTCTAATGTTGCGAAATTCTCTTGGATACGAGATGAACCCAAGTTAGATGTCATGATCACAACCGTATTACGGAAGTCAACAGTACGACCTTGACCATCCGTTAAACGCCCATCATCGAGAACTTGCAGCAGAATGTTAAATACATCCGGATGCGCTTTCTCTACTTCGTCTAACAAAATTACCGAATACGGCTTGCGACGAACCGCTTCAGTTAAGTAACCACCCTCTTCATATCCGACATAGCCTGGAGGCGCACCCACCAATCTTGCCACTGAGTGTTTCTCCATGAACTCAGACATATCGATACGGACCATCGCATCTTCACTGTCGAACATAAAGCTCGCAAGTGTCTTACAAAGCTCTGTTTTACCCACACCAGTTGGACCTAAGAATAAGAAGGAGCCAATTGGTCGGTTTGGATCAGAAAGCCCAGCTCGACTACGACGAATGGCATTCGATACAACAGAGACCGCTTCGCTTTGCCCTACCACACGATTATGCAGCACGTCTTCCATACGAAGTAGTTTCTCTTTTTCCGCTTCTAGCATCTTGGATACCGGAATGCCGGTTTGCTTAGAAAGTACTTCTGCAATCTCGTTGTCGGTTACTTTATTACGCAATAGCGTCATTTCCTGCATTTCAGCTTGGGTTGCAAGATCTAACTGCTTCTCAAGTTCAGGAATACGACCATATTGAAGCTCCGACATACGGTTTAGATCGCCAGCACGGCGAGCAAACTCCATGTCCATACGAGCTTGTTCAAGCTCAGACTTAATATGTTGAGTGCCAGAAAGAGCTGCTTTTTCTGTATTCCAAACCTCTTCTAGTTCAGCGTACTCACGTTCTTTTTCATTGAGTTCTTCATTAAGCGCTTTCAAACGCTTTTCACTCGCTTCATCGTGCTCGTTACTTAGTGCTTGTTGCTCAATTTTGAGTTGGATGATTTTACGCTCAAGCTTATCCAAGGACTCTGGCTTAGAGTCAATTTGTAAACGAATGCTTGAAGCCGCTTCGTCAATCAAGTCAATCGCTTTATCCGGCAACTGACGGTCGGAGACATAGCGATGTGACAAACTCGCCGCAGCAACAATCGCTGGGTCGGTAATTTCGACGTGATGATGAAGCTCATAACGCTCCTTCAAGCCACGTAAAATCGCCACGGTATCCTCAACGGTCGGCTCATCCACCAGCACTTTTTGGAAACGACGTTCTAATGCTGCATCTTTTTCGATGTACTGACGATATTCATCCAATGTTGTTGCGCCAACACAGTGCAGCTCACCACGAGCTAATGCCGGTTTTAGCATGTTGCCCGCATCCATTGAGCCTTCACCTTTACCAGCACCGACCATAGTGTGTAGTTCATCAATGAAGAGGATGACGTTGCCTTCTTCTTTAGCAAGTTCATTCAATACTGATTTTAAACGCTCTTCAAATTCCCCACGGTATTTCGCGCCAGCAACCAGTGCGCCCATATCCAGTGATAGCACACGGCGACCACGCAGACCTTCAGGTACTTCATTGTTAACTATGCGCTGCGCTAAGCCTTCAACAATTGCTGTCTTACCTACGCCTGGTTCACCGATAATCACAGGGTTGTTTTTAGTACGACGCTGCAATACCTGGATAGTACGACGGATTTCATCATCACGGCCGATAACCGGATCCAATTTACCTTGCTCTGCACGTTCGGTAAGGTCTATGGTGAACTTTTCCAATGCTTGACGAAGCTCTTCTGCATTCGGATCATTGACCTTTTGACCACCTCTGATCTTTTCGATTGCCTGGCTGACTTTTTGCTCTGTTAAGCCGATCTCTTTGAGCAATTGCCCCAATGGTCCGCGATCTTCTAAAGCGGCAAGCAGGAAGACTTCAGACGAGATATAGGAGTCTTGACGCTTTTGCGCCACTTTGTCACACAGGTTAAACAATGTGCCCATCGAGCTAGAGAGCTGAACATCCCCACCGATGCCACTGACTTTTGGTAATCGATCTAACATTTCACTCAATTTAGAGCGTAAATGCGTTACGTCCACATCCAGCATAGTAAGCAATGGACGAATTGGACTGCCATTTTGATCAAGCAAAGCCACCATGAGGTGAACTGGCTCGATATATTGATGATCGCGCCCTAACGCTAGTGATTGAGCATCAGAGATAGCGATTTGAAACTTACTTGTGAATCGATCAAGACGCATATCTACCTTCCTAACCTCAACTAAAGGAAATTCTTTTGACAGTTAGAAAGATGGATACTCGGGTGGGGAATTTCAAGGGAGTGAATGAATAAAGATAGCTTTGCAAAAATAGTAGTATGCATCTTAGCACTTTGGTGCTTATAGCTAGTCTTCGATCCAAATAAAGGTTGCTTGTCGACCAGTCTTACCATCACGGCGATAAGAGTAAAAAGAGGCTTTATCTTGGTAAGTACAAAGTCCAGAATCAAACACTTGTGTCACACCAGCCCGGTTTAGACGTTGCGTTGCCAGCACCGACATGTCAGCAAACCATTTACCGTCGATATCGCGTGGAGCAAATGCTTGATTCGCCTGTGAATCAAAATCAAAAAAAGCTTGCAGAACATCTTCACCCACTTCGAAGGCTTGAGGGCCAATGGCGGGGCCAAGCCACGCTATCACTTCACCAGAAAACAACGCTAACGCATTTTCGACAATGCCATTTGCTAAGCCGCGCCAACCTGCGTGAACAGCGGCTACTTGCGTACCTTGTGTATTAGTCAATAATACAGGTAAACAATCGGCGG
This sequence comes from Vibrio sp. 1249-1, assembly GCF_033340495.1. Classification (NCBI taxonomy): domain Bacteria; kingdom Pseudomonadati; phylum Pseudomonadota; class Gammaproteobacteria; order Vibrionales; family Vibrionaceae; genus Vibrio; species Vibrio sp. 1249-1. Next base: position 3,738 of record NZ_JAWOWJ010000009.1, read on the forward strand.
TCATCGCTGAACAAACAACATGGCTTGAAGAAGTAAATACACCATCCGCATCAAGCACCTGTGTTGTTGGTTCATTTGCTTGAGCCACAATGGTTGAATGCGTTTGGTTTAACCAGACTGGCGCATTTGGCATGTTTGCCTGTTGCGCCAACCAAACTCGGTTCTTCTCTACTAAAGACAGATCATCCCCAACGTGAGTACCTAAATTTAGCCCTTGGTAAGGGCCTGTCGAAAAGCCGCCTATGCGTGTTGAGGCGAAAGCTTTGACATTTTTAGGCGCTGGCCAATTCGGAATGATCGTCTTCATATTAGAATTCTTCCGGTAAGCCGTGCTCTTCTGTATCTTGACGAAGCGCTTCAGTCATCACAACCATGTCATCAGGCACTGGAGCATGAAACTCAAGAACTTCGCCCGTAATTGGGTGCTCAAAGCGCAGCATTACTGCGTGCAATGCTTGGCGATCGAAACCCCGGATCATTGCCGTTAGCTCTTCAGACGCACCTGTCGGGATGCGAGCACGTCCACCATATGCAATATCACCGAGCAGCGGATGCTGAAGGTAAGACATGTGCACACGAATCTGGTGCGTACGACCCGTTTCTAGACGCAAGCGAATACGCGTGTGTTCGCGGAAGCGTTCAGCAACACGGTAGTGCGTTACGGCTGGTTTGCCCATTGGTGCCACCGCCATAAGCGTGCGCTTAGTAGAGTGACGACCAATAGGTTGATCCACTTTACCGCCCGCAGTCATACGACCAATAGCGATCGCTTCGTACTCACGAGTAATATTACGTTTTTGCAGTGCGCGAACCAGACGAGTTTGTGCAGGAACGGTTTTCGCCACCACCATCAAACCCGTGGTGTCTTTATCCAAACGGTGCACGATACCTGCACGAGGTACTTCTGCAATATCAGGGTAATGATGCAACAACGCATTAAGCACAGTGCCATCAGGCGTACCAGCGCCCGGATGAACCACAAAGTCACGAGGTTTGTTGATAACGATAATATCTTCATCTTCATAGACGATATCTAGCGGGATATCTTGCGCTTCCCAGCGTTCTTCATCTTCTAACTCGGCTTGCAATGTAATTTCCTCGCCACCCATTACTTTGGTACGAGGTTTAGTGACAACTTCACCATCAACTTGAACTTTCCCATCAAGCAGCCACTCTTTTAGGCGCGAGCGAGAGAAGTCCGCGAATAATTCGGCGATAGCTTGGTCTAAACGTTGACCTAACTGGCTATCTTTTACGGTATTTGTTAATACAATCTGCTGAGCCATATCGAACTTTTTTAAAAACTGTGAGACTAATGCTCACGACTGTGAAAAAATAGACTATTACGTCATTGTATCTGTTACTGGAAAGAAAGTAACGGCAGCTTAAGAAATATTTAGATTCAAGGAACAGACTCCTGATATGAAACGTCAGACTTTAACAGGCCTTTTAGCGGTATCCCTTCTGTTTGGATGTACAAGCAAAGAAGAAATCGTTCCTGATGTGCCGCCTTCGGAACTGTATGCAGACGCACAGATTTCTCTTCAAAGTGGTAATTGGCTTTCTGCAATTGAGAAACTGGAAGCATTAGACTCACGTTACCCATTCGGTGCCTACTCAGAACAGGTGCAGCTTGACCTAATCTATGCGTACTACAAAAACGACGACCTTGCTTTGGGCTTGGCAACCATTTCTCGCTTTATGCGTTTAAACCCAACCCATGAAAAGATGGACTGGGTGCTGTACATGCGAGGTCTAAGCCACATGGCGCAAGATCGTAACTTTATGCATGATTTATTCAGCGTAGATCGAAGCGATCGCGATCCTGAACCGGTAAAAAAAGCGTTTGATGACTTCAAAAAACTACTTCAACGCTACCCGAATAGCCCATATGCACAAGATTCACAAAAACGTATGGTTGCGCTGAAAAACCGTCTAGCGAACTATGATTTAGCGACTGCTGACTTCTACCTTCGCCGTGAAGCTTGGGTCGCTGCTATTAATCGCAGCCAAGAGCTACAAAAAGCGTATCCAGACACAGAAGCTGCACGTAAGTCACTGACTATCCAGCTAGAGGCCTACAAGCAACTTGGTTTGGAAGACGCCGTAGCAAGAACTGAAAAGCTTATCGAGCTCAACCCTGTGAAGTAATTGAACTTGCTTTAAACTGAACCGCCACCGTTTTTACCGTGGCGGTTTTTTATTACTCTCAATAGTGTATTCAGCCCTTTCTTGATGATCTTCCTAGCTCCACATATGCTTAAAGTTCTCCTCCCCCCTTTATAAAAAGGATGTGAACGTGACGATATCTAAGCTTTGCGCAGTTATGCTGCTCCTATTGTCTGCTTCCGTTTGCGCACTGCAAATCTCGCCGCTCAAACAGCCTCCTTATACCGGAGACCTCGATGTCATCAAGGAGAAGAATGTACTGCGCGTCTTAGTTTCTGCTGATTTAGGCTTTTACTACATTGAGGGCGGCACACCAAAAGGCATAGGCGCGGAATTGCTGGCGCATTTCGAAAAAGACCTTCGTAAACTCAAACCAAAGCTTAACGTACAAATTATTCCTGTTGCCCGCGACCAGCTACTGCCAGCCTTAGAAAACGGTTCAGGTGACTTAGTTGTCGCCAACCTGACTATTACCGACACGCGCAAACAGAAAGTGGAGTTCAGTTCACCCATTCTCACTGACATTCAAGAGTGGGTAGTGACAAACAAAAGCACACCAACGATGACGAAAATCGAACAACTGAGCGGCAAAGAGATTTGGGTGCGCGCCAGTTCTAGCTACTTTGAAAGCATTCAGACACTAAATAAGAAACTAAACAAAAAAGGCTTACCGCCTGTTATCGTGCACTTTATTGAAGAAACACTTCAAGATTATGAGCTGGTCGGAATGCTCAACAATGGTTACGTCAAAGCCATTGTTCTCGATAGCCATAAAGCCAAGCTTTGGCTGAAAGTGATGGATGATATTCGGGTGCACAAAAAAATCCCTATCCGCAAAAATGGCAAAATTGCTTGGGCAATGCGAGAAAATAGTCCCAAATTAAAAGCCGTCGTGAATAAGTTCATCCAGAAGTCTCGCTCTGGGACACTACTCGGTAACGTTATTTACGGTAAATACATCGATAACACGGGATGGTTGAACAGAGCTCTTAACCCTAAGAAAATTGCTCAACTAGAAAAACTCGCGGCGCTATTTTCACGCTATGGTGAGAAATACGATATCGACTATTTACTGATCGCAGCAATCGCTTACAAGGAATCAGGATTTAATAACGACCTAGTTGGAAGTCGAGGTGCCGTTGGTATAATGCAAGTCCTACCCAGCACCGCTCAAGATCCGAATATCAATATCAAAAATGTTCGACAATTAGAAAACAACATTCATGCTGGAGTGAAATACTTAGCTTTTTTGCGTAAGCAGTACTTCAGTGATCCTGATATTACTGCACAAAATAAACTCTACTTTACATTGGCGGCTTACAATGCGGGCCCCGGCAATGTAGAGCGTATTCGTAAGCGTGCAGCCCAACAAGGTTACGATCCTAATGTTTGGTTTAATAACGTGGAAGTCGTTATGCGGAAAAGTTTAAGCTCAACGGTTGGGTACGTCACAAGCATTAATCGCTACTACATAATATACAAACAACTAGAAAGTTTGGACCAAGTCAAAAGTCTAGAAAGGGTTTCACTAGCCCCAAAAGACCCCATTTTCATGATACCGCTACGAAAAGTCAGCCAAATGCCAGACAGTAAAAAGCCGCTTGTACAGTAAGCGGCTTTTTAAATGGATTCATTGGAGAGACTCAGTGATCGTCATCACACCTTACGTGTAGTTAAATTTTAACCACCTCAAATATTAGGCCGTAAAACTTCCCTAAAAACGAGGCCGTTTTCAGCTGAGTACTCTATCCAATCTACGGATTTACTAACCGATAACAAGCAATTTCACGATAAATCTCAGAAGTTCTTGAGTGAGATCACATTCATTTTTCATCATAAAAAACCCGAGCAAAATAATGATCTGAATCACATTTTTTTATGTTTAAAGCGGTAATCTGAACTCAACCCACGAGGGATGCAACAGAGGAAAAACACTTATGACAATGAATATCACTGGCAAAAACATCGAAATCACCTCTGCAATCCGAGCTCATATTGAGAGCAAATTTAAAAAACTGGAGAAATGGCAAGTAGACCTAATTGGTTGCCAAGCAACTTTCAGTGAGGAACCAAACAAACAGAAGAAATTCGAAGCGGTTATCAAAGTTCCTAAAGGCCAGCTCATTGCCTCAGCAACTCACGAAGATCTTTACGCAGCTATCAACGAAGTGGAGCAAAAACTAGAACGACAATTGAACAAGCTGACCCACAAACCTGAAGCTCGACGTGCAAGTAAGCCTGAGCTAGTGGAAGAAGAAGAGTAAACTGAACAGATTGAGGAAATAGCGCCGAAAGGCGCTATTTTTTTGCTTGACGCTCCCCCCAGCCTTGCTTATTGTGTTTAAACACTCATAAATTAAGCACTATTTATGCATTTAACCTCACTGTTTATTTTTGACTTCTTTTTCCTCCCATAGTTGGAGGGGCAAACTCGTTTGTGAAAGAAAAGTCAAAAACAAACAGAAAGCCTCCCAAATCGGGAGGCTTTTTTATAAGGAAAGAATTGATGACTGACCAACCTATTTCCCTCGAAGAAATTCGTTTACGCTTGAATGAGTTGGATGACCAACTTCTCAGCTTATTGTCTGAGCGCCGTAAACTCAGCATTGAAGTAGCCAAAAGCAAAGTACAAACCTCAAAGCCTGTTCGCGACGCCGTCCGTGAACAGCAATTATTGGTCAAGCTGATTTCTAATGGCCAAGATAAATACGAACTTGACGCGCAGTACATCACCAAACTTTTCCATACCATCATTGAAGACTCAGTTCTGCTTCAACAAAGTTATCTGCAAAATCTCGTTAACCCACAGCAAAGCCGTAAGCCACTTGCTCGCGTCGCATTTTTAGGAGCCAAAGGCTCTTATTCGCACTTGGCAAGTCGCGAATACTTCAGTCGTAAAAATACGGAGCTTATCGAGCTCAACTGCGAGCACTTTAAAGAAGTGACTCAAACGGTTGAATCTGGCCATGCTGATTATGGCGTTCTGCCAATCGAAAACACCAGCTCAGGCTCTATTAATGAAGTGTATGACTTACTACAACACACGACGCTTTACATCGTTGGAGAGCTAACTCAACCAATCGAACACTGCTTGGTTGCGAAAAAAGACATTCGTCTGGAAGATATTAAAACGCTGTATTCTCACCCTCAGCCACACCAACAGTGCAGTGAGTTTTTAAGCCGTATGAAAGGAGTAAAGCTGGAGTCCTGCGCGAGCACAGCAGATGCAATGCAGAAAGTCCAAGAGATGGATCGTGATGATGTAGCTGCAATTGGTAATGCATCAAGCGGTAAGCTATATGGCTTGCAAGCAATTCAAGGCAACATCGCAAACCAAACCGAAAACCATACTCGCTTTATCGTGGTTGCTCGTAAACCGGTTGAAGTTTCTACTCAGATTCCAGCAAAAACCACATTGATCATGTCGACCTCCCAAGAGGCAGGTTCATTGGTTGAAACACTATTAGTGCTGCAACGTTACGGCATCAATATGACCAAGCTAGAATCACGCCCAATTATGGGGAACCCGTGGGAAGAGATGTTCTACGTAGACTTGACATCACATCTTGCTTCGACAGAAATGCAACAGGCACTTGAAGAGCTAACAAAAATCACTAAGCACTTGAAAGTATTAGGCTGTTACCCGAGTGAGAACGTAAAGCCTACGCAAGTAAAATTGAGTTAATAGACACCAGTGAGTAAAAAGATCATGGCAACCCAAAAAGTCGTAATCGCATCGCTAAACCCAGCCAAAATTAATGCAGTTCAAAGTGCATTTCGTAATGCATTTCCGCATCAAGAATTCAACTTCGTTGGCATCAGTGTACCGAGTGAGGTCGCAGATCAGCCCATGACGAATGAAGAAACTCATCGTGGTGCGCTAAACCGCATTAAAAACGCAAAAGTAGAGATGCCAAACGCGGATTACTATGTCGGTCTCGAAGCGGGAATTGAAGCAAACGTGACGTTTGCTTGGATGGTGGTTGAATCAGAGACTCACCGCGGTGAATCTCGTTCTGCAAGCTTAATGTTGCCGCCAAAAGTCTTGGAAAAACTCAAGGATGCGAATGAATTGGGAGATGTAATGGACGAAGTGTTTGGTACTGATAATATCAAACAGAAAGGTGGCGCTATTAGCCTGCTAACCCAAAACCAGCTAACTCGAAGCTCAGTCTATCACCAAGCCTTGATTCTGGCTTTAATTCCATTCACAAACCCTGAGCATTTTCCTTCAAATTTATAACACTCAGCCTAGTCTCTAGATACGCAAAAGGGCGGATATTTCCGCCCTTTGTAATACGTTATCTTAGTCACTTGTAACACCAAGGCCTAAAAGCAAATTGGATATACTGTCTACTTAGATACCGCAACTTGTTCTAACAAGACTTTCAACTTGTCTTTTTCTTCATCAGATTTCGACTTTAGTTCGTTAGAGCCACGAGTAATGGTGGCAATGCCCACACCAAGCATCTGACTGATCTGACGTTGAGATAATTCTCCTTTAAGAAGTTCGTTAATTATATTAACGCGTGATATTAATGACTCTCTCTCATCACGTGACATCAGCATAGTTAACAGCATGTCATCTTGCTGGGTGCCCATACTTGTTCGAATTAGCTCAATAATCTGTTGCCAGTCTTTGTACTCGGGTTCGTGCGACATCAAGTTACCTCACTCAATACTTGGTATTGATCTCATGTTGATTCAAGAACGCGCCATCGATACCCAAAAGATCACGATAGTATGTTTCAAACATCAAGATGTTTTGTACATAACCGCGCGTCTCTTTAAATGGAATTGCCTCAATAAAGGCATAAGCATCCACTTTTCCTTGGGTACGCTCTCGCCACGTTTTTACTCTGTTAGGACCTGCATTATAAGCAGCAAGAGCAAAAATACGATTATTATCGTAATCCTCTAATAAACCTTGCAAATAATGGCTACCAATTTCGATATTTTTTCCTACATTGTAGAGATCCTGCGTACCTTGATAACTCAACTTATATTTACGTGCCGTGTACTTCGCCGTCGCAGGCATGATCTGCATAAGACCACGAGCGCCAACTGGAGAGCGGGCTTCAACATCTAACGCACTTTCCTGTCGAGCGAGAGACATCATCGTGACGGGATCAATGTTGTGCTTTTTCGCATAAAAGTTAAACCACCAGCGGTGTGCTATTGGGAACCTAAGTTCGATATTATCCCACATCTGCGCTTGAATACTCGCGGTCACCGTTAGGTGATGCCAACGTTTAAATGATGCATAAGCCGCCAACATCGCCTTTTCATCTTTTCCTACGCGGCGCAGTAAGTGTGCCCATTCACTCTTCGCTGCTGCGATTTTATCCGTCGCGATCAACTCTTCGATACGAGCTAACGAGTCTTGATAGGGTTGAACAACTTTCTTATCCAACTTAACCGTATGCGTTGGGTATTTGATTGATTGTCCGATTGCATTGGCGGCAGCCACACTGTAGAAGTTTCGTTGCCCAAGCAGAGTTGCTAAACGCTGTTTCCCCGCGATGTCATCACCTAACGCTATTTCACTTCTTCCAAGCCAATATTGCCAGCGTAGCGTGGCTTGTTCTTCTTTATTTAGAACAGCAATCCACTCTTGTACGCCTTTCCAATCTGCATTTTGAATCGCTAAGCGGATGCGCGTTTCAATCAACGGTAAGTACTGACTGGTTTTCGTTTTATCATCGCGCCATTTAGCTAATGACTCAGACTCCGTACGAGTCAATCGAAATGCAATATAGTCGGCAAGTTCTTGCGCTTTTTCTGGAGAAAACTTCTGTCCTTTAATGACGGCATCGTACGCACCTTGTGCTTGGCTAGTGTTCATACGAGCCAACTTTTCTAACGCATATTCACTTTGCGCTCGATTAAAATCATTCGCAGGTTTTTTCTTCGCGAATTCCGCAACACTTGCAGGATTATCAAACAACGCTTTCATTTCTTTGGCTTGTTGCTTTGCCTGCGCAGATTTAGGCAGTTTGAGCAAGTAACTCATCAAACCGCCATTACGAGCATCAAACGCCAGTAACATACGCTGTAAAATCAGTTCATCGGTACGCTCACCCGCCTTGTCCCATGCCGCAAATAATGGGTCACACTCATCAGCAATGCTGATGCCACGTAACCACATATGTTCAGCCCCTTTAAACGCCGCGACTTTCTTGCCTTGCTTTAACTGAGCAACGTAGAAAATACATTGGTAACGCTCACCACTAGGAATGACTTTTTGAAACTCAGTAATAGTTTTCCAATCTTTTTGCTTATAAAGATGATTGAGGTATGGAGCGCGAACTCGACGAGAAAATGGAAAAGACTCGTGCTCAGAAATAAACTCGTTTACCTGTTGTGGTGACTTTTCCGGTAACTGTCTAATAAAAGTGCGGTAATCCACATAAGGCGTTAGTGGATAGTTAGAAATTTTAGGACGAATTGAAAGGTATCCATCGATGTCATTTTTATCTAATAAATCTTGAGCTTGCTCATATACTTCGCGCTGCTTTTCCAAACTCAGCGCGGCATTAGCACTCAAACTCATAGCACACAACGCGGCGGCGCAGCATACGTTTTTAGCCAATTCAGATACGTTGAATCTCATTTGTGTCATTTTCCCCAGACATATACTGCCCTAAAGCCTAGTTTTGTTAGAGTTCATGTGATGTTAAGGCAATTTTCACACATGCATCTATTTACACAGAATGCAGATGTCCATGTAAAGCAACTTAGTGTATTAAAAATTGTACTCGTCAAACTTTTAAGACGATGGAGACAAAGCGTTTCTAACTCGCATAGAAAACACTTCGTCATTCTTAACGAATAACAAAAGTGTATACCCTAACCGTGTAAGTTTCCGGTCAGCTCAAAATAAGAAATCCATTCGTTAGGGAAATTCTTGCAATGCGGTAACAAAAACAAAGCACTTGGTATAAAATGATGGGTTTGAATGACAGTTAATTTAGGAACGATCGGCAATGGCTGAATACGTATATACCATGTCGCGGGTGAGCAAAATTGTGCCACCTAAGCGTCAAATTCTTAAAGACATCTCTCTGAGCTTCTTCCCTGGTGCGAAAATCGGTGTTTTAGGTCTGAACGGTGCAGGTAAATCCACACTGCTACGTATCATGGCAGGTATCGACACGGATATCGACGGTGAAGCGCGTCCACAACCTGGTCTAAACGTAGGTTACCTACCTCAGGAACCAGTATTAGACGAATCAAAAACCGTTCGTGAAGTTGTTGAAGAAGCGGTTGCTGACGTTGCTGACGCTCTGAAACGTTTGGACGCAGTCTACGCAGCATACGCTGAACCAGATGCAGACTTCGACGCACTTGCAAAAGAGCAAGGCGAGCTAGAAGCCCTTATCCAAGCGAAAGATGGTCATAACCTAGAAAATGCGCTTGAGCGTGCAGCAAACGCACTACGTTTACCTGAATGGGACCAAAAAATTGCGCACCTATCAGGTGGTGAACGCCGCCGTGTGGCTATTTGTCGCTTGCTACTTTCTAAGCCAGACATGCTATTGCTTGATGAACCTACCAACCACCTAGATGCAGAATCAGTTGCTTGGCTAGAGCGCTTCTTAGTGGATTACACAGGTACCGTAGTAGCCATCACCCACGACCGTTACTTCCTAGATAACGCTGCGGGCTGGATCTTAGAACTGGACCGTGGTGAAGGTATCCCATGGGAAGGCAACTACACCTCATGGCTGGAGCAAAAAGACGCTCGTCTACAACAAGAAGCCTCCCAAGAGAGTGCTCGCCAAAAGACTATCGAGAAAGAGCTTGAGTGGGTACGTAAAAACCCTAAAGGTCGTCAAGCGAAGTCAAAAGCACGTATGGCTCGCTTTGAAGAGCTACAAAGCTCTGATCACCAAAAACGTAATGAAACCAACGAACTGTTTATCCCACCTGGTGAGCGTCTAGGTGATAAGGTTATTGAAGTGAAGAACCTAACTAAGTCATTTGACGGTCGTGTTCTGATTGATGACCTGTCATTCAGCATCCCTAAAGGTGCGATTGTTGGTATCATCGGTGCGAACGGCGCAGGTAAATCGACGCTATTCAAGATGTTAAGTGGTACTGAACAACCAGACTCGGGCACAATTGAGATGGGCGATACAGTAAAACTGGCATCGGTCGATCAGTTCCGTGACAGCATGGACGATTCTAAAACCGTATTCCAAGAGATCTCTGAAGGTGCTGATATCATTAAGATCAACAACTTCGAAATCCCAGCTCGCGCATACTGTTCACGCTTTAACTTTAAAGGCAGTGACCAACAGAAGATTATTGGTGAACTATCGGGTGGTGAGCGTAACCGTGTCCACCTTGCGAAGCTGCTTAAAGCGGGCGGTAACGTGTTGCTACTCGACGAACCAACCAACGACCTTGACGTTGAAACACTGCGTGCTCTAGAAGAAGCATTACTAGAGTTCCCTGGTTGTGCAATGGTTATCTCGCACGACCGTTGGTTCCTTGACCGTATCGCAACCCACATCATTGACTACCGTGACGAAGGCCAAGTTAACTTCTACGAAGGTAACTACACAGAGTACATGGATTGGTTGAAGAAAACATTGGGTCCTGAAGCCGCAGAACCACACCGTATCAAATACAAGCGTATTGCGAAGTAATCGCAACCCACAAAGTTTGATTGTAATTTGTACAAAGGCCGCTATCATAGCGGCCTTTGTTTTCTTTGTTATAAAAAGAGCTCATTAGCCCGTCTCGTTCGTTAAGAACATGACATTGCACTTACGTCACTCTGTAGCGACTTCGACACTTTTCAAACAACAATCGAACATTTTTTGTTCGTATTGATATACTATTCAATTCTGTTTGACGACCTGACGAGAATATTCATATGACAGAGAGACGACGCTTTTCACGTATTCTCCATCAAGCTCCAGCTAAGATAGAACAACGTGACTTGGCAATTGAAGCTAGGATTCAAGATCTTTCCTTGCATGGTTTACTCATGAAAGTGGAAGAGACTGAGGCTTTGGATCCAACCCTTCCAGTCCATGTGACTTTTTCATTTGATCAATCCGAACAAGTGATTACGTTAAAAGCGCAAATTGTGAATGTCTCTAAGTGTGAGGTTAGGTTGAAGATCGCTAAGATAGACATCGAAAGCATTAGCCAACTAAAACGATTTATAGAATTGAATGTAGGCAATAACGACCTTCTGAATCGAGAGTTAGAGCACCTCTCTGGTTTTTAGGAGAAAAATAAATGAACGCCTATTTAAGTAACAATAACTATGTCTAAAAAAATCATCATGCAGATCCCGACGAAAGACGGCGATCAGCAGTTCTATTTGGGCCGCAGTTCGGTCCTAGCAGTATTTGCTTCAGTATTGGCATTACCCGCCGTCGTTGGTGGCGCGTGGTACCTTAATCAGCAGCAGATGCACAATAAAGACGAACTAACACAAATCATCGCCAAACTGGAAAGTGAAAAGGCCGAAGTGACGGCTCTTTACGAAGAGCAGCTTGATACCAATCATTCGCTTTCCCAATCTTTGACGGACAAAAACAATCAAATTCAGCTATTGGGCAAACGGGTATTCGACGTTGAATCGGTTTTAGGTCTCGCAGACGAAGAGTTGATGATCGATGAGAACAGCATGGGGTTAGAGGAGCGAATTGACGCAGCCGCTATCGATTCTGCTGTTCGCGCGACGATGTTCCGTTTGATACCAAATGACAGTCCAGTCACATACCAACGTATTTCTTCTTCTTACGGCAGTCGTATTAATCCGATTTCAGGTAAGAGGCATGTTCATACTGGTATCGATCTGACTTGTAAAAGAGGAGAAGAGATCCTGGCACCGGCTGACGGTGTGGTGGAAACCGTTCGCCCGAGCAATCGTGGTTATGGTAACTATGTCACCATTCGTCACTCATTTGGCTTTATGAGCTCCTTTGCTCATCTACAACGCTTCAAAGTGAAAAGCGGTCAGTTTGTTAGTAAAGGCGACATCATTGCTCAATGCGGTAACTCTGGCAACTCCACAGGGCCACACTTGCACTATGAAGTACGCTTCCTCGGACGAGCACTCAACCCTCAATACTTAATGGAGTGGACACCAGAAAACTTCAATGACGTCTTTGAAAAAGAGAAAAAAGTGAAATGGGGACCTTTGGTTCAATTGATTGATAACGTTGTACGCCTACAAGTCAATTTAACCAATTCACCCTATCGCGATACCAGTATCAACACAGTATCAAGTGAAGATACGAGTAATACTGCGACGAACTGATTTGTCCATCAACACGAAAAAGAGCAGCTTACGCTGCTCTTTTTGTTTCGGACTCTGCACGGCTAAATGACCCGTGATTAGCCGCGATGAATATTATCATTCGCCTGTTTGAGTAAGTTTTGGCTCTCATTCATAAATTGTTGAGAATAAGTACCAAACCAATCACTCACCTGCTTAAAGCTTTCGATGAATCGCGCTTTGTCTCTGCTATCCAGAATCGCTACCGCATCACCTAAACGCTGATGGAATCGCTTGATCATATCGATATTCTCTTGAGAAGAGAAAATGATATCACCGTACAAGTTCGGATCCTGACCAAACAGTCGTCCCACCATCGCCAATTCAAGGCGGTAGATTGGCGAGCTTAACTTCAACAACTGATCGATGTTCGGGTTCTCTTTGCTAAGGTGCATACCGTAAGCAAACGAAGTGAAGTGGCGCAACGCCTGAATCAACGTCATGCCATGATCATGCTCTTGTGCATCGATTTGGCACAAGCTTGCGCCCCAAATTCCAAACTGTTGCAATAGCCATTGGTAATGCTCGTGACCACGACCATCACAGTACACAATAACCTGCTTGGCAAGGCTCGGAACATCTGGGCCAAACATTGGGTGTAAACCAACTACAGGACCTTGGTGCACATTCAACATTGCTTGCAGAGGCTTCGACTTGATAGAAGTCAGGTCACACAGAATGCAGTCTTGCGGCAAGTTCCCCAGTTTTTCGATCACCCCTTCCGTTAGATGAATCGGCACCGTGACCACGACTAAACCCGCGTTGTCTAGAATCTCATCCGCATGATCCCAGTCTTTACTGCCGAGAACTTTGACCTGGTAGCCCGACAATTTGAACATACGCCCAAACAGGCCACCCAATTGACCATTACCACCAATAATAACAACTGAGCGTAAATCAGGGTTCAAACACTTAAAACCGGAATCTTTCTCGCTGGCATAAGACTCACGCATTGTTCGACGCAGAATATCTTCAATAAGCTGTGGAGGAATTCCCATTTTTTCAGCTTCAGCGCGACGAGAAGCTAACATCGCCGCTTCGCGGTCTGGAGCATAAATTGGCAAACCATGTTCGCTTTTTACTTCCCCAACTTTCTCTACGAGCGCTAAACGCTGAGCCAATAGCTCCAACATTTGCTTGTCGACTGCATCAATCTGATCGCGTAATGCGTTAAGTTCAACTGCCATTGATGTTCCTTAAATCCTGTATTAATTAGCCTTTAGACGATTTTCTAAGAAAGGCACTAGCTCTTCATGTGCATGACGTAATAGTGCCTCAGTTGAATCCCAATTGATACATGCGTCAGTGATAGATACACCGTATTTCATCTCTTCAAGAGCTAAGTCAGAAGATTGATTTCCTTCATTGATATGGCTTTCAATCATAAGACCGATAATAGATTTATTGCCTTCACGGATTTGATGAATCACATCCTCCGCGACTAATGGCTGGCGACGGTAATCTTTACGTGAGTTGGCGTGACTGCAATCCACCATTAATGAAGCATCAAGACCAGATTTCGCCATCTCTTGCTCACACTCAGTGACTGATACCGAATCGTAGTTAGTTTGCTTGCCGCCACGTAAGATCACATGTCCATTAGCATTGCCCTGGGTGGTCAACAGTGCGACTTGTCCCTCACGGTTAATTCCCATAAAACGGTGGCTAGAGGACGCAGCTTGCATCGCGTTAATTGCGGTTGCCAAACTGCCATCGGTGCCATTCTTAAAACCGATTGGCATAGACAGGCCGCTTGCCATTTCACGGTGAGTTTGTGACTCCGTCGTACGAGCACCGATGGCTGCCCAGCTAAAAGTATCCGCCAAGTATTGTGGGCTAATTGGGTCTAGAGCCTCAGTCGCGAGCGGGATTTCCATCTCTGCCAACTCCACCAGAAGTTCGCGTCCAACATGCAGACCGTGTTCAATATCGAAACTGCCGTCTAGGTGTGGGTCATTGATCAGGCCTTTCCAGCCGACCGTGGTGCGCGGCTTCTCAAAGTAAACACGCATAACAATATACAGTTGGTCACTTAGTTGTTCAGAGAGTGCTTTAAGTCGCTTTGCGTAATCCTTCGCCGCTTCTACGTCGTGGATAGAACATGGACCGCATACAACAAGCAGGCGGTGATCCTTCTTGTGAATAATATTAGCGATAGTTTGACGAGACTCTTGAATAAAGCGACGTGCTTTTTCACTCAAAGGAAGCTTGGTTTTTAGTTCCTCCGGAGTAATAAGAACCTGTTCTTCGATAATATTAATATTGCTCAACTCACTTTTCTGCATAACTCTAACCTGTATATTTATTTTTACACCCAACCAAACCTTTGGTGAGACAACTAAGCTTTAACGACAAGATAACAGTCTAAAAAAGAAAAACAAGCGTACAGAATAAAAAACATTTAGTGTAAATTTAAGCTTACAGTCAAATGAAAAGCCAAAGTATAATTAACTTTGGCTTCTCATCGCTGTTTTGAATCTTTTACAAGAGGTTTAGCTAGTCAAGCGTTTCATCGCTTCACTCGCCGCTTTCCACTCTTGAGATAGCTTAAGTTCGCTTGGAGAAAATGACTGTTTTTTCAGTAATCCATCCGCGAGTGGCACGGTTGAAACCGGTAAGTTGTCTAATACCTCAACGTGCGCTTCTCGTTTATTACACATTAACAACATATCGCAACCAGCTCTCAATGCTTGAGCACCTCGCTCGGCTGGGCTGCCCATAATCGCAGCGCCTTCCATGGTCAAATCATCCGAAAAAACCAAACCTTTAAAACCCAATTGCTGACGCAGGACCTGTTTTAACCAGTATTCAGAACCGCTGGCTGGTTGAGCATCATAATGTGGGAAAATCACGTGAGCAGGCATCATGGCATCTAAAATACCGGCATCAATTTGCGCTTTGAAGATCGCCATATCTTGTTCAAAAATATCACTGCGCTCGTCGTATGGTGTTTCTAGATGTGAGTCTGCAATCACGCCACCATGTCCAGGGAAGTGCTTGCCTGTCGTTGCCATGCCAACACTCTTCATTCCCTGCATATATGCAGTGCTATAGCGAAGAATGGTGTCGGCATCTTCACCGAATGCGCGGTTACCGATCGCTTTACATTGATGGCCTTGGTCAAGTACCGGGGCAAAGCTTAAATCAATATCATGGGCAATCAGCTCTGCTGCCATTAACCAACCGCCCATACGAGCAAGCTCTTCACCATTTTGATGTTTAGCGTACTCATCAGCAGCAGGAATTAATGAGAAACCTTCACGAAAGCGCTGCACTCGGCCGCCTTCTTGATCCACACCGATCAAAAACGGGCGCTTAGCCGCCTTTCGGATGGATTGAGTAAGTGCTTGAAGCTGTTCGCTATCATGATAGTTGCGAGCAAATAGAATTAAGCCACCAACCGTAGGATGCTCCAAGATTTCTTTGTCTTCAGCGGTCAGTTCATACCCCGCAACGTCAACCCATAACGGTCCCATGTTTTCTCCTCAAAATCGGCTGAATATCTCGTATTCGATGAGGTTATTCGCTTCAGATTTGCTTTACAATAAGTGAATGAAGAATTGACGAGATCGGCTATGAAATTTAACGAACTGTACATTGGTGTGATGTCTGGAACGAGTATGGATGGCGTTGATACCGCTCTAGTTGAAATAAGCGATGAGCATGTTCGTCTGATTGCGCACGACGACTACCCAATGCCCGCAGCGCTAAAAGACATGCTGTTATCTGTTTGTACCGGTCAAGCAACAAATTTAAAAACCATAGGTGAACTTGACCACCAGCTCGGCCACCTATTTGCAGATGCTGTGTTACAGCTACTCAATAAGTCTGGCTACGTCGCAGAGCAAATTCGTGCGATTGGTAATCACGGTCAAACAGTGTTCCATCAGCCTACCGGAAACTTGCCGTTTACCACTCAATTGGGCGATGCAAACATTATCGCAGTCAAGACAGGCATTGATACGGTAGCGGATTTTCGTCGTAAAGACATGGCGCTAGGTGGACAAGGTGCCCCACTCGTCCCTGCTTTCCATAAAAGCATTTTTGCGATGCAGGATTCCACAATTGTGGTGCTTAACATTGGAGGCATTGCCAATATCTCGGTACTGCATCCAGAACAACCAGTCATTGGCTATGACACAGGCCCGGGCAATATGTTGATGGACGCATGGTGTGCGCTGCATACTGGGCAAAGCTTCGACGAAGATGCACAATTTGCACTTAAAGGAACGGTAAACGCTACTTTGTTGACTCAATTACTCAAAGAAGCTTACCTCGCCATGCCTGCCCCTAAAAGTACCGGGCGAGAACTGTTCAATATTGACTGGCTGCATCAACAACTGGCCCATCACAATTTACCAATCGAAGACGTACAACGTACACTTTGCGAGTATTCTGCAATTACCATTGCCAACGAAGTCGACAAGTTTTCTCATGGCATCACACCTCAACTATTGGTCTGTGGCGGTGGAGCAAGAAACCCACTTTTGATGCAGCGACTAGCTAAGTTATTGCCACAATGGAGCGTTGCGACAACGGCAGAAAAAGGCGTTGATGGCGACTACATGGAAGCAATGGCGTTTGCTTGGCTTGCGCAGCGCCATATTCACGGCCTCCCTAGCAACTTACCGGAAGTTACGGGGGCAAGTCGTCTCGCTTCACTGGGTGTACTCTATTCAAAAAATTAAGGGCAATAGATCCTAAACAAAAAGGCTTAATTCATTATGACGAACGATGCACTTATCGCAGCTTTATCCCATCTGGTATCTGAAGGGCGAAACCCAGACACCATGGACATCGACTTGCTGCCTTCTCTCGATATTGTTCAACGCATCAACCAACAGGACAAACTCGTTCCTCTTGCCGTTGAAAAAGTGTTGCCTGAGATCGCTGAAGCCGTTGATAAGATCACGGAAGCATTTAAGGTCGGAGGTCGGTTGTTTTACATCGGTGCGGGTACCAGTGGTCGACTTGGCGTTTTGGACGCTTCAGAATGCCCACCAACTTTTGGCACAGATCCAGAGATGGTCGTTGGTATTATTGCCGGTGGAAAAGAGGCAATGTTCCGTGCAAAAGAAGGGGCGGAGGACGACCCTACATTAGGCGAGCAAGATCTTAAAGAGAATACGCTAACACAACGCGATGTCGTCGTTGGTATTGCGGCAAGTGGACGAACACCTTACGTGATTGGTGGCTTAGAGTATGCGAACGAGCTTGGTGCCACCACTGTAGCACTATCTTGTAACCCTGACTCTCCGATTGCAGATATTGCTGATATTGCGATTAGCCCCGTTGTTGGACCTGAAGCGTTAACGGGATCCACTCGCTTAAAATCAGGGACAGCACAAAAACTCGTAATGAACATGCTCACTACCGCAAGCATGATTCGCCTGGGCAAAAGTTATCAGAACTTAATGGTAGATGTGAAAGCGACGAATGCAAAGCTAGTTGCAAGAGCGGCTCGTATTGTTATGCAAGCAACAGATTGTACTAACCAAGAGGCTAAAACGGCGCTCAAAGAAACGGACTACGACGCCAAGTTAGCGATTTTGATGATTTTAACCGGGCTGGATAGAGAAAGCGCGACTGAGCAACTGAACGCCAAGCAAGGATATTTAAGAAAAGTCGTGATCGCGCAAACTAATCAATCTTAATCAATAAAGCGCCTCACTTATTTAAAAGTCAGGCGCCTTTTATGGCTTAATTTAGTAGTTCAATCGTTCAATGTGAGTAATACCGACTTTACCTTCAAGGTCACTGAACATATGAACCATTGCTGGGTATGGTTGTGCTCCAGGGTAGACAACTTCTGCATTACAGAAAAACGCATAGTTTTGTCCGGCTACGACTTGAGTAGCCACAACCAAAGGGGAGTATTTGACACAGACAAACCCCTCGATACCTTTAGCAAATACTTCTTTATTCTCTGCTGTGAGTTCATGAAATGGACTCCAGCCACCAGCCATTTGCGTTGACATAATGTGATTCCTTTTTTTCTGTGCTCACTATCAAGAAATATGAGCACAGTTTAATAAGGAAGATTTTGCCACATTTATGTGATGCAGACAGTGTAACAACGGCTTTATTGACTATTAATTTGAGTATTCATTCCAACCACGTTGCCATTCCATGCGGAATTTTTGCGCTTGCTCAGTACCTTCACAAACCCCTTCGTAATACTGACCAGATAACCCCATTTGATACGCAAAAGCAGGATTACAGTACTCACGTAAACCTTCTAAATAACCTTGGTCGTAGTCACTTTGCTTAACACTACCCAACTCACGAAGCTCGCTCATCGTGCGCGATGTGTGTCCGGTTATGCCATCTTGATATCCGATCTGATGCCAATCTCCCGACTTGGCAAGATCTGCTGTCGTTGCTGTGCATCCTGCAAGTAAAGCCAGTGCCAGACCTACCGTTACCTTTTTCATGGTTCTTCCTTAAGTAATTGTTTTCAAAAATAAGCTTACCACTAATTATTGGCGCTTGCCGCTGAGCTTGCAGATTTAACCACTGATGACTCAAATCAGCCGCTCAAGACTGTCATCAACCTTTCGCCATTTTTAAAAACCGCTCAAGCAGCATATCGACCACTCAGTGCTCTATTCGACCACTCATCTACTAACCGAATGCATTTAACACAAGTGACGCATAACATGCATCCTGAGATTAAAAAATTACCCTACCCAACTAAGACCAAGGACAATTGCTATGATGTGGTTTCTAACCTGTGTCGCAGCCCTAATCGGCGGATACTTCATCTACGGCGCTTTCGTCGAGAAGATTTTCGGCATCAATGAAAAACGCCAAACGCCAGCTCACACCAAATCGGACGGTGTTGACTTCGTTCCAATGTCAACAAAGAAAGTTTACCTAGTTCAACTACTTAACATCGCAGGTGTTGGTCCAATTTTTGGCCCGATCATGGGGGCACTATACGGTCCTGCGGCGATGCTTTGGATTGTAGTCGGTTGTATTTTTGCTGGTGCAGTACACGATTACTTCTCAGGCATGCTTTCAGTGCGTAACGGCGGTGCATCTGTACCTACCATTACAGGTCGCTACCTAGGTAATGGCGCAAAACACTTTATGAATATTTTTGCCATTGTCCTATTGCTTCTAGTTGGCGTAGTGTTCGTTTCAGCCCCTGCTGGCATGATTACTAACCTCATCAATGATCAAACAAGCTTGAGCGTAAGCATGACTACAATGGTTATTGCTATTTTTGCTTACTACATCATTGCGACGATTGTTCCTGTCGATAAAATCATTGGTCGTTTCTACCCACTGTTTGGCGCCCTACTTATCTTTATGTCTGTTGGCCTAATGACAGCCGTTGCTTTCTCTAGCGAACACACAGTAATGGGTGACTTCCAAGTTTCGGACATGTTCTCTAACCTCAACCCAAATGACATGCCGTTATGGCCTGCATTGTTCATCACTATCGCATGTGGCGCTATCTCTGGCTTCCACGCAACTCAGTCTCCACTGATGGCGCGTTGTATGGAAAATGAGAAAAACGGTCGCTTCGTATTCTACGGTGCAATGATTGGTGAAGGTGTTATCGCGCTAATTTGGTGTGCTATCGCTCTGTCTTTCTTCGGCTCTCTAGACGCTCTATCAGAAGCTGTGAAAAACGGTGGCCCTGGTAACGTGGTATACAGCGCATCATTTGGTCTGCTAGGTGTGTTCGGTGGTATCCTTGCGTTCCTGGGTGTGGTTATCCTACCAATTACGTCTGGCGATACAGCGTTCCGTTCAAGCCGCTTGATCCTTGCTGAATACTTCAACATGGAACAAAAAACGCTACGTAACCGTCTACTGATGGCACTTCCACTGTTCGTTATCGGCGGTATCTTAACTCAAGTAGACTTCGGCATTATCTGGCGCTACTTCGGTTTTGCAAACCAAACAACAGCGGTAATGATGCTTTGGACTGCGTCCGCTTACCTACTGCGTCACAACAAGCTGCACTGGATTACCACTATCCCAGCTATCTTCATGACCACGGTATGTGTCACGTTCATCTTAAACAACAGCTCGCTAGGTTTTGGTCTGCCAATGCAACTATCAACTATCGTAGGTATTGTGTTTGCCCTAGCTGTGACAGGTTACGTTATCAAAACCTCTAAGGGTAAAGGTGAAACTGAACTGGCTGACGAAGAGAAACCACAAGCCGTATCAGAAACAGCGTAATACTCGTCACATCTGAGTGACTAAGATAGGAGCCTGCCAATTGCAGGCTCTTTTTGTTTTATACCCAAGTCACTTTAAGACTCAGAAAGCACAGCGCAGCATCATTTACTTAGCTGTTCTTATCTATCTGAGCCAAGCATCTTGAGGTTACTTAGGTATACAATAACAACATTGATTCTAGGTTAGGTTCACTATGGAACTGGTCATCTCCCTTTTACAACAGATGTGTGTGTACTTAGTTTTGGCTTACATGCTAAGTAAAACGCCAATCATCTTACCTTTGCTGAGTATTTCTTCGCGCTTAAGCCACCGCCTAATTTGTTACGTACTCTTCTCTGGCTTTTGTATTCTCGGCACCTATTTCGGTCTGCACATCAACGATGCTATTGCCAATACTCGTGCGATCGGCGCAGTTATGGGCGGGCTGTTTGGTGGACCTGTTGTAGGTTTCGCCGTCGGATTTACTGGTGGCATCCATCGATACTCTCTTGGTGGCTTTACTGACCTAGCCTGCGCAATTTCAACCACCGCCGAGGGCGTAATTGGTGGCTTGCTCCACGTTTACCTTATCAAGCGAAATAAAGGCGCATTGCTGTTTAATCCAAGCGTCGTATTCAGCGTCACGTTTGTTGCAGAAGTGGTGCAAATGATTTTGCTGCTCGCCGTCGCGAAACCTTTTGATCAAGCCTATGAACTGGTGTCCGCTATTGCAGCGCCTATGATCATCGCGAACTCATTTGGTGCAGCGTTGTTCATGAGTATCCTGCAAGACAGAAAAGCAATCTTTGAAAAGTTTTCTGCGACGTTTTCGCGTCGAGCGCTCACCATTGCAGATCGCTCAGTGGGAATTCTAAGCAACGGCTTCAACACCGAAAACGCAGAGAAAATCGCACGTATTATTTACGAAGAAACCAAAGTGGGCGCTGTCGCGATTACTGACCAAGAAAAGATCTTGGCGTTTGTGGGCATTGGCGATGATCACCATAAACCGAACACGCCGATTTCATCGCAAAGCACATTAGACTCCATGGAGAAAAACGACATCATTTATCTTGATGGTGCGGAGCGTCCATACCAATGCTCCATTGCAAAAGATTGCAAGCTCGGATCTGCGCTGATCATCCCACTGCGTGCAGGGAAAGAGGTCATTGGTACCATAAAGCTGTATGAACCGAAGCGTAAATTGTTCTCGACGGCCAACATGTCGATGGCGGAAGGAATAGCCCAGCTTCTATCTAGCCAAATCCTTTATGGCGATTACCAACAACAACAAGCCTTACTCGCCCAAGCAGAAATAAAATTGCTTCACGCTCAGGTGAATCCACACTTTTTGTTTAATGCACTCAATACTATTAGTGCGATTACTCGTCGTGACCCTGACAAAGCGCGCGAGCTAATCCAAAATTTATCGCACTTCTTCCGCAGCAATTTAAAGCAGAACATTAATACCGTGACGCTAAAGGAAGAGCTTGCACATGTGAACTCGTACTTGAGCATCGAAAAAGCGCGTTTTACGGACCGCTTAGAGGTTGAAATCGATATTCAACCTGAATTGCTGGACATCAAATTACCAAGCTTTACACTCCAGCCTTTGGTTGAGAACGCCATTAAGCATGGCATTTCAAACATGCTTGAAGGTGGTAAAGTTCATATATACAGCGAAGCACACCCACAAGGTCACTTGATTACCGTCGAAGACAACGCAGGCAGTTTTGAACCGCCAAAAGAAAACCACTCAGGGCTAGGTTTAGAAATTGTCGACAAACGTCTCACTAATCAATTTGGACGTGATGCAGCGCTAAAAATTACGTGCGAGCCACATCAATTTACTAAAATGAGCTTTATCATTCCCCCAAAATCATAAAAGCACGCTGAAGCAATAAAGGTAATGTTGGATGTTAACCGCACTCGTCATTGATGATGAACAGTTTGCTCGTGAAGAGCTAGCAGAGTTACTGGATGAAACAGGCCAAGTTGAGGTCGTGGGCGATGCCTCAAACGCAATCCTTGGCCTAAAAAAAATCAATGAACTTAAGCCTGATGTGGTGTTTCTCGATATCCAAATGCCTCAAGTCACGGGGATTGAACTACTTGGGATGCTTGATCCAGAAACCATGCCTTATGTGGTTTTTGTCACGGCTTATGATCAGTATGCGATTCAAGCATTTGAAGACAATGCCTTTGATTACTTGCTCAAACCTGTCGACCCATGCCGGTTAACTAAAACGGTCAAACGACTAAACAAAGTCATTAGCCAATCCGCCCTAACGCAACAACTGTCTGCTATTACGCCTGACACTTTAGATCAGATACCGTGCATCGGACACAACCGCATCGTTATCATGGCCACCGACACGGTGGAATGTGCTTACAGTGATATCAGCGGCGTACATGTACGCTCCACCAGCCAGACCGCGAGCACCCAACTGACATTAAAAACGTTGGAAGAGAAAACCCCTCTAGTCCGCTGCCATCGTCAATACTTAGTCAGTATTAAAGCGATTAGCGAAATCAAGTTACTGGAAAATGGGTTAGCGGAAATCATCACCAAAACAGGCTTTGAGATACCAGTAAGCCGCCGCTACTTAAAGGTGCTCAAAGAGATGCTCGGCATTAGCCACTAACACAAAAACTTCACACATCATCGCTAAGTTTCCGCTAGCGTATAAATAGGACGCTCTGAAAAGACGAGGCGATGATGTATAAAGTTTTATTCATATGTAAGCACAACGCTGGACGAAGCGTCCTCGCGGAGTCAATCGCAACCAATATCCTGCCAGCAGATTTTAGTGTCACCAGTGGAGGCTCACATCCCACAGGCAAGGTGCACCCAGTGGTGCAAAAATATTTAGATGACCACCAACTCCCCATTCCGCATATCCACACGCATTCATGGGAGGAGCGAACTCAGTTTCTTCCCGACATCGTTATTATTCTCTGTGATTCTTTACATCAAGAAACCGCTCCTCAGTGGCTTGCAGGTGGTGTTCGAGTAAACTGGCAAGTTGATGCTTTTCCGACCGATGGTTCTGATGAAGACATGTACGCACATTGCGAAAAGGTTGCTCAATCGCTTGAGCGAAGAATCACGAAGATGTCTGATATGATTATCGATGGTTTAGGAAAAGACCAAATTCGTGATTACCTAAATGAGTTAAGAGAGATGTAAAAAAGGCGACCCACAGGTCGCCTTTTGAATATTCGATAAATGGAGACTAATCCACTTGCTTGATTTGCAGTTCTTTAGGTACTTCAAAGAACATATTCTCTTCACGGCCAAGTACTTCATCAACCGCTTCGGCACCGACGAGTTCTTTGATTCGCTCTAGAATCTGATTAACGAGCTCTTCCGGAGCAGATGCTCCCGCAGTCACGCCGACCTTTGTTTTGCCTTCGAACCACTCAGGTTTGATATCTTCCGGACAGTCGGTTAAGTAGCCAGGTGTCCCTAGCTTTTCAGCTAGCTCTTTAAGACGTGTAGAGTTTGATGAGTTTTTAGAACCCACCACAACCATCACATCTACGTCACCAGCTAATTCACGTACGGCATCTTGGCGGTTTTGTGTCGCATAACAGATATCGTCTTTACGTGGACCTTGGATATCTGGGAACACGCGGCGTAGCTCTTCGATAACATCGGCAGTTTCATCGACAGAAAGCGTCGTTTGGCTTACGTAATGAAGATCGGATGGATCTTTCACAATCGCCTTCAGTTTCTCAACATCGGCTGGAGTTTCAACCAAGTACATACCACCGGTTTCACTGGCGTATTGCCCCATCGTACCTTCGACTTCAGGGTGACCTGCGTGACCAATCAGAACCACTTCCATATTACGACGGCTCGCACGCGCCACTTCCATATGCACTTTGGTTACTAAAGGACACGTTGCGTCAAATACGGTCAAATCACGCTGCTTGGCTTCCTGACGAACTGCCTGCGATACACCATGAGCGGAGAAAATCACAATGTTGTTGTCTGGCACTTCGTGCAGTTCTTCAACGAAGATAGCACCACGCTGTTTTAGACCTTCAACCACAAAACGGTTATGCACCACTTCATGACGCACATAAATCGGTGGCTGATACATCTCTAGCGCACGCTCTACGATGCTAATCGCGCGGTCAACACCAGCACAGAAACCACGTGGGTTAGCTAACAGGATTTTCATTTCATTGCTCATGGAAGTTATCTTTTATTTGGTTCGCTATTCTACTGACAAAATTTCAACTTCGAAAGTCACGTCTTGTCCCGCTAGAGGATGGTTGAAGTCCACAGTGACTGAATCGCCTGCAATCTCTGTAATAATGCCCGGGATTTCCATGCCATCAGGGCCACTGAAGGCCATGATTGTACCAACTTCCACTTCTGCATCACCTACAAATTTAGTGCGATCCATATAGTGAATATGATCAGGGTTTGGCATACCAAACGCGTCTTCTGCCTTTAGCTCAATCGCTTTTTGTGCGCCTGTTTCGAGGCCTATCAAGCACTGCTCAAAGTTTTCACTCAAGCTGCCATCACCCATAACAAATTTCGCTGGTTTACCCATGTTATGAGTACTATCTGCAACCGATCCGTCTTTCATTTTAATCGTAAAGTGAAGGGTTACTACCGATTCATTGGTTATTGTTGTCACGTTAATGCTTCCTTGTTCTTGGGTTATTACGCTGTCAGCTTGGTCTTTTTATACATTGATATGCTGATTGGCGCTCCAACATAATAAAAAGCGTCGCTCGAATCAACGGACGACGCTTAGGGTTATTCGATATACCGCAAAAGATTACTTGTCAGCGTCTTTTTTACGGAAGCCATCCAGAATAATCATTGCCGCACCAATACAGATCGCCATGTCAGCAAGGTTGAATGCTGGCCAGTGGTAGTTACCCCAGAAGAAGTCTAGGTAATCAACAACAAAGCCATGAACGACGCGGTCAAACACGTTGCCCACTGCACCACCAATAATCAGTGCATAAGCAATGTTGTTCCATTTTTCTTTTGCTGGAAGCTTGCTCATCCAGTAGGTCAAAAGACCCGTCACAACAAACGCGATACCTGTAAATAACCAACGCTGCCAACCGGCTTGATCGCTCAAGAAACTGAATGCAGCACCGTAGTTATGAACATAAAGTAGGTTGAAGAATGGCAACACCTCAATTCGGTTTGCCCATCCGTAGCCCATGTTGTCCATCACCACCAATTTGATGCCAATATCTGCAATAAATACCAGAATTGCTAACCACAGCCAGCGAACTCCAGATTGCTTTAACGTCAGTGCTTTTTCACTCATTACTTTACCTACAAACAGCCCCAGTAAATACTGGGGCTGTTAATTTTAAAAAAAGTTCAGTCGTTCTAGGCAATTACGCGAATTTACGTACTTCACCTTCGCCGTCTACGTTAGACACACAACGACCACAGATCTTCTCGTGACCTTCAATTGTGCCTACGTCTGGCGTGTGGTGCCAACAACGGTCACACTTCTCGCCTTCAGCTGCTGCTACTTCTACAAACAAGCCTTCGATATCTGTGGCTTGTGCTGCATCCGTCTTCTCACCTAGAGGCTTAACTTTCGCCGCAGAGGTTAGTAGAACAAAGCGCAGTTCATCTTCAAGTTTGTTGATCTTCGCCGCTAGTGCGTCATCAGCAAACAGAGTCACTTCAGCTTGTAGTGCACCACCAATGGTTTTCTCTTTACGCGCATCTTCTAGAAGTTTGTTTACCGCACCACGAACCGCTTGGATCTCAGACCAGAATTCGTTGTTCAGCTCTTCACCTTCAGCAAGACCGAATAGACCGTCGAACCACTCACCAGTGAATACGAACTTGTCGCGTTGACCTGGCATTTCGTTCCAGATTTCATCTGCAGTGAACGACATGATTGGCGCCATCCAACGAACTAGCGCTTCTACGATGTAGTAAAGTGCAGTCTGACAGCTACGTTGAGCGTTGCCGCCACGTTTTGCTGTGTACTGACGGTCTTTAATTACGTCTAAGTAGAAAGAGCCCATTTCGATTGAACAGAATTGCATTAGACGCTGAGTTACACCGTGTGTGTTGTACTCTTCGTATGCTTTAACAATCTCTTCTTGTGCTGCTAGTGCACGACCAACCGCCCAGCGATCTAGCGCAACCATCTCTTCAACAGGAACGATGTCTGTTTCAGGGTTGAAGCCGCTCAAGTTAGCTAGGAAGAAACGCGCTGTGTTACGGATACGACGGTACGCATCTGCGCTGCGTTTTAGGATTTCATCAGAAACCGCAACTTCACCAGTGTAGTCTGTAGAAGCAACCCATAGACGAAGAATGTCAGCACCTAGCTTGTTGGTTACGTCTTTTGGCGCAACCACGTTACCGATAGATTTAGACATCTTACGACCCTGACCGTCAACCACGAAACCGTGTGTCAGTACTTGTTTGTAAGGTGCTTCGTCTTTCATCGCAATAGATGAAATTAAAGAAGATTGGAACCAACCGCGGTGTTGGTCAGAACCTTCTAGGTATAGGTCTGCACTGTTGCCGTTGTACTCTTCACGAGCATCAACAACAGAGAAGTGAGTGACACCTGAATCGAACCATACGTCTAGCGTATCTAGCACTTTTTCGTATTGGTCAGCGTCAGCACCTAGTAGTTCAGCGGCATCTACATCCCACCATGCTTGGATGCCTTTCTCTTCAACCAGCTTAGCGACTTTCTCGATCAGCTCTAGCGTGTTTGGATGAAGTTCTGCTGTTTCTTTATGAACAAACAGAGCAATTGGCACACCCCAAGTACGTTGACGAGAGATACACCACTCAGGGCGACCTTCGATCATACCTTCGATGCGGCTTTGACCCCACTCAGGCATCCACTCTACATTCTTGATTGACTCTAATGCTTTAGCACGTAGGCCAGCTTGGTCCATAGAAACGAACCATTGAGGTGTAGCACGGAAGATGATTGGGGTCTTATGACGCCAACAGTGTGGGTAGCTGTGCTCGTAAGCGTGGTGGTGTAGTAGTGCACCTTTTTCTTTTAGTACTTCTACTACTGCATCGTTCGCTTTAAATACGTGCTGACCAGCAAATAGCTCTGTATCTGGTAGGTAAACACCGTTTGAGCCAACTGGGTTTGCTACTTCTAGGTTGTACTTGTTACCAACCGCGAAGTCTTCTTGACCGTGACCAGGAGCAGTGTGAACAACACCAGTACCTGAATCAGTCGTAACGTGATCACCAAGGATCGCCGGTACAGTGAAATCGTAGAATGGGTGTTGGAATTGAGAAAGCTCTAGGTCCGCACCTTTAGCAAAGCCAAGGTTGTGGAAGTGCTCGATACCCGCACGGTCCATTACGTCTTTCGCCAGCTCAGCAGCAACGATGATACGCTCGGCGTTGTCGCCTTCTGTTTGGATAAGTACGTACTCTAGATCATCACGTAGACATACTGCGCGGTTTGCTGGCAGTGTCCAAGGTGTTGTTGTCCAGATAACGATAGATACGTCACCGTGACCTTCATGACCTTCTGTCAGTTCAAATTTAGATAGCAGTGCCGCTTCGTCAGCCGCTTTAAAACGAACGTCGATAGATGGCGATACTTTATCTTTGTATTCTACTTCCGCTTCAGCAAGAGCAGAACCACAGTCTGTACACCAGTGAACAGGTTTGAAACCTTTTAGCAGGTGACCATTGCTTGCGATCTTACCAAGAGCACGAATAATGTTCGCTTCAGTTGCGAAATCCATAGTGCGGTATGGCTTGTCCCACTCACCCATGATACCAAGGCGTTTGAAGCTCTCTTTCTGACCTTCAACCTGACCTGCTGCGTATTCACGACATTTCTCGCGGAATTCCGCTGCTGTCACTTTTTGGCCTGGCTTACCTACTTTCTTCTCTACCATTAATTCGATTGGTAGACCGTGGCAGTCCCAGCCTGGGATGTAAGGTGCGTCAAAACCTGAAAGTGTTTTGGATTTAATAATAATGTCTTTAAGAATCTTGTTTAGTGCGTGACCAATATGAATGTCACCATTTGCGTAAGGAGGGCCATCGTGCAATACGAATGACTTTTTGCCTTTCTTAGCTTTACGGATTTCACCGTAAAGATCTTCTTTGTACCAACGCTTAAGCATTTCTGGCTCACGATTGGCCAGGTTGCCGCGCATTGGAAACCCTGTTTCAGGTAAGTTCAGGGTATCTTTATACTCACTCATCGATTCTTAATTCCGTTATATTGGGCGAAAATTAGACATTATGTTGAACGGTGGAATAAACCGCTCAACGCTTAAGCTGACGCAGCCACACCCTTGCTGCTTCAGCATCCAATTCGATTTGTTGTTTAAGTGCTTCAAACGACTCAAACTTTTGCTCATCTCGAAGTTTATGCAAAAGTTCCACTTCTAGTTGCTTGCCATATAAATTGGCATGAAAGTCGAATAAGTGCACTTCTAACTGTTGGCGAACACCATTGACGGTTGGTCTTTGACCAATATTAGCAACACCACCAACTGGCTTATTTCCTAAGCCAAGCGCTTGAACAACATAGACTCCGGAAACCGGAGAAACACAGCGTTTCAAAGGAATATTTGCAGTAGGGAACCCAATGGTTCGACCTAGCTTTCTTCCGTGAGAAACACGACCGCTGATGCTGTAGTTTCTTCCCAGCATCTGTTGCGCGGAATGCAAATCGTCACGCGCCAGCGCTTGACGGATAGCCGTACTGCTGACACGTAATTGTTGTAAACAAAAGCTCTGGGTACTTACGACATCAAAGCCGTATTTTTCCCCTGCTTCCTGCAGCATTGCAAAGTTACCTGTACGGCCTTTGCCAAAGCAGAAATCATCACCAACGACAAGAAACTTAACACCCAAACGCTCGACCAACAAGTCACGGATAAACTCTTCCGCGGTTAAACTTGCAAAATGGCGATTGAAATTGACACACAGTAAGCGGTCAATATCGAGCTTACTCAATTGCACGAACTTATTGCGTAATCGCGTCAACCTTGCAGGTGCCTTGTCTTTGGCAAACAGCTCCATCGGCTGAGGTTCAAAGGTCATCACAACAGAAGGCAAGGATAGCCTGTCCGCTTGCTCAGACACTTGCTGCAATACTTGTTGATGGCCTTTATGGACACCATCGAAATTGCCAATAGTCAGCACACAACCATGATGTCGCGGGTTGATATTGTGAATGCCTCTAATCAGTTCCATTGGATACTGCTTTCTGCCTCTGTTTTACTTTACACTGTGTGAAACTGACGGATTATATACTAATCACCCTCAGTCTGTCCCAGCTTTTAGGTCTTTTAAACGCGCACCAGTTAAAAATAGAACCACTAGGTAAACTACGGCTCCTAAACCGATCAACATCCCTAGCACCGCGCTTCGGTGAGCAAAGCTCCAGCCCAGCCATACTGACATATCTTCCAGTTGCCATAAGATTGCCGCCACCATCGCCGCGCCAGCAATAGCTAAACGTATAATAAAGAAGACGGTTCGCTTAGTGATTTGGTATACCTCTGCGATGTGCAGGCCACGATACAGCAGTGCCATATTCACAAATGCCGATAGTGCCGTCGCGATAGCCAAGCCAACGTAGCCATAGAAGTACGCAAAAATTGCATTAAATACCATGTTGGTCACCATCGCAATGATGCCGTATTTCACTGGCGTTTTAGTGTCTTGACGCGAGTAATAACCCGGAGCGAGCACTTTAATCAGCATAAAGTTCAACAAGCCTGAAGCGTAAGCAAAGAGTGACAATGATGCTTGATGTACGTCTTGTGGCGAAAACTCACCTCGCATGAATAACACCATCAACATAGGTTTTGCCAGTACCATCAAACCAAGCATTGCAGGAAGGCCAAGTAAGATCACCATGCGCACCCCCCAGTCCATGGTTTGTGCGAATCCTTCATTTTGTGCGTCAACATGTTTGCGTGATAATGCTGGTAAAATCACCGTTGCAATAGCAATACCAAACAGACCTAACGGGAATTCCAACAAGCGATCTGAATAGTACAACCAACTTATCGAACCGGTTTGCAGAAAGCTGGCAATAAAAGTATCAAACAACAAGTTGATTTGGCTTACCGACACACCGAACAAAGCAGGAATCATTAAGGTTCGGATCTTCACCACGCCCGGATCGCGCCAGCCCCATTTCGGCTTAACCATAACCCCCGCTTTAATAAGGAAAGGGATTTGAAATAAGAACTGAACCAAACCACCAAGGAAAACACCGATGGCAAGGCCAATCTCTGGCTGTGACATCTGCGGCGAGATAAACCATGCTGCCAAAATGATCATTACGTTGAGGAAGACGGGAGTAAACGAAGAAACCGCAAACTTACCTAGTGTATTGAGAATGGCTCCCGATAGGGCAACAAAAGTGATGAACCATAAATAAGGAAAGGTAATCTTGAGCATCACGCTAGCAAGTTCGAACTTCTCAGCCGCGGGACCACCATGCATCCAGTCTAGGAACCAACCAAAACCAAACAGTGCAGTCACCACTCCGGAACCTAGAACACCTAAGATGGTAACAATTGAGACTATCACCCCTAATGTACCCGCCGCACGAGCAATGAGCTCCCGAGTTTTATCCATGTCGCCTTGAGCATGGCTTTCCGTTAAAACAGGTACAAACGCTTGGGAAAAAGCACCTTCAGCAAACAAACGTCGTAAAAAATTAGGAATTTTATTGGCGAAGAAAAAGACGTCTGCGCTTGCTCCTGCCCCCATTAAATTTGCCACTACAACATCACGAACTAGGCCAAGAACGCGGGAAATAAATGTCATAGCACTGACGATCATGCCAGACTTGAGTAGTCGTTTACTCACTGTAACCTCGGAATATCACCATAAGACAGCTAACCCTATACTGTTTCTCTGACAGGTGCTGCAAATAGACGTCAAAAATCTATCCGCGGGTTGTAAGGAATAAGTGTGCCTTTCGCGGATAATTATTAGCATTGGTATAAAAATGCTGTTAGAATCCCCGCCATCTTAACCGCGATAACCTCTCTTACCAAAATTTGTTTTGGCTTAGATCGGTTTTTGCACAAATCATTTGACATTTAAGCGCAAATGAGGGATATTCCTCGCCCTTAAATTGTCACAGAACTAAGTTTTTGGGAGTTAGACCCTTGGCAAATAGTAAATCTGCTAAGAAGCGCGCTATCCAAGCTGAGAAACGTCGTCAGCACAATGCTAGCCGTCGCTCAATGATGCGTACTTACATGAAGAAAACTGTTGCTGCTATCGAAGCAGGCGACAAAGAAGCTGCAACTGCTGCATTCGCTGTAGTTACACCTATCCTAGACCGCATGGCAACTAAAGGCCTTATTCACAAGAATAAAGCAGCTCGCCATAAGTCTCGTTTCGCTGCACAAATCAAAGCTCTTTAATAGAGTCCTGATTTTACAGTGAAGAAAAAACCGACCTTGTGTCGGTTTTTTTATATCTACAAAGTTTTCTTAATAAAAAAAGCTGGCAATGCCAGCTTTTCTTTTTCTGAATGTCCCATTTAAAGACATCAGCTTATTCATTACCCATATAACGCTCAAACTAGAAAGCACTAATAAAACACTTGAGAACAAAGCAAATTGGTCGATGAGTAGTACCCTATCATCAAAAGTTTAACGCCACTCTCAAATATTCCAACAAGTTAGATTCACACTCTAAGATGAGCAGTATATTAGGACTATTTAATTAATGTTGAGCACTCTCAGCACAATAAAGACTATGCAGTGTTTTTATTAACGCTTTCACTTCATCACTCTTTAATGTGTAGTACACCGTTTGTGCTTCTTTCCTTGTCGTGACTAACTCATCACGACGAAGCCAAGCAAGATGCTGAGATAATGCCGACTGGCTTAGCTCTAACTTTGC
Source organism: Vibrio sp. 1249-1 (assembly GCF_033340495.1). Taxonomy (NCBI): domain Bacteria; kingdom Pseudomonadati; phylum Pseudomonadota; class Gammaproteobacteria; order Vibrionales; family Vibrionaceae; genus Vibrio; species Vibrio sp. 1249-1. The sequence continues at coordinate 36,281 of NZ_JAWOWJ010000009.1, forward strand.
ACACAGCTCTCCCACGGACAGCTCTTGGTTATGCAGCATACAAAGGATTTGTAGGCGTCTCTCGTTTGCCATCGCTTTGAGCAACACGACGGCTTTTGCGGAGTTCTGCTCCATTTCTTGTAGATTCATGTGTTGGACCTCTAGCTACAACTTACTTATTCCAACCCTGGCCAGCTTGTTGTGTTGCACTGATTTATATATCTAAGAAAATCAAGATACACTCCCAGAGTCTTCATTATTAGAGCCTCTAATTTAGTTGTTAGTGATACACCAATATTATCCACCAAGGATTTTAATTGGTGCGCCATCAATAATTAATAGTTTTGCTCACTAAAACAAGTATCTTGCTTACTTAGATATTATTTAGAATTATATTTTTATTGATAGTAATCTATTTATTTACGCAACGATACGGGTTTACTCAAACATTTGACTGAAATCAGCATCACAAACATTTTTTACCGCGGGGTGTTGGATCATTCGTTCCGCAAAAATCACGTAGTACTCTTCTTTTAGCCCATCGACATGGCCAATTAGCTGTAAATTTCGGTCGTCTTCAATCTCCGACATGTATACGGTCGGTGCCAAGAAAATCACATCGTCGTGGTACCGAGCAAAAGCTTTCATCAACGCAACATCATCAAACTCCCCCAGCACATTGGCTTGAAGGCCTTGACGATCAAACCATTGAATAACTTTACGCCCCATAGCCGTTCGGCTCGCGGGAATCAGAAGTTTTTTTTGTTCCAAGATCTCAGGAAATCGCACATTTTCAATTTCAGAAGAAGCAAAAAAGCTCATGCTACTTTCACCTAACTTTTTGCTATAAAGGCCAGGACTTTGAGTAGAATCAACGGGACAATCCGAAAGGATCATATCTAGCTTGTGCTGAGAAAGGCGTTCAAGTAGCAGTTCGTGGGTTGATTCATAACAGCGTAAATGAATACTGTTATCTTCCGGGACGGTCGTCATCAGTACTTTACTGACCAAGCGTTTAGATAATGCATCGGCTACACCAACTTCAAATAGAATGTTCGAGTGCTGGCTGTAATTGACGATATCTAACATCTCATAGCTCAAACCGAACATCCGGTCGGCGTACTTAAACACAAGCTGACCTAACTCAGTGGGCTCAACTGTACGACCATTGCGCTTGGTTAACTTTCCTTTCATGCGCTCTTCAAGCGCTTTAATCTGTCCTGTCACGGTTTGCGGTGTCAGGAAGAGCGCGTCAGCCGCCTTAGTTACAGAGCCCTGTTTGCACACCATCCAGAAATAATAGAGATGGTTGTAGTTTAGATGTGACATGATCGAGTCCCGAAAAGAAAGTGATACTTTTTATACCAAATGTGACAGAGACAAACAATAAACTCGACAAAACCATACAATACCTTACAAAAGCATAAGTTTTACCGAAAGTATAAAGTCAATACTGTCATAAAAGTTGAACTGAGGCGCATTTTCTCTACAAAAAAACGCAAAAACCAAACAAAACGAAACCAAAATTTAACCACTAAAATCAACAAGTTAAAAATTAATTTTCTTCTTCTTTTACGCCATTATCAAAAAGAACAATAAAAATCTCTCACAGCAAGAAATCTGTAATATTACTGAAATATTTGTTCTCTAACATCGCCCGCAGATTCAACTACAGACCGAAAAATGAACTGAAAGGTCAACGGAGAAAATTATGATGAACCAAGCTACTTCAACAGTGGCACCAATTTCGAGCACAGCTCGTTGGTTACGCTGGGCTAACTTGGCATTCATGTTATATCTGCTTCTTCTAGCAGTATCTATGGTTGGTAGTGGCTTTAAATGGGCAACTGGCGATCAAGCTAAAGTGCTATTTGAATTTGCCGCACACCCAGTTGCAGGTCTAATGATCGGCTTGGTGGCAACAGCCTTAATTCAGTCTTCAAGTACTGTAACGTCTATTATTGTAGGCTTGGTTGCAGGTGGCTTACCTGTAGAAACCGCTATCCCTATGGTGATGGGTGCTAACATTGGTACCACAGTGACCAATACGCTTGTATCTCTTGGCCACGTGCGCTGTAAAGAAGAGTTCAAACGTGCATTTGCAAGTGCAACCATTCACGACTTCTTCAACTTGCTTGCTGTCGCTATTTTCCTTCCGTTGGAAATGATGTTCGGCATTTTAGAGAAAGTTTCTCACTGGCTTGTTTCTCCACTGCTTGCTACTGGTGATATGAGCATTAAAGGCTTCAACTTTATTAAACCAATTACAAAGCCAGTCGTAGGCGCAATTAAAGAGCCACTTTCTACCTTCGGTGATACTGTTGGCGGCGTCATGCTTATTGCTTTGGGTATTGCGACTATCTTCGTTGCAATCACAGTGATGGGTAAATTAATGAAGAGCCTAATGGTTGGTCGCGCACGTGAAATTTTGAAAAACGCCATCGGTCGTGGTCCTATTCACGGCATCGTATCAGGCTCAATCGTGACCGTTCTAGTACAATCTTCCTCAACCACGACAAGTTTAATGGTTCCGTTGGTTGGTACTGGCGTGTTGAAAGTACGAGATATCTACCCTTTCACTCTGGGTGCTAACATTGGTACTTGTATTACGGCACTACTAGCAGCGACAGCGGTATCTGGAGAGTTCGCAGTATTCGCACTTCAAATCGCTCTAGTCCACTTAGTATTTAACATCATGGCGACGCTGTTTATCTTTGGAATTCCATTCCTACGTGAGATTCCGGTTAAAGGCGCTGAGATGATTTCTGAAATGGCTATTAAGAATAAAGCTGTTGTTGGTGGCTACCTAATGTCAGTATTCGTTATTCTACCAGGTGCGATTCTAGCCCTAACAACGTAACAACAACGACATACCATCGCTTATTGTTTAGGCTCCACATCGTGGAGCCTTTTTTATGATAATTAAACTGTTCAAATCGATTGTCCGGTGATAATTTGAGCCACATCAGCATGCTTATGCTGAGCTATCTCATTTGGAGTCGACAACATGACGCAGCTTAATGACGCTATTTCTGATCAGCTACTCGCAATAGACGAAAACCTAACCCAACTGGTTGCTGATATTGATATCCTCAGTAGCGTGAATCCTCTTAATTATGCTCAAGAAAGAGAACGTTTCATTAAAAACAAATATTCTCAAGAGCCTAATTTTCAATATTCAATTACTAATGTAGATACTCACAGCGCAAAGCGACGTCTATATGAGCTACCTCTAGAAAACATTCAAGACACCCAATTGCAGAGGCTGTACGCAGATGTAATTCAGTCTTATGCAGATAAACTGGATCAGGTGAATACCATAGGCACGCAAGAGTTTCTTTATAACTCCTTACGCTATTATGGGGAACCGAGCGCCAAAGATATTGCCAACGCCCATTTCATATTGCACCTTCCTACAGAAGAAGAAAAAGAACCTCAGCACGATAGCCGTGCAATAGCACGTTTCATGCAAAATTTTGCTCAACGCAATGGGTATGAATGTGAAATACAGGTGTTGGACGGGATGTTAGCAAACGCACTAGTTTCAGGATCTCGAGTCAAAATTAACCACGCGGCGTACATCACCACTGATGAGCTGGAGGCTCTTGCACATCATGAAATGGGAGTACATCTCCTGACTACGCTTAACGGTCGTCAACAACCGCTAAAAGTCCTGAGCTTAGGTTGTCCTGCCAATACCAACACTCAAGAAGGGCTGGCTATATTATGTGAGTATCTGTCAGGACATTTCAGTATCAAGCGCCTAAGAACCTTAGCCTTACGAGTTCTGGCAGTAGAGTCGATGATCAAGGATCGCGATTTCCGCCATACGTTCATGCTATTAAAAGAACAGTATAAAGCTTCTGATCTTCAAGCATTTACAACGACTGCCCGAGTCTATCGAGGTGGAGGTTTAACGAAGGATTACTTGTATCTTAGAGGATTCCGAGAGGTGCTCAATGCCTATGATAAATTGGGCGATGACTTTTCACTATTGTTGTGCGGGAAAACAGAGCTGAAGTACTTTGAGCTTATCCGTTCATTAGTGAGTAAAGAAATATTCACTCAACCTAAGTTTATTAGCCCGGCACTGTCCACACCGATGCAGACCAACCCAATTCACCGTTATATTGTCAGTGCACTAAAATAATACCTTCTAAGTACAAAAAAGAAAAAAGCTCCATTCGGAGCTTTTTCTATATCTTGAAGAACGATACTCGTTACACTGAGAATGGGTAACGAATAGGATCGTGATGCTCGTACCCTTCAACCCAAAAGTCATCCAGTGTGACCCATGTTTCCAAATCTTCTAGAGATTTAATCTCTGGGTTGATATGGAACGTCGGCGCTTTTAATGGCTCACGCTTCAACTGAACATCGCGCATCAGTTCAAGCTGATCTTCATAAATGTGAGCATTCACAATCTTATGAAATGCCTGACCAGGTTTCTTGCCCGTAATTTGCGCCATAATCGCCAAGAACACGTAAACTTGAACCATATTGAAGTTTAAGCCAAGCGGTACATCACACGAACGCTGAGTACTATTCAGGTAAAGCGTATCATCCAGCAATGAAAAATGGTGACTGTACATACAAGGACGCAAGCACCCCATGTGGAACTCACCCGGGTTGTAGAAGTTCAAGATTTCACCGCGATCATCAACACCACGCGTTAAGTCATCCACTATCTTACGTAGTTGGTCAACATGACCACCATCAGGTTTCGCCCAGGCGCGCCCTTGAACCCCATAGACACGGCCCATGTCGTCTTCGCCTTTACGGTATGGGTTATTCAACCAGGCATCATTTAGGTTGGCATTGGCATCCCAGGTTTTCGTGCCCAGCTTACGAAAATCTTCCGCATTATCGTAACCACGAATATACCCTAATAGCTCTGCAACGGCCGCTTTCCAAAAACTTTTACGTGTGGTGACCAACGGAAATTGATTGTTCGCAACATCGTAGGTTAAATCCGCGTTGATTACGGTCAGGCAGCGCTTGCCTGTACGCTCATTTTCAACCCAAACACCTTGGTCAACGATGCGTTGACACAAATCTAAATACTGTTTCACACCAATACCTTACTTCGTCTTTTGTGGTAATTCGTCTTTGTAATGACCACGTTTGTATGCCCAAACCATCATGAGGACACCGATAACCACCATTGGCAGGGATAAAATCTGTCCCATGGAAATAAAGCCACCGAATAACCCCAAATGAGCGTCTGGTTCGCGCACGTATTCTACTAGGAAACGGAAGGTTCCGTAACCCGCAAGAAAGAGTCCTGAAACAGAACCTAGAGGACGAGGTTTCTTGATGAACCAATTCAAAATGAAGAAAAGGACGATACCTTCAAGCGCCATTTCATAAAGCTGTGATGGATGACGTGGCAGTGGACCGCCATTTGGGAAAACGATCGCCCAAGGCACATCCGTTACTCGGCCCCACAACTCGCTGTTCATGAAGTTACCTAAACGCCCCATACCCAAACCAAATGGCACAAGCGGCGCGATAAAGTCAGCAACACCGAAGAAAGTTCGCCCGTTTTTGTGTGCATACCAGAACATCGCAGTAATCACACCCAGTAAGCCCCCGTGGAAAGACATACCACCGGTCCACACTTTAAATAGATACAAAGGGTCAGCCAGGAAGAGCTCAAAATTGTAGAAAAGCACGTAGCCTACACGGCCACCAATCACCACGCCAAGGAAGCCTGCGAACAACAAATCAGAAACCTGCTCTCGTGTCCAACCACTTCCAGGCTTATCCGCACGTCGGTTCGCTAACCATAGAGCAAACATAAAGCCAACAAGGTACATCAAACCGTACCAACGAACCGAAACAGGACCAATAGAGATTAAAACCGGATCAATATTGGGAAATTCAATATATCCCTGAGACATAAATCATTCTCTTCTTATCACAACAAAATAAATATACCCAAGTAACCTCTAGATGCTTGGTTCAGCGAGAATGACTTGGGTACAAACTTAGAGCAGCATGGTCGCTGCAACAAACATTAAGAACACCGCGAATATCTTTTTTAATACCGCAGTTGGAAGGTTAGTGGCGAGCTTCGCACCCACTTTTGTTGTGAGCATCGAGGCCATAGCAATCGCTAATAAAGCGGGAAGATAAACATAGCCAATACTGTATGAAGGTAAGCCTTCCACTTTATAGCCATGTAAGATGAAGCCGATCATACCAGAAATAGCAATCACGCAACCACAAACGGAGGATGAGCCCACCGCTTTACGCATCTCTATCCCATGTTTATTTAAAAATGGTACCGACAGTGAGCCACCACCAATACCAGCAAGGCTTGATACGACACCAATTCCCGTGCCGTAAACTACAGTCACAGGGCTGCTCGGCATAGGTTTACTGCTCGTAACTTTAATGGAACGAAACATTTGTACTGACAGGCAAAGAACAATGACACCAAACACTTTCGGCAAATAGTGTGTAGGGATCCACTCAGCAATATTGGCACCAACAAAGCCACCAATGACCACACCAGGCATCAACCATTTTACGACAAACATATCGACATTGCCGAGCTTAAGGTGATTCATCGCCGATGAGCCAGACGTGACAATAATACTCGCTAACGAAGTGGCTAAGGCCATGTGCATACTCATTTCTGGAGAGATCCCAGCAAGAGGAAGCAAATACAACAAGGCAGGAACAACAATCAAACCACCACCGATACCGAGTAACCCCGCCATCACACCCACAAAAGCGCCTAGCGCCAACAATAACAAAAATAAAGAGACGGTCACGATTTCCTACTTTTTACCTGCACGGATAAAGCCCGCAAAGCCCTGTTGAATGAAGAAGTCATGCATCATTTGATGAATGTCCTCCCCATAGGATTTTGTCATTGCTTGCTCCGCTAATTTTTCTAATTCTTCTTGTTGACTATGACGAATCAAATATTTCACCTTAGCCACGTTGGAGGTGTTCATACTCAAACTGGTATACCCTAACCCAAGTAAGAGAAGAGCGCCAAATGGATCACCCGCTAGCTCACCACAAATACACACGGGCACCTGATATTTATCACACACCTCATGGATTTGCTTAAGCGCTAACAGTACCGCAGGATGCATAGATTCATAGACATCCGCTACGCGCGAATTGTTCCTATCTACCGCTAATAAATACTGAGTTAAATCGTTTGTCCCGACAGAAACAAAATCAACACGGTGAGCAATCGTTGGCAACAGATACACCATCGATGGTACTTCAATCATGACCCCAATTTGTGGGAATTGAATTCTATCATCAAGCAAAACGGCTTCGCTGTGAGCTTGATTAATCAAGCTAATGGCATCGTCTAGCTCTTTTACCCCTGACACCATTGGCAATAAGATACTTAAGTTTCCGCTTTCTGCACTCGCTCTTAACATTGCACGCAGCTGGATCAAGAAAATGTCTGGATGATCCAATGTAAAACGAATGCCACGCCAGCCTAGAAACGGATTATCTTCTTCGATGGGCAAATACGGCAAAGGTTTGTCACCACCAATATCCAAAGTACGCATCACTACTCGTTGATTCGGATAGCTGTTAAGTATTGCTTGGTATTGATGATACTGCTCATCTTCCGAAGGAAAGTGATGCTGAAGTAAAAATGCAATCTCAGTTCGGTACAACCCAACACCATCAACACCTGTGTTGATGGCAATATTACTGTCTGCACTGAGTCCCGCATTCAGCATAATTTCGATATGGTGATTATCTTGCGTAACCGCAGGGAGTGCGAGGTCCTTGTTTACCATGGCAAACAATTCAGACTCTTCGCTTACTAAGCTGCGATACTCTCGCAACAACTGGCGGTTTGGCTCTAAGAAGATCTCACCCGTATAGCCGTCGACTATCCCGAGTTTGCCATTCACCACATCCGGATTAATGTTGGCGCCCATGACCGCAGGGACCCCAAGAGCTCGAGATAAAATGGCAGCGTGAGAGTTTGCGCCTCCCTCTAATGATACGACAGCTAACAAAAACTCTTTAGGTACAGAAGCGAGCAAGGTGGCAGTGAGTTCATTCGCCACCAAAATAATGGGACGATCAATTGCAGAATTTTCTTGCTCGCTGTTGTGCAGAAAATAGAGCAGCCTTTGCCCTAACTCTCGGATATCTTGCGCTCTTTCACGCATGTATACATCCGACATTCTGGCAAATCGATTCGAGTATGACTCTACAACTTGGCGTAACGCCCAGTCTGCCCTATCTCCTTTTTCAATCTGCTTCTTCAAATCACCGCGAAGCATCGGATCATTCAGTAAGTGAGTAAACAGATCGAAGATCGCCAGCGCATCTTTGTTGATTTCACTGTCCAGTTTTTTCCGCATACGGCGAAAGTCATTTAACGCTCGCTCTATGGCCACCAGTAGTGTCTCGTGCTCGCGTTCCTTATCTAACGTGGACGAAGGGAAAACATCCGATAAACTCGGCTGGGTATTGTCGAACCAAAACTCTCCAATCGCGACACCAGTAGACGCAGGCAAACCTTTTAATACCGTGGGTTTAGATGCTAACTGCCAATGCCCAAGATTCTGCGCATGTGCAATGAGCACCGCTAACTGAGCGGATAAGGTAACAAGAAACGATTCTTCCATTTCACTAAACAAGCGCGGCGTTTTTTGTTGGATCACCAACACACCTAAAACTTGTTTACGATGAATGATTGGAGTAGCTAAAAAAGAGTGGTAAATCTGTTCGCCGAGTTGAGGAAAGAATTTGAACTCGGGGTGTTTTGAGGCTTCGGCAAGGTTAAGGGGTTCAGCGCTTCGTTTTACCAACCCAACCAAGCCTTCATTGAAGTTGATATGAATACTATCACCTTCAAAAATAAGGCCTTGAGTTGCCATTAACTCAAGGCGCTGCATTTCTTCATTAGCAAGATAGATAGTACAGCACTCAGTACTAAGGGCAGCACAAGTCTCTTTCACCAATATATCGAGTGCCAGATGCACATCATCGACCCTGGAGACTTTCTCAACTATTTCCCTTAGCTGACTGAGCATGATTATCCTCTACGTTGCTTTTTTCTTTTCCCTTTCGCTTTTCTCTCTCGAAAAGGCATGGCTAAGGATGCAAATTCTTTCATCGCTCGTCGATAAACATCTCGCTTGAAAGAAACAACTTGCCTAACTGGATACCAGTAACTTACCCAGCGCCAACCATCAAATTCAGGGGATTTTCCGCGTTGCATATTAATGCGAGATTCATCGCATTCTAATCTCAGCAGAAACCATTTCTGTTTTTGGCCGATACAAACAGGCTTGGAGTCCCAACGCACCAATCGCTTTGGTAGCTTATATCTTAACCAATGACGACTTGTTGCAATGATCTTAACGTCTTTTTTCGTTAAACCGACTTCTTCATATAACTCCCTGAACATGGCTTGTTCAGGGGTTTCACCTTCGTCAATCCCACCTTGTGGAAATTGCCATGAGTGTTGCCCGTATCGTTTAGCCCAGAAGACCTGACCATGGTTATTACATATCACAATACCAACATTAAGTCGGTAACCATCGCCATCTATCACTGGCTAACCTCTATGAATAAATTTTTTATTACCGTGATTTTTCCACATATCCCCATTACTAGCAAACTTACTGATGTGATATGAGCAAGATTTATTACCTTTTCACCATTTTTGGATATCTTTTAATCAAACCATACCTTATCAACACAAGAGTGAGACATTGACCACATTTATTCACCTTTTCTGTGAATAACTTTGTGAAGAATTCAATTCAAATGAGTAATTCAGTTCAATCCCATCAAATGAAAAACAAATGAACAAACAAAAAAACAAACATAAAACATTGATAAAAAAGTATTTATTTTTAAAAATAACGATAATTCGATCTTCAATTTCTTGATGATCTTTTCACCAAACTCAGATCGGTCAAAGATCCACCAACAGGCTATTTATCCACACTTACCTGCTATTCGTTTAGATGATTACAACAAAATCAACCCCAAAAATGCATTTTAACCCCTGTTTATTCATACAGACCCCGTCAGGATCTTATCAATACCTCCTCCACCTGTGGATAAGTTATGAATTGATCGTTCTTACACCGCCTCGGTGAAATCTTAAACAGTAGATTTGGTCGGAGTTTGATAAACTATATTTTTTGTAATACCACCTTGTAACTATGAAACCAGAACCACAAACAGAAGCAGAGCTATTGGAACGAGCGCATGATATGGCAGGACTCAGTTTTGCTGAGTTGGCCGCCGAAGCGAATATGATTGTTCCTGAAAACTTAAAACGTGATAAAGGTTGGGTGGGTCAATTACTCGAATGGCACTTGGGCGCTCCAGCTGGCAGTAAACCTCAACAAGATTTCGCAAAACTAGGGATCGAGTTGAAAAGTATTCCGATCAGTTATTCTGGCAAACCTTTAGAAACAACCTTTGTTTCTGTGGCTCCCCTCACTGGTGTTCATGGTCTTACATGGGAAACAAGTCATGTTCGAAACAAGCTATCTCGTGTGCTTTGGGTACCCGTAGAAGGAGAACGAGAAATCCCACTCGCTGAAAGACGTGTGGGCAGTCCACTCATTTGGTCACCAGATGAAGAAGAAGAGCGGATTTTGCGAAATGACTGGGAAGAGTTAATGGAGATGATCGTCTTGGGAAGATTTGATCAAATTTCCGCCAGACACGGAGAAGCGCTGCATCTTCGCCCTAAAGCCGCAAATGCAAAAGCGCTCACCGAAGCATACAACTCAAATGGTAAGCCGATGAAAACTCTGCCCCGAGGCTTTTACCTTAGAACACAGTTTACTGAACAGATCTTACTCAAGCACTACATTAACACTCAACCAGAATAAAACCATATCAGCTATTTAGTGCGTCACGAGCGATAACTCAATATCGCAGTACGAGGCTGCCTCTTCAGTGCCACATTCGTCATACGCATTGCGCAGCCTTAAATACGCTTTATCGACCCCTAGCCTCAATAGTTCTTCTTTTACTAAGTCTAGAGAGCCAAAATGTATCGGGTCTTCACCGTCTTTAATCGGCTCAAGTTGATGCTTGTACTCCACAGCTAAAAGATAGTCAGAGACATCAGAACACCCAATCACAAATACTTTGGGAGTTTTATAAGTATCTTTATGTGGACCATGTAGCCACATGTCCAATTGATGCTTCTGCATAACATACCTCCTTCACACGATCATTTAAGTGTAGTTAGGCTAACTGTAGCTTTCGAGTTTGCTCTTCCTTTATACGTAAATCATTTGCGATTGCGGCTAAAAATCCCCTATATTGGAGTCACTTATTTAGTCGGTAACTCTTCAAGGACGTGATATGCAATACACAAAACTACCGCACTCATCACTTGAGATCAGTAAAATCTGCCTCGGCACTATGACGTTTGGCGAGCAAAACACAGAAAAGGACGCCTTTGAACAGCTCGACTTTGCCCTCGATCATGGGGTGAACTTCATCGATACCGCAGAGATGTACCCTGTACCGCCAAACTCGGAAACACAAGGGCTCACCGAGCAATACATCGGTAATTGGTTGGCAAAAAGCGGCAAAAGAGAAAAAGTAGTACTGGCAACAAAAGTGGCAGGCCCTCGCAATGTTCCTCACATTAGAGACAACATGAGCCTTAATCGTCGCCACATCCATACAGCAATTGATGACAGCCTTAATCGTCTACAAACCGATTATGTCGATTTGTACCAACTACATTGGCCGCAGCGTCAAACCAACTGCTTTGGTCAACTCAACTACCCATACCCTGACAAACAAGAAGAAGTCACGTTAATTGAAACGTTGGAAGCGCTTACTGAATTAGTGAATGCAGGTAAAGTGCGCTATATCGGCGTATCCAACGAGACGCCTTGGGGTGTAATGTCGCTACTGCGTTTGGCAGAAAAACACGATTTGCCAAGAATTGTCTCCATTCAAAACCCATATAACTTATTGAACCGCAGCTTCGAAGTTGGCTTGTCTGAAATCAGCCATTACGAAGGCGTTCAGTTACTTGCCTACTCTCCTTTGGCATTTGGCTGCCTGAGTGGTAAATACCTAAACGGGGCAAAACCTGAAGGCGCTCGATGTACTAAGTGGGAGCGTTTTGCGCGCTACTTCACTCCACAAGGTGTTAAAGCGACCGAAGCTTACGTCAATTTAGCTCAAGAGCATGGTCTAAACCCTGCACAAATGACGCTCGCGTTTGTCAATCAGCGTCCATTTGTTGCTTCTAACATTATCGGAGCAACAATCCTAGACCAATTAAAAGCCAATATCGACAGTATTGATTTGCAACTTAGCGACGAACTACTTACTGAAATTCAAGCAATAGGTACAACTTACTCGAATCCTTGCCCTTAACAGTAAAGCTCCCTTCAAACGAAAACAGCTGATCTTCAAGATCAGCTGTTTATCCAATGAAGTCATACTTCATATAAAAAGTTAAGCGTGTTGAATGACTCGTTAGCAACTCAGTCAGTCCAACACGCTAACGATTACGTCATTATTCGCGACGTTAAAACTCGACGAAGGTGACGAACTCGACGTTCAACTTTAACTGTATCCGGAACATTGGCACGTGTAGAACGACCATCGCGATCTAAACCAATATCTCTCAATAGATGAACATTCGTCCATGGAATATCATGAGCAGTTCGGCGTATGGTGCGCTGCCATTGCTTTTCTTCGCGTTTAAGGTCTGCTTTCAATAGCAAAGTGGCCAATTGTAGGTAAATAGAGTGACGCATAATATTTTCTCCGATTATCGATGTATTCGACTGGGAAAAATAGTGCGTAAAATGAACAGAAATATTCTGTTGATACTAAGCCGCTACTTTTCCGCAGCCTAGTAAACATAAATTAGGTTACGGATTAATTTTTATCTTGTGAGCCAGTGGTATTGGTATCATCCGATTTAAGGGTTATCGGAGCGATAGGCATACGATCAGCGCAAGCAGTGGTGTTAACAACGTAATGTTTCATCTTGCGCCTCCTAGCTAAAAATTAATCCGTTTATGAAAGGTATAACTCATTGAGTTACGGTTAAATTGTAAGCTTTGATGAATATATATCAAACATTTTTTGCCTTTTTGATTAAAAACAAATCAATACACCGCAATTTAGTTTCATATACTTTTATGTATAACATATTCACCTGAGGAATATATAAATTTGCGGATTTTATAAATCAAACCAAACAAAAAATAAAAAGAGCGGCTCTGTGGCCACTCTCTTTTATTGTATTTATTCGCCTATTTAACACAGGGAAAGGCCAACTACATGGCTTGTTCGGAAATCAAGTTATGTTTATTAAGTAGTCGATACATGGTTGCACGCGAAACTCCGAGCTCTTTCGCCGCATTTGAAACTTGACCAGAATGAGATTCCAAAACAACCAGCAACGCATCACGCTCACTCTTCTCACGGATTGATTTCAAGCTGTGCTTTGAGTCATTACGTTGAGGTAAATCTAAGTGATGCTCTTCAATTATTACGCTGTCGGACATTAATACCGCTCGCTTCACTTGGTTCATCAGCTCACGCACATTTCCAGGCCAGAAATAACGTGTCAGTGCCTTGAATGCATCCTCAGAAAAGCTTTTTGCTTGCGAGTTGTACTCTTTTGAGAACTCTTGTAAGTAGAAACGAGCCAGCAATGCGATGTCACTCGCACGTTCTTTCAAGCTAGGGACATTGATGCGCAGAACGTTGATGTAATGGTAAAGCTCTTCATTGAAGTCACCGTCAATCAAAGCTTTTTCAACATCTGACGAGTTAGCAGCAAGAATACGCACGTTAACCGCTTTTACGCCATCTTTGGTATCAATGGTGCCTTCTTGCAAGAATCTAAGCAGATTCATTTGCTGCTCTTTTGAAATGGTAAGAATGTCGTTAAATAACACGGTGCCGCCATCTGCTTGTTCAAGCAGGCATGCTTCCATATCTTCATCGGCGTTAATACCAAATACTTCAGCTTGGAAACGTTGTTCATTGAGTGCGCGACAGTTAATTGCCATAAACGGTTTATGAGAGCGTGAAGAGACTTTATGGATGGCCCTAGCAACCGCCTCTTTACCAGTCCCACTTTCCCCAGAAATCAGAATGCTGACGTCCGTTGGACCAATGCGCTTCACTTGATCGCGTAAACGTTTCATCGGGATAGATTCACCGATCAAACCCATATCTAAACTGCTACCAAAACTAGGCCAAACTTTTTTCTCCAATTTAAGCATGCCAAGCTGGTGACCTATTGTGCTTAATAACTGTGCATCTGGGATCGGCGCTGTGAAAAAATCGATACAAAAGTTAACAATGAACTGGCATATGGTGTCAGTGCCAAGCTGAGATTCACGAATAAACGCTAACCAACGTACGTGTTTGTGAGAGCTGACTAAGTTCGCCAAACCATTCAAGCTGAACTCGTCATGGCTGAGATCAACAATACCGATACATGGACCAATATCTTCTAACAGCGTATTAGCTTTGCGTAAGTCACCTACTTGATGACACTTCCAGCCCACTTGCTCCAGTACCGATAACCAAGGCTCATAAGTACCGCCAACTACCACAAGCGATCCCGGGATGGAATCCATCTTAAACTGCCCAGCCATTCTCTAACCCTTTTTCATTGTTAATAGAAATTTTGTGCCACAAACTTATCTTTGCGAGCGGGTAACATTATCGAGACTCCGCCCCCTCACGTCTGTCTCAGTATTAAGACTATGCAATAGATTGAGATTTGGCGAATGTTTATTTGCATATCCCATTAAAAGGCAAGTGCAACAACTTGAATTACCTTAACTAAAAGGCAAAAAAAAACCACCCGAAGGTGGTTTTTTTACTCATCCTATCGAATTACGCTTGCGGGCGCATTGCAGGGAATAAGATCACGTCACGGATAGTGTGCGTGTTAGTCAGTAGCATAACCAAACGGTCGATACCGATACCTTGGCCTGCTGTTGGCGGTAGGCCGTGCTCTAGAGCAGTGATGTAGTCTGCATCGTAGAACATTGCTTCGTCGTCACCAGACTCTTTCGCTTCAACCTGTGCTTTAAAGCGTGCATCTTGGTCTTCAGCATCGTTAAGCTCTGAGAAACCGTTCGCTACTTCACGGCCACCGATAAAGAACTCAAAGCGGTCTGTAAAGAACGGGTTATCATCGCTACGACGAGCCAACGGAGAAATATCTGCTGGGTAACCAGTGATGAACGTAGGCTGCATTAGCTTAGGTTCTGCTGTTTCACCAAAGATCTCTTCAAGAAGCTGACCGCATGTCCAGAAAGGTTCTACTTCAACGTGAACAGATTTCGCGATAGAAACCATTAGATCACGGTTTTGTAGGTCTTCTTCTGTTAGCGCTTGGATTTGCGCGTGGTCTGGGTTGTAGTGCTTGATTGCTTCGAACATGCTCATACGAGTGTAAGTACCACCAAACTCAACCGTTTCATCACCGTAAGGCATTGACGTTGAACCTAGAACTTCTTGCGCCACTGAGCTTAGTAGTTCTTCAGTTAGGTCCATCAGATCTTTGTAGTCTGCGTACGCCATGTAGAATTCCATCATTGTGAATTCTGGGTTGTGGCGTGGAGAAAGGCCTTCGTTACGGAAGTTACGGTTGATTTCGAATACGCGATCAAAACCACCAACAACTAGACGCTTCAGGTATAGCTCTGGCGCGATACGTAGGTACATTGGCATGTCTAGTGCGTTGTGGTGCGTGATGAATGGACGCGCACTCGCACCGCCAGGGATAACGTGCATCATTGGCGTTTCAACTTCCATGAACTGCTTAGAGATCATGAAGTTGCGGATTGCAGACATTACTTTAGAACGTACTACGAACGCTTGACGAGAGTCTTCGTTAACGATCAGGTCAACGTAACGTTGGCGGTAACGCATCTCTTGGTCAGTTAGACCGTGGAACTTTTCTGGAAGTGGACGTAGTGCTTTGGTTAGCAACTCGTACTCTTCCATGTTCACGTATAGGTCACCCTTACCAGACTTATGAAGTGCACCTTTAACACCGATGATGTCACCGATATCTAGACCTTGGTATTTTTCTTTAAGTACTTTTTGAACCGCTTTGTCAGCATAAGCTTGGATACGGCCAGAAGTTTCTTGAATTACCAAGAATGGACCACGTTTAGCCATGATACGGCCAGCGATTGCTACTACGTGGTTAAGCTCTTCTAGCTCTTCCTTCGTCTTTTCACCGAACTCTTTCTGAAGGTCGCCCGCTAGTGCGTCACGACGGAAGTCGTTTGGATGGCCGTTCGCTTTGCAGCTCTTTCGGATTGCATCCAGTTTAGCGCGGCGTTCAGCAATCAGCTTATTTTCTTCTAGTACAGTTTCGTTTTGAACAGCATCAGTCATTTTCGATGTATCCTGTTTTTGTCGGTGAAAAGCTTTATAGACCTGATTTCAGGCTAGCTTCAATAAATTTGTCCAGATCGCCATCAAGAACCGCTTGAGTATTACGGTTTTCAATGCCCGTACGGAGGTCCTTAATACGTGAGTCATCCAATACGTAAGAACGGATCTGGCTACCCCAGCCAATGTCAGACTTAGCGTCTTCATTAGCTTGTTTTTCCGCATTTTGCTTTTGCAATTCAAGCTCAAATAGCTTCGCTCGAAGCTGTTTCATTGCCTGATCTTTGTTCTTATGTTGAGAACGGTCATTCTGACACTGAACCACTGTGTTCGTAGGTACGTGCGTAATACGTACCGCAGATTCTGTGGTGTTTACGTGCTGACCACCTGCGCCTGACGCACGGTAAACGTCAATGCGTAGGTCGGAAGGATTAATGTCGATGTCGATGTTTTCATCAATCTCTGGATAGATGAACGCAGAAGCAAATGACGTATGGCGACGACCGCCTGAATCGAACGGAGATTTACGAACAAGACGATGAACGCCCGTTTCAGTGCGTAACCAACCGTACGCATACTCACCAGAGATGCGAACTGTTGCCGACTTAAGACCCGCGACTTCACCTTCAGAGACTTCAATCACTTCAGCTTTGAAGCCCTTCGCTTCTGCCCAACGTAGGTACATACGCAGCAGCATGTTAGTCCAGTCTTGTGCTTCTGTACCACCAGAGCCAGCTTGCAAATCGATGTAACAATCAGAGCTATCGTGGTCGCCAGAGAACATACGACGGAATTCAAGCTTTTCTAGCTTCTCTTCCAACTCAGCAAGTTCTGGTTCAATTTCGTCAAATGTTTCTTGATCTTCTTCTTCTACAGCCAGCTCAAGAAGACCTTCTACATCTTCCACACCTTGCTCTAGTTGATCAATGGTTTCAACAACCGCTTCTAGTGATGCACGCTCTTTACCCAGTGCTTGCGCACGCTCAGGTTCGTTCCATACATCTGGTTGTTCAAGTTCTGCGTTGACTTCTTCTAGACGCTCTTTCTTCGCGTCATAGTCAAAGATACCCCCTCAGGACATTTGTGCGCTGAGACACGTCCTGCAGACGGTTTTTAATTGGATTGATTTCAAACATGTTTACTCAACATTTTAGAATAGAATTTAACCGAGAAATTCTACTGAAAAATGTGACCGAGATACAGGAAAATTTCGGATGAGAAATCAGATTGCGGTGAGAGAGAGCACGGTCATAAAATTTTACACCCACTTCGGGGCAACCGTACTCTATAAGAAAGGTTAATCTAGGTATTACTTAGCTTCGATATGATCGATCATCAATTGCAATGATTGATTACCACGAAATTCATTCACATCCAGCTTATACGCGAGACGTACTGTTTTAACCGATGCATCTGGCCATCGGCGTAGATCAACATTGAATGCAATGCCGTCGATCATCACATTGGTAGGGTGACCTTTATAAAGCGGCTCTAACATCAATTTAAGATGCTTCTCACCCACCAGCTTTTGATGCAGTACTTTAAACTCACCATCAAAGATTGGCTCTGGGAAAGCTTGTCCAAAAGGGCCACCCGATCGCAGCTGTTCAGCAACATGCATAGAGAACTCTTCCGGCTTAAGTTCACCATCTGACATGATCACGCCTTTTAGCGCCGCTTCATCGAGTTCCTTTTTTACCACTTCATCAAACAAACGACTGAAACGCTCAAAATCCTGCTCTTTAATCGTTAAGCCTGCTGCCATGGCGTGTCCACCAAACTTGATGATCAAACCCGGGTTTTGCGTGTCGATGAAATCCAACGCATCGCGCATGTGTAGCCCCGGAATAGAACGACACGAGCCTTTAATCGTCCCTTCTCCGCCATCAGCAAATGCAATGACTGGACGGTGAAACTTCTCTTTAATACGCGAAGCCAAAATACCAATCACACCTTGATGCCAATCACGTTGGAACAAGGCTAGGCCATAAGGAAGCTCATTGCCTTCACCAAACTGAAGGCGCTCACAGAAAGCCATCGCTTCTTGCTTCATGCCTTCTTCAATCTCTTTACGTGTTTGGTTCAAGCCATCCAATTCACTTGCCATGCGACGAGCAGCGTGGATGTTGTTACACATCAGCAGTTCAACACCGAAAGACATGTCATCAAGACGACCTGCAGCATTAATACGTGGACCTAAAGCAAAGCCAAAATCGGACGCAACTAAACGACGCGCATCGCGCTTCGCGACCTCAATTAACGCTTGGATGCCGGGACGCGCTTTGCCCGCACGAATACGTTGCAAACCTTGGTGTACAAGAATGCGGTTGTTTTCATCCAATGGAACGACGTCGGCGACGGTACCCAGTGCAACAAGGTCAATCAGTTCCATCAACTTGGGCTCTTGCATCCCCTGTTCTGCAAACCAATTGTGTTTTCGCATATGAACGCATAGTGCCATCATGAGATAAAACGCGACCCCCACACCCGCAAGCGCTTTAGATGGAAAGCTACAGCTCTCAAGGTTTGGGTTCACCATTGCATCCACATCAGGCAACACTTGTCCTGGCAAGTGGTGATCGGTAACAAGCACAGTAATGCCATTTTCTTTTGCGTAACGCACGCCTTCGATTGATGAGACGCCGTTATCCACCGTCATGATCATCTCAGCGCCAAGCTCTAAGGCTTGGTCAACGACTTCTGGACTTAACCCATAACCGTCTTCAAAACGATTTGGCACTAGGTAATCCACATTGTGACTACCAAGCATACGCAGCGCGAGTACTGATAATGCTGAGCTTGTCGCACCATCAGCGTCAAAATCACCGACAACGATGATGCGTTTTTGTTCTTTTATCCCCTGAAACAAAAGATCGACAGCTTGCTCAATCCCCCCGAGTTTTTGATATGAATGCAACCCACGGGCCGACGTTTCTAATTGTGAAAGATCCGTTATCCCACGGTTGATGTAGATACGTTTAAGAATCGGAGGAATGGAATCAGGAAGAAGGGAAAGATCAGGTTCAGGACGTCGTTGAATTTCTATCATGCTTAAAAGAGCCGACAACTTTGCCGACTCTGCTCCTAATGGATTATAGTTGCTTTAAACGTTTCAATAGCTCTGCAGGTGGTAGGTAGCCACCAACCATTTCGCCATTCGGTAAGAAGATTGCTGGCGTACCAGAAATACCCAATTGGCGACCTAGATTGTAATGCGCCTGGATGGTTTCTTTACACTGTTTCAGGTCTTTCGCAGGGTTATCAAATGTACGATTCACTTTCGCGTTGTGCATTGCCGACGCCGGATCTTCAGCACACCAAATCGTTGCCATTTGTTCTGCCACAGGGCCAGTTGCACCTTGGCGAGGGTAAGCCATGTAACGCACTGTAATACCTAGCTCATTATAGCCTTGCATTTGGCTATGCAGACGCACACAGTAACCACATGTGATATCGGTGAATACGGTCACAACGTACTTTTCATCGTCGGCTTTGTATTCGATCATGCTATCGGAGAACTGCGCAATTTTCTCGGCGTTAAGCGGCGCTTGACGCTCTGCTATGACATCTTTGTAACTGCCATCATCATTAATGGCATAAAGCGTACCGGCGATAAAATGGCTACCATCATTTGAAGCAAACAGGATCCCGCCATTGGTTTGAATTTCCAATAAGCCAGCGACGTCTGATGGTTGAATATCAACGATAGATAAACCAAGCTTTGAGAACTTAGTTTTTAATGCTGCTTCATCAAAGCCGCTTTGTGCAGCTGGCGCCACTTGTTGCGCAGGAGTCTCCGTTTGAGCCTGACTTTCTTCTGCACCACAAGCGGTAACAAAAAATGGTAAAGTCAGCAGAGTTAGTCGGCGTAATACGCTCATGAAATTCACCTTAATGTAAAATCGTTTTTCCAAGAGGACATGGATGAATCTAACCATTGTTATGCTCTTGGGTGGTGTTGACTGTGGATCTGCTTCAATCGTTCAGTCGCCACGTGAGTATAAATTTGCGTGGTCGATAAGTCACTATGTCCTAAAAGCATCTGTACGACCCTGAGATCTGCGCCATAGTTCAATAAATGCGTGGCAAAGGCATGACGCAGTACGTGCGGCGACAGCTGATCAGTATCAATCCCTGCTATCAAAGCATAGTATTTAATACGGTGCCAAAACGTCTGACGAGTCATCTGTCTTGCGCGTTTACTAGGAAAAACAATATCAGATGATGTATCACCAAGTAACGCAGGGCGCCCTTGTTGAATGAACGTCTCGATCCAATCGACCGCGTTTTCCCCCATAGGAACCAGGCGTTCTTTACCACCTTTACCAGTCACGCGCACCACCCCTTGGCGCAAGCTAACATTTTCCATGGTCAAACTGACGAGCTCTGTCACACGCAACCCTGTCGCGTAGAGTAGCTCTAGCATCGCTTTATCGCGCAATTCTATAGGGTCATTCGGGTCTGGCGCTTCGAGCAACGCGTCCACTTGCTCTTCACTAATATCTTTGGGTAAACGTTGTGGCAGTTTAGGGCTAACCAAGAGCGCACTCGGGTCATCAGCGCGCACCTTCTCACGATGCAGGTATTGAAATAAACGACGAATAGCCGACAACATACGCGCACGGGACGTCTGTTTGTAATCTAAGTCTACAAGGTGGCTTTGATATTCTTGCAAGCCAGACAAACTGATAAAATCAAGACGGTATCGATGTTTTTCCATCCACACGAGCAGCTTCATTAAATCGTTTCGGTAGGAAGCCAACGTGTTCTCTGATAGACCACGCTCCATCCACATCGCATCTAAGAATTGCTCAACAAGCGAAAAATCTTGTTGATTGACAGGCTGTTGTGCCGTCATGAATGCTTCCTTATCTGTTTATATTTACAGTATTTAGATTAAAGCACCTGCCAATCCAATACCATAAAAAATCATCCCACATAGGATATTCGCTGCAATCTTCCTCAATTTATGGTTAGAATCTTCCACAACAGCAACACAAATAACGACGAATATAATGAAAATCGGACTCTTTTACGGCTCAACGACCTGCTACACCGAAATGGCAGCAGAGAAAATTCGTACCCTTATTGGTGAAGACCTTGTCGACATTCACAATGTGAAAGAGACACCGTTATCACTAATGGCGGACTACGACTTATTACTCCTTGGCATCTCAACTTGGGATTTTGGTGAAATTCAAGAAGATTGGAACGCGATTTGGCAAGACATCGCGACCACACCACTGAAAGGCAAAGTTGTAGCGCTGTTTGGTCTGGGTGACCAAGAAGGTTACGGAGAGTGGTATTTAGATGCGATGGGCTTACTTCACGATGAATTGCAAGCCACAGGCGCAACCTTTATCGGTTACTGGCCAAATGAAGGCTACGAATTTGAAGCATCGAAAGCATTGATCGAAGATGGCAGCAAGTTTGTTGGACTTGCGTTAGATGAAGACTCACAGTACGAACTGAGTGATGAACGCATCGAAAAATGGTGTGAACAAGTTCTTGTGGAATTCCACGACACGCTTTAATAGCGCAAACACGTCATCATTAAAAAGTAAAAAGCCCGATGAAGTAATTCATCGGGCTTTTTATTATCTTGATAACGCGAAGTGATTACGCGGTTTCTTGTGCTAGCTCTGGGCGAGGTTTCGCGATGAAGAACATGCACACGATAGCCGCAAATGTTGGAAGCACCCAACCCATGCCGACTTCGAATAATGGCAACATGTTAAACGCAGAAACATCAATACCCGATACTTTTGCCGCATCAACCAACGCAAACAGCAGAGATACAAGCAGTACTGCACGGTAAGCAAAGCGTGGATTCGGCAGTTTGCTGCGCACAAATGTTAGTGCAACCAACGCAATCGCCACAGGGTACAGCGCAAACAATACTGGCACTGACAGAGAAATCAGCTGCGCAAGACCAACGTTTGCAACCAATGCACAAACAGAACCATTAATCAGTACCCATTGCTTGTATGACAGTGGTGTTTTCGAGCTGAAGAAATCTGAACACGCAGAAATCAAGCCAATCGCGGTTGTCAGACACGCTAGCAATACGATGACAGACAGAACGATTTGACCGTATGGACCAAACAACGCTTGAACGTATTGGCTAAGCACTAGGCCACCATTATCAGCACCAGCAGCAACCGTTGCACTCGTCGCACCTAAGTAAAATAGTGAGATGTAAACAAACGCAAGACCAGCAGCAGCAATACAACCTGCATAGATCAGATATTTAGTAGTTGCAGAGCGCTCAGTAATGCCTTTACCGCGCAGTGCATCAACCATCAGCATGCCAAACATCAATGACGCGAACGTATCCATTGTGTTGTAGCCTTCTAAGAAGCCTTTGGTCAGAGGCTGCGTTAGGTATTCACCGTGCGCGCCAATCATATCGCCCTGAGGATCAAGGAAGACAGCGACAGCAAGAATGATCAAACCAACGAACAATGCTGGTGTCAGTACTTTACCGATGAGATCGATCAAACGGCCTTGGAACCATGAGAACATCATTGCTGCGATAAAGAAGATCACTGAGAACGCTGTCAGATGCGTTTGTGACGCCTCAAGGAAGAAAGGTTTCACCGCCATCTCGTAAGCCACTAGGCCAGTACGAGGCGCTGCAAACGCAGGACCAATGATGATGAAAATCAGTGCAGCCATAAGAACTGCCGCTTTTTTCGGAAGATCTTGCGTCAAGTGATCCCAAGAACCACCAGCAACAGCAATAGCAACGATAGTAATAAGAGGTAGACCTACCGCTGTTAGCAAGAAACCAAACATAGCTGGCATTAAGTTTTCACCCGCTAACTGACCCGCTAGAGGTGGAAAGATAATATTGCCCGCACCTAAAAAGAACGCAAATAGCATAAAGCCTACTGCGATAATATCTGTTAGTTTTAACGTCTGCTTCACAGATAACCCTTGTCTTTTAATTAATGAATGTTGTGTATGCTTAGACCACTTTTTGTATACCTAAAGTCAATAAGTACACGTGGTTCAATCTATAAAATTTTCGCCGCATAATGACGAAAGACTCATCATTTGGCAACCTTTAAGAAAAAAACACCATATTAATTTAGTTTTCAAACTTAAAAGCAGTGGATATAACCAGATCCAAATAACAGACCAGTTCTTTATCTCGATCAATTAACAATACAATTTAATAACCAACAAAACAACAATCTATACAATTAATAAACAATAGAGTAATCCACTTAATTATTGAGCAAATATAAAACAATCATGAAGAACAAAAAACTGAAAACTAAAGGTTTCAATTTTAAGCAATTTTGTATTGAGGGCGGCGAGAGTGGTATGCCAGTCAGCACAGATGGGGTAATGCTTGGTGCTTGGATTCAAAGCCCTAACGACGCTAAAATTCTCGATATTGGCACTGGCACTGGCCTGCTTGCCCTGATGTGTGCTCAACGCTTTACGGAAGCTCAAATAACCGCGGTCGATATCGAATTAACAGCCGTTGCTGCCGCGCAAAAAAATATGGTCCAGTCTCCTTGGTCAGATCGTGTAAGTGTGCATCACACCGACATACTGCACTTTACGCCGACACATTCATTCCAACGCATCATTTGTAACCCGCCCTACTTCAACAGCGGCGAGCAATCGAAACACAGTCAACGTGCAACCGCGAGGCACACTGATACGCTAGGCCATAACGCATTGCTACAGCGTTGCTATCATTTGCTTGATGACGAAGGGAGAGCTAGTTTTGTGTTGCCAATCACCGAAGGCGAGCAGTTCATTGAGCTAGCATTAAACCAAGGTTGGTATCTATCGAGGATCTGTCGTGTGCAACCATCAGAAAAGAAACCAGTACACCGACTGTTATTTGAACTGTCAAAACGACCTTGCGATTTGCAGACGTCACATTTAATTATCCGTTCAAATGACGGCTATAGTGATGATTTCATCCAGTTAACCCGCGAGTTTTATCTTAAGATGTGAAATAACATGTGATCCTTATCACCAATCACTTTATAATGTGCGACCTTTTTGTATTCTATGCTGTTGTGGCGAACCATTAACCAAGCTTTGCTTGTGGAGAACTCATTGTGATCAGAACCTTTGCTGAACTTGATCTAGACCAAAACCTACTTGAAGCCATTGAAGAGATGGGTTACGAACGCCCAACAAAAATTCAGGCAGAAGCGATTCCACAAGCGTTGGACGGTCGTGACATTCTAGCGTCAGCGCCAACAGGAACTGGTAAAACGGCCGCCTTCGTCCTGCCAGCATTGCAATACTTGCAAGACTTCCCTCGTCGTAAGCCTGGGCCTGCGCGTATTTTGATCCTAACGCCTACTCGCGAACTGGCGATGCAAATTGCCGATCAAGCACGTGCTTTGGCAAAAAATACCAAACTCAACATTTTCACCATCACTGGTGGTGTTCAGTACCAAGAGCACGCCGACATCCTTGCAACAACGCAAGACATTGTGGTTGCGACACCTGGCCGTTTAAAAGAATACATTGATGCAGAACGTTTTGATTGTCGTGCAATCGAATGGTTAATCCTTGATGAAGCAGACCGTATGCTAGATATGGGTTTTGCTCCTACTGTCGATCGCCTATCTAACGAATGTCGCTGGCGTAAGCAAACCCTTCTGTTCTCAGCAACGTTAGAAGGGAAAGGCGTAGAAGGCTTTACCGCTGATCTGTTGAATGACCCAGCAGAAATTGATGCAAAATCACCGCTGCGTGAGCGTAAGAAAATTGCTCAGTGGTATCACCGAGCTGATGATGCTGAACACAAACTGGAATTACTAAAACACATTATTACTCAGCAAGCTGAGCGCACTATCGTCTTTTTAAAGACTCGTGAGCGTTTGGCTGAGCTACGAGCGCAGCTTGAAAGTGCACAGATTCCATGTTCTTGGATTCAAGGTGAAATGCCGCAAGATCGTCGTAACAATGCGATTTCTCGCTTCCGCGATGGTACTGTGAACGTGCTGCTAGCGACGGACGTTGCTGCGCGTGGTATCGATCTTCCGGATGTATCACACGTTATCAACTACGACATGCCGCGCACGGCTGATGTTTACCTTCACCGTATTGGCCGTACGGCTCGCGCAGGTAAGAAAGGTAACGCTATCTCAATCGTAGAAGCACACGACCAACCAATGATGGATCGCGTTGCGCGCTACGTGAAAGAAGACATCAAAGAGCGTTTCGTGAAAGAGATGCGTCCTAAACACAAAAAGCCTGTGTTTAAGAAGAAAAAGAAAAAAGACGACAAGAAAAAAGTAGCGAAAAAGAAAACCGCTAAGAAGAAGTAATCTTGTTGGAGCCAAGTAGCTCAAGCTAGAAAATAACAAAGGGTTGGCAATGCCAACCCTTTTTCGTTTGTGCTGATAGAGATTAACGTCGATTACGTCTCAATCAGCTTTATTTTTGCTCTTCACGTTTAAATACTAACTCTGTTGGCGTCGATTCATCTTCCACAAAGTAGTAACCCGCCGTATCAAACTTAGTCAGGTCTGCCACGCTCTCAACACGGTTTTCAATGATGTAACGCGCCATCATACCGCGCGCTTTCTTCGCGTAAAAACTGATGACCTTGTATTGACCATTCTTACAATCTTTGAATACTGGCGTGATCACTTGCGCATCTAAATTCTTTGGCTTAACCGCTTTAAAGTATTCATTTGATGCAAGGTTGATAAGGACATTATCACCTTGAGCAGAAATCGCTTCGTTAAGCTTGTCCGTAATTACATTGCCCCAAAACTGGTACAAGTTCGTACCCTTGTCGTTTGCAAGCTTGGTACCCATTTCAAGACGGTATGGCTGCATCAAATCAAGTGGTTTTAGTAAACCATAAAGGCCCGATAGCATACGCAGATGATCTTGAGCATATTTGAAGTCCGCTTCAGATAAACTTTCGGCGTCTAGCCCTGTGTAAACGTCACCTTTAAATGCAAGAATGGCTTGTCGTGAGTTTTCCGTGGTAAACGTTTCACTCCACTCTTGGAATCGGCCCACATTTAAATCGGCAATCTTGTCGCTCACTTTCATTAAAGAGGCAACATCAGCAGGAGTCAGTTTGCGGCAAACATCAATAAGCTCTTTTGAGTATTCGACCAACTCAGGTTGAGTAAATTTTTCTGTCGCTAACGGAGACTCGTAATCAAGAGTCTTCGCTGGAGAAACTACGATAAGCATGACTTTCCCTTCTCTAATTTTGTTTTTAATAGGGTACAAAAAAAGCCATGCATTGTCTGCATGGCTTTTTACATCGTACTAATAGCTTTCAACTATGAGTGATAGCTCACTTAGTCTTTTTTATCGTTGTACCAAATGCCTTCTTCAAGCTGAGATTTCAGCTCAGGGAAGTCATTCGCATCAAATGTTGGCACTTTGCCTTCACCAAGCTGGCGGTTGTAATCTTTTGCCAGTTTAATCACGATGCCAGATAGCAAGATGATCGCCACCAAGTTGACTATCGCCATCAGACCCATAGAGACGTCAGCAAGCGACCATACGACTGGTAACGAAGCTAGTGCACCAAACATCACCATACCAAGAACAATAACGCGGAAAATGCTTAAGCCCGCTTTGTGATTGTGCTCTAGGAAGATTAAGTTCGTTTCAGCGTACGAGTAGTTTGCAATGATTGAAGTAAACGCAAAGAAGAAGATTGCCACAGCAACAAAAATGCCGCCCCAATCGCCAACTTGTGAGCTCAATGCACGCTGAGTTAGCTCGATACCCGTCACTTCTGTTGCTTGACCGACATACTCACCAGACATCAGGATGATAGCCACTGTTGCAGAACAGATAACGATCGTATCCATGAACACGCCTAGCATCTGTACGTAACCTTGAGACGCTGGGTGTGGTGGGTAAGGTGTTGCTGAAGCTGCCGCGTTAGGTGCAGAACCCATACCTGCTTCATTCGAGAATAGACCGCGCTTGATACCGTTAATCATTGCCTGTGCAATTGCGTAGCCAAGACCACCTGCTGCTGCTTCTTGCAGACCAAATGCACTCTTAAAGATAAGCATCAATACATCAGGTAATTTCTCTAGGTTAGAGAACATGATGAACAGCGCTAGGGCTAGATAAAGTAGTGCCATGATCGGAACGATCATCTCAGCAACTCTTGCGATACGCTTGATGCCACCGAAAATAACAATTGCAGACAGTAAAACAACGGCAATACCGACATACAGGTTATTCCAACCAAATGCGTTGCTCATTGCATTGGCAATTGAGTTAGCTTGTACGGCGTTGAATACCAAACCAAAAGCGATGATTAGGAAAACTGAGAACAACACGCCCATCCAACGCATGCCCAGGCCTTTTTCCATGTAGTAGGCAGGGCCACCACGGTAGTTGCCATCATCATCTTTGGTTTTGTATAGCTGCGCCAGTGTGCTCTCAGCAAACGATGTTGCCATACCAAGCATTGCAATCAGCCACATCCAGAAGATCGCACCAGGACCACCCGCAGTCAATGCAACTGCAACGCCCGCCATGTTACCTGTACCAACACGTGCAGCAAGACTAGTACAAAGCGCTTGGAAAGAGGAAATACCAGCTTTGTCTGCTTTACGGCTGTTCTTAAGAACAGAGAACATGTGGCCGAAATGGCGGAACTGAATGAACCCTAATCGAACGGTGAAGTAAATACCAACACCAACAAGAAGATAAACCAGAATCGAGCCCCAGAGGAGATCGTTCATCAAATTGATTAAGTCTGTCATGTGTACCTCAAAGTGAGTTGCGCCAGTCTATGCGTCCTAGCCATCCACCAAATTGCCTGCTAAGTGTCAAAGTGTGCTTAGCTTTTTAAGTAATGTTTATGGGCAATCTAGAATCGTAAACGTCGCTTCATGCATCCATTTTACGTACCAGCGTATTTTTTGACGGGCGGATAATGCAACCTAGGAGCGCAAAAATCAATATGCAACAATAAGAATAACATTGTTATTTTTCACTATAAAGTCACCAAAAAATAACATAAATAGAAGACTTAACACTCAAACTGCGCAACATTTCAATTACCAAACACCAACATAAATAATTATTCTTCATTAAATGGAATGGTAAACTGTATAAACAAGAACAAGCTAGTATTCACAAGGTGTTACATAAATTTACGCTAGTGACTTACCATCTAATTGAACACTATTTCATCAAACTGATTTTATGCAACTTTAACCTTTGCGCAGTGCACCCATTCATCAAATCGAATTAACATAGAAAATCTCTCTATTTAATCGTTTTCTTGAGATCGTTTGTGCATTTTTTATCCACATCGTTGCAATAAAAAGTGTGATTTTGAGAATATTTTTGCACGAAAATGTCATGCTACCGACACAAATGCGAAATATATCATGGTTATTCTCACGGCTATTGTGGTACTTAAAAAACTCCACAAGGACTGGTTACAACAGTTTAGCTTAAGAAAGGTAAAGGTGGCTTATGGAAGGCTTTCAACTAGATGACATTTTTAATCTGGATACTACCTCAACAACCAAATCTCGTGCCAAACCAGTAAAGCGAAAGTGGCGTGAAATAGAAGAGATGAACGACAGACGCAATTTGCTTAAAGAGCTGCGCGAACTTGATGTCTGTACCGATTATAACTTGGAAGACATTAAACTCTAATTCAAACAAAAGGCACCTTACAGGTGCCTTTTGTTTTTTGTTTACGGTCACCGTAAACACCGTGAGTTTATGTACCAAGGTTTAAGTATGAATACCATTATTACTCAATGAGAATCTTCCGTACTTTTTGCCGAGAAATATGCACACTAAATTTTCGGTTGATTCCCAATAAATAAGAAATGTATCTCACAAACCCGAGAGACGGCTTTCGCTCGCTCAGATTTCATCATTCAGTCTTAAACATACTCAGTATCACTTTGACGAACACGTTCGGCCAACTGCTTATAACGATCAGCAATCGTGTCACCAAACACAGGATCATCCTCACTGACGCTCCATAAGCTCTCGACATGCTGCCAATCTTCTGTGGTAAATAACTCTTCAATGAGAGGCAAAATTTTTCGCTCTTCTAGCTCCAAGTGGTGCCTTTGCGATTCTATGAAATCTTCTAGGTGAGCGACAAACATGTCTTGTGGCACAACAGCATCCTGAAGGATCATCTCTATCACGGATGAAAACTCTCTGGTTTTACTCGCTAACTCTAGATGTTCTTTCTCTAAATTTTCCATGGTTTGTTGCTTACCATAGTGTTCAAGAAAGTGGTGATAGAGGATATCTTCTTTCGGGTGGTGTACTTTCTCCGAATGATTAGAGAGGTAATCAACAATCTCGCTTACTAACGCATAGTTGATTACACGTTCTTTTTTTATCTCATTAAGCTTATGGCGCAGTATCGCCAACAGACGAACCATATAACCATGTTCGCGTCGAATTCTTTCGATCATCATAGCGTCTCTCCTTAACACCTACTTTTAGTAAGTGTACATGAGAAATTTACTATCAGCCTCGAGCGTGCTCAAAAAAACAGCGATCATACCATCCATGATCGCTGTCTCTTCATTTATACCGTTAATGGCAAATGCCAGTTAATTGGTGCTTTTTCTTGTGATGTAAGCAACTGGTTTGCTTGAGAGAAATGCTTACAACCGAAAAAGCCTCGATGTGCAGAAAGTGGCGATGGGTGTGGGGCAGCTAACACATGGTGCTTATTGCGATCGATAAAACGACCTTTCTTCTGCGCGTGTGACCCCCACAGCAAGAACACTACACCTTCTTGATGCTGATTAATGGCTTCAATCACTCGATCAGTAAACGTTTCCCAACCTGTCTTTGAATGTGAATGCGCTTTACCTTGCTCCACCGTTAATACCGTATTGAGTAACAATACGCCTTGTTCAGCCCAGCTTTGCAAAAAACCATGCTGAGGGATTTGGAAACCTTCAATATCTTGCGCCAGCTCTTTATACATATTAACCAGTGACGGTGGCGTTTTAATGCCAGGAAGTACAGAGAAACACAGGCCATGCGCCTGATTTGGGCCGTGGTATGGGTCTTGTCCTAGAATCACGACCTTAACGTCTTTGAACTCGGTAAAACGAAACGCGTTAAAGACATCTTTTGCGGGAGGAAAAATAGCTTTGCCTGCGGCGCGTTCGGCTTCAACAAAATTCAAGGTGTCTACAAAGTAGCTCTGCTTTTTCTCTTCGCCGATCACATCGTGCCAAGTGGGTGACTGATTCATGGAAAGTTCCTGTCCTAAATTTTGCTTCTATTCTAACGAGCGAAACTCAAACAAACAAAAACTTACCACGAACTTGAGACAAGTAATAAAAGACTAATGCTTCTGTGGCGTTCGAAAATGCCCCTGTCCGGTAATGTGACGATTAGGCATCGGTAAGCGAAGCACGCGACGAGTGAAAGCATAAGGAGTAAAAGAGAGTGGTCGAGACATGTTGGCATCCTTCTTTGCTAATTCAGAGATTGATGTTCAATGACTAAGAAAGAAAGGTGCCAACTTTGTGGTTACGCCATTAACTGGCAATGGCCGCTAAATGGAATTGACGCAATGTGTTGATCTCTTGCTGCCAAATATCTGGATCAATTGTTTCCAAAATCAGAGGGATACCATCAAAACGAGGGTCTTTCGCGATGTACTCAAAGCAATCCCACCCGATCTCTCCTTTACCTAGCGAATGGTGGCGATCTACTTTGCTGGCAAACTCTACTTTTGAATCATTTAGATGCATTGCTCTTAAATAGTGCATACCTACGATACGGTCGAACTCTGCAAAGGTGCGCTCGCAATCTTCTTTTGTACGTAAGTCATAACCAGCCGTAAAGGTATGGCAGGTATCAATACAAACGCCGACACGATCTTTATCTTCCACTTGCTCGATGATTTCAGCAAGGTGCTCAAACTTCCAGCCTAAGTTAGTGCCTTGACCTGCCGTATTCTCGATAACAGCGATCACATTCGGCACCGCTTTATGCGCAAGATTGATCGACTCGGCGATCGTTGCGAGGCACTCCTGTTCAGAGACTTTCTTTAGGTGACTACCCGGGTGGAAGTTAAGCAAAGTCAGCCCTAACTGATTACAACGCTCCATTTCATCAATAAATGCCGCGCGGGATTTATTCAGCTTTTCTTCTTCCGGCGCACCCAAGTTAATCAGATAAGAATCATGGGGAAGAATATGTTCTGCTCCGAAACCCAGCATTTTACAGTTCGCTTTAAACGCACTGATGGTTTTTGCTTCTAAAGGCTTCGCCACCCACTGGCGTTGGTTTTTTGTAAATAGTGCGAATGCATTCGCGCCAATTTCACGAGCTCTCAACGGAGCTTGATCGACCCCACCAGCAGCAGAGACATGTGCACCAATGAGTTTATTCCCAAGCTTGTTTTTCATGTTTGTCATTTAATCACTTTAGACTTTCAGTATTGCTACCTAAATACAGATAGTTGCGTTAACCAGTTTAAACTTTAATCTCAATTTGTAGTAAATTTACAACAAAATTAGTTATTAAATATTTTTTATATTATCAAATAAATTGTAATTAGTTTGTTTTCAAAGGTTTTATTGATTTAACTCAATAAAATTACCTTAATAAAAATAATGTTTTTGGTTGTTTTTTGACTTAAATCAATATTAAAATAGTGGATATTAGCTATATAATACTCAGCTCAACGAAAATTCGAAAATTAACACCAATAATCACCACGTAAGTGGTCTAGGAGATAGTGATGATCCAAGGTATCCAAATTACAAAAGCGGCAAACGACGACCTACTAAACTCTATCTGGCTATTAGATAGCGAAAAAAATGAAGCTCGTTGTGTTGCTGCAACTGCTGGCTACGAAGCAGACCAAGTTATCGCAATCAGCGACCTAGGTGAATACGAAAGCCGTGAAGTTGCAATCGAAACTGCTCCTCGTATCGAAGGCGGCCAACACCTAAACGTGAACGTGCTTAAACGCGAAACACTAGAAGATGCAGTTGCACACCCAGAGAAATACCCACAACTAACTATTCGTGTTTCTGGTTACGCAGTACGTTTTAACTCGCTAACTCCAGAGCAACAACGTGATGTAATCGCTCGTACTTTTACTGAGACTCTATAATCTCTCAGTAAACTAGCTCGCTAGAATTTAAAAAGCTTGGTCAGCAATGACCAAGCTTTTTTTGTTTCAGAATCCTTCTAAACCCTTTCTATAATGGAAAGCAACTCGCCTCTAAGGTGCATTTCTTTGCGAAGGATCTTTCTGAAACGCTTGCGCTAAAGAGGTTGGATCACGCCTATCTCTTTGCAGTGACGCCCCTTCTGCCCACCAAATCAATTGATGCATAGTGCGATTCATATAGTTGTCCCACTGCGTCTGCTCCGACTCATCCTCAGCAACGCCCTGTTCATCAAACACTTCTTGCGCTTTCGGAATGTGGATCATCGCAGAGACAGGTAAACATCCAAGTTCAGATAAGAAGGTACGCATAGAAACGGCAGCTCTAACACCACCCCATTGTCCGGCAGAATAGGTCACGATAGCACTCGGCTTGTAAGAAAACAGCGAACTGCCGAAATGGTTAAGCATGTTCGCCAAAGCAGGACTCATCGAATGGTTATATTCCGGGCTAACCATCACATACCCATCCGCATGTTTGATTTTGTCTGCCAGCTCACTTAGGTGCTGCGGAACTTTAGAGCGGTGATAAGCAAACTCGGGCTTAAACACATCGCCAAAGTCGTAATTCAAAGGGTCGATGATTTCGACCATATGTTGCGAATGTTGACTCGCGATGAGTTTTTCACACGCTTTACTGACTCGCATTCCTAAACGGGCTGGTCGTGGTGGCGTGCTGTTTCTCACTGAGCCAAGAAAAATCAAAAAATGCATGCTTCTCTTTCTATCTCATTTAGTTAAGTTCGTTTCTCAATCATAAAGAGAGTCACAACTTACCGACAATAAAAAAGGTGAATGATTACTCATTCACCTCTCGTTATTTCTGTTTTTGATACTTACTATACTTTGAAGCTTACTGCACGCGGCGCAGTACTTGTTTCAATGCGTCAAAGTCTGCGTCGAGCTCTTCCGATAGCAGCTCCATCGCAGCGTGCTTCGCTAGTGGCGCAGGAAGGTCGATATCGGATTCTAGAATATCATCCACCACTTCTTTGAACTTCGCAGGGTGAGCAGTACATAGGAACAGACCGGTTTCACCGTCTTGCAATTGTTCTTCAAGCACTCGGTAAGCAATCGCACCATGCGGTTCGCATAGGTAGCCTAGAGCATGTAAATCTTTCACTGACTGTGCGCTTTGCTCATCAGATACTGCGCCTTTACCTAACGTCTCCAAGCCCCACTCTTTCACGCGGCACAGCTCTTCAATACGAGGCCAATTGTTTGGTTGGCTCACGTCCATCGCGTTCGATGTTGTTGCGACTGTTGGTTTTGGCTCCCACTTACCTGTTTCTAGGTAGCGAGGAACCGTGTCATTGGCATTAGTTGCAGCGATAAAGCGTTTGATAGGCAAGCCCAACGCTTTTGCCAATAGACCAGCAGTTAGGTTACCAAAGTTACCACTTGGTACAGACACAACAAGGTTTTCACGCTCTTGTTTGCTCATTTGCGCAGCTGCTTCAAAGTAGTAACAGATTTGCGCCATCAAACGGCTGATGTTGATTGAGTTTGCAGAGTTCAGACCGATCTCTTCACGCAGTGCAGAATCATCAAAAGCTTGCTTAACCAGTGCCTGACACGCATCGAAGTCTCCATCGATCGCGACAGTGTGAATGTTTTTACCAAGCGTACAGAATAGCTTCTCTTGCAGTGGGCTGATCTTGCCTTTTGGATAAAGAATCACAACGTTGATGTCTTCCATACCGTAGAAAGCATGCGCAACGGCTGCGCCAGTATCGCCAGAAGTTGCAGTCAGAATGGTGATCTTGCCACCGTCCGAAACGGCTGCAAGAGATTGCGCCATAAAGCGACCACCAAAATCTTTAAATGCAAGCGTTGGACCATGGAACAGTTCCAGAGCGTAAACACCGTCTTTGACCTGATTAATTGGCGCAGGGAATTGGAATGCAGCATCAACAAGAGCATTCACCTGCTCTTCTGCAAGTTCATCTCCAATTAACGCCGATAGAATCTTAGTGCTACGAGAGACAAAGTCTTCTGCAAGCAGCGCATCGATATCTTCAAATTTTGGTAATTCCGATGGGAAAAATAGGCCTTGATTGCGACCTAACCCTTGGCGAACGGCTTGGCCAAAGGAAACTTGTTCATCATTTTCTTTTATATTGTAAAGCTTCATAGCTCACTTCCTGTTACTTTCGAACCCTGCTTATCTAGACGACAAACGTGGACGAATCCTTCTTCGTTTTGTACGTAGTTTTGTTCTAACCAGCGAGCAACTCGCTCAGCGACATCTTTCTCTTTGCAAATACTGAACAGTGTCGGACCACTGCCAGAAATACCGGTTGCCAATGCACCCGCAGACGCTGCGTATTGACGTGCATTCGCAAAACCTGGAAGCAGTTTCTCACGATACGGTTCTGCGATCACGTCTTTGATCATTTTTGCAGCAAGTTCTGGCTGACCAGAATGACACGCATGAATAAAGCCCGCAAGGTGGCGACCATGAGCGATGATATCTTGTCGGCGGTATTGAGATGGTAGGATCTCACGCGCTTCCGCCGTTGATACCTTGATACCCGGATACGCCATCACCCAGTACCAATCATCAAAGCAAGGCACTTCTTGACTGATGATACCCAACTCTTCAAGCATCAGTTGCACACCACCAAGGTAACATGGCGCAACGTTGTCGTAGTGAATACCACCAGAGATCTTGCCTTCCATCTCTCCCATCAGCGCCAATAATTCTGTCTCGTTAAGTGGCTGTCCATGGAATCGGTTCAATGCATCTAATGCAGCGACGATAGAACATGCACTTGAGCCTAAACCAGAGCCAATTGGCATGTTCTTTTCTAGCGTCATCTCAAGTGGTTTTAGCTCAACGCCTTTTTTGTCTAACTCACGAGCAAACACGAGCCAACAGTCGTAGACGATGTTCTCTTTTGGTTCAGTTGGCAATTTCTCAACAAAATCACCCGCCGTTTTAAGGCTGAACGGATCAGCCCCAGATTTCACCAATACACGGTCACCCAATAGTGTGCCATCCACTGGAGACACGGCAGCCCCCAGCACATCAAAGCCAACGCTTACATTACCAATTGATGCTGGGGCATAAACCACTACATCCATATCACTTGAACTCATTATTGTTATACCCCTAGTTTCCAACCTAAAGTACGCATCACGTCAGAAAATACACCCGCAGCCGTTACTTCGGTGCCTGCACCATAGCCACGTAACACTAGTGGGATTGGCTGATAGTAACGGCTGTAAAATGCCAGTGCGTTTTCACCGTCCTTGATTTTATACATTGGATCGTTTTCATCCACCGCTGCGATGCTTACTGTGCACTTGCCCTCATTAATTTCACCAACGTAGCGCAGTACTTTGCCCTCTTCCGCTGCCTTTGCAGATAATTCTTTAAAGTAGGCGTCTGCTTCAGGTAAACGCGCCATAAATTCATCAACGCTACCAGAATCATCAAAACCTGGTGGCAGTGCTTGATCAACCACAACGTCTTCTAGTTCTAGAGACATGCCTGCTTCACGAGCTAGGATCAGAAGCTTACGCGCGACATCCATACCAGAAAGATCATCACGAGGATCCGGTTCAGTAAAACCATTTTCTTTTGCGATATTAGTTGCTTCACTTAGGCTCATACCTTCATCTAACTTACCGAAGATGTATGACAGAGAGCCAGAAAGAATACCGCTAAAGCGCTCTAGCTCATCACCCGCTGAGATTAGGTTTTGCAGGTTTTCGATTACCGGTAGACCCGCCCCCACAGTTGTTTCGTACATCAGCTTGCGACGAGAGCTGCGCGCAACATCGCGAAGCTGATGGTAGTAAGCCATGCTTGCTGTGTTTGCTTTTTTATTTGGTGTAACGACATGGAAACCAGCAGCTAAGAAATCAGCGTATTGATTCGCGATATCTTCACTTGATGTACAGTCAACCAATACTGGGTTGATGATGTGGTTACGTTGAACCAAAGAAATCAAACGCGCTAGGCTGAACTCTTCTGTCGCTGCCGACATACGATCACGCCAATGATCGAGTGGAAGACCTTCACTATCAAGCAGAAGACCTTTGCTGTTTGCCAAGCCACACACGCGGATCACGATGCCTTTTTCCGCAAGCTTCGCCTGTTGACGCTCGATCTGATCCACCAGCTCACCACCAACGCCACCAATACCAACCACGAATACGTCTAAGAAGTGCTTAGAGTTGAATAGGTTTTCGTGACACGCTTTGATCGCTTCAGAGATTTTATCTTCAGGAATCACGGCTGAGATAGCACGCTCAGATGAGCCCTGTGCGATGGCTACAATGTTTACGTTCACTTCAGCAAGAGATGAGAAGAAGCGAGATGCAACACCGCGCGATGTACGCATGCCGTCACCAACCAACGTTATGATTGAAACATTATCAATAAACTCGACCGGCTCTAATAAGCTATCTTTCAGTTCCAACTCAAACGCATCGGCCAGTACTTGTTGCGCTTTTGCTTTATCTTCTGCCTCAATACAGAAGCTAATGCTGTACTCAGAAGAAGACTGAGTAATAAGAACAATAGACACACCAGCGGAAGACATTGCGCCAAATACGCGGCTTGCCATGCCAACCATACCCTTCATACCTGGGCCGGAGACGTTAACCATGGTTAGGTCGTTTAGCGTCGTGATACCTTTGATCGCCAGATTGTCTTCACCAGTGTCTTGCCCAATCAGAGTTCCTGCACCTTGTGGGTTAAAGCTGTTTTTGATCAGACATGGGATGTGGAACTGCGCGATAGGAGCAATGGTCTTCGGATGCAAAACGGAAGCACCGAAGTAAGAAAGCTCCATTGCTTCTTGGTAGCTAAGAGATTTAAGTAAGCGAGCATCTTCCACTAAACGAGGGTCGCAGTTGTATACACCATCTACGTCAGTCCAGATCTCACAACAATCTGCGCGCAGACACGCCGCAAGAACCGCCGCCGAATAATCAGAGCCATTGCGACCAAGTGTTACCAATTCACCTTTCTCGTTACCTGCGGTAAAGCCAGGCATGATATTCACATGGCCCAGAGGAAGAGGGTTTTGGCGGAAGTTTTGCGTTGAAACGTCTACATCAACCATGGCTTCAAGGTGATCACCTTTTGCGTATAGGTATTCAACTGGGTCGATAAGATGTGCTGGCTGGCCTTTGGCTTCTAGCACCGCTTTCATCAATTGAATCGAAACGCGTTCGCCTTTGCTAATAATACGTGCATTAACATTGTTTGGGCACATGCCAAGAAGATTGATGCCATGAACGAATTGGCGTAATTGAGAGAGAGAAGTTTTCACTTGGTTATCGAAAGCTGAACCATCGATATTGGGTAGTACTGCTTGGATTTGAGTGAAGAGCGTTTTAAACGACTCCTCCAACTCTTTGATTTGTAGTTCTGCTTCACCATTGCGCAATGCGCCTTCAATGACCGCAACCAATTTGTTTGTTGTTTTACCAGGAGCGGAAAGAACAACCGCTACTTCTTCTTGTTGAGCGTTATTGGCAATAATGTCTGCCGCTCTCAAAAAGCGATCTGCATCAGCTAGTGATGATCCGCCAAACTTCAATACTCGCATCCCTTCCTCCGGTATATCTTCTTAAATTTGTCTAAATTCTGGATAAAAAAGCATAAAAAAAGGCCTGTATCTTGTTGGATACAGGCCTTTTTTGTGAATTTCTTTCGCTCAGCAGCCTGCCCCAACATGTGTCGTGTCGGTAATAATAATGGTCGTGGTCATTACTACTAGGCTGTTAGATGGCATAAATAAATATTCAACGTTAATTGTGTTTGCTTAACTCTACGTTTACCGAGTTTCTGATACATAGTCAACAAAAAATTGTTTGTTTTTCCATCTTTCAGAGATTTCTGCTAAGCAATGTCATTGATATTTATAGTTAATTACACATTATTGATCATTTGAAAATCTACAGTTAGTTTTTGTAAAGGACTTAACTATCATCACCAGTTCGGTTTTTTATCTAATAACTAGTCTAATCTTTGCCATAAAACGTACGATCAAATAATTCGAGAGGGTTGTGACACATAACAACAACTTAACTGTGACTTATGTTCATAGGATCGAATTATTTAGAAAATAGGTGAGCTAGCTTTCATATTCTATGCTTTAATAGTGAGAAGCTTTGGGCGCATACTAATAAAAAAGTTGACACAAGGAGTGGTGAACATGAAAAGATGGCTTTTTCTGTTGCTGTTTTTTGTGCCTGGTGTTTGTCTAGCAAACGAACTTCCGCCGCTTCCAGGTAAAACATCCCCTTCTCCTCATAAGCTATTCATTTCCAGCGACAGTTATCAGTCTGACAGTTTTGATGTTTGGAATATCGATACGGGCTACGCTTACGAGCTTTTTGATTCGGTAGACGTTTATGTCGGTGCGCGAGTCAATAACTCTCCTACCCAAAATCAAAGTGGTTTTTTGAGCGGGATCAGCTATCACTTTAATGATCGTGTCACGCTGAAAAGTACAGTTCGCTCTTACAAGAACGAAACAGTGGAAGGTATTCGCCAAGACGACAGTAGCCTCGCGGCTGAAGTCTCAAGTCGCGTAAAAATTACCGATAAACTGGATCTTCACGCGACTCTTGATTACCAAGATTGGCAACAAGGCTTTGAGGTTGGTTTAGGCTTTCGTTTTTAGAAGTCCAGCTTTTGCTTAGAAATCAATACACCGTTCCAGTCCGCGTAAACGTAGTGCTTAGGTTGAACGATTTGGTTTTGCATCGTTAAGGTTACGTTTACCTCTCCTATCCCGCGTTTCTCTGTTTTAAACGGGTTGGTGCCAAGAGCTTGAACGCCAATGTCCATTTGAGATATTTGTGCTACATCGCGTATTGCACCATAGACAATGATGCCTTCCCACCCATTTTCTATTCCGAGTATCGCTAATTGATCGCCGAGTAATGCTCTCTGACACGATCCATGTCCGTCAACAATCAATACTTTACCCGTTCCATCTTCGCCCAGTACTTCACGCACTTTCGAGTTATCGTGATAGCAGCGCACCGTAACGATTTCACCGTAAAAAGCGCTACGTTGACCAAAGTTCTGCAATGGTAAAGTAAGCAAGCTCACTTGGTCTTCAAATTGGTCACAAATATCGGGTGTAATGTCTCTCATATTTCCTCCGTGAATTTTCTCACCCAAGCGTTGCTTCAGTGAGCAGTATCCTTTTCTATACCTTTTATACGAGCCGAGGCTTAATGGAGCCTAACATATGCAAAACTTTCGGCTGCGAGCACGCAATTAGATAAAGCTGGTCATTAATGACGTAATAAATCGCGTTTTGTTGAAAGTCATTCGCCAATTCAACGGCTACCTCTGGCGACAACTCGACAGCAAAGCTTTCCTCATACCATGTAAAAGCGCTATCACCTACCGTGACAGGCGCGTAATTAACGTGCTGTAGCTGTTTTTCTAACGCGTGATTGTTTATGCTGTTATCTTCTTTGGACCTCAAGTTACTGTATGGGTTCCAAGCGGTTATCACAGCATAGTTTGAAACACGCCACTCGGCTTCGAATCTGAAAAAAGATTCTGAATAAGCATTCCATAACGATGCGTCTATGTTCGTATTACTTTTTTCTATCATAAGTCTTAAACGATTAATAACAGTTACATTTCATCAATTGATATAAATCAACAAACTGAATGGAATTAACATTTGAGCATTGTTAGCATGCTGTTAACAATATAAAATCCGCTCAATATCTTAGGGTGTTTACGTTTCAGGCCCCACTGAAAGCAGGAAATGAAAGGTAAACAAGCCCTTTAGAATAAACGTCGCCATTGGATACTGGTGAGTTGGCAAAATTCCATGGAGGGCGGATAACTGAAAGAAGTGTTTTTTTGATCAACTTGATTTATTATCAAAATCACATTACCTGTATGTTATATTTTTGCCTAGAATTTATTCTATTAGCACAATTTTGTCACAAATTTAGGTACCGCCAATGCAAACCCCGCAGATTCTTATCGTTGAAGATGAGCAAGTAACTCGTAACACTCTTAAGAGTATTTTTGAAGCAGAGGGATACGCTGTTTTTGAAGCCAGTGACGGTGAAGAGATGCACCAAGTGTTGTCTGATAACTCAGTCAACTTGGTTATTATGGACATTAATCTTCCAGGCAAGAATGGCCTTCTACTCGCGCGTGAACTACGCGAGCAAGCGAACATTGCTTTAATGTTCCTGACAGGCCGTGACAATGAAGTAGACAAGATCCTAGGTCTTGAGATTGGTGCAGATGACTACATCACTAAACCATTCAATCCACGTGAGCTAACTATTCGTGCACGTAACCTACTTAGTCGCTCAATGAGCTCTAACGCGGTGCAAGAAGAGAAGCGCTCGGTAGAAAAGTATGAATTCAACGGTTGGGTACTAGACATCAACAGCCGCTCTCTAGTAAGCCCTGCTGGTGATAGCTACAAGCTACCTCGCTCTGAGTTCCGCGCACTACTGCACTTCTGTGAGAACCCGGGTAAGATTCAAACTCGTGCAGATCTTCTTAAGAAGATGACTGGTCGTGAACTTAAGCCACACGACCGTACTGTAGACGTAACGATTCGTCGTATCCGTAAGCACTTTGAGTCTGTTTCAGGCACGCCAGAAATCATCGCCACTATCCACGGCGAAGGTTACCGCTTCTGTGGCGATCTAGAAGACTAGATTTAACCGCTAATATGCGAAGGGCTTGCTCATTGAGCAAGCCCTTTTTGTTTTAGGTCTAACGACTAATGCAACATCATTGCGGTTAATAAACCTTGTTAATCTTCACGTACTTTTCGACTAACCAACGCTGTTTACCCGCATCGTCTAGAAGCACTGCGATATCAACCGATTTTTCTGTGTTCACATCAATGTGAGACGAGAACGCCACCTCCCATCGGCTTTCACTGTGCGTTCGAGTATCTAAAGACGCACTGTCCACCAACCACTCTTTTTGCCCCTGTTTAATAATAAGAGCTTCTGCCGTTAGATTTGCAGGAAGTAACTGATCTCCTTCGAGGTAAAGTGCACCTTGAATACTTTGCTCTTCCACGTCCCCAATATTCGGCATGAGGTTCACCCATAAATTACTTTTGAGCTCAACATTAACCTCATTAATCGTAATCTGACTGTTTTGTTGCCAATTCACATTTGGAACGGAACTACAGCCTGCCATCAATGCCATGGCTAATGCCAATGGTGCGATTCTTTTCATGTTATTTCCTTTGTTCCAACCAACTTTTGAGGACTTGAATATCGTTTTGGTATTCATTTTTGATCTCTTCAACCCAGTCTGAAATGTTTTCCCACCATGCTGGCATATCAGGCGATTGCGCTTTTTGCGCCACACTTTGGATACGTTTCAGGCCAATTGAACCTGCAGCACCTTTGATTTTATGCGCTTCAGAAACAATCCCATCTTGATCTTTCGCTGTCATGTTCGAATCTAAGACATCAATATAGTCTGGCATCATATCTTCAAACATTTTTATGCTGTCGTAGACAGGTTTTGCACCAACAATGTCGACGTAAGACTCTAACATATCCATATCGAGCAAATGTGTCTCAATCACAGGAGAAGGGACTGGCTCTTCCACTGCTTCGGGACCGCTCACCACTTCCTTAGGTTGTTCTAACTGGTGAGCGAAGAATTTATCAATCACTGACTGAATAGCATTCACTGCCAGCGGCTTACTGATCGCATCATCCATGCCGTTATCTAAGTATTCACGACGATCTTTCATTACATTAGCAGTTAAGGCGACCAATGGAGGAAGATTGTTATAATGCTTGCGGTAATAATTGGCGACATCAAAGCCCGTCATATCAGGCAGTTGGATATCCAACAACGCTAAGTCGTATTTTTCTGGCACAAAGTTCACTAACGCTTCTTGGCCCGTCATTGCCACGGTGACAGAGTGCCCTAGGCTCTCTAGTAACGATTTAGCCACAGTTACGTTAAGCTCGATGTCTTCGACCATAAATATGTTGAGGCGCACATTGTCGCGTTTCGCATCAATGACTGGCTCAGCTAGTTCAACAATCGGAACGTGGATCGATACAGTAAAAGTGCTACCAAAGCCTTCCTCACTGGTAACCGTAATGTCACCATCCATCATATTGATCAGTTGCTTAGATACCGCCAAACCAATACCTGTACCGACCGCATGCAGGTTGTCCTTGCCTGATTTCACTTGGTAGTACAT
The DNA here is from genome assembly GCF_033340495.1 of Vibrio sp. 1249-1. Taxonomy (NCBI): domain Bacteria; kingdom Pseudomonadati; phylum Pseudomonadota; class Gammaproteobacteria; order Vibrionales; family Vibrionaceae; genus Vibrio; species Vibrio sp. 1249-1. The sequence goes on from NZ_JAWOWJ010000009.1 coordinate 79,010, forward strand.
CGCAAAGATCTTATCTAGCTCTTCGTCTGGGATACCAATACCTGTGTCTTCCACTTCCATAATAATGGTCGCAAAATCGTCTTCGACATCCGCGCTCACTGTCATCACAACGCCACCTTCCTTGGTGAACTTCATTGCGTTGCTGACCAAGTTCCAAATCACCTGACGTAGACGGGTTGCATCCACTTCAATTGCTTTTGGCAAGTCGCTTAAACGTTCTAAATCAAAGCGTAACCCTTTTTGTTCCGCCATCAGAGCTGAGATACTCTCAATCTCTGCGACGAAGTCTTCGAAGTTAAGTGGCGCAGGTAATAGTTCTAACTTACGGCGATCAAATTTATCCATATCGATAATATCGTTGAAGATGTTACCTAGAGTAATCGCACTCACATTGATGGTCTGCATGTGTTTACGCTGCTCTTCTGTCAACGGACTATCTAGAAGCATACGACTTAAGCCTACAATGCCATTCAGCGGCGTTCGCAGCTCATGACTGATGGTTGAGATGAAGGTAGTTTTGTCGCGGCTTGCTTTCTCTAACGACTCTTCATGGCGCTTACGTTCAGTGATATCACGACCGAACCCAACGAGACCAAGGTGGCGGCCATCTTTGCTGTAAAATGGCACTTTACGCAGCTCAAAGTAATGCTTGCGACCATCTGGGTATTCGAGCCATTGCTCGTAAGTAATTGCTTGATTATCGGCAAAAACCTTTTGGTCAGTATCAACGATATGCTCGGCGATTTCTTTGCTATACACATCCCAAGGGCTTAATCCGACTAACTGGTGCTCTTTCTTGCCCGTTAGCTCTTCCATCGCGCGGTTACAGCCAGAGAAAACACCATCCGCATTGCGGTAGTAAATTAAGTCTGGTGAGGCATCAATAAATGAACGCAGTAATGCGGTACGTTCTGCCAACTCTAATTGAGTACGTTCGCGTTGGAACACCTCATTTTCGAGGTCTTGCATCGCCTCTTCACGTGCTTCTTCCGCTTTAATACGCTCTTCAATTTCTTGGTTAAGCTTTTCAATGTTTTGTTGAAGTTGGTAATTCAGCTCTTGATCTCGCGAACGCATGTCCTTCAGTTTGGACACCAGCTTAGTTAAACGCTGGCGAGACTCTTCTAGTTGATCGACAACCACAGAGAGGAAATAAACCGCCCAAGGGGTGATCAATAGACCAAAAAACACCGAACGGACAATATCGATATCATCTACTCGCCCTTTGAGAGCTAAAGTAATCCCTACCTGCACCACAACAGCTAATGCCACCAGCGCAAGGGCTAGCAAAATAGAGAAGCGAACAATCCCCAGTTTGACTAGCAAGTCGACATAATACTGGGCGAGGTTTTTCATGGGTTTCATTAACTACTCCATGGTGGTGGCTAGATAGCGCCATTCGATGATGAAAAACAGGTAAATGCACTCGACCTAACGCAATTTAGGTCTGTTTGATTAGTGAAAAACACACGGTGCGATCTGCGCTTGTGACACGAGATAGAAAGATAAACCGACGAGCGCACAGGCTTCTGTAAGTTTAACGTGTTTAATACGGTGATTTAAACAATCAGCTATCAACTTAGAGCAAGCGGTCACAAAGCGTTAGCAAGAACTGGGGTGAATACAGGTGCGATTACGTCCATCAGCTTTAGCTTGGTATAACGCACTGTCAGCCATAGCGATGCCCATTTCGGGTTCATCACCATGCTGAGGAATGTAAGAGACCAGACCGATACTGACGGTAAGGCGTTCAGATGCTTCTGAACTGTCGTGTTCCATATCAAGCTGTAGAATTTTCTCATGAATACGCTGTGCTACGTTGCGCGCACCTTCCGTGGTGGTATTCGGCAAGATAAAACCAAACTCCTCGCCACCATAACGCGCAACACAATCCGAAGAACGATTGATGACTTGTGTAAACACGGTAGCGACACTGACTAACGCTTCATCACCTTGTTGGTGACCGTAACAGTCGTTGTAATCTTTGAAAAAGTCGATGTCACATAACATGATGGTGAGCGGCAGCTTTTCTCGAGCGTGGTGGTACCACAATACCTGCAGTTGTTCGTCGAAACGGCGTCGGTTCGATACTTGAGTTAAGCTATCCATAAAGCTCAATTTTTCTAACTCTAGGTTGGCTTTTTCCAACTTTTGTTCTGCAAGATAACGCTCAGAAATATCACGCGCCATGATCAGCACACCATTCGTTCCTGATGCTTTATCTTTAAAAGGCGATTTCACCACATCAAACCACGTACTTTTACCATCACTACTCACGACTTTATCTATGTATCGAACTGGCTCTAACTGGCGTAATGCTTCTAAGTCACTGTCTGCTAAGCGCGCGTACATCTCTTTAGGAATCACGTCTTGGAGGCGCTTACCTATCAAATCAGAAATTTTTGAAATGCCTAACGCCTTAACAAAAGGCTGATTACACGCTTGATAGACCATGTTCTCATTGAAAATACCAATGGAGTCCGGACTGGCATCCAGAATCGTTTGTAAGATAGTATCTCTTTGCGCTAGCGCCACCTCAGTATCTTTGCGACGCTCCATTTCATCTCGCAGATTCTGTTGCATCTTGTGCCATTCAGTCACGTCATGACTAATAGACAGCGTACCGATAAGCTCACCACTCGGCGAAACAAGAGAGTTTTGATTGACTTCCAATAAGCAACTTCGACCTTGTGGATCCGTTGTCCATTTACGTTCGCTTTTTCTGGTCATCTCACCCAAGGCCTTGGATGCGCAAGCTTCTTCCTTTCGCCCTTGCCAGAATTGATCAAATGCTCGATTGGTCGTTAATAGATTGCCTTGGCGGTCTTGGGTACAAATCAGCTCTGAAAGTGAGTCTAATGCCGAACGTGCGATGATTAATTGGGCAAGTTCTTGTTGCTGCTCTTGGTGAGTGGCTTGATATGGCTGAGCATAAAGAATCCAAACTCGATGATTGCGCAATAAACTCTTTCTGCCTGACAGCTCCACTTTAATAGATTCACTATCAGATAGTCGCCAGTCAAAAGCCTGCTGACGAAAATGACGACTAGAGAAGCGATCGAGAAACTGCTCAAGCTCATGAATATCGAATAAAGCAGGATACAAATACCCCGTTCCCAAAGAGCGAATGCCTAATAACTGCATCGCAGCCTGGTTAGATAGCAAGAGCTGAGCATGGCTAGTGTCCACCACTATGACTGGATAGGGAGAATCCGTTACTAGTTGCTTAAGTGACGTCTGAAAGTGCAAATAGATCAGTGCTAACGCGCACACGCCTGCGATTAATAACAAGACGACATAGCCATAACCGCCTTGACCACCCCAAAGCCAATTGAGTAACTGATCCATCGTTTAAACCTTCAAAGAACACTGGTTAAAATATATCAGTTATTTATTGAGCGATCTGCTATTAATTCCGGTTTAGTATAGATAAAGGTATTCCCAGTAAGACTCCCTTGAGCACCATGAGCACTGAGATCTCGACCAATTTCCGTCATCGCTAGCCAACGGTTTTCACACCACAGAGGCGATAATAACGTGGGCCTCCTGACTGCTGATGAAACGCGATGATAAATCACATCTGGTGGTGTCATACGAATCATTTCACTGGCGATCGCAACATATTCTTCTAATTCAGGGGCTTCTAGCTTTCCAGCACGCCAAGCTTTCGCCATGGTGCTACCTTCGACAATATGCAAGCCATGTAACTTGATGCCATCCGTTCCCACGGCCAACACTTTTTGCAGCGTTTCAATATTTTCGGCGCGGGTTTCTTTGGGTAAACCCACAATTAAGTGAGTACAAACCTTGATTCCAAGTGTTCGCGCACGCTTAGTGATTTCGGCATAACACTCAAAGTCATGACCACGATTGATACGTTTTAGGGTGTCATTGTTGGCGGTTTGAAGACCTAGTTCTAGCCAAATTTCATAACCTTGCTGTACATAGCCCGACAGTAAATCCAATACCGCATCAGGGACGCAATCAGGACGCGTCCCCACACAAAGACCAACCATGTCTGCAGCCTTTAGTGCTTCCTCATACATGTTTTTGAGAACTTGTACCTCGGCATAGGTACTGGTGTAGGCCTGAAAATAAGCGAGATATTTCTTCGCTCTGTGAATTTCACCTGCGCGATCTTTTAACTGTTCGTGAATGCTTTTTATCTGGACTTCTTCATCTGCAAACGAAGCCACATTGCAAAATGTACATCCTCCCCGCCCAATCGTGCCATCGCGGTTAGGGCAACTAAATCCACCGTGCAATGTTAACTTATGAACCTTTTCACCGTATCGACGCTGAAGATCTTGGCCGATTGTATTGACCAACTCATGTAACTGCATAAATTCTCACCAACAATAAATCGTAATCAATCTCACTACGATCTGTGTAAATAAATTACATCCCTGCAAGAAAAAACACACAATATTAATCAATTCAAACACCCATCATGCGGGTCAAAATCAATAAACTTGCATAATTAAAGACAAAAATCGTTCATGTTGCGTAAATGTTAAACTAAAAATGCATAATTAAACGAAAAAATTGGGTCACAACGCCGACTTTTTCATTGCATTCTGAAGTGACAAAATTGTAGGATACTTACACAACCCCGTTATTTTTGTGACTTTTATTACAAAGCACACTGCGGGATTTGTCGGTGTTATCCCACTCCTACCTATATAAATCACTAGATAGTGATAATAAATAAAGGGATACCACCAAGGATTGTTTTTCTCGCAAAACTTTTCCTGCGAGATACGGAAAGGAATCAAGACCGGTCAACCTAGATCGGTGGCGATAATAAATATAAAGGACAAGACGTAATCAATAGTCTAGGTAGTATTTGCAGCCCGGTACTTTTGCGTCGACATTGAACTGGAAGGATGTATCTATGGTAGATAGAGAGCAAAATCCACAGGGTCTGTACACTCCGGAACTGGAGCATGACGCTTGTGGTATCGGTTTTGTTGCTCACCTTAAAAACCGTAAATCTCATGAAGTAGTGACTCAAGCATTGGATATGCTGGCTCGCATGGAACACCGTGGTGGTCAAGGTTGTGACCCATGCAGCGGTGACGGTGCGGGTATCTTGCTACAAAAACCTCATGAATTCCTATTAGAAGAAGCCGTTAAGCTAGGCATTAAACTGCCTTCGTTTGAAAAGTATGGTGTTGGTGTCGTTCTTTTCCCGAAAGACGAATACAAACGCGAACAATGCCGTGACATTCTAGAACGCAACGCACAGCGTCTAGACCTTGAAGTTATCGGCTACCGCGTATTACCAACCGACAACTCCATGATTGGTGCCGACCCTCTAAGCACAGAGCCTCAATTTGAGCACGTGTTTATCTCCGGCGGCCCTGGCATCACGCCTGAAGAGCTAGAACGCAAACTGTACGTACTTCGTAATTACACCGTACGCGTTTGCCTAGAAAGCGTTTCGAACATTGGTGACGACTTCTACATTAACTCCATGTCTTACAAGACATTAGTGTACAAAGGTCAGTTAACGACTGAGCAAGTACCTCAGTACTTCCTCGATCTGCAAAACCCGACCATGGTGACTGCACTGGCACTGGTACACTCTCGTTTCTCTACCAACACCTTCCCGAAATGGCGTCTTGCACAGCCTTTCCGTTACATTGCCCACAACGGCGAAATCAATACAGTTCGCGGTAACTTGAACTGGATGAAAGCCCGTGAAGCAATCCTAGAATCAGACCTGTTCACTCAGGCTGAAATCGACATGCTTCTTCCAATCTGTCAGGAAGGCAGCTCGGATTCATCTAACTTTGACATGGCACTTGAGCTCCTAGTTCTGTCTGGTCGCAGCCTGCCACACGCATTGATGATGATGATTCCTGAAGCATGGCAAGAAAACAAAAACATGGATCCTAAACGTCGCGCGTTCTATCAGTACCATGCGAACATCATGGAACCATGGGATGGCCCGGCTTCCGTATGTTTTACTGATGGTGTTCAAGTTGGTGCGACACTAGACCGTAACGGTTTGCGCCCTTCTCGCTACACAGTGACCAAAGATAACTTCCTAGTGATGGCATCTGAATCTGGTGTTGTGGATATAGAACCAGAAAACGTTGAGTTCCGTGGTCGCCTACAGCCAGGTCGTATCTTCGTTGCAGACCTAGAACAAGGTCGAATCATCTCTGATGAAGAAGTGAAAGACACCATCGCAACGGCACAGCCTTACGAGAAGTGGGTAGAAGAAAACCTACTGAGCTTGAAGAAGCTGCCAGATGCGAGCAACCAGTTCAGCCAACCTAAGCCAGAACACCTTCTACACCGCCAACAAGCGTTTGGCGTAAGCACTGAAGAAGTGAACGAAATCATCGTTCCAATGGCGAATGACGCGAAAGAACCATTATCAGCAATGGGTGCCGACTGGCCTCTTGCGGTTCTATCTCATCAATCTCAGCACCTTTCAAACTACTTCAAGCAGCTGTTTGCACAAGTAACTAACCCACCGATCGACCCGATCCGTGAGCGCATGGTTATGTCGCTGAACACTTACTTGGGTAAAGACCAAAACCTTCTGACTGAAACACCACTTCACTGTCAGAAAGTAGAATTGGAATCGCCTGTTCTAGCCAACTCTGAGCTTGAAAAATTGCGTGCGATCGATAACGAGCACCTACAAGCGAAAACGTTGGATATCGTATTCCAAGCTAGTGAAGATCAAGGCAAACTTGAGCGTGCATTAAAACGTATCTGCCAATACGCAGAAGACGCGGTTATCGATGGTTATTCAATCATCCTACTCACTGACCGCGCAGTGAATTCAAACCACGCGGCGATCCCAGCAATGCTGGCAGTTGGCGCAGTACACCACCACTTGATCCGTAAAGGTCTACGTGCGAAGTGTGACATCGTGGTTGAAACTGGTGACGCGCGTGAAACGCACCACTTTGCAACGCTACTTGGTTACGGTGCGAATGCGGTTAACCCTTACCTAGTGATTGAAACCATCATTGAACTTCAACGTACGAAGAAGTTGGATCCAGAAGCGAACCCTCGTGATCTGTTCAACAACTACCGTAAAGCGATCAATGGCGGTCTTCTGAAGATCTTCTCGAAGATGGGTATCTCGACGCTACAGTCTTACCACGGCGCACAAATCTTCGAAGCGTTGGGTATCCACAAGTCAGTGGTCGACAAATACTTCACAGGTACGGTTTCTCGTATCCAAGGTCTTACCCTTGATGATATCGCCAAAGAAGTGCTGATCCGTCACCGCATCGGTTACCCACAACGCGAAATCCCAATTCAAATGCTGGATGTTGGTGGTGTTTACCAATGGAAACAGCGTGGTGAGAAGCACCTATTCAACCCAGAAACCATTTCTCTACTGCAAGAGTCTACGCGCAACAAGAACTACGATCAGTTCAAGCAATACGCGACTGCTGTAGATAAGCAAGGTGACAACGCGGTAACCCTACGTAGCCAACTTGAGTTCATTAAGAACCCAGCTGGTTCTATCTCTATCGACGAAGTCGAGCCAATTGAAAGCATCGTGAAACGCTTCGCGACCGGTGCAATGTCATTCGGTTCTATTTCTTACGAAGCACACTCCACACTAGCTGTTGCGATGAACCGTCTTGGCGCGAAATCGAACTCTGGTGAAGGTGGTGAAGACCCAATGCGTTTCGAGCGCAAAGAGAACGGCGATTGGGAACGCTCTGCAATCAAGCAGGTGGCTTCAGGTCGTTTCGGCGTAACCTCTTACTACCTAACTAACGCTGAAGAGCTGCAAATCAAAATGGCTCAAGGTGCGAAGCCAGGTGAAGGTGGTCAGCTACCAGGCGATAAAGTAGATGACTGGATCGGTGCAACGCGTCACTCGACTCCGGGCGTTGGCCTTATCTCTCCACCACCACACCACGATATCTACTCAATCGAAGATTTGGCTCAGCTTATCTACGACTTGAAGAACGCGAACCGCGCAGGCCGTGTAAACGTGAAGCTGGTATCAGAAGCAGGCGTAGGTACGATCGCTTCTGGTGTAGCGAAAGCGAAAGCGGACGTTGTACTAATCGCAGGTTTCGACGGCGGTACAGGTGCATCACCAATGTCTTCAATCCGCCATACCGGTCTTCCTTGGGAACTTGGCTTGGCAGAAACGCACCAAACGCTACTGAAGAACGGTCTACGTAACCGTATCGTGGTTCAAGCAGATGGTCAGATGAAGACACCTCGCGACCTTGCAGTGGCAACACTACTTGGTGCAGAAGAATGGGGCGTAGCAACCGCAGCATTAGTGGTTGAAGGTTGTATCATGATGCGTAAGTGTCATAAGAACACTTGTCCTGTTGGTATCGCGACTCAGAACAAGACGCTTCGCGAGCGCTTTGATGGCCGCGTAGAAGACGTCGTTACCTTCTTCCAATACATGGCACAAGGTCTACGTGAAATCATGGCTGAGCTTGGCTTCCGCACTATCGATGAAATGGTCGGTCAAGGTCAGAAACTGAAGATCCGCCAAGACATTTCTCACTGGAAATACAAGAACCTAGATCTGTCTCCTGTTCTCCACGTTGAGCAACCACGTGAAGCTGATGGTGTATTCAACCAAGCTCAACAGAACCACAACCTAGAAGAAGTGCTAGACCGTAAGCTGATTCAAGCAGCGATTCCTGCACTAGAGAAAGGCGAAGCGGTGAATGCCGAGTTCCCTATCGTCAACACGGACCGCTCTGCAGGTACCATGTTGTCGAACGAAATCTCGAAAGTGTACAAAGATGCGGGTCTACCTCAGCCAATGAACGTGAAGTTCAAAGGTTCTGCGGGTCAGTCATTCGGTGCATTCCTAGCTAAGGGCGTGAAGTTCGAAGTGGAAGGCGACGCGAACGACTACTGGGGTAAAGGCTTATCTGGCGGTACCTTAGTACTTTACCCAGATGCAAAATCAAGTATTGTCGCGGAAGACAACATCGTGGTTGGTAACGTGTGTTTCTACGGTGCAACTTCGGGTGAGTCTTTCATTCGCGGTATGGCTGGTGAACGTTTCTGTGTTCGTAACTCAGGCGCGAAAGTAGTAGTAGAAGGCGTCGGTGACCACGGTTGTGAATACATGACGGGCGGTGCAGCAATTATCCTAGGTTCAACAGGTCGTAACTTTGCCGCAGGTATGAGTGGCGGCGTGGCATACGTATGGGATAAATCAGGTGACTTTGAGTCGAAACTGAACCCAGAGCTAGTAGACCTAGATCCAATCGAGCAAGAAGACAGAGATCTATTACTCGACATGCTAACTAAGCATGTTCAATTCACAGGAAGTGAAGTCGCTCAGTCTTTCCTAGACAATTTTGAAGCTAGCCTAGCCTCTATGGCTAAGGTAATGCCGCGTGACTATAAAGCGGTTCTTCAAAAACGCAAAGCTGAAGCACTGTCTCAAGGAAACGAAACTCAAGTGGAGGCCGTATAATGGGTAAGCCTACTGGATTTTTAGAGCATGGTCGTGAACTACCACAGAAGATTGACCCAGCTGAACGCATCAAGAACAACAAAGAGTTCGTTCTGAACGAGGAGTTTGGTGACAAGATCAATACTCAAGCTTCTCGTTGTATGGATTGTGGCGTGCCGTTTTGTCATAACGGCTGCCCTATCGGTAACATCATCCCAGAATTTAACGACGCGGTTTATCGTGATAGATGGGAAGAAGCTTGGAACATCCTAAGCTCGACGAACAACTTCCCAGAGTTTACTGGTCGTGTTTGCCCTGCTCCATGTGAAAGTGCTTGTGTTCTTGGTATCAACCAAGACCCAATCACTATCTGTAATATCGAAAAAACCATCGTAGAAACGGCGTATCGTGAAGGGTACGCCAAACCAAAAACACCACGCTCTCGCACTGGCAAAACCGTTGCGATCATTGGTTCAGGTCCTGCTGGCCTTGCAGCTGCTGAGCAGCTAAACAGCGCAGGTCATACTGTGACGGTATTCGAGCGAGACGAGAAAGTGGGCGGTCTACTACGTTTTGGTATCCCAGACTTTAAACTGAGCATGGAAGTCATTGATCGCAAGATCAATCTAATGGCAGAAGCTGGCATTGAGTTTAAAGTAAACCAACACGTCGGTGTTGATGTAAATGCTCAACAATTGCGTCAAGAGTTCGATGTGGTTCTACTAACCGGTGGCTCAACGGTTCCACGTGATTTGCCCGTTCCGGGTCGTGAGCTCAAAGGCGTTCACTTCGCGATGGAATTCCTAGGTCAAAACAACCGTCGCGCCAATAACATGGACCTGAAAACGGAAGAGATTCACGCAAAAGGTAAACATGTGGTTGTCATTGGTGGTGGCGATACCGGTTCAGACTGTGTAGGTACGTCAAACCGTCACGGCGCAGCAAGCGTAACTCAAGTGGAAATCATGCCGATTCCACCAGAGAAGCGCCCAGCCAATATGCCTTGGCCTCAATACCCAATGATCCTACGTACTTCGACCTCTCATGAAGAAGGTGTCGATCGTCACTGGAACATCCTGACCAAAGAGTTCATCGGAAATGACAAAGGTGAAGTCACAGGCCTTCGTCTTGCTGATATCGTTTGGCAAGATGCAAAACCAGGCGAGCGCCCAAGCTTCAAAGAAGTAGAAGGCAGCGAGCGTGTGATTCCATGTGATATGGCATTTCTAGCGATGGGCTTCCTACACCCTGAACCAACAGGCGTACTTGCTCAACTGGATATCGCACTAGACGATCGCGGTAACGTAGCAACTCAAGATTTTGCTACTAACCAAGAAGGCGTATTTGCTGCTGGTGATATGCGAACAGGCCAATCTTTGGTGGTTCGTTGTATCAATGAAGGCCGCGAATGTGCCCGTGCTATCGATGATTACCTAATGGGTGGCACAAACCTAGAAGCAAAAGCAGATTCACTGATGCTTTCTGCTTAACGAAGCAGTCATGCTTCTCTCTTTCAATTGCCTAATAGCCATCAGCAATATCGATGGCTATCGGTGAAGAAAGAAAACAATTCCTTCCAATCTTTCTATTTTGACCAGCATTTTATGCTGGTCTTTTTTATCTCCCACAGAATCAAATGTTACTTTTTTGTAACAATCAATTTTCTATCTATTTGAAATTATTAAACTATTTTAGCTTATTAAATGGTAAATCGTATATTCACGTGATGATCCACTAATAACTTGACCTTTTTTACAATAAGCTATAGCTTGTGAAGTTGATGAAAATAAAACACTCAAAAAATGTTAAATATTTCACAACTTTTACTGAATAATTATACATAAAGCTATAAAGATGACGCATAGTTAGTCATCGATATCAACGTAAGCAGTGTTGATATATCTGTCGGGATGACGGATAAGCAAAGGGAGAATTGCAATGGCTCTTTATGATCCAAGTCTTGAGAAAGACAACTGTGGATTTGGCTTGATCGCGCATATGGAAGGCGAACAAAGCCACAAGCTGGTACGTACAGCAATTTCTGCACTTGACCGCATGACTCACCGTGGTGGTATCGCCGCCGATGGTAAAACTGGTGATGGTTGTGGTCTTCTATTACAAAAGCCCGATTCCTATTTACGTCTTATTGCCGAAGAAAATGGTTTCAACCTTGGCAAGCAATACGCCGTAGGGATGATTTTCTTCAACCAAGATCCAGTCAAAGCTCAACTCGCTAAAGACATCGTCAACAAAGAACTGGCGCAAGAGACGCTAACTGTGGCTGGTTGGCGTGAAGTACCAACTAATTCAGAAGTACTCGGTCCAATTGCGGCCAACTCGCTTCCAAATATTCAGCAAGTCTTTGTCTCTGCACCGGCAGGTTGGCGCGAACGCGACATTGAACGTCGTCTCTACATCGCACGCCGTCGCATCGAGAAACAAATCACCGAAGATCCGGATTTCTACATCTGTAGCTTATCGACTCAAGTTTTGGTGTACAAAGGCCTATGCATGCCTGCGGACTTACCGCGCTTTTATCTTGATCTTGCCGATCTACGTATGGAATCTGCTATCTGTCTGTTCCACCAGCGTTTTTCTACCAACACTCAACCGCGTTGGCCATTAGCTCAACCGTTCCGCTACCTTGCTCATAATGGTGAGATCAATACCATTGAAGGTAACCGACAATGGGCACGCGCTCGTGCTTACAAGTTCTCGTCACCACTGCTGCCTGACCTACAAACTGCAGCACCGTTTGTGAACGAGACAGGCTCAGACTCGTCTAGCCTAGATAATATGCTAGATCTCTTTTTAGCTGGCGGCATGGATATCTTCCGTGCCATGCGTATGCTTGTGCCGCCAGCATGGCAAAACCACCCTGACATGGATCCGGATTTGCGTGCGTTTTACGATTTCAACTCCAAACACATGGAACCATGGGATGGCCCAGCAGGTATCGTACTGTCCGATGGTCGTTATGCTGCTTGTAACCTAGACCGAAACGGTCTACGTCCTGCGCGTTATGTAATTACCAAAGACAAGCTGATCACTCTGGCATCTGAGGTAGGGATTTGGAATTACGCCCCAGATGAAGTTGCCAAAAAAGGTCGTGTAGGTCCGGGGGAATTGCTCGTCATCGACACTCGTAAAGGTAAGCTTTGGCAGTCTAGCGAGATCGATAATGACCTGAAATCTCGTCACCCTTATCGCGAATGGATGGAGAACAACGTTCGCAAACTAACACCGTTCTCTCAGCTACCTGAAGATCAAGTAGGTGAGCGCAGCTTTGATGAAGACTTGCTTAAGACTTATCAAAAGCAGTTTGCCATGAGCAATGAAGAAGTCGATCAAGTATTGCGTGTCCTCGGTGATATGGGGCAAGAAGCCGTCGGTTCGATGGGTGATGACACCCCGATGGCGGTTCTTTCTTCGAAAGAGCGCTTGGTGACTGATTACTTCCGTCAGAAGTTCGCGCAGGTCACCAACCCACCAATCGATCCGCTGCGTGAGAAACACGTCATGTCGCTAGCGACCAGCATCGGCCAGGAGATGAACGTCTTCTGTGAAACCGATGGCCACGCGCATCGTGTAACCTTTGATTCTCCAGTACTGCTCTATTCAGACATGCAGCAATTACTAGAGCTGAGTGACGATCATTACCGTAATACCATTCTCGATATCAACTACGATCCACAACAAAAAGATCTTAAACAAGCCATTGATGATCTGTGTGAGCAAGCAGAGCAAGTCGTTCGTGAAGGCACGGTTTTAGTGGTTCTTTCGGACAGAGCCTTGGTCAAAGGTAAGTTACCAATTCCGGCAGCAATGGCAGTCGGCGCCGTTCAAACTCGTCTGATTGACGCGAACTTACGTTGCGATGCCAACATTGTTGTCGAAACCGCAACAGCCCGTGATCCACACCAATTTGCCGTCTTGCTTGGTTTTGGTGCCACTGCGGTTTACCCATACCTTGCTTATGAAGCGTTAGGTAAACTGATTGATGATAAAGCACTAGAGAAAGACTACCGCGATGTGATGCAAAACTACCAATACGGCATCAACAAAGGCCTGTACAAGATCATGTCGAAAATGGGGATCTCAACTATCGCCTCTTACCGCTGCTCACAACTATTTGAAGCAGTTGGCTTGAGCCAAGATGTGGTCGTTCTGTGTTTTAAAGGCGTCACAACTCGAATTGAAGGCGCGAATTTTGACGACTTCCAGCAAGATCTTACAAACTTATCTCGTAAAGCATGGGCGAAACGCAAATCGATTGATCATGGCGGCTTGTTAAAGTACGTCCATGGAGGTGAGTATCATGCTTACAACCCGGATGTTGTCGGCACGCTGCAACAGGCCGTTAAATCTGGCGAAAGTAACGACTATCAGAGCTTTGCTAAGCAGGTAAACCAACGCCCTGTTGCCATGCTGCGTGACTTAATGTCGCTGAAAAAATCAGACTCACCGCTGCCACTTGAGCAAATAGAACCACGCACTGAACTGTTCAAACGCTTTGACTCAGCGGCAATGTCCATTGGCGCACTTAGCCCAGAAGCGCATGAAGCACTTGCAACGGCGATGAACCGTCTTGGTGGTTACTCTAACTCGGGTGAAGGCGGTGAAGATCCTCGCCGTTTCGGTACTGAGCGTAACTCACGTATCAAACAGATTGCTTCTGGCCGATTTGGTGTAACGCCGCATTACCTGACTAATGCGGATGTACTGCAAATCAAGGTGGCACAAGGTGCGAAACCGGGTGAAGGTGGACAGCTACCAGGACACAAAGTCACCGCAGAAATCGCAAAACTGCGTTATTCGGTACAAGGCGTGACTCTGATCTCCCCTCCTCCGCATCACGATATCTATTCGATTGAAGATTTGGCCCAGCTGATCTTCGACCTTAAACAAGTCAACCCGAATGCGCTGGTTTCGGTAAAACTCGTCTCCGAGCCAGGTGTCGGCACCATCGCAACGGGTGTAGCCAAGGCTTACGCTGATCTTATTACCATTTCGGGTTACGACGGTGGTACCGCAGCAAGCCCATTAACTTCGGTAAAATACGCTGGTAGCCCTTGGGAGTTGGGGTTGGCAGAGACACAACAAGCTCTGGTTGCTAATGGTCTGCGTCATAAGATCCGCCTACAGGTAGACGGTGGTCTAAAGACTGGTTTAGACGTAGTTAAAGCCGCAATTTTAGGTGCAGAAAGCTTCGGTTTTGGTACTGCGCCAATGGTCGCTATGGGTTGTAAGTTCCTACGAATTTGTCACCTCAACAACTGTGCAACTGGGGTTGCGACTCAAGACGAGACACTGCGTAAAGAATACTTCAAAGGTCTACCAGAAATGGTGATGAATTACTTCATCGGCCTGGCAGACGAAGTGCGCGGATTACTCGCCGAACTTGGCGTTGAAAAGCTGACGGACTTGATTGGTCGTACCGATTTACTTGAGGCAGTAGAGGGATTTACAGCGAAACAGACCAAGCTGGATCTATCCAATATTCTAGAAGCTCCAGTATCACCTGAGGGCCATCCGCTATTTTGGACAGAGCCAAACAAACCGTTTGATAAAGCTGAGCTCAACCAAAAGATCGTTGATGATGCCATGCATGCGGTCGAAAACAGTCAATCGGCAAGTTTCTTCTACAATGTCATCAACACTGATCGTTCTGTTGGTGCACGCTTATCTGGCGAAATAGCAAAACGCTATGGCAACCAAGGGTTGGCGGCTTCCCCTATCAAAATCTATCTTGACGGCACCGCAGGCCAGTCCTTTGGTGTTTGGAACGCAGGTGGTGTAGAGCTTTACCTCACGGGCGATGCGAACGACTACGTGGGCAAAGGCATGGCGGGTGGTAAAGTGGTTATCAAACCTCACCTTGGCACTGCATTTAAGTGTAATGAAGCAACCATCATTGGTAACACCTGTCTGTACGGCGCGACCGGCGGTAAACTATTTGCAGCCGGTAAAGCAGGTGAGCGTTTCGGCGTACGAAACTCAGGTACGATAGCCGTCATTGAAGGTGCTGGCGATAACGCTTGTGAGTACATGACTGGCGGTATTGTTGCCATTCTTGGTGCGACAGGTGTGAACTTTGGCGCGGGTATGACTGGAGGCTTTGCCTATGTTCTGGATGAGAACCAAAGCTTTGAAGGTCGAGTTAATACTGAGTCTGTCGAAGCCATCTCATTGTCCGATCTTTACATCCACCAAGAACATTTGCGTGGCCTAATTGCGGAACACCTTGAAGAAACAGGGTCGAGTCATGCTGAAAATATTTTGGCGAACTTTGATGAATGGATTCCAAAGTTCTATTTGGTGAAACCACAAGCGGCAGATCTTCGCACGCTACTTGGTCACCAGAGCCGCAGTGCCGCAGAGCTGCGTGTTCAAGCACAGTAATCATGGAGGATGTTTGAATCATGAGCCAGAACGTTTATCAATTTATCGATGTGCAGCGTGTAGATCCTGCGAAAAAGCCTATCAAAGTTCGTAAGATCGAGTTCGTTGAAATCTATGAACCGTTCACTAAACAACAGGCGACTGCACAAGCGGATCGCTGCTTAGATTGTGGCAACCCATATTGTGAATGGAAATGCCCAGTCCACAACTACATCCCTCAATGGTTAAAACTTGCCAATGAAGGTCGTATTCTTGAAGCGGTTGAACTATCGCATCAAACCAACAGCCTACCGGAAGTATGTGGGCGCGTTTGTCCTCAAGACCGCCTATGTGAAGGTTCATGCACGCTTAATGATGACTTTGGTGCCGTCACCATCGGTAACATAGAAAAGTACATTACCGACAAAGCGTTTGAAATGGGCTGGAAGCCAGATATGTCCAAGGTGGAGTGGACCGATAAAAAGGTCGCAATCATTGGAGCAGGCCCAGCTGGCTTGGCTGCCGCGGATATCCTAGTGCGCAATGGCGTTAAGCCAGTCGTGTTTGACCGCTACCCTGAAATTGGAGGCCTTCTGACCTTCGGTATTCCTTCCTTCAAGCTTGAAAAAGGCGTGATGGAAAACCGCCGCCGTGTGTTCACTGAAATGGGCGTCGAGTTCCGCATGAACATGGAAGTAGGCAAAGATGTCCAAATGCAAGAGCTACTTGATGAATACGATGCTGTTTTCTTGGGCGTTGGCACCTATAAATACATGCGTGCTGGTCTAGATAATGAAGATGCGCCGGGTGTGTATGACGCGCTGCCATTTTTAGTTTCGAACACCTACAAAGTCATGGATCTTGAGAGTAACCAACCCTTTATCGATATGGCAGGAAAGAAAGTCGTCGTACTGGGTGGTGGTGATACAGCAATGGACTGCGTTCGTACCTCAATTCGCCAAGGTGCCTCCAACGTAGTTTGTGCTTATCGTCGTGATGAGGCCAACATGCCAGGCTCTCGTCGCGAGGTAAAAAACGCAAAGGAAGAAGGCGTGAAGTTCATGTTCAACCTTCAGCCTTTGGGAGTGGAAGTGGATGCGTCAGGCAAAGTCTCGGGGGTCAAAGTGGTGAAAACCGCACTTGGTGAACCTGATGAAGCGGGTCGCCGACGTCCAGAACCCGTTGAAGGCAGCGAGCACGTTCTACCAGCAGACGTTGTTATCATGGCGTTTGGTTTCCAGCCGCACAAAATGGACTGGTTAGCACCGTTTGATGTCGATTTGGATCAATGGGGTCGTATCAAAGCCCCAGCGAAGCAAGAGTTCCAGTTCCAGACCAGCAACGAAAAGATCTTCGCGGGTGGCGATGCGGTACGAGGTTCTGATCTTGTCGTAACCGCAATTGATGAAGGACGAAAAGCGGCAGAAGGCATTCTCGATTACCTCGAAGTTTAATCTCAGCTAACCTCACAAAAAGGGTCCTGTTATTGGATCCTTTTTCTTTTGTATCCATATAATTAGAAACAAAATTATAAGAGTAAATACAATGAAAAAAGCCGCTCTCCTTTCCATTACTTTGCTCGGCTTAACCGCTTGTAGCCAAGGAGTCACAACCATGACGGATCGTTCTCAATCACCTTGTGGTGACAAACCAAACTGCGTCTCCACCCAAGACACGCGAGAAAAATACAACCTAACGCCATTCATCTTAGTGGATTCAGCGAACATCGACGCTATTGAGCAAGTTGCGCTTGAACTGCCAGGCGCGAAAACCGCGGTGAAAGAAAGCAACTACCTTCGTATCGAGTGCACATCTAAAATCATGCGCTTCGTGGATGACCTCGAACTAAAAATAGCAGGAGACCAACTGATTGTGCGCTCGGAATCTCGTGTGGGCTACTCTGACTTTGGCGTAAACAGAAAGCGCGCCGATCAATTACGAGAAAAGCTCACTCAAGCGAAGCTCATCAAATAGAAAACTGCCAACGGGGAGTGCTATACTCTCGGCCAACTAAAATATTTACTTAAAGAGAGTGTTATGAAAGTTGGTATCATCGGTGCGATGGAACAAGAAGTGACCATCCTGAAGCAAGCAATTACAAACTGCAAAACTGTAAATAAAGCAGGTTGTACGTTTTTCTCTGGTCAAATTAACGATGTTGAAGTCGTCGTACTACAATCGGGCATCGGTAAAGTTGCAGCGGCGGTGGGCACGACAATCCTTCTTGATGAATACCAACCAGACGTTGTGATTAACACAGGCTCTGCTGGCGGTTTCGATTCAAGCTTAAACCTTGGCGATGTAGTTATCTCTACAGAAGTTCGTCATCACGATGCAGACGTAACCGCTTTTGGTTATGAGATTGGCCAAATGGCCGGTCAACCAGCTGCATTCAAAGCGGATGACAAGCTAATGGACTTAGCAGAAAAAGCCCTAGCACAAATGGAAAACACTCATGCGGTTCGCGGCCTAATTTGTACTGGCGATGCGTTTGTTTGTACTGCTGAGCGTCAAGAGTTTATTCGTAAACACTTCCCGTCAGTTATCGCTGTAGAAATGGAAGCATCTGCTATCGCTCAAACTTGTCATCAATTCAACACTCCGTTTGTTGTTGTGCGTGCAATCTCTGATGTCGCTGATAAAGAATCACCAATGAGCTTTGATGAGTTCCTGCCTCTAGCAGCAAAAAGCTCTTCCGAAATGGTATTCAAAATGCTGGAACTCATTAAGTAAACGACTCATTCATGGAAGAAGTTTTTCAGTCATTTTATGCCAACGGTGCGCTCCTTATAATGTGGGGCGCACTGCTCTTGCACCTTCTAGTGCCAATCCCCCATTCAGCGCACCCCATCACTTTATGGCGAAAGCTAGCAGAACAGCTAGCCAACAAAGTGAACAATAATCACAATTACTCACAGAGTGTAATCTCAGGCAGTCTTGCACTAGGCTTGATACTGTTTCCTTGTTTGATATTACTGATTGCAGTAAAGCCATTTGTTTGGCAAATCCCTTTATATGAACTGGTTCTATTGATCCTTGCGCTAGACTGGCGCAACAGCGAAACGTTAACGAAACAGCTCGTAACTAGTATGTCTTCGGAAGACAAAGCTCAGTGTCGAGCATTACTGAGACCATACCTTAATCGCGATACTGGTAGCCTCTCGCTCGTTGGCATAGGTAAAGCTGGCTCAGAAACCCTGATTATGGCATACAGCCGCAACGTGATCGGTGTGCTATTTTGGTACGCACTAACAGGTGGTATTGGTGCGTTAATGTATCGACTCACAACAGAATTAGCGCGAGTGTGGTCCCCTAGCCGACGCCAATATTTGCCCTTTGGTAAACCTGTGATTCAACTGGTTGCTACTCTGGATATTATTCCACTTCGTCTCTTTGCCATACTTTTAGCTGCCGGAAAGAATACAAGTAATGTGCTCTCTGGAATACAACAGCAAGCGAAGTCTTGGCCCTTACCAGGACCTAGTTGGGTGTTATGTACTATCGGACACAAACTACAACTGTCTTTATGCGGCCCTGCTATCTATCAAGGTGTGCGTGCAGAGCGCGCAAAAATCGGTGGGCGCATTGCGCCATCGGCTATTCACCTTTCACAAATACATACGCTGCTCGTTTGGCGCGTCCTGGCTTGGATCGCAATCCAAAGTTTGCTTTTAGGAATAATTTATCAAGGATTATGATGAATAAATTATGCTTCGCATTAACGCTGTTTGTTTCGACAGCGACCGTCGCTCAACCCGCTCAACGCATTATAAGTTTAGCTCCACATGCCACCGAAATTGCCTTTGCTGCAGGGCTAGGAGACCAGCTTGTTGCTGTCAGCGAAATGAGCGATTATCCAGAACAGGCAAAGCAGCTAGAAAGAGTCTCAAATTATCAAGGAATTAAATTAGAGCGCATTATTGCTCTTCAACCGGACTTAGTGATTGCTTGGCCAGCCGGAAACCCCGCTAAAGAGTTGGAGAAAATTAAACAGTTCGGTATTCCTATCTATTACTCCACTACAGGTTCATTAGAAGATATCGCCAATAATATCGAGCAACTCAGCCAATACAGCGAAACTCCACAAGTAGGAAAAAAGGCCGCTGAAGATTTTAGAACGCAGCTGAGTACACTAAAAGAACAGTACAACACGAACGAGAAAGTTCGTTACTTTTATCAGTTGAGTGAAAAGCCTATCATCACTGTCGCCGGAAAGAACTGGCCAAGTGAAGTCTTTACTTTTTGCGGTGGTGAGAACATTTTCGCCGCATCCAGCGCGCCTTATCCTCAAGTTAGCATCGAACAAGTCATTACTCGCCAGCCAGAGGTTATTTTTACTTCTCGTCACGCAATGAGTAACGATGGTATGTGGGCTGAGTGGAGTAATGAGCTTCTTGCCCTTAAAAACAAACACATCTGGTCCCTAAACTCTGATTGGATTAACCGTCCGACACCACGCACATTGAACGCGATCAAGGAAGTGTGTGAGCACTTTAAAAGCGTTCGTCAAAAACGCTAACGATTTCGTGGCAAATACCGTACAATTTCCGCCCATTTTTTCTCACACTATTTAAAGGTACTAAGTAACATGGACTCCATGCTGCTTTATATGATCGATTTGTTCGGTACCGCTGTTTTCGCTATCTCTGGCGTATTACTGGCGGGCCGTTTAAAAATGGATCCATTCGGCGTTATCGTGCTCGGCAGTGTGACTGCTATAGGTGGCGGAACAATCCGAGACATGGCGCTTGGTGCCACTCCCGTATTTTGGATAACAGATACGACTTACTTATGGGTGATATTTGTTACGTGTCTACTAACCATGCTTGTTATTCGAAGACCCAAGCGACTCTCATGGTGGGTATTACCCGTTTGTGATGCCATCGGTCTCGCTGTATTTGTAGGAATAGGAGTAGAAAAGGCACTCGCCTACAATGCATCTGGGATGGTCGCGGTGATAATGGGGGTTATTACTGGCTGTGGCGGTGGCATTATACGAGACGTGCTGGCTCGCGAAGTTCCTATGGTATTAAGAAGTGAAGTCTATGCTACGGCATGTATTATTGGCGGCATCTTCCATACGATGGCGGTAAACATGGGTTATGACCACTCAACGGCTTTACTCGCTGGTGTAATCTCAACGCTCATTATACGTCTCGGTGCGATTCGTTGGCATCTATCCCTGCCAACTTTCGCCATTAACCGTTAAACACCAACAACATCACTCACCATGGAGTCGACCAAGTGTCGGCTCCTCTCATTTATGCTCATTTGATTCGCCAATTCTTGGGCAATTCGCTAAATTATCTCAACCATTCCTAACTTTCATTAATCATTATGTTGCTTGAAGGTATTGAAACGTTACTTGTCCTCAGTAAAGAAAAAACCATGAGCCGCACAGGCAGTCAACTCTATATTAGTCAATCTGCCGTGAGTAAACGTATTTCAAATCTAGAGAAGAAGTTAGGAAAAAAATTGATAGAGCCAAATGGTCGGCACATAAAGCTGACCTCCGATGGCCTTGCCCTCATAAACACAATCGAGCCAACGTTCAATGAGTTAAGAGGTCAGATCTATGATCAACAACAAATAGAAGATACTTCTTTGATCAAGATAGACTGCTCTGAAACCTTAGTCGCTGGATACCTCAGCATGATCATGGCAGAACACTTTGCCCATGATCAGTACATACGAATATCGACCAATCATACGCCACGCATTATTGAGAATGTGAAATCAGGCAAAGCAACATTGGGATTTTGCGCTGGCTATCTACCACCTCATCATGGATTAATGAGCCTTCACCTCGCCGATGAACCTTTCTCAATTGTCAGTCGACATTCACTTTCACAACTACCTAAAGCTATTTTGACCAATGACCTAACTAACCCTGCCAACACATATCAACAAGCTATTTTATCCAAACACGGAATCGAACCTTTGATGGAAATGGATTCGTATACTGCGGCAGCACAACTGGCTTTGGGAGGTATGGCTCCCGCTTTAATCCCTAAATCTATCCTAACGACACTTAATATCACATCTAAGTTCTGCTATGACTTTGAAGAGCTAGATCAGTTAGTTCGACCAATACATATCTGCTTACGTCACAGCACATATCGTAGCGAACGAGTTAAAGCACTGACAGAATCCATTGCTGATGTTGTTGCCAAAGAAGCTTCGTTGCCATAAGCATCGACATCACTATAACTAGAGGACGAATCCATTTTTGCCCTTTACTTACCACGACCTTCGCCCCTAACTGAGCACCAAGAAAACCGCCAACAGCCATAGTTAAGCCAAGCTTCCACACTGGCAACCCAGCTAAGATAAAAAAGAGTAGTGCCGCAATGTTTGACGTGAAATTGAGGATTTTGGTTCTAGCTGTGGCTTCGACCAAAGAAAAGTGACCTAGTGCAACAAAACAAACAGTAAAAATAGATCCAGTCCCAGGGCCAAAAAAGCCATCATAGAAGCCAATCCCGCCACCAATGCATAGCGCAAACATCGCTTCAGATAACTTTGGTTCTCCATCGATTTTTCTCGTACTTGGCGCGAGTAAAAAATAGAGGGAAATGGCTATCAAAAGAACAGGGATCAAACTGGTGAGTACGCTAGCATCAATAAACTGCACAGCCTCGGCACCGATCGCTGCACCAATAAAAGTACAGAGTATCGCGAAACGCATTTCCTTTAGGCTGACAATACCGTTACGCACGAAATACCAGCTAGCAGAGAAACTGCCAAACGAACTTTGTAACTTATTGGTTGCTAGAGCTTGAGTCGGACTCAACCCCGCAGCCAAAAGCGCAGGGAGCGTAATGAGCCCTCCCCCACCAGCCATCGCATCAATAAAGCCTGCGGCAGTCGCAACCAAAAATAAGGCCAACAAAATCTCAACCGTGATTTCCACTACACTTCCTTTTTGAAGAGGTATCAAAGAGGAAGAAACGGTAGCACTTATTCACAAAACTACCAATGGAAAGTCAAGACACCAATCTATTCCTAATTTTCATAGAATTAATGCTTAAACTTGACTCCAAACTTTTATATAAAATTTAGTTGTCAGAAAGAATTGAATCACTGTCACAAATCTATTCCTGATAATGAGATCAAACGCTTACCTTTAAATATAAAACTAGACGAATATGAAAGATCTGTTCAGCATGTAGAGTTTACATTGTCAGCTCTCAAGGCCCGATATCTGAGGAAAATACATGACTAGCAACTACCCTTTATCACGACATCAATCCTCAAAAAATAGTGGTAGTATAAGCACCTACCCACTTTATAAATCAAATCATCAACATCGAAATCAAGAAACCATTATCTTATCTATCGAGAGCTTCGATATCGTTGTCAAGAACAATGTAAAAGATAAAGCGAAATTAGAACGTTGGGAAAAGATAAAGGGAATGTTTGAAAATACAGCAAACTATTATGCTACAGGACAGGACTTAGTTTTTATAACCAACTTATCAAACTATTTGTACGGAAATAATAGCTCTGTTATCGTTAAAAATTATTCTGGATCTCCACATATCATACTCACAGGCTCCCCTGCTATGCACTCAAAGCTTTCTGGATTAGGAAAATTTCTTCCCACTCCAACTGTGGCAAAGTTCGCTGTTGGACCAGAAGGGGCATTACAATCCATTAGAAGTGGGGGCATAATAACAATTATCTTAATATCCACATACAGAGTGATTGACTTTTTCCTCAATGACCGTCAAACCTTAGCCAAACTATTTGGTACTTTAGCTAGTGATATAATCACTATCGGGTTATCGTCAGCTGCAGCAGCTATATTTGTAAACTTTGCCGCAGCAGTGGGTGGCAGTGTTGTAACTTTAAGTGCTGGCCCATTATTAGGGGCTATTTTGATAAGCTCGGCTGTAGGTCTTTTATTGAATAGAGAAAATGATAAACGAGGTTTAACACAGAAGTTAATAGCCTCTATAGATATTTACTTAAAGCAAAGAGATATAGAAGCAAAGAGAAGAGCAAAAGAAGAATATAATGAGATTCAACGTAAAACTCAAAGTATGATTTTCTCGCAAGAAATACAGCGAGGTTTGTTACGATGAAAAAAGGGAGTTACGACCGAACGCAAGTGTTTTTTTATTTAATAATTTTATTAGCATCAGCAATATCACTGTTAATATATGGTTTTGATGGATTGTCAGACTTTTATCTTAACATCTATAATAATGAAAGTTATTCATCTTTTGATCAGGCTGATATTTTGATTATAGGCTCTAGTTTGATCTTATTTGAATGCTCTAGAATGTCCGTAAAAACATTAAAATCAAATAATTTCCTAACTAAAAGTGAGTTTAAAAGCTCTAGTAAGATATTCCTAACTATATCGGTAACTAGTTTTTTTCTTCTTTATCCCTCGCTACTAGCAGCAGATGTTTTTGCAAAAAGTAACGGATACTCTCTTGATACTGAAGAATCAACTTATAACTTAGTCTTAGAAAAAAGAACCTATCGAAGCACTCCATAGTTAGTATGTTTTTAAGCTCGACAGTGCTTATTTTAACTTTTTCTAATTACCTATCTGCTTAAAGAGTTATGGTCGGCTTAATACCTCAGTCCTACAGCATTAATTTTGTTGTAGCAAATGGTAGTACTATTTCTTCATCTTTGGGTACATTGCTTGCCATCATTAGCTTAATGATCTTCAAAAGCGAAGCATACCAATCGTTCCTAGCACACTTTAATGCTCTTCATTTTAGAAAAACCTCGATATAAAAAAGCCCGCTCAAATGAGCGGGCAATGAGGTTGTCATGTAAGCCCTGATTAATGAGCTTACTGATTTTTATCTGTTACGCGTCTAGACTCGCTTTCACTTTAGCGTGTAACTCTTGAACCGAAGTTACTGACGCTTTTGCGTCTGCAGTATGAGACATACATGTAGCGAACGCTGCATTCAGTGTCGTTGTGTAGTTCACTTTTTCTGCCAGTGCACCACGGCGTAGAACTTTCGAATCTTCAATCGCTTGACGACCAGCAGCCGTGTTTACGATGTAGGTGTATTCGTTGTTCTTGATGCGGTCAAGAATGTGTGGACGACCTTCGTGTACTTTGTTTACCAATCGTGGGTTAATACCCGCTTCGCCCAGAATTACAGCTGTACCGTGTGTCGCATCCAACTGGTAACCCAGTTTCACTAACTTAGAAGCTAGGTCAACAACACGCTCTTTATCACCTTCACGTACAGACAGTAGCGCACGACCACCTTCAGGATAAACCGCACCACAACCTAGCTCTGCTTTCGCGTAAGCTTCTGCGAACGTTGCACCCACACCCATTACTTCACCTGTTGAGCGCATTTCAGGGCCCAATAGAGGGTCAACACCAGGGAATTTGTTGAACGGCAGAACCACTTCTTTCACTGAGTAGTAAGGAGGGATAATCTCTTTAGTAAAGCCTTGTGACTCTAGAGATTGACCCGCCATTACACGTGCAGCGATTTTCGCTAGAGGAGCGCCTGTCGCTTTCGATACGAATGGTACCGTACGAGCAGCACGAGGGTTCACTTCAATTAGATAAACGTCGTTATCTTTCACAGCAAACTGCGTGTTCATCAAACCGCGCACACCGAGTTCGAATGCTAACTTCTCAACTTGCTCACGCATCTTGTCTTGAATTTCCTGACTTAGCGTGTATGCAGGCAGTGAACATGCAGAGTCACCAGAGTGAACACCCGCTTGTTCGATGTGCTCCATGATACCGCCGATAACGACGCGTTCACCGTCACAGATAGCATCAATATCAACTTCGGTTGCATCATCCAAGAAACGGTCTAGCAGAACTGGAGACTCGTTCGATACGCTTACTGCTTCGTTGAAGTAGCGACGCAGGTCTTGCTCGTCGTATACGATTTCCATCGCACGACCACCGAGTACATAAGATGGACGAACAACTAATGGGAAGCCAATTTCTTTCGATTTCTCAACCGCTTGCTCCATCGTTGTTACTGTCGCGTTTTCTGGCTGAAGTAGACCTAAACGGTCAACAGCAGCTTGGAAGCGTTCACGATCTTCCGCACGGTCGATAGCATCTGGGCTAGTACCAATGATTGGCACACCAGCCGCTTCTAGAGCACGAGCCAGTTTAAGTGGCGTTTGACCACCGTACTGAACAATCACACCTTTTGGTTTTTCAACGCGAGCGATAGACAGTACATCTTCCAGAGTTACTGGCTCGAAGTACAGACGATCAGACGTATCGTAGTCAGTAGATACCGTTTCTGGGTTACAGTTAACCATAATGGTTTCGTAACCGTCTTCACGCAGCGCAAGTGATGCATGAACACAACAGTAATCGAATTCGATACCTTGGCCGATACGGTTTGGACCGCCACCAAGAACCATGATCTTATCTTTGTCTGTTGGGTTTGCTTCACATTCTTCATCGTAAGATGAGTACATGTAAGCCGTGTCAGAAGAAAACTCTGCGGCACATGTATCCACACGTTTGTAAACCGGATGAATATCAAACTGCTCACGAGCACGGCGAATTTCACTTTCAGCGACACCAAGCAATTTAGACAAGCGAGCATCAGAGAAGCCTTTGCGTTTCATCTGACGAAGCACTTCTTTGGTCAAACCTGCGTAGCCGCCCGCCTTGACTTGTTCTTCGAGTTTTACAATTTCTTCGATTTGAACCAGGAACCAGCGGTCGATTTGAGTCAAGTTGAACACACCGTCGACTGACATACCCGCTCGGAATGCATCGGCGATGTACCAGATACGCTCTGCACCTGCTTCTTTAAGTTCGTGACGAATCTTAGTCAGTGCATCTGGCGCTTCCAGATCGACCATCTCATCAAAACCAGTTGCGCCAACTTCTAGGCCACGCAGTGCTTTGTGAAGAGATTCTTGTTGGTTACGACCAATCGCCATTACCTCACCAACCGATTTCATCTGAGTTGTCAGACGATCGTTTGCACCAGCAAATTTCTCGAAGTTAAAGCGAGGGATCTTAGTTACGACGTAGTCGATAGTTGGTTCAAATGACGCAGGTGTTGCACCACCTGTGATGTCGTTTTGTAGTTCGTCTAGCGTAAAGCCAACAGCCAGTTTCGCGGCAATTTTCGCGATTGGGAAGCCTGTTGCTTTTGATGCTAGCGCAGAAGAGCGAGATACACGCGGGTTCATCTCGATGATGACCATACGACCATCTTTCGGGTTGATACCAAACTGTACGTTTGAACCACCTGTTTCAACACCAATCTCACGTAGAACGGCTAGCGATGCATTACGCATAAGCTGGTATTCTTTGTCAGTCAGTGTTTGTGCTGGAGCAACCGTGATTGAGTCACCCGTATGGATGCCCATTGGGTCAAAGTTCTCGATTGAACATACGATGATACAGTTGTCCGCTTTGTCACGAACGACTTCCATTTCGTACTCTTTCCAACCGATGAGTGACTCATCGATAAGAAGTTCGTTGGTCGGAGATAAGTCCAGACCGCGACGACAGATTTCTTCGAACTCTTCTTTGTTGTACGCGATACCACCACCAGTGCCACCCATGGTGAACGATGGACGAATGATACAAGGGAAGCCAACCATATCTAAAACTTTGTAAGCTTCTTCCATGCTCTTCGCTGTATCTGCGCGAGGACACTCAAGGCCGATAGACTTCATCGCTTTATCAAAACGAGAACGGTCTTCCGCTTTGTCGATTGCATCAGCCGTTGCACCAATCATCTCTACGCCAAACTCTGCGAGAACGCCGTGCTTCTCTAAATCTAACGCACAGTTAAGTGCTGTCTGACCACCCATGGTTGGCAGTACCGCGTCTGGGCGTTCTTTCTCGATGATCTTGCGAACAACTTCCCACTGGATTGGCTCGATGTATGTCGCATCTGCCATTTCAGGGTCAGTCATGATGGTCGCAGGGTTAGAGTTAACTAGGATAACTCGGTAGCCTTCTTCACGAAGAGCTTTACACGCTTGTGCGCCAGAGTAGTCAAACTCACATGCCTGACCGATAACAATCGGACCAGCACCAAGAATTAGAATACTTTGAATGTCAGTACGTTTTGGCATTATCTACTACTCCGAATTAAGCGCTGTGTTTTTTGATTAGTTCGATAAAGTGGTCAAATAGAGGTGCCGCGTCATGTGGACCAGGGCTCGCTTCTGGGTGACCTTGGAAGCTAAATGCTGGCTTGTCTGTGCGGTGGATACCTTGCAAAGAGCCATCAAATAGCGATACGTGAGTAGCACGTAAGTTTTCCGGTAATGTTGCTTCATCTGCCGCAAAGCCGTGGTTTTGCGAAGTGATCATCACAACGTTACGCTCTAAATCTTTTACTGGGTGGTTTGCACCGTGGTGACCAAACTTCATTTTCACCGTTTGCGCACCTGATGCTAGCGCCAGAATTTGGTGACCTAGACAAATACCAAAAATTGGCAGGCCTTTTTCTAGGAACACTTTGGTTGCTTCAATCGCGTAAGTACATGGTTCTGGGTCACCAGGGCCGTTCGATAAGAATACGCCATCTGGATTTAGTGCCAGAACTTCTTCCGCTGACGTTTCTGCAGGTACAACCGTTAAGCGGCAGCCGCGGTCAACCAACATTCGTAAGATGTTGCGTTTTGCGCCGAAGTCGTAAGCGACAACGTGGTATGGCAGCTCGCTGTCATCTTTCGCCTCTGGAAGTCCACCTTCAAGCGTCCACGAACCTTGCTTCCATTGATACGCTTCTTTTGTTGTAACTTCTTTCGCAAGGTCCATTCCTTTTAAGCCTGGGAATTCTTTTGCTTTCGCTAGTGCCAAAGCTTCGTCTAGGTTATTGCCCGCAACAATACAGCCGTTTTGAGCACCTTTTTCACGCAGGATACGAGTGAGCTTACGAGTATCGATATCAGCGATGCCAACGATATTTTGAGACTTAAGATAATCAGAGAGGGATTGTTCGTTACGGAAGTTAGAAGCGATTAGAGGAAGATCGCGAATCACAAGGCCTTGTGCATGAATGGAAGAGGATTCTTCATCTTCGGAAGTGGTTCCGGTATTGCCAATGTGAGGATAAGTGAGAGTGACGATTTGCTGAGAATAGGAAGGATCAGTGAGGATTTCTTGATACCCCGTCATCGAGGTATTAAAAACGACTTCACCAACGGAAAGACCATCTGCCCCTATGGACACTCCGCGGAACACTGTCCCATCTTCTAGGACCAACAGTGCTAATTTACCCAAGACAACCTCCAGAATAAAAATGCAAAAAAAATAAATCAAACTGCAAACATGCCTTCCTTTACCTATAAAATCTACATAAATAGGTATTTCAGACAAATTGGCGGTATTCTAAAGTTGGAGTCGAAACCTGTCAACCTACAATCAAAAATAAATGATTAATTTCTAGCGAGTAAGGTCATTTTGAATCAGTAAGGCCCAAAAAGATAACTTTTACATGCTATTACATAGAGAGGCATAGAGGTTTAATGAATTTTACAAATTTAAACTTTTTAGAGATCACAAAAAAGTATGAGTTTTTCACGCAAACGTTCACTCAACAAAAAAGACATTAGTTTTTAGACATCAAAACCCAAAACACCCACAAAACAACCAAAACAACAACAAAAGTAAGCACCAAAATACTTTCTGTTAGAATCATTTCATTTACAAACAATTCTATAGATATAAAAAAGCCGGCTACCGCCGGCGAATAATTATGTATTTAGAGATCATTCAATCCCAAAACATCTGTCATGGTATAAAAGCCCGCTGGTTTGGCACTCAACCAAACAGCGGCCTTGACGGCGCCATTAGCAAACGTCATACGATCGGTCGCTTTGTGCGTTATCTCCACTCGTTCCCCGATATCAGCAAACATGGCTGTGTGCTCACCGACAATATCGCCAGCGCGAATTGTAGCAAAGCCGATCTCATCTTTAGTACGTTCACCTGTGATACCTTCTCTCGCATAGACAGCTACATCATTCAGCTTGTTGCCCATCGCACCAGCAATGGCTTCGCCCATCCCGATAGCAGTACCAGAAGGAGCATCAACTTTATGACGATGATGTGCTTCGACAATCTCAACATCACAGTAGTCGCCCATCACTTTGGCTGCTTTCTCAAGAAGCTTAAATACTAGGTTCACACCAACAGAGTAGTTAGGAGCCATGACAACAGGCACTTGCTTAGCGGCTTCGTCAATCAGCTCACGCTCTGCATCACTGAAACCAGTCGTCCCAATCACAATACTCTTTCCATGCTTCTTACACAGTTCAAGATTCGCCAACGTACTTACTGGGGCAGTAAAATCGATGATTACATCAAAATTATCGACGTCTTTAGCAAGATCATCCGTTAAGAACACATCGAATTTGCCTTCACCACAAAGTTCACCGATATCGACACCGACAAGTGAGGACTCAGGTCGTTCTGATCCCGCGCTCACTGTCGCCTCTGGATTAAGGTGTGAAGCTTTAACCAAATTACGGCCCATTCGGCCTGCTGCTCCTGCGATTGCAATACGAACCATTGCGCTTTCTCTCCTTCTCTGGATAACGAGGTTTGCTCTCGTTCTCTCGTTTCGCTTAATCTGTTTAAACTAACAACATACCGTGGTTACCACAAGCAAGTTCATCAGGCTTAAGCAAACTCTTTTACGACACGCTCCAAGATAGGCACGTTCGCTTCAGGAAAGGCATAGTTACCCAATTCTCTTATCTCAACCCAGCGACCTTCTTGACCTTCTCGGCCGTAAGGCTCATTACTGAACTTAGATACCGTAATAAAATCAAACTTAAGTGATTTGTCTGGATAGTCATATTCCAAATGCTCGAAAAGGGCTTGCTCAGTAACTTCAATTCCTACTTCTTCTTCAAGTTCTCTTGCTAGAGCATGTTCAATACTTTCTCCTGACTCGACTTTCCCGCCGGGAAACTCCCAAAACCCGCCTTTATGCTTGTCGTCTGGACGCTTTGTAATAAAAATTTTTGATTTGTCTTGGTTAAAAATAATAGCCGCGACTATGTGAATTCTTTTCATAGGGGTTCCTAACTCTCAAGCCGTTACACTTCAACGGTCTTTGCATCTCTAAAACTATCCGATGCTATCAAAACTTATGAAATTCGACAGCCACAGAATTTGCTTAAAAAAAGAGCCGCCTAGGCGACTCTTTAAAAAATTATCTGACTAATACGTTAGTCGATTTTGCCGTGACACTGTTTATACTTCTTACCACTACCACAAGGGCAAGGCTCATTGCGACCTACTTTACGTTCATCACGTACCATTGGCTGACTTGAACCTTCTTCAGATTCTTCACCTTCAGAAAGAGGATTTTGTGCTGCTGCGTGTTGCGCTTGAGCACGACGAGCGGCCTCTTCAGCTTGCGCACGACGTTGCTCTTCCATACGTTCAACTTCTTCTTGTTGCTGAACTCGAACGCGAGATAGAACAGTAATCACATCGGTTTTCAGCGCTTCTAGTAGACCTTCAAACAGTTCAAACGATTCACGCTTGTATTCCTGTTTCGGGTTCTTCTGCGCATAGCCGCGTAAGTGAATACCCTGACGCAAGTGATCCATTGCTGCCAAGTGCTCTTTCCAAAGCGTATCCAACGTTTGAAGCATAACCGATTTCTCGAAGTTACGAAGTACTTGCGCACCCACCACTTCCTCTTTCTCTTTGTACACTTCAACGGCTAGATTGATGATCTTCTCGCGTAGCGCCTCTTCGTAAAGCTTATCGTCTTCTTCAAGCCATTGCTTCACTGGCGCATCAAGATCGAAGTCTGCTTTCAAGCGCTCTTGCAGACCTTCAACGTCCCACATATCTTCTAGTGATTGTGGCGGGATGTACTCATCAATAACCGCTGTTAGCACATCTTCACGGTTTTGCTCGATCATACCGCTGATGTCTTCAACGTTCATCAATTCGTCGCGCAGCTCGTAGACAACCTTACGCTGATCGTTCGCCACATCATCGTATTCTAGTAGCTGCTTACGGATATCAAAGTTACGACCTTCCACTTTACGCTGTGCTTTTTCAATTGAGCGAGAAAGCATTTTCGATTCAATTGCTTCACCTTCTTCCATACCACTTTGGATAAGGCTCGCCATACGATCAGAAGTGAAAATACGTAACAAAGAGTCTTCCATAGATAGGTAGAAGCGAGATGAACCCGCATCTCCTTGACGACCAGAACGACCACGTAGCTGGTTATCAATACGGCGAGATTCGTGGCGCTCAGTACCAATGATGTGTAGACCACCAGCATCTAGTACTTGATCATGTACCACTTTCCACTCTGCTTTAATCGCATCGATTTGTTCTTGAGTTGGGTTCTCCAAAGCTTCCACTTTTGATTGCCAACTACCGCCAAGCACAATGTCCGTACCACGACCGGCCATGTTGGTCGCGATAGTTACCGCACCAGGCATACCCGCTTCAGCAACAATTTCCGCTTCCTTTTCATGGAATTTCGCATTCAATACGTTGTGTTTGATCTTCGCTTTCTTCAATGCGTTAGAAAGAAGTTCTGATTTTTCAATCGATACTGTACCAACCAATGTTGGCTGACCTTTCGCAACGCGCTCTTTGATATCTTCAATGATTGCAGCAAACTTCTCAGCTTCGGTACGGTACACCACATCCGGCATATCGTTACGAATCATTGGTTTGTTGGTTGGGATAACCACCGTTTCCAAGCCATAAATAGATTGGAACTCAAACGCTTCAGTATCCGCAGTACCTGTCATACCAGACAGTTTTTCGTATAAGCGGAAGTAGTTCTGGAAGGTAATCGAAGCCAAAGTTTGGTTTTCGTTTTGAATCTTAACGCCTTCTTTCGCTTCTACTGCTTGGTGAAGACCTTCAGACCAACGACGACCTGGCATTGTACGACCAGTATGTTCATCAACAATTACTACTTCACCTTCGTCTGTAACGATGTAATCAACGTTGCGCTCAAACAACACATGAGCACGCAAAGCGGCATTCACGTGATGTAACATGCTGATGTTAGTCGGAGAGTAAAGTGTGTCACCCTCTTCCATAAGACCATTTTTCACCAATAGTTCTTCAACGTACTCTTGGCCCGTTTCTGTGAGGTATACTTGCTTTGATTTCTCATCAACAGTGTAGTGACCATCACCACGATATTCTTCAGAGTCTTCTTTGTCTTGCTTTTTAAGATGCGGGATCAAAAGGTTGATTCGGGTGTATAGCTCAGAGCTATCTTCAGCAGGACCAGAAATGATTAAAGGGGTACGAGCTTCATCAATTAGGATTGAGTCCACCTCATCGACAACTGCAAAGAAGCGTTCACGTTGTACGCGATCTTCGCTACGGAAAGCCATATTGTCACGAAGGTAGTCAAAACCAAATTCATTGTTCGTTCCGTACAAGATGTCAGCTTGGTACGCTTCTTTTTTCTCTTGAGGGGGCATGTTTGGCACGTTTACGCCAACAGTCATACCTAAAAATTCAAATAGAGGGCGGTTTGTCTCTGCATCACGTTTAGCTAGATAATCGTTCACTGTTACAATATGAACGCCTTTACCAGCTAGGGCATTTAGGTAAGCAGGAAGCGTTGCCGTCAGCGTTTTACCTTCACCCGTACGCATTTCAGCGATTTGACCCGCATTTAGAACCATACCACCGATAAGCTGGACGTCGAAGTGGCGCATACCGTAGACACGCTTAGATGCTTCACGAACCGTAGCAAAAGCTTCTGGAAGTAGTTTATCAAGAGTTTCACCCTTATCTAGGCGCTCACGGAATTCAACCGTCTTTGCTTTTAACTCTTCGTCACTTAGAGCATCGAATGTTGGCTCATAGTTATTAATTTCTTTTACAATTTTTCTAAGGCGGCGCAGTGTTCGGTCGTTGCGACTGCCAATCACTTTTGTCAGTAGCTTAGTTATCATTTTTCGTGAATCTCTCTTTATTCAGACCGTTCCCGATCTACTCATAATGCCTTCAGTCTCTGCCAGTTTGGAACTAAGAATACTGAGATAAATCATTTATCAAAGATATTGAGTTCAAACATCCATATTTCAAGGCTAAGTTTTGAAACAATGTGGCTTAGTGTAAGGATTTTTAATCGATACAACCATAAATAGACGTATTTGTTTGAAGCACTCTGAAGTTTTTACTTAAAGTGGTGACTGATTAGCCGATATTGCATACCGCAATATGTGTAATCCATCCAGAGCAAACTTTGCTTTTTACCTTGCTACATTGTAAAGCTGAAGCTAAAGACGTTAATGTAAACTATACCTTGATAGAAAGCTGCTCTAGAATAGCTATATCTCAACAAAATTAGATTTTACCTATGCGTGATCACCGTCCAACCTCGACTGAAGATGTTATTGCTGAGTCACAGTTCAAGCAGATTCAAGAACATGCTGGAGAAATCTTACAGCTTAACCAAGCTTTGCAAGAGGTCTTACCCATGGGGACGGCCGATCATTGCCGAGTAGCGAATGTTCGTAACGGCCATCTATTGATCGATGTCTCTAGTGCCGCGATCAAAATGAAGATCGATTACGATCGCCTCATGATCCTAAATAAACTTCGTACTCAAGGCTTTGCCAAGCTGATGAGCGTTGAAGTGAGGATCAATCCTTCACTATATAGAAACCGCTTTCAACAAGACGACAGACCTAAGCGTCCACCACTAACAGAATCTGCAGCAAAGTCATTAATGACGATTGCCGACATGGCGCCACCTAAAATTCAAGAGCGTTTAAAACGATTAGCCGATATGGCAGAAAAGGAAGATCGTAAGTGAACGTTATTTCAATATGCTGAAAGCTTGAATGTTATTGATAAGTCGAAGATTAAAGCCAAATAGCAAAAAACCAGGCACAAACCTGGTTTTTTATTAATTCTAATGCCAAGTATTTACGCAAGCACCATATTTGGTTCTGCGAATGCTACTGGTGAGCCGACTTCTTCTTCGAATGTAGTCCACTCCCACGCTTCCTGATCTGCAAGAACAGCACGTAACAGTTGGTTATTTAAACCGTGGCCAGATTTAAAGGCACGGAAT
This sequence comes from Vibrio sp. 1249-1, assembly GCF_033340495.1. Lineage (NCBI taxonomy): Bacteria > Pseudomonadati > Pseudomonadota > Gammaproteobacteria > Vibrionales > Vibrionaceae > Vibrio > Vibrio sp. 1249-1. The sequence continues at coordinate 113,849 of NZ_JAWOWJ010000009.1, forward strand.
TCACCAATGATTGGATGGCCACACATGTAAAGGTCACCAATCGCATCCAACACTTTGTGAGTCACAAACTCATTTTCAAAGCGTAGACCTTCTTCATTAAGAATACGGTAATCATCCAAAACGATAGCATTATCAAAACTACCACCCAAAACTAGGTTTTGAGATTGTAGATATTCGATATCACGCATAAAGCCAAACGTACGTGCTCGAGAAATCTCACGAACAAAGCCTTTTGACGAGAAATCAAACAGCAAACGTTGCTCGTCTGATTCAATCGCTGGGTGATTAAACTCAATTTCGAAGTCCATACGGAAGCCGTTAAATGGTACAAATTCTGCCCATTTATCACCATCTTCAAAACGAACTGGCTTTTTGATGCGGATGAAGCGTTTTGGCGCATTTTGCGTTTCGATACCTGCTTGTTGTAGCAAGTATACAAATGGGCTTGCACTACCATCCATGATCGGAATTTCAGGTGCGTCTACTTCGACAACAATGTTATCGATGCCCATACCAGCAAGTGCCGCATTCAAGTGCTCAACAGTTGAAATACGCACACCTTCATCGTTTACCAATGCAGTACAAAGCATGGTGTCACGAACCGAAGCTGGATCAGCTGGAAAATCTACAGGTGGATTTACATCTGTACGACGGTAAATGATACCTGTATTTGCAGCAGCCGGGCGCAGAGTAAGTGTGACTTTACGACCAGAGTGGAGACCCACACCAGTTGTTTTCACTATTTCTTTCAGAGTACGTTGTCTGATCATCTGCTTGCCTCTCAAAAATTTGCTACAAAACACGGCCGTCTGTAACGTCGACCGTGAATGCTACCATAATTTTGAGCCATGTCAAATTTATGGGTTAAAGATTAATCAGCCTGACGACGCAAAAATGCCGGTATATCTAAATAACCACTTTCCTTTTCTTGCTTTGGAGCCGCAGAACTTTGGCTCGACGAAGCTGGAGAAGAAGGAGCAGTGTTTGTCGGCTGAGGAGTTACCTGTGGCTTCTCTTGCACTTGATTATTTTGCAAGGTCTGTGCCGGTTTTTCTTCAGCTTGCGTTGCCGCTGCTTGTTGCTGTGGTTGAGCTTGCGGCGTCGGTGCCACTTTAGCTTTACCACCCGCAACTAGCGTGATATCTGGCTTTTTCTCATTACCAATACCTGTCGCTACAACTGTTACGCGGATTTCGTCAGTCATATCAGGGTCTAGAGAAGTACCGATAACAACAGTCGCATTGTCAGAAGCGAATGCCTTCACTGTATTACCAACCGTCTCAAACTCGTCAAGACGCATATCCAGACCAGCAGTAATATTGACAAGAACACCACGAGCGCCCGCTAGATCGATGTCTTCCAGAAGTGGGCTAGAAATTGCCATTTCAGCCGCTTCTTCAGCACGGTCTTCACCTTTGGCGATGCCGCTACCCATCATTGCGTGACCCATTTCAGACATTACAGTTCTTACGTCCGCAAAGTCGACGTTGATCATGCCAGGGCGAGTAATTAGCTCAGCAATACCTTGAACGGCATTCTTAAGAACATCGTTAGCGCTTGCAAAAGCTTCTAGTAGTGTTACACCACGACCAAGTACTTTAAGTAGCTTTTCGTTTGGAATCGTGATCAAAGAGTCAACATGCTTAGACAGCTCATCGATACCTTGCTCAGCAAATGCCAAACGCTTTTTACCTTCAAAACTAAACGGTTTAGTTACTACCGCTACTGTTAGAATGCCAAGCTCTTTAGCCACTTCAGCAATAACAGGCGCTGCACCAGTACCGGTACCGCCACCCATACCAGCTGCGATAAACACCATATCGGCGCCAGTCAGGGAATCTTTAATTCGATCTCTGTCTTCGAGAGCTGCGTCACGGCCAACCTGTGGATTAGCACCTGCACCCAGACCTTTAGTGATATCACCACCGATCTGAATAACATTGCCAACGCTTGTCTTACGAAGTGCTTGCGCATCAGTGTTGACGCTGATGAATTCCACACCTTCGATGGATTCACGCACCATGTGTTCAACGGCGTTACCACCGCCGCCACCAACCCCAACGACCTTGATTACTGCATCGTCAGACATTTCCATCATCGGTTCAAACATGTGTTGTCTCCGTTTATCCTGCAACTCAGGTTAAAACTCTTTTTGTATCCAGTTACGCAATTTATCGAAAAAGCCAGTTACAGATGAGCGTTTAGGTTCATTATAATCGCTATCGTCGCTAGACTGCATGTCTCTTGCGTAATGAAGTAATCCAACTGCCGTAGAATGGTACGGCTCTTTTACATAGTCAGTTAATCCGCTGACTTCGAGCGGTTTGCCGACCCTTACTTGATTGCGGAATACGCGTTCCGCACATTCTACCACTCCGTCCATTTGCGCAGCACCGCCGGTGAGTACAACTCCCGCAGCCAGATGGTGCTTGATACCCTCTTCGCGCAATTTTGCTTGTACAGAGTCGATAGTTTGGTTAACCAGTCCCATAAGCTCAGAGTAGCGTGGCTCAATCACTTCTGACAACGTTTGACGTTGCAGGCTACGTGATGGTCGTCCACCTACGCTTGGTACATTAACCGTGTCATCCTTACTGACCAGTTCACTCAAAGCACAGCCATATTTGACTTTTATTTCTTCAGCATCGCTCACTGGCGTGCCAAAAGCAAAAGCAATATCACTGGTTACAGCATTTCCTGCGTACGAAAATACTTCTGTGTGACGTAACGCACCGCCAGTCCAGATGGCCACATCCATCGTGCCGGCGCCAATATCAACCACACAAACTCCAAGCTCTCTTTCATCCTCGGTGATTACTGCATTACTAGCAGCAAGCCCAGAAAATACGAGTTGTTCTACTTTAAGGCCGCAGCGTTCTACCGCCTTAATAATGTTGCGTGCCATGTCATTATGGCATGAGATAAGGTGGACACTCACTTCCATTCTTACCCCAGATAAACCAAGCGGATTTTTGATTCCTTCTTGGTAATCAATGGTGAACTCTTGCGGGATCACATGAAGAATTCGCTGTTCATCACCGATTTTAATCGATTTTGCGGTATGGATAGCGCGATCCATGTCTTCTTGAGACACCTCTTCATCAGAAATCGTGCCCATACCTTTTTCAATTCGGCTTGCGATATGCTTACCAGACAACGAAATGAAGACTCGGCTGATCTGGCACTCTGCCATTAATTCAGCTTGATCAATTGCACGTTGTACTGATTTTACAACCGACTCCAAATCATTCACGCCACCTTTATCCATGCCGCGTGAGGGGCTACTACCTGCGCCAATAATATTAATTTGACCGTCTGGTAAAACCTCACCCACTAGAGCCGATACGGTTGCAGTGCCTATATCAAGACCAACAATAATGTTGTCATCAGCGGCCTTAGTCATCTGTACTCTCTTCTAACTCTTGTTCAGGAAACCAACCAACTGCGGCTCCTGTATCGTACCTAAGATCGATATAACTGATTCTTTGCGTGTCACTGCCAAGCTTGTTATAGAGCTTAAAAAAGCGCTCTATACGCTCAAGAAGAGACTCTTTACCGAGCTCTAATCGAATACCGTTATCAAGGATGATTTGCCAAGCTCGTCGCTCGTTTAATACCAGAGACGATATCGCTAAACCCAATTGCTGAAACTTAGGACTCAAATCACGGTAAGTCTGTAAGACTTCCGGTCCGCTATCTTTGGGTCCGTACAGCTTCACTTTTTCTTCTTGCAACAGAGCAACATCTCCATCAAAAACGAACCCGTTTTTATCTAACAGTTCGTTGCCATTCCAAATGGCTTCTGGTTGATGCTCCGTCAAAAAAACTTTTACTGTATCCGGCCACTGCTTTCGGATTGCGGCATGCGCTACCCATGGCAGAGCTTCGACACTTTGCTGTAATACATCAATATCCTGAGACATAAATGTACCGATGTGATCAATTCGACTAAATGCAGCCTGCACATCGTCAGCTTGGACATACTCCAGTTTCCCCTGAAGTACTATTTTGGAGAGAGGTAACCTTTGGTCATCCCACATCCAACTGATCGCCGCGTACAAAACAGAACTAATTAAAGTCACAACCACAACGAAAAATAACACACCCAAGATTTTTTCTTGGCGACCACGGTTGTTACCCGTGTTTGGTCGCTCGTCATTCAGTGCAATATTCAACAACGTCTTCGTTTCCTGACTTTTGTCGTGTACTTTTTACCCATATAATTACGCAGAGGTAAAAGTCTTGACTTTAACCTTGGGATTATACTGAGCTCTTGTAAACTATCAAACACTGATAGCAATAAATCACAATGATATTGACGCAAAATCGAGATCTGAGTCTTTATCTGTCCTTCGCGTCAACAATATGTGTCAGCCAAGCATCTTGTTTATATTCAATTTAAGACCTGCCAGCTGTTTCGCCACTTTACCAATATCACCCGCACCTTGCGTTAAGATTAGGTCGCCGTCTTGTATAACATTAGCTAAAACTGAAGGTAATTGCTCGATTTCTGGAACAAAAATCGGATCTACCTTGCCTCGGCTGCGAATTGTGCGACATAAAGCGCGCCCATCAGCACCTGCAATCGGCTTTTCACCCGCTGCGTAAACATCCAGCATGATCAATACATCCACCTGTTCAAGCACATTCGCGAAATCATCGTACAAATCACGAGTACGGCTATAACGGTGCGGTTGGAAAATCATCACCAAACGCTTGTCTTGCCAACCACTGCGTGCTGCATTAATGGTTACATCCACTTCTGTTGGATGATGGCCGTAATCATCAACAAGCATTGCATGACCGTTGCCAGTATCAAACTCGCCAAGGTGATCGAAACGTCTTCCCGTACCTTGCGTACCAGCCATTGCCTTTAGGATCGCATCGTCTTCAATGTCATCTTCAGTAGCAACCGCAATCGCAGCAGACGCATTCAATGCATTGTGACGACCTGGAATATTCAGCGTGATATCTAAGTTAGCTCGCCCTTTACGTACTACCGTAAATTTGCCTTGCTGCCCCTCTTGACGATAATCTTCAATACGTACGTCGGCATCTTCAGAAAAACCGTAAGTTATCACTTGACGACTAATACGTGGGATTAACTCTCGAACCACAGGATCGTCAATGCAAACAATTGCTTGGCCGTAAAACGGTAGATTATGAAGGAAATCGATGAAGGTTTGCTTTAAGGTTTCAAAGTCACCACCATAGGTATCCATATGATCGGCTTCGATATTGGTAACAATGCTCACCATTGGTTGCAAGTGCAGGAATGACGCGTCACTTTCATCTGCCTCTGCAATTAGAATACGACTCGAGCCTAGACGCGCATTTGTACCTGCGCTTTTCACCAAACCGCCATTCACAAACGTTGGATCAAGACCGGCTTCAGAATAGATTTGAGTAACAAGAGCGGTCGTCGTGGTTTTACCGTGTGTACCCGCAACGGCAATACCGTGACGGAATCGCATCAATTCAGCCAACATCTCTGCGCGGCGTACAATAGGGATGCGTAATTCACGTGCCGCCATCACTTCTGGGTTTTCTTCGTTGATCGCCGTTGACACAACAACCACACTGGCTTTTTCTACATTACTGGCTTGATGACCAATAAATACCGTCGCACCTTTTGATACCAAACGCTCTGTCACAGCGTTCTCTGATAGATCAGAACCTGTGATTTGGTAGCCTTCGTTCAACAGCACTTCTGCAATGCCGCTCATGCCCGCACCACCAATACCGATGAAGTGGATGGATTTCACGCGGCGCATCTCTGGCACCATTGCGCGAATCTGAGCTAAGTCTTGTGTATGTTGGATTGTCATCAATTCTATTCTCAATAATTCGGTTAACGCTTTTCGGTCAAAGCGACAATGGCTTGTGCGACAACTCGGTCAGCATTCAATTTTGCAGCGCCACGCGCTTGCTCAGCCATTGTAAGTAAAGCTTGGCGATCCAATTGTTGGATCTGCAGAGTCAGAGACTCAACGGTTAAATCTGGTTGTTCAATCATTTTCGCCGCGCCGCAATCCACCAAGTGGTCTGCATTAAGTGCTTGCTGGCGGTCTTTGTGCATGAATGGAACAAAAATAGCGCCTACACCTGCCGCCGAGACTTCAGATACGGTTAACGCTCCAGAGCGACAAACTAAAAGGTCAGCCCATGCGTAAGCTTCTGCAACGTCATCAATGAATTCCATTACTTCTGCATTTACCACACCATTAGCTTGGTATGCTGCATTCACTTCTTCGGCGGCACCTTTACCCGCTTGATGACGAATACAGTAATCTTCGCCCAATTTCGACATCACTTCTGGCAGAGTTTGGTTAAGAATACGTGCGCCTTGGCTGCCACCCATCACCAAAATGCGAATTGGACCTTGGCGCTCTTGCATGCGCTCAGTTGGCGCTGCTAATTGAGTCACGTCTTCACGAACTGGGTTCCCAACCACTTCGGCATTTGGAAAAGCGCCTGGGAAAGCCTGAAAAACCTTCTTAGCGATTTTCGATAACCATTGGTTCGTTAAACCTGCTACTGCATTTTGTTCATGCAGAACAACAGGAATACCACTCATCCAAGCAGCAATACCACCCGGGCCGCTAACATAACCGCCCATACCAAGCACTGCGTCTGGCTGCCAGCGTTTCATGTGAGCACGAGCCTGCATAATGGCATTGATAATTTGAAATGGTGCTGCAAGAAGACGTTTAACGCCTTGACCTCGTAACCCTTTCACTTTGATAAAGTCGATTTCAATGCCATGTTTTGGCACCAAATCCGCTTCCATTCGATCCGCCGTACCTAACCAACGGATCTCCCAACCTTGTTCTTGAAGCTGTTTTGCTACCGCCAAACCTGGGAATACGTGACCGCCAGTACCACCAGCCATCACCATCAAACGTTTATTTTGTTTCATTAGCTTGTTGTTCTGATTGTTGTTGCTCGCGTTTCAAGCGGCATTCGTAATCGATACGCAGTAGTATGGACACTGCGACGGACATAATTATTAGACTAGAACCACCATAACTGATGAGTGGAAGTGTTAAACCTTTAGTTGGAACAATACCGGCGGCAGCTCCAACATTAACCAAGGTTTGAAACGCAAACCAAATACCAATTCCGAAAGCCAGATAACCTCCGAACATTTCGCCTTCTTCAAATGCACGCTTGCCGATGTAAACCGCTTTTAGCACCAAGCTAAAAATCAGCATTAAGACCAGCACTACGCCTACGAAACCAAGCTCTTCAGCAAGTACGGCAAACACAAAGTCGGTATGCGCTTCCGGTAGATATTCCAGTTTTTGAATTGAATTACCGAGACCTTGTCCGAACCATTCACCACGACCAAACGCCATCAAAGACTGAGTCAACTGATAGCCACTGCCAAATGGATCTTCCCACGGGTCAAGGAAGGAGGTTACTCGTCGCATACGGTATGGCTCGACGAGAATCAAACCTACCACAGCGCCGATACCTGCCACCATCAAGGCGAGAAACTGGGTTAGTTTTGCACCTGCGATAAAAAGCATGCCAAACAGCGTGACCAGCATCACGACGACCGTCCCCAAGTCTGGCTGACCAAGTAGTAATACTGCGAAGAAGGCAAACACCATGATTGGCTTCATAAAGCCACCAAAGAACGTTTGTCGTACTTCGTCTTGCTTTCGAACTAAGTAACCAGACATGAAGATAAACAGCGATAGCTTCGCGACTTCCGCTGGCTGAAGGTTAAACAGCCCAAGGGGAATCCAACGAGACGCACCATTAACCGACTTACCCGCCAAGAGCACGATGATCAACAGTGCGAAAGAAGCCCAAAGTAAGTAATGGCTCTTCTTAAACCACTCTTGCAAAGGCACTTGCAAAATAACAGCGGAGGTCCCTAACGCCAGCACGAGAAACGTCGCATGACGAAACATAAAGTGGAACGGCTGTTCCGTTAATCGAGAGCTGATTGGAAATGATGCAGAGGTTACCATGACCAAACCAGTCAACATCAAACCCAGTGCAATCCACACTAACTGGCGATCAAACATCGCCTCTGGGGCTGGATGCTTGAGCCAATTGCCAATACTGCGTTTAACGTTACCTAAACCCACGAAGTGTGTAACCTTTAATTATGCATATTTCTGAGCAAGAGCAGCGAAAGCATCACCTCTTGCCATAAAGTTGTCGAATTGATCAAAGCTAGCACATGCAGGAGACAGCATCACCATATCACCTGGTTTTAACTGCGAAGATACTTGTTGAATCACATCTTCCATAGTGTCGAAACGTATTGCAGATTCATGCAGTGGCATAAATTCATCGCCATCAGCGCCAAAGCAACACAGTTGCAAGTTAAGCGTCGCGAAGATCGGTTTTAATGGCGAGAAGTCAGCACCTTTGCCAACACCACCAACGAGTAAGTAGAGCTTGCCTGTCGATTCCAAACCAGATAGCGCAGCCATAGTGCTGGCAATATTAGTTGCTTTAGAGTCATTCACCCATTTGACGCCTTGATTATCCGCAACCACCTGGCATCGGTGTGTCAGTCCCGTGTAATTTTTAAGTGCATTCAATGCTTTGTGATAGTTTACGTCCGCAGCTTTTAATAGCGCTAAAGCAACCAGAGCGTTAGATAAGTTGTGCTTACCAACCAACTTAATCTCATCACTTGCGACAACTCGTTGACCGTGATCGAGCAGCCAAGTACGGTTGCCATCCACCTCGAGACCAAAGTCCTGATTGTCGCTGCCAAATGTCACCAATGGCATCTCTGCGTCTGGGAAGGTGTCTTGATCATCACGGTTCACGACCGCAAGAGCAGCATGGTTAAAAATACGCAACTTGGCTTGTCGATAGTCAGACATGCCTTGATAACGATCCATATGATCTTCAGAAAGATTCAGAAACGCAGCGGCTTTGAGCTTTAAGCTTGACGTCGTTTCTAACTGGAAGCTCGAGAGTTCGAGTACATATAGGTCTGCGTCTTGTTCTAACAAGTCCAGAGCAGGCACACCGATGTTACCACCAACGCCAACATCCAAACCTGCAGCCTTAGCCATCACACCTGTGAGGTCGGTTACTGTGCTCTTACCGTTTGAGCCCGTAATCGCAATCACCGGTTTCTGCACCGCCCAAGCGAATAACTCGATATCACCTACTACTGCCGTACCTTTTGCTAATACGGCTTGGATCTCTGGTGTCGCTAGCGCAATACCAGGGTTGGTCACGATAAGATCCGCGTCAGAAAGCCAGTCCGTATTCCAACCACCACTATGCAGTTGAACACTTTCCGGCAAGCGCTCTGCACCTGGAGGGTTTACACGAGTATCAATGACTTTGACCACAAGTTGTGGCTGATTTTTTCTTAGGTGTTTAACGACAGAGAGCCCGGTAATACCGAGCCCTACGACGACAACACTATGTATGTTTTGCCAACGTTCCATATTTGATCACACTGTAAATCTTATTCTTGGAAAGTGCGATTAACGCACTTTCAATGTCGCAAGACCAATCAGAACAAGAACCATAGAAATAATCCAGAAGCGCACGATTACACGAGGTTCTGGCCAACCTTTCAATTCGTAGTGGTGGTGAATTGGTGCCATACGGAAAATGCGCTGACCACGTAATTTGTAAGAACCTACCTGTAGGATGACTGATAGCGTTTCCATCACAAATACGCCACCCATGATCACCAACACCAACTCTTGACGAACTAGAACAGCAATGGTGCCCAATGCCCCGCCAAGCGCTAGTGAACCTACATCGCCCATGAACACTTGTGCTGGGTAAGTGTTAAACCACAAGAAACCAAGGCCTGCACCTACGATTGCTGTACATACGACAACTAACTCAGAAGCATGTGGTAAGTATGGTATATGAAGGTATTCAGAGAAGTTAACGTTACCGGTCGCCCATGCAATAACCGCGAAGCCTGCTGCAACAAGAACCGTTGGCATGATTGCCAAACCGTCTAGACCATCAGTCAGGTTAACCGCGTTACTTGTACCTACAATGACAAAGTAAGTCAGAATGATATACATCAAACCAAGCTGCGGCATGATGTCTTTAAAGAATGGCACCACTAGCTGAGTTGCTGCTGTGTCTTTACCGTAAGCATACAATGCGAAAGCGACGACAAACGCGATCAACGACTGCCAGAAGTACTTCCAACGCGCGATCAAGCCATCGGTATTTTTGCGTACCACTTTACGATAATCATCAACAAATCCGACCGCACCGTAGCCAAGTAAGACTGTCAGCACCGCCCATACGTAAGGGTTGGATAAGTCTGTCCATAGCAAAATCGTGATTGAGATGGCCGCTAAGATCATGATACCGCCCATTGTTGGGGTACCACGCTTACTAAAGTGAGATTCAGGACCTTCGTTACGCACTACCTGACCAATTTGCAGCATTTGCAAACGCTTGATCATGATTGGTCCCATCCATAATGACAGACCTAGAGCGGTTAATACGCTTAGGATTGCTCGAAAAGACAAGTATTCAAACAATCGGAAAAAAGACAGGTATGGCTGTAGCAGCTCGGCAAGCCAAATAATCATTAATAATACTCCTTCAAAGCAGCAGCGACTTCAAACATACGTGCACCGTTCGCTCCTTTCACCAATATCGTATGGTTTTCAGGAACGGCTTGGTCTAGATGCTGCTTGATGTATTCAATCATCTCTTGGTGCGTCTCAAAATGAATGCCTTGGCAAAGATCACTGATCACCTTGGCGTCTGCACCATATGTGAGAACATGTTCAAATTTTTGTGGGGCAGCATGTTCCCCGACTTGACGATGAAGTGCAAGACTTTCCTCGCCCAATTCCGCCATATTACCTAAAATCAGCCAGCGTTGACCTGGGAAAGCGGCCAATAAATCAACTGCCGCTTTCATGGCTGGCACGCTCGCGTTGTAGCTGTCGTCAATCAATTTTATCTTTTCGCTCAGCGCTTCAACCTCGACGCGACCTTTCACTTTGTTCAAATGTTTAAGGCCAGCGCGAACCTCTTCTAATGTGGCGCCCATTTGTAACGCAATAATAGAAGCAGCGATCGCATTCGCAACGTTGTGTTGACCTATAATACCCAGAGACAGTTCAATTTCTTGTGAGCTTGCTGCGATATGTAAGTCAAAGCTTGCTTCACCTGCGGCGTTCAATACGATGTTAGAAGCGAAGAAGTCTGCATCAGTATTACTTTGTGAAAAAGTAATGACTTTCTTATCTGCTAACACTTCATCCCACTTGGCTTCACCATTGCTGTCTAGGTTAACAATCGCAATACCACCAGCTGAAAGGCCTTGGTAGATTTCACCTTTGGCTTGTTTCACGCCATCGATAGAACCAAAGCCTTCAAGGTGAGCGGCTGCTACATTGTTCACTAACGCGATATCTGGTTTTACTAACTGAGTCGTGTAAGCAATTTCACCTATATGGTTAGCACCAAGCTCAATCACGGCATAATCATCATCCTGCTGTGAGCGTAATAATGTCAACGGAACACCAATATCATTATTGAAGTTACCCGCCGTGAATAGCACTTTGCCTTTCAATTGCAGGATACTCGCAACCATTTCTTTTACGGTCGTTTTACCGCAACTTCCGGTGATGGCAACGGTAGGTGTTTGGCATGCTTGATGCACCCAAGAAGCAAACTCACCCAATGCAAGTTTGGTATCCGACACCACAATTTGCGGCACATTCACATCTAAGCGTTTTTCCACGAGTAAAGCACCGGCACCTGCATCTACCGCTTGTTGGCAAAAGTTGTGCGCATCAAAGCGCTCCCCTACTAACGCCACAAATAGAGCCCCACGCTCAATCGCTCGTGTATCAGTAGAAACCGCGTCGATAAGTAGATCGTCGCCGAATCGCTCGCCACGAGTGATGTCTGCAATTTGAGATAACGTTACTTTGATCATGAGGTCAATCCTAAAAGTTGCATTGCGGACTCGCGGTCGGAGTAATGAATCGTTTCGCCATTACGAATCTGATAATCTTCATGACCCTTCCCAGCTAACAAGATAATGTCGTTTGGCGAAGCATTTTCAATGGCATAAGACAGTGCTTTGAAGCGGTCATGCTGAACAATCGCTTCAGCAGGTTTTGACAGCCCAGCTAACATGTCTTTCACAATCTGAACCGGGTCTTCGCTGCGTGGGTTATCGTCAGTCAACACCACTCTGTCGCCTAGACGCTCTGCAATTTCCGCCATCATTGGGCGCTTACCTGCATCGCGATCGCCACCGCAGCCAAAAATAGCCCACAGCTGGCCTTCACAATGAACTCGTAAAGCTTGCAGCGCTTTTTCTAAAGCATCAGGAGTATGGGCATAATCGACCACGACTTTGGCACGATCCTCAGTTTGGAATAACTCCATTCGGCCGAGTACAGGTTGCAGTTGACCTGCGGTTTCGAGTAACGCTTGTTTCTCTTTACCTAAGCTTAATAAGGTCGCAAAAGCGAGCATTAAGTTGGTTGCATTAAACTCACCAATCAATGGCGCGTGCAATTCACCTGAGCCAAATTTACCATCGAACTTAATAGTAATCCCTGACTCCGCGTAACTGACTTCCGTCGCCCAAATTGCGCTTTCAAATTCAGTGTTCGGTTTGAGCGAAACAGCGACCGCATTACTTAACTGCGACGCCCATTGATGACCTACTTCATCATCAACATTGATAATGGCACGTTCACATTGGTGTTGCGTGAACAACCCAAGCTTTGCATTGGCATACTCTTCCATCGTGCCATGGTAATCAAGATGGTCACGACTTAAGTTAGTAAACACGCCCGCCGCAAATGATAATGCTTTGACACGACCTTGCGTCAGGCCATGGGAAGATACTTCTAGCGCGGTGTATGTGGCTTGTTGATTTGCGAGAGAGGAGAGCGTTTTCTGAATTTCAACGGCATTCCCCGTTGTATTCGCAGCTTGTTGCAAGTTATTGAGGAAGCCATTTCCTGTTGTTCCCATTACCGCCGCTTTATGGTCAAGCAGTTCTAGCCATTGCGCTATTAACTGGGTAATGGTGGTTTTGCCGTTGGTGCCGGTGACACCAATCAAATCCATATCAGGGTAAGCATAAAGCTTTCCAGCAATTGCGGATAAACGTTGGTCCAACCTATCAATGTAAATGACGGGAACATCATCAATGATTTCCACCGTACCATGTGTTTTGACATCGCAGGCTTGCGCCAGGGCTGCATTTGCACCTTGCTCAATTGCAGAGGCAATGAATTTACGCCCATCCACAACATGGCCAATCACTGCTACAAACGTGGTTCCAGGTTGAACTCTTCGGCTGTCGAGCTCCAATTCAGAAACAAGAACGGACGATAAGCTAGGGCAATCCACCCAAGGGGAAAGCAGCACGTCCATACTGATGGCTTTAGTCATATTTGTTCTCCGAGCTTTGGCTCAGGTTTTCTTAATTTTGTTTGCTCAGTAAACCACAGGGCTTACTGTTGGAATTTGTTTTCGTCAGGTGCAACATTGAGTATTTGTAGCGCGCCTTTCATGATTTCAGAGAAGACAGGAGACGCTACCGAACCACCATAGTAGTCATCGCCTTGAGGCTCATTTACGATCACTACTAAAGCAATTCGCGGATCGCTAACCGGAGCAAGCCCAGCCGTGTAGGTGATGTACTCGTCGCTGTACCCACCGGCAGAAGCTTTACGTGATGTACCCGTTTTCGCTCCTACTCGATAACCAGGAACTGCCGCTCTGCGAGCCGAGCCCCCTTTTTGAGTTACGGTTTCCAACATGTCTAATACTTGACGCGCATACTTCGCACTCACCACTTGACGTGACATGTCATGATCATTGCTTTCAATAATATGAATAGGCTCGTATTTGCCAAGGTTTCCAAGCGTCGCATAAGCATGGGCTAGCTGGATTGGTGTAATTGATAGACCGTAACCAAACGCAATCGTGGCGCGTTCAATTGGCGACCAACGAGTTCGTGTAGGAAAAATACCCGTCACTTCCCCAACTAGGTTTAGGCCAGAAAGCTCACCAAAACCCACTGAACTGTACAGCCCAAGAAGCGCCTCTACCGGCATTTGCATTGCTAGCTTCGTCACACCGATATTACTCGACTTTTTAAGGATCGTGGTCAAGCTCGCTTTGCCTACGCGAGAGACATCTCTGACTCGACTACCACCTAAACGTAGGACACCATTACCGGTATCTACGATGGTATCTTTATCGGCTATCCCATTTTCTAAGGCGGCTAAAATAACGAAAGGCTTAATGGTCGAACCAGGCTCCATTGAGTCCGTGATCACTCGGTTACGCATTTGATAGCTTTGCCAATCGCTACGATTGTTAGGGTTGTAAGAAGGAGCATTAACCATGGCCAATACGGCGCCCGTTTTTACATCCAACATGACAACGGAACCTGAAGTGGCGCGGTGGTCCGCAACGGCTTGCTTAATCGCACGATACGCGATCGCCTGTAGGCGCTGATCGATGGTTAACTGAAGTGATTTACCTTCTTGCTTGTCTTGCCAAGCAATGTTTTCCACAACACGACCATAACGGTCTTTACGAATAGTTTTCTTACCCGCCGCGCCAGTGAGCCACTCATCGTAGCTACGCTCCACACCTTCTAGGCCATGCCCGTCAATGCCTGTTACACCGACTAAATGAGCACTAACCTCACCTGCAGGATAATAACGACGAGATTCCGACTTAAGGCCAACACCTGGCAGCTTTAGCTCACGAATATAGTTCGCCATGGCCGGACTGACCTGGCGCTGCAAGTAGATAAAGCGGCGTTTTTCATTGCGCTTGATTTTGTCTATTAACCCTTGTCGGTCAATACCAAGAACATCCGCTAATGCATGCCAACTTTTGGTCTGGCTTAACGCGTTTTCTTTAAATATCGTGGCAGGATCTGCCCAAACCGCCTCAACCGGTACACTGACAGCAAGCGGCTCACCATTTCGATCCGAAATAATACCGCGAGCAGAAGGAATGGATTTAACACGAACCGAACGTAGGTCACCTTGTTTAATCAGGTTATCTGGCTCAATGATTTGGATGTAGGCTACGCGTGCCACCAAAAGGGCAAATGCACAAAAAACAAAAAACAGTAATAGATGGAAGCGCCAACGAATCAAGAAAGATTCTTCGACCGCCACTTTCACTGCTTTGTTATCGGTTTTCTTATCCCCCGTAGCCGCTTTCTCTTTTGCTACAGGTTTACGCTTATTGGCTTGTTTCGTGTTGGATTTTTTTCTAATCATTTGAGCGTGACAACCACTTCTTTATCGCCATCAGGTCGTTTCATTTCAAGTTCTTTTTTGGCAAGGTCTTGAACACGACTGTGTTCCGCGAGGGCAGTTTCTTCCAACATTAAGTTACGCCATTCGCTATCTAATCGTTCTCGTTCAACCAACGTATGGTCTTTCTCGGTAATCGCTTGACGCGCATGGTGGGTAGCAAATACCACTCCCATTGCCGATGCCACGATCAATAGCAACAACAGTAATGGCCAGCGACCAACAGTGAGGAGATCTGTTGCAATCAACTTAGCAAGATTAGGAGTGGATTTCGTCATAATAATTAAAGCTTTTCCGCAATTCTTAACACAGAGCTGCGCGAGCGAGGGTTCATTTCAATTTCTTGTTTGCTTGGTTTAATCGCTTTGCTCACCGCTTTCATATTCGCACTACCAAGAGCACGAATTTGCTCTTCCGTCATTGGAATACCGTGTGGCACTTCAGGCCCTTTGCTCTCTTTACGGATAAAACGTTTGACCATACGGTCTTCCAGAGAGTGGAAGCTAATCACAGATAAACGGCCTTCAGGAGCAAGAATGCTCGCCGCGCCTTTAAGTGCCGTATCAATTTCTTCTAACTCACTGTTGATGTAAATACGAAAAGCCTGGAAAGCACGAGTCGCAGGGTGTTTTTTCTCTTTAAAACTTTTCGGTGCGGCATCTGAAATCAATTTTGCCAGCTGACCAGTGCGAACCATTGGCTCATTTTCTTCATCTTCACGGTAGGCAACAATCGCTTTTGCAATACGGCGCGCATGTTTATCTTCCCCGAACTCGCGAATGACCCAAGTGATATCATCGAGGTCTGCTTCCATCAACCATTGAGATACTGGAATACCTGATGTCGGGTCCATACGCATATCTAGCGGACCATCTTTCATAAAGCTAAAGCCACGCTCTGCGTCGTCTAACTGAGGAGAAGAAACGCCTAAATCCAGAAGAACACCATCCACTTTTCCAACTAGCCCATACTCTTCAGCATACTCAGCAATACCAGAAAATGGACCATGAATAATGGTGAAGCGAGGGTCATTGATTTTGCCTGCCTCAGCGATCGCTTGAGGGTCACGGTCGATACTGTACAGTCGGCCATTTTCACCGAGTTTAGATAGAATTGTCCGGCTGTGACCGCCACGGCCAAATGTTCCATCAATATAGACGCCGTCTGGTTTGATAGCTAAGCCATCAATGGATTCATTTAATAACACGGAAATATGTTGGAAGGTTTCGGTCATAGCTTTCTCGTTGAATGATCTTGAAGCGATTCTTTAGTGTACTGATTTCCTACATCATCGCCACCACAAGTCTAAAGTTAGACGTGATTTACGCCAAGTTTATTGGTAATGACATAGTTTGCGTCAATTAAATGCAAAAAACCCATCACTACCGAAGTAGAGATGGGTCTCGAATAGGTGGAGCCGACACATAAGCCGGGTTCTGTTCCGCTTGCACGGCGGTAGCCATTCGTCTAGGCCAGCAATCACTCACTGGCTCGAGCAACCTACCCGCCTCCTTACGCGAGCAACGCAATGTGGAGGCCTATTTGGTCTTGCTTCAGGTGGAGTTTACCCTGCTACGAACTATTGCTAGTCGTCCGGTGCGCTCTTACCGCACCCTTTCACCCTTACCTGTACCCTTACGGGCCATCGGCGGTCTTCTCTCTGCTGCACTTGTCGTAGGCTTGCGCCCCCCAGGCGTTACCTGGCACCTTGCTCTATGAAGCCCGGACTTTCCTCCCCTTTGTCAGTCTCCCGAAGGACGTCAACGTCAGTCTCCCAAAGGGACTTCGACGTCAGTCTCCCGAAGGACATCAACAAAGCAGCGACTACCCAGTCAGCTCCGAGGGCGGATTGTATAGAGTTCTCACTTCAGAGTCTAGTTAGATCACAGATATGATGAAATGAATGCACTAAGTGATGACTTTTTAGTCAACGTGCCAAAAATAGATAATAAAAAGGCCGATGCCTAAACATCAGCCCTCATTGACCATTTATCTCGCTAGCGGCACTTAGTCTAAGTTTTCTAAGCCCCATTTATATAGCGCATTCTTCTTCAAGTTATGTATTTCTGCCACCAAAGCAGCTGCTTTTTTCAAAGGCAGCTCTTTGGTCAAAATCCCTAACGTGCGTAAAGCCTCTTCAGGTAGTGAGTCGTCTGTTGTTTCACGATGGCCATGTACCAACAATACCATTTCACCACGCTGTTGGTTATCGTCACTTTTCACCCATTCAATCAGCTCACCTAACGGCATGCCTTGAATGGTTTCAAAGGTTTTTGTTAGCTCTCTTGCCAACACAACTTCTCTATCTGGGCCAAGAACGTCTAACATGTCTTGTAGAGAGTCTAAAATACGGTGCGGTGACTCGTAAAAAATACACGTACGCTCTACCGAAGCAATCTCTAGGAATTTATCCTTACGACCTTTGCTTTTCGGTGGTAAAAAACCTTCGAAGCTAAAGCGATCCGATGGCAAGCCAGAGGCACTTAACGCCGTAATGACCGCACAAGCACCTGGAAGAGGCACAACTCTAACGCCCGCTTGACGACATTTTGTCACCAAATGGTATCCTGGGTCGCTGATAAGTGGCGTACCAGCGTCAGAAACTAATGCGATAGACTGACCGGAAAGCAGCTTTTCTACCAAAACTTGTGCTTTTTGCTGCTCATTGTGGTCATGTAGAGCAAAAGTTTTGGTTTGAATATTGAAGTGAGACAGTAATTTGCCCGTATGTCGAGTATCCTCAGCGGCAACGATGTCCACAGTCGACAGAATTTCGATAGCACGTTGGGTGATATCCGCTAAATTTCCGATTGGAGTCGGTACGATATAGAGAGTTGGCCCCTCATTCGGCAACTTATTTTTATCTGTCATTTGTTTACCATCACTTCAACGATTAATATAGAGACAATTTTGTACAAAATTATAGAGAACTCACGGCAATGATTAACCATAAGAGACTCAGTGTACCACGCATACTTACTCCTGTTGCACTAGCAATTACGCTCGCCGCCTGTTCTTCAGGTCCAAGACAGCCTGATGGCGTTGATGTAACACTTGAGCCTACTCAGTCTGTTCAGAACTATATGATCCAAGCTGATAGCACGGAAGGCAGTTTACAAAATGACTGGTTGATCATGGCAACCAAAGCCGCGATTCAAGCAAACCAGTTTGATCAAGCAGAAATGTTGATCAAGCGCCTAGCTCGTCAACAGTTAACCGAAGTTCAGCAAGCAGAGTGGCAACTAGCGCGTGCGACCATACAGCAAAAACAGGGTAATTACTCTCAATTGCTGCAATTGTTGAATTTTAAACCTTGGTGGAAGTTGCCAAATGAGCAATGGAAAGACTACTACTTGATGCGTGCCGACGCTTATCAAGGTCTTAACCAAGCGTTTGAGGCAAACCGCCAACTGGTTGCATTTGGCCAATATGCATCGTCCGCGGAGCAGAGAGAGATTTCTAGCCGTATTTGGATGAACTTTGGCAGCTACTCCGAGTACGAACTGACCTCATTAGAAACAGAGCCAAATGAAGATGTTTTGGATGGTTGGCTACAACTCGCTATTTATGCGAAAACGCTGTCGGGCAACTTATCCCAACTAAAAAATACCCTCGAACGCTGGTTAAACGAGAACCCATCGCATCCAGCCGCTATCTACACACCAGAAGAGATTCAAAACATTCTCTCTCTAGACATAGTTAAACCAAACAACACCGCTTTGTTACTGCCGCTTACTGGTAAATTCTCGCCACAAGCGCAATTAATTCGTGATGGTTTTGTGTTTGCGATGATGAATGATCGTAACCGTGATCCAAGCGCTACCCTCACGGTAATAGACACTAATGCGTATAACGCCGACCAAATTAAACAACGTTTGATCAATGAAAACATCGATTTTGTTGTTGGTCCTCTAGAAAAAGAGAACGTTGAGCTATTGCACACAACCATGGATGGCTCAGAAAATGGTCCTACGATTCCAGCCCTTGCGCTAAATATTCCCGAAGATGTGCAACCAGATAGCAATATTTGCTACTTGGCATTATCACCAGAACAAGAAGCCGCACAGGCAGCGAAACACTTGTTCAGCGAAGGCTATAACTTCCCTCTGATTCTGGCACCAAAGGGCAGCTTTGGTGAGCGCGTAACTGAAGCATTCAACAAAGAATGGCGCAAGTACAGCTCTAATAAAGTCGCAGCAAGTTATTTTGGCGACAAGCGCCAACTTCAAAAAGACATCAATGAAGTATTTGGCCTACAAGAAAGCAAACAACGTATTGCTCAGATGCAATCACTAATGCGTATCAAGCTTGAAACACAGCCACGTAGCCGTCGTGATGTCGATGCGGTTTATATTGTTGCTAGAAGCACGGAACTGACTTTGATCAAGCCGTTTATTGAGGTAGCGATTAACCCAGACGCCAAAGCGCCACAAATTTTCTCTAGCTCGCGTAGCAACAGTGGCGGCGCGACTTACGAAGATCTAACAGGCATCATCTACAGCGATATCCCATTACTGATTGACCCAGACCCTAGCGTGACCGCTGAAATGAACGAGCTGTGGTCAGAGCAATCTAACATGGAAAAACGTTTGAAAGCACTGGGTATGGATGCGTATAAATTGATTGGGGAGCTGCCACAAATGAAGGTCGTTCCGGGCTACTCAGTTGGCGGCCAAACCGGTATTTTAAGTATCGACAATAATTGTGTTGTACAGCGTGAGCTAAGCTGGGCTGAGCGTGGGGCTCTTTAGCAAGCGCCAAATCGGAAATCAATATGAAGCTCTGGCGAAGCAATATTTACAACGCCAGGGCTTAAACTTTATTGAACAAAATTTTCTGACTAAGGTCGGTGAGATTGATTTAATCTTCCAACAAGGTGAAACTATTGTGTTTGTTGAAGTCAAATACCGTAAGAACAATCACTTTGGCTCGGCAGCAGAAATGGTGACGCACGCTAAAATGCGCAAGCTAGTCAAAACAGCACAAGTTTGGCTTAGCCAACAAAAGCGCTTAAAACACAATATCGATTATCGATTTGATGTCATCGCCATTCATGATAATGGGCGAGATATCAACTGGATAGAAAACGCAATCTCTGAAGGATAAGCGATGCTAGACAGCATTAAAGACAGCTTTACAGAAAGTATTCAAATTCAAATCGCAGCAGCAGAGGCGCTGCCTGATGCCATTACTCATGCAGCTCAAGCGATGGTGTCGAGCCTGCTTAATGGCAATAAAATTTTATGTTGTGGTAATGGCGGCAGTGCTTCAAACGCTCAACAATTTGTTTCTTGTCTTTTAAACCGTTTTGAAACTGAGCGCCCTAGCCTACCAGCAATGGCCTTAACCGCCGATAATACCACCCTAACCGCAGTGGCCAACGATTACCACTACCAGGAAATCTTCTCAAAACAGGTACGAGCGTTTGGTCAACCAGGCGACATTTTGCTTGCCATGTCGACTAGCGGTAACAGTAAAAATATTATCAAAGCGATGGAAGCAGCCGTAACTCGAGACATGACGATTATCGCGCTAACAGGAAAAGATGGCGGAGAGATGGCAGGACTGCTCGGTGAGAACGACGTCGAAATTCGTATTCCATCACACCGCACTGCACGTATTCACGAAGTACATATGGTAACACTCCATTGCCTTTGTGATCTTATTGACCAAGTGCTTTTCCCTGCTCACGAAGAGTAACCAAGACTGAGAGTCAGAATTATGATACGTAGCCTTGTTATCTTATTAACAGCATTGAGTTTAAGTGGTTGCGCAGGTTTGTTTATCGCAGGTGCAGCAACCACAGCGAATATTGTCACGGACACACGCACGACAAAACAAATCTGGCAGGACAATAACATCGAATTCGAAGTTGCGGCGATCGGCAATAAAGCACCGTTTAAAGGTGAAGTTCGTGTCGTTGCCAGTTCATATAATGGGACTGTAGTCCTTATGGGACAAGCTCCGACACAAGACCTTATCCTTGCTTTAGAGCGAAGGGCTCGAGAAGTTAGTGGTGTAAAAGTCATACACAATCAAATCAAACAAAAAGAGCCACTCACTGTTACCCAGATTAGCAATGACAGCTGGATCACAACCAAAGTAAAGTCAGCTTTGCTTACTGATTCTGAGCTTAATGGTGTTAAGGTTAAAGTGATCACCGAAGATGGCGACGTTTTTCTGTTTGGTTATGTCACGCCAGAGCAAGGCGATCGAGCGACAGAAATCGCACGTAATATCTCAGGCGTAAAACAAGTCATTAAAGGGTTCCAATACGGCGAAATGGAGCCTGTTGAAGTGGACTTACCGAGTGACGGTGTACAAACAATAGAAAGTGAGGCAAGCACAGAAAATGAAGAGAACGTCGAAGTCTTTACGATTAGTGAGTAATTTCCAAAGTCTGGCTTGAAATCATCTTCAACAAGTTAAAAAGAAAAAAGCAGCGTAACGCTGCTTTTTTATTATTTAATCACTCTTAAGCTTGGTTTGCCTTTTGGTCGAGGAGCGTCGTCCTCTTCGGCATCTGAATCAGAAACTAACTCAGAAGGCTCATCGCTAACCGTTGTGAACGATGGGGATGATTCTTCCTCGGTCATCGCTTCTTCTTCGATGTGAGTGTACGCTTCTTCTGGTTCAAACATAGTACCAGCACCATTCTCACGTGCATAAATAGCTTGAACAGCATACACAGGCACGATCACTGAGTGCGGACGACCGCTAAAGCGAGCATGGAAGGTAATCGCATCATTACCTAACTCAAGATTACCCACTGCACGTGGCGCAATATTCAAAATAATTTGACCATCTTGAATAAATTCAACCGGGACACGCACCCCTGGCATTGTTGCATCCACAACCAAGTGAGGAGTCAAGTCATTGTCTACTAACCAGTCGTAAAATGCGCGAAGCATATACGGGCGGCGAGCAGTCATTTTTGCAATATCCATAACGTGTTTTAAATCGCTTAGCGAACTAGGCGCATTTCACGTTCAGCTTCAGTCAAAGAAGCAAGGAACGAATCACGTTCAAATACGCGGTTCATGTATACCTTGATTTCTTTTGAACCAGGGCCAACAAGATCGATACCAAGTTGAGGCAAACGCCACAATAGTGGAGCTAGGTAACAATCGATCAAGCTGAATTCTTCGCTCATGAAGTACTCATATTCAGCAAAAATTGGCGCTAACGTCAGAAGATCATTACGCAGCTTTGTGCGTGCTTTTTCTGATTCTTCCGCATTACCTTTCATCACTTTTTCAGCGAGTGAATACCAGTTGCGTTCGATACGGTACATCATCAAGCGGCTGTTGCCACGAGCAACAGGGTAAACCGGCATTAGAGGTGGATGAGGGAAACGCTCGTCCAAGTACTCCATGATGATTTTTGAATCGTAAAGAGCTAGCTCACGGTCAACAAGAGTTGGCACTGATTTATATGGGTTTAGCTCAACAAGCTCAGCAGGAAGGTTTGCTTCGTCAACAAGCTCAACTTCAACACTTACGCCTTTTTCAGCTAGTACAATGCGAACCTGATGGCTATACAAATCTGATGCACTTGAGAAAAGAGTCATCACAGAACGTTTATTGGCAGCTACAGCCATGGAGCCCTCCAGTACACTTACAAATAAAAACAATGGAGGCTAAGCCTCCATTGTACATCAATTAAAATTGGGAATTAGCACGGTATTTTAGCACAATTAATGCACATCGCGCCAATACTCTTTCTTGAGCATCACAACAACGATGGTTAGAAGCACTAAGAAGCCCATTACCCACCAGCCTAAAGCATGACGCTCAAGCTGCACTGGGTCACCTGAATAAACTAAGAAGTTAACGAGATCGCCAACCGCTTTGTCATATTCGCCTTCACTCAGCTCACCCGTGCCATCGGTTTCAGTACCAACAACAACTTGTACTTCTTCGCCATCTACGATTTTCGTATCGTAAATCGGCGTCGGGATGCCCTGTAGCTCTTCAAGTACATGCGGCATACCAACACTCGGGAATACGATGTTGTTCACGCCGAATGGACGAGATGGATCAACATAGAAAGAGCGTAAGTAAGTGTATAACCAATCAGCACCACGAACTCGTGCAACCAACGTAAGATCTGGTGGTGGAGCACCAAACCAGTTTGCCGCTTGCTTCGGTGGCATAGCATTGACCATTAGATCACCGATTTTCGCTTCAGGATTGAAAATCAGGTTTTCTTTCATTAAGTCTGTTGGAATTTCCAAGTCTGTTGCTACACGCTCGTAACGCTGGTATTGCGTAGAGTGACAAGCAAAACAGTAGTTCATGAACAACTTCGCGCCGTTTTGTAGCGAAGCTTTATCCGTAAGGTCAACATTCGCTTTATCCAGCGGAACATTGGCCCCAGCTGCCATCGCTAGTGATGGCAACATAGCAAATAGAATTACAATCCACTTCTTCATTTGAATGTCACCCTCTCTGGTAATGGTTTGGTTGCTTCATTTTTGCTGTAGAAGAACAGCAACACAAAGAACATGAAGTAACACAAGCTAAAGATCTGAGATAGTAGTGTGTACGTTGGTGTAGCAGGTAACGCACCTAAAATACCCAGAGCGATAAAGGCGATAGTGAACTGTACAATATTCAATAAATGAAGTTTGCTACGGTAACGGTATGAACGAACTTTACAACGATCCAACCAAGGTAGAACAAACAGCACTGCAATTGACGCGCCCATTAGGATAACACCTAATAGTTTGTCTGGAACCGCGCGTAAGATTGCGTAGAACGGCGTGAAGTACCATACCGGAGCAATATGCTCTGGTGTCTTCAGTGGGTTTGCAGCTTCAAAGTTAGGCGGCTCAAGGAAGTACCCACCCATCTCTGGGTTAAAGAACAGCACGTAACAGAAGAAGAACAAGAAACCAGCGACACCGACCAAGTCCTTAACCGTGCCGTACGGATGGAAAGGAATCGAATCAATGATGTCATATTTCTTCGTGTAGTAATCGTGGAACTTGAATTGCGTTTTGTAATCGTCGCCCATTGAGCCTTTTGGCAGCTTAGTTTCGATACCATCCGGGTTGTTTGAGCCTACTTCGTGCAGCGCCAATACGTGCAGAACAACAAGAAGAAGCAAAACGATAGGCAGTGCAATAACGTGTAGTGCGAAGAAACGGTTTAGCGTTGCACCAGAGATGATGTAGTCACCACGAATCCAAAGTGTTAGGTCATCACCGATAACAGGAATAGCACCAAACAGGGAAATGATTACCTGCGCACCCCAGTATGACATCTGACCCCATGGAAGTAGGTAACCCATGAACGCTTCAGCCATGAGAACTAGGAAGATCAACATACCGAAGATCCACAACAGTTCACGAGGTTTTTGGTATGAACCGTAGATCAAACCACGGAACATGTGAAGATACACAACAACGAAAAACGCTGACGCGCCAGTGGAATGCATGTAACGCAGAAGCCAACCGTACTCTACATCACGCATAATGTATTCGATAGACGCAAATGCACCGTCACCTGAAGGAACATAGTTCATCGTTAGCCAAATACCCGTTAGGATTTGGTTAACAAGAACCAGCATCGCCAGAGAACCGAAAAGGTACCAAAAGTTGAAGTTCTTAGGCATTGGGTATTCAGACAAATGCTTTTTATAAGCATTCATTGCAGGAATACGCTTTTCAACCCAATCTAACATTGCTTGCATTATGCATCTCCCTCATCAACACCCACAATGAGCTTGGTATCGCTCAAATACATGTGCTTAGGAACGACAAGGTTCAACGGAGCAGGTACTCCTTGGAACACTCGACCAGCCATGTCGAACTTAGAACCATGACAAGGACAGAAGAAGCCAGATCTTACGCCCTGCACCTGCTCTGAGAAAGAGTCAGGTAGATAGGTTGGTGAACAACCTAAGTGGGTACAGAAACCAACTGCGACGAAAAACTCTTCCTTAATCGAACGAAACTCATTCTGAGCGTACTCAGGCTGCTGCTCCATTTCAGATTGTGGATCGCGAAGCTTATCACCGATCGATTTTAAGTTATCCAGAACGCTTTGAGTGCGGCGAACAATCCATACAGGTTTTCCCTGCCACTCAACACGAACCAGCTGACCTGGTTCAATTTTACTTATATCCACTTCAACCGGTGCGCCCGCCGCTTTGGCTTTAGCACTCGGATTCCATGATTTGATAAAAGGCACGGCGACGGCGACTGCCCCTAACCCACCAACAACTGCCGTTGTAGCGGTTAGAAAACGCCTGCGACCGTTATTTAAAGGCGCGTTGCTCATCCAAACATTCTCCCATTTGCTCCCTTTGGATCGTTATTATTCCGCTTATAAGAGCATGGCTAACAAATAATGAATTTAGTTCTATTTATTGGAGGGAAATGATAAAGAAAACCCTACTTTTTGACAAGATAAAGCTACCTTTTTGTAACATTTGTGAGGCAAATCGCTCGCGTCGTCACAAAAGCGGCAGAATTATAAAAAATTGATGTGATTTGTAACAAGAAAGCACCACATAGAAGCCCCGCTGAAAGCGGATAAAACCTTTTATCTTGGTAGTTTTCAGTTAATTACACAGAGAAATATTTCGTATTACGCGTTCAGCTTACTGTGTTTATATTTTCAATTTTGTAGCACGCAGAATGCTCAAAAAGGAACGTAAGTCATTTTAAAACATGTTACAGGAAGAATAAGATACAAAGACATTCTTGTTGATGAATACATCTATGCTGCATCGCAAGAGAAAGCGTGGTGAGTCGCGGTTAAATAAGGCACACATATAAAACGGCACTGGCAACCTTTCGACGAAGAGGACGAATAAGAAGGTCTGCTCGGAGTGTGATGATAAGTGAAGGCTGTTCGTTGCTTGAAGACAAGTATGATGTCTTTAAATACAAAAAAGCCCGGCATAGAGCCGAGCTTTTGGTACACAGTTTCCAGAGTAACTCTGAAAAGCATAATTCCCGATAAGAGGAAATTAACGCTTAGAGAACTGTGGACGACGACGTGCTTTACGTAGACCAACTTTCTTACGTTCAACGCAACGAGCGTCACGAGTAACGTAGCCAGCTGCGCGTAGAGCAGGACGTAGAGACTCATCGTATTCCATAAGCGCGCGAGTGATACCGTGACGGATAGCACCAGCTTGACCAGAAATACCGCCGCCTTTAACTGTTACGTAAAGGTCTAGCTTTTCAGTTAGTTCAACTAGCTCTAGAGGTTGTTGTACAACCATACGTGCTGTTGGACGACCGAAGTATTCGTCAAGGTTACGCTTGTTTACTACAATGTTACCGCTGCCTGGTTTAATGAAAACACGTGCAGCTGAGCTTTTGCGACGGCCAGTGCCGTAGTATTGATTCTCTGCCATTTTCGAAATCCCCAATTAGATGTCTAGTACTTGTGGTTGTTGAGCAACATGGTTGTGCTCAGCGCCCGCGTAAACTTTTAGCTTACGGTACATAGCACGGCCTAGAGGACCACGTGGAAGCATGCCTTTAACTGCAAGCTCAAGAGCCATCTCAGGTTTACGATCGATCAACTTTTCAAAAGTGATAGATTTTAGACCACCTGGGAATTCAGAGTGACGGTAGTACACTTTGTTCTTAGCTTTGTTACCAGTTACAGCAACTTTCTCAGCGTTGATAACGATGATGTAATCACCAGTGTCAACGTGAGGAGTGTATTCAGCTTTATGTTTGCCACGTAGGCGAGATGCAATTTCACTTGCTAGACGGCCAAGAGTTTTACCTTCAGCGTCTACAACGTACCAGTCGCGTTTTACAGTTTCTGGTTTAGCAACGAAAGTTTTCATGCTAACAATAACCCGTTAATTAAATTTTAAACTTTAAAGGAACACCCAATAGTGCTCCCACACTGTCTAAGAGCCCAGTCATCACCCCTTCGAGTCGTTGGTACTCTCGACCTTCAATTTCGAAATAACTTCGATAATCAGGTCTGCAGTAACGGTGGGTCGCAGGATTATAGAGAAGAGCGAAGAAAAAATCACCTTTTTTTGCGCCAAATCACTAATTTTTTCTTCACTTTTTTAAGAACCCATTGGATCTAGGCCAAATGTTCACGCGCGAGATACTCATGACTTTGCATCTCAGTAAGCCGAGACAAACAGCGCTTAAATTCGAACTCTAACTGCCCATCAGTATATAAGTCGGCCATTGGCACTTCAGCAGAAATAATCAACTTAACATTGCGCTCGTAAAACTCATCGACCAGCGCGATAAAGCGTCTCGCCGCATCATCGATTTTTCGGTTCATTTGTTGAACATCTGCCAGTAATACCGTGTGGTAAATACGAGACAATTCAATGTAGTCATTTTGACTGCGAGCAGTTTGACACAACTGAGCAAACGACGCATGCAGCACCCCGTCGCTTGCTTCAATCACCGCTAGTTGACGGTGGTTAACTTCGATTTGATGAGCAACAAACTGACGCTCTCCAGTCAGCTGCTGATAATATTTGTTAAGGTTTATGCTAGCCTGCTCATCAAGCGGGTAATGGTATATTTCAGCCTGTTCTAACGTTCTTAAGCGATAATCAACGCCACTATCGACATTCAACACTTCACAACGCGCCAAAATCATATCGATCGCGGGCAAAAAGCGCGCTCTTTGCAAACCGTTACGATATAAGTTCTGCGGCTCAATGTTTGAAGTCGCGACTAGGATCATCTGCCGCTTGAACATTTCTTGAAGTAGCGTTGCAAGGATCATCGCATCAGTAATGTCGGAAACAAAAAATTCATCAAAGCAAACCACATCGGCTTCTTCTTTAAATTTATCCGCCACTTTTGATAGCGGATTTTCGACATCACCTAACAGCTTCAACTCATCATGTACTCGATACATAAATCGATGGAAGTGGACGCGCATTTTTCTTTGGGTCGGTAAAGCATCAAAAAATGCATCCATAAGGTAGGTTTTACCGCGACCTACGCCCCCCCAAAAGTAAAGGCCTTTTGGTGGTTCAGGCTTGTCGATTTTTTTCCCCATTAGCTTTTGCCATTTGGAAAGCTGAGGCACAGGCGCTGACTGAAATTCAACGATAGCATGGTAAAGCTTGTCTAATGCAACGACCGCTTGATACTGAGCTTCATCACGCTGAAACCCGTGTTCTGCTATGTCTTTTTGATATTGTTGTAGTGGTGTCATCGTATTAAGTCGTATAGAGGTATAGAGAAAAGGGTTACCTCGGGGTCAACTTTGAGAATAGAGAGAAGTAGTTATCAGTCCCCGAAGACATACTGCTATTTTTCTTTATCGGCTGTTCAAGCCATAGTAACATGGACGAGCACCGCGTGTAACTAAGTAGTAAAAGACTTGTTAAAACAACTATAAGGAGCAGTTATGCCTTGGATTTATGCCATTGTGGGTTTGCTGGTCGGTACAATCGTAGGCGTAGTCATTAGTAGACTAACCACCCCTGAATACAAAAAACAAAAGTCTGTGCAGAAAGAACTTGAAGCGGCCAAGTTTGAATTAGAGCAACAACGTCAAGAGCTCGTCGATCACTTTGCACAAACCGCAGAAATGTTGGACACCCTAGGTAAAGATTACACCAAGCTATACCAACATATGGCCAAGACCTCTTCTGAGCTTTTGCCAAACTTACCAGAACAAGACAACCCGTTTGATAAGAAAACGGCAATGTCGTCTGAAACCATTGCAGAAGATCAACCAGAGTTTAACGAACAACCAAAAGACTACGCTAATGGCGCCACCGGTCTTTTGAAGGATCAAGAGAAAGAAATCATTAATGCTCCCGAAGCGGTAACCGCAAAAGCATCATAATCCTCTCTTACTTCTATCTAGGGCCGATACATTTGTATCGGCCCTTTTTTGAACTTTTTCACCTCACCTTCGCTCTAACTTGGGTGTGCACTGCCTCCCCTTTTGATTGTCCGAACTAGACCCTATATTAGTTATTAACAAAGTGAACTAACCGTTCGGATATTTCTTTTTGGCAGACATGTTTCAAGAGGAGTTATTGGATGAAAAAACCACTGCTTGCGCTCACCGTTCTATCTCTGAGTTTGGGTTCGATTATTGCCCCAGTTCAAGCCACTGCCGCATTACCTTTGAATGTGGATGGCCAACAGTTACCTAGCTTGGCACCAATGCTTGAGAAGGTGACCCCAGCTGTTGTGAGTATTGCTGTAGAAGGTAAACAAGTACAAACCAGCCGCATTCCCGAGCAATTTCAATTTTTCTTTGGCCCAGACTTTCCTATGGAACAAAGGCGAGAGCGCCCGTTCAGAGGTTTAGGGTCTGGTGTCATTATTGATGCGAAGAAAGGCCATATTGTCACTAACTACCACGTGATCAAGGGGGCAGATGAGATTCGAGTTCGCCTCTTTGACGGGCGCGAGTATGACGCTACGCTCGTTGGCGGTGATGAAATGGCCGATGTTGCGTTACTTAAATTAGAGAAAGCGAAAAACTTAACGCAGATTAAAGTCGCGGATTCCGACAAACTGCGTGTCGGTGACTTTACGGTTGCGATTGGTAACCCATTTGGACTCGGTCAAACTGTGACTTCGGGTATTGTTTCAGCCCTTGGTCGTAGTGGCTTAAACGTTGAAAACTTCGAAAACTTCATCCAAACCGATGCCGCAATTAACAGCGGTAACTCTGGTGGTGCATTGGTCAACCTTAATGGTGAGCTGATCGGTATTAATACTGCGATTTTAGGCCCTAACGGCGGTAATGTGGGTATTGGCTTTGCGATTCCATCAAACATGATGAAAAACCTCACTGATCAAATTCTAGAGTTTGGTGAAGTCAAACGCGGCATGTTGGGTGTGCAAGGTGGCGAAGTAACCTCTGAGCTAGCTGATGCATTGGGTTACGAGTCAAGTAAAGGGGCCTTTATTGGTCAAGTCGTACCGGACAGCGCAGCCGATAAAGCAGGGTTAAAAGCCGGTGACGTAATTGTATCGGTGAACGGCAAAGCGATTAATACTTTCTCAGAGCTCCGCGCAAAAGTGGCAACACTGGGCGCAGGTAAAGAAATCACATTAGGTGTGGTTCGAGATGGTAAGAATAAAACCTTTGATGTAACGCTTGGCGAATCTACGAATATGAAAGCTAAAGCGGAGACATTACATGAGGGACTCAAAGGTGCGGAGTTAAGCAATACAACACCAAGTGATGTAATCCAAGGTGTTAAAGTATCGAGCGTTGCAGATAACTCTCCAGCGGCTCAATATCAATTACAACAAGGTGACATTATTATCGGTGTGAACCGTCAACGAGTGAAAAACCTTGCCGAGCTTCGTACAATCGTAGAGAAACACAAAGGTGTACTGGCTCTTAATATTCAACGTGGTGAACGTACTATTTATCTTGTCATTCGTTAACCACTTTCAACGTGATAGGAAATAAGGTTTTCGATGCATAGTACTGAGTGATAAGGCTCGATCACTTTTCCTTATCGCTCAATAACTAATGAAAAGGGCAGCGCGATGACGTACTGCCCTTTTGTTATTTTTCAATGTAATGCTATTCTTCATCTTCGATGCCATTTTGGCGCTCACGCATGGAGAGGATATGCTCAGCTTTTTATTACGTTCTGTCTTTTTAGGCTTGGCTACTGCCGCAGTGGTATTACTGGCGGTTCCATCTTTGCGCAACAACGTAATTCCTGCCGCGCTTGATCCTCAACCTGTTAATATCGCATCAGTCGAGTTGACGTTTAATCAAGCGGTCCGAAGAGCAGCGCCTGCAGTGGTAAACATCTACAGCCGTAAGTATGTTGAGAATGATCGCAGTAAACTCTCGACTCAAGGTCTGGGGTCAGGTGTCATTGTTAGTGAGAAAGGCTACATCATTACTAACTATCATGTGGTTGCTCAAGCTGATCAAATTGTTGTGGCATTACAAGACGGCAGAGCCGCAGCGGCTCAGCTCGTAGGGACAGATAAACGTACTGATATAGCCGTGCTGCGTGTCGAAGGTTCGAATTTGCCCGTAATCCCTCTGAACTCTAATTACAAACCACAAGTGGGCGATGTAGTACTAGCCATCGGTAACCCATACAACCTTGGACAAACCACAACGTTCGGCATTATTTCTGCCACAGGTCGTTCATCTATTAGCGATGGTCGTCAAGCATTCATTCAAACCGATGCCGCCATCAATGAAGGTAACTCTGGTGGAGCCCTAGTGAACACACAAGGCGAGCTCGTCGGCATTAACACCGCCTCTTTTCAGCAAGCGACAGACTTAGAAACTTACGGTATTTCTTTTGCGATCCCTGCGCCGCTAGCCAGTAAGATCATGCAGAAAATCATCGCTGATGGCCGCGTGATTCGTGGTTATATTGGAATCGACGGCCAAGACATTAATGCGGTCACTGCTCGCCTGCTTGGAAATGAACACATAGGTGGTATTGTCGTACTTGGTATTGATCCAAATGGTCCAGCCAATGCGGCAGGCTTCCAAAAGCAGGACATCATTATCAGTATTGATGGCAATAAAGTGCAAGGGCGTCAGAGCGTTATGGATATCGTCACCGATTTACGTCCTGGCACCACCGTGGACGTCGGTATCATTCGCAAAGGAAAAGAGATGACCTTGAAAGTCACCATTGCCGAAGACAAGCAAGAAGCATAAAAAATCCCAGCCATTGGCTGGGATTTTTATTTGTGCGTTACTCGCTATCGCTCGGTGTTTCCGTCGTATCGGAATCATCCAGCTCAACTTCAATGCGAGTGACTCGCTGCAAACCTCTCGGTAATAACCCACCTCGGCGACCACGTTCGCCACGGAAGTTATCAAGGTCAGACGGTTTAAGACCCAACTTTCGCTTACCCGCGTACAGCGTTAACGATGCACCTTTTGGTAAAGACATTAAGTGAGATAGTACTTCTTCTCGCTCTTTTGCTTTAGCAGCAGGAATGTTGATGATCTTATTCCCTTTACCTTTCGCCAGTTGTGGCAAGTCTTTGATTGGGAACAGCAGCATGCGACCTTGGTTAGTGATTGCTAAGATTTCATCAGAGTCTAAATCTTCAATCTCTTTTGGCGTCATGATCTCAGAGTTGGCAGGTAAAGTGACGAGCGCTTTACCACTGCGGTTTTTAGACAGCAAGTCCGCGCCTTTACATACAAAGCCGTAACCTGCATCTGAGCCCACCAGCCACAGCTGCTCTTCTTCACTCATGATGACTTGGCGAATACTGCTACCAGCCGTAATATTCAAGCGACCGGTAATCGGCTCACCTTGACTACGAGCAGAAGGCAGTGAGTGCGATTCCAGAGAGTAACTTCGACCGTCACTACCTAGGAATACCGCAGGCTGATTACTCTTACCTCGAGCATGCGCTAAATACTTATCACCCGACTTATAGTTTAAGCCTTCGGCATCCACGTCATGGCCTTTCGCGTGACGAATCCAACCTTTCTCAGAAAGCACAACCGTGATTGGCTCACTTGGTACGAGGTCACGTTCAGTCAGCGCTTTTGCTTCTGCACGCTCAACCATTGGAGAGCGACGATCATCACCGTATTTCTCTGCGTCTGCTTTGATTTCTTTTTTCAGTAGTGTGTTCAGACGACGCTCAGAACCGAGTAGCTGTTCTAGCTTCTCACGCTCTTTCTCTAGCTCGTCTTGCTCACCACGGATCTTCATCTCTTCTAGTTTTGCTAGATGACGAAGTTTGGTATCTAAAATTGCATCCGCTTGGATATCGGTAATACCAAAGCGTTCCATCAGCACCGCTTTTGGATCGTCTTCAGTACGGATGATCTCAATCACTTCATCTAGGTTGAGGTAAGCAACCAACAAACCTTCCAAGATGTGTAGACGAGCCATTACTTTGTCTAGGCGATGTTGTAGACGACGACGCACAGTCGTACGACGGAACTCGATCCACTCAGACAGAATTTGCACCAGACCTTTAACTTGAGGACGGTTATCCAAACCAATCATGTTCAAGTTAACGCGGTAACTGCGCTCAAGATCCGTTGATGCGAACAAGTGGTTCATCAACAAATCACAATCGACGCGGTTTGACTTAGGCACCACAACGATACGCGTTGGGTTCTCGTGATCCGATTCGTCACGAAGATCGTCAACCATTGGCAGCTTCTTCGCACGCATCTGGTTAGCGATTTGCTCAAGCAGTTTGGCACCCGATACTTGGTGAGGCAAAGAAGTGATAACAATATCAGAACCTTCTTTATGCCAAACCGCGCGCATTTTGATGCTGCCACGACCGTTGCGGTAAATCTTCTCGATATCCGCTTGCGGCGAGATAATTTCTGCTTCTGTTGGGTAATCTGGACCTTTGACATACTGCATCACGTCCGGCAGTTCTGCTTTCGGGTTGTCGATCAAATGAATAGTCGCATCTGCGATTTCACGAACGTTGTGCGGTGGGATGTCTGTTGCCATACCAACGGCAATGCCGGTTACACCGTTAAGCAGGATGTGAGGCAGACGTGCTGGCAACATTTGTGGCTCTTTCATTGTGCCATCAAAGTTAGGTTGCCATTCAACCGTGCCCTGGCCAAGTTCGCCAAGCAATACTTCAGCAAACTTAGACAGTTTTGCTTCGGTATAACGCATTGCCGCAAATGATTTCGGATCATCTGGCGCACCCCAGTTACCTTGACCATCCACTAATGGATAGCGGTAAGAGAATGGCTGAGCCATCAATACCATCGCTTCGTAACACGCTGAATCACCGTGCGGATGGTATTTACCTAGCACGTCACCAACGGTACGTGCAGATTTTTTGTATTTTGCTGATGCAGAGAGACCAAGCTCTGACATCGCATAAATGATGCGTCGTTGAACCGGCTTTAAACCATCACCAATGTATGGCAAGGCGCGGTCCATGATTACGTACATCGAGTAGTTCAGATAAGCGTCTTCAGTGAACTTGCGCATTGGCAATTGTTCGACGCCATCGTAGGTAATTTCTGTAGACATCCGTTACACCTCTGCCAAGTCGCCGTTGTTTTGTAGCCAAGAACGACGGTCATCTGCACGCTTTTTACCTAGCAGCATGTCCATCATTTCCATGGTCGCCGTAGAGTCGTCAATGGTTAACTGCACTAAGCGACGCGTGTTCGGATCCATGGTGGTTTCACGCAACTGAAGTGGGTTCATCTCACCCAGACCTTTGAATCGTTGCACGTTGATTTTGGCTTTCTTCTTCGACAAGCGCTCTAAAATGCCATCTTTTTCATCGTCATCGAGGGCGTAGAACACTTCTTTCCCGCAGTCGATTCGATACAGAGGCGGCATCGCCACATAGATATGACCCGCTTCCACTAGTGCGCGGAAGTGGCGAGTAAATAGAGCACAAAGCAGCGTTGCGATGTGAAGACCATCCGAGTCCGCATCGGCAAGGATACAGATCTTACCGTAACGAAGACTCTCGAGGTTGTCGCTATCTGGGTCAATACCCAAAGCAACAGAGATATCGTGTACTTCTTGAGACGCAAGAACTTGATCGGCAGAGACTTCCCACGTGTTCAAGATCTTACCACGCAGTGGCATCACAGCTTGGAATTCACGGTCACGTGCCTGTTTTGCCGAGCCACCCGCAGAGTCACCCTCCACAAAGAAGATTTCAGTGCGACTTAAGTCCTGTGCTGAACAGTCGGTCAACTTGCCTGGCAGTGCCGGGCCGGACGCCACTTTCTTACGTACGACTTTTTTCGCCGCTCGCATACGACGGTGCGCGTTAGCGATACAGACTTCTGCCAATTGCTCTGCGAGCTGAGGCTTTTCGTTCAACCAAAGACTGAACGCATCTTTGACTACGCCAGAGACAAATGCCGCGGTTTGACGAGAAGAGAGACGTTCCTTGGTCTGGCCTGCAAATTGCGGGTCTTGAATCTTAACCGACAGCACGTAAGAACAGCGGTCGAAAACATCATCACCCGTTAGCTTCACACCACGAGGTAATAGATTACGGAACTCACAGAATTCGCGCATCGCTTCCAACAAGCCTTGGCGTAAACCATTAACGTGCGTACCACCTTGAGCGGTTGGGATCAGGTTAACGTAGCTTTCGGTGATCATCTCACCGCCTTCTGGCTGCCAAATTACCGCCCAGTTTGCCGCTTCGGTATCCGCCAAGAACTCACCAGTAAATGGTTCTTCAGGAATAACTGGGTAGCCTTTTACACCTTCCGCAAGATAGTCTTTCAAACCATCTTCGTAGTACCACTTATAGTCTTTGTCATTAACTTTGTCGGTTAATGTGATTTCTAAGCCCGGACACAAAACCGCTTTTGCGCGCAGGTTGTTGACTAAGCGCGTCACAGAGAAGTTAGCCGAATCGAAGTACTTCGCATCAGGCCAGAAATGTACGCTGGTACCGCGATTGCGACGACCACATGTGCCAGTTACGGTCAGATCAGACACTTTCTCGCCGTGTTCAAATGCAATTTCATACACTTGACCATCACGACGAACTGTTACTTCAACGCGTTTTGACAACGCGTTTACTACAGATATACCTACCCCGTGCAAACCACCAGAGAATTGGTAGTTTTTGTTAGAGAACTTACCACCCGCATGTAGCTTACATAGAATTAGCTCTACGCCTGATACTTTCTCTTCTGGGTGGATATCAACAGGCATGCCTCGACCATCATCGATCACTTCGAGTGATTGGTCAGCATGTAGGATGACTTGTACTTTTGAGGCATGTCCGGCTAGCGCTTCATCGACACTGTTGTCGATAACTTCTTGGCCCAAATGGTTTGGGCGCGCTGTATCCGTATACATCCCTGGTCGGCGACGTACTGGCTCTAAGCCATTCAGTACTTCAATGGCACCAGCATTATATTGTTCAGTCATAATACGGAATTATTCTCAAAGTTTACTTGTTGCCTGAGTATCACCAATGGGCGTACCCATACTCAGGAAACGAAAAAGCCACCCTGTTCACATCACTAAGAGTTTGTAAACATGATGCATAACAAAGTAGCCAGGGTCCTCGACCCTTAAGATCTTTTGGCAAAACATAGTCGGAAAGCATACCGCCCATGTCAAGAAACGGTTGGATATATCAATAAAAACTATGAGCCTTTTCCAATCGCTTTCGAATTACAGTTCTAGAAATTCGATAATCTGTGCAGGATAACGCTCAAAGCCTACAAAACTGTGATCACCGCCTTGTTCTACTGTTTGCTTAGCGTCTGCAAACTTATCTACCGCTTGTCGATAGTCTAAAACCTCATCTTCTGTTTGTTGCAATAACCAAAAAGAATGTGGCGACGCGATGCTTTGTACATCAAGAGCTTTTAACTCGTCAATATGACAAGCTTCAAGTGTATAGGTTTCATGCGTATATGGGTTAGTTTGCTTACCTAAATAATCTACTAGCAACTCATAAGGCTTGACTGCGGGGTTGACCACTACCGCTTTAAACCCAAACTTGTCATTTAGCCACGTTGACATAAAACCGCCTAATGAGCTGCCCACTAGACCAATTTTATAGTCGTCTTTATATTGCTCGATAATATCCAACAACATTTTCGCCGCTTGCTGAGGATAACAAGGTAACTGGGGAACAATCACCTTAATATCAGGCCTATGTTGCTCGCAGTAGGCTCTCATCACATTCGCTTTCATGGAGAGTGGAGAGCTATTAAAGCCATGGATATAGAGAAGAAGTGAAGGTTTACTCATAGATATCTCGCACAAAAAAGCGAGCCCGAACAGAGAGCTCGGGCGCGTTAGTAGCCGTTAGAAGAGAAGTCTGGTTGGAACTGGCCATCAGGAAGCCGACCTACTTGGGTCGTAATATCGCCACAAGCGTGTAGTTGCAGCTCCCGCCAACCAGGCGAAGTGGTATCAAGGGCAAAATCATCCGAGTTAGGCTTAAACTGAACACAAGTTGAGGGTGTTGCCATCACTCGAATGCCCTTGTAAAGCACATTCATATCTTGATGAACATGACCACAGAGAATGCCTTTCACGTTATCAAAACGCTCGACAACCTGCCAAAACGCTTCGGCATCTTTTAAAGTATGTTGATCAAGCCACGCGCTTCCGACCAGTAACGGGTGATGATGCAACAAAACAAGTGTGTGTCTTTCTGGGTGTTCGGCTAGCTTTTCTTCGAGTAGCGTTAATTGCTGATCACTCAAGCGCCCATGAGGAACGCCAACAACTTGCGAGTCTAAAAGAATTAACTGCCAATGCTCGCCAAGCAACACATGCTCTGCGGCTTTGATTTGTGGCGAAGGCAAAACACTGCCCATATTAGGCTTGTAATCATGATTACCAGGTAGCCAAAAGCAGTCTTTCTCTAGCGGTTCAATGCCGTTGGCAAAGCGCTGATAAGATTCTGCACTATGGTCTTGGGAAATATCGCCTGTCGCCAAGATGTAATCAAACGCCACGTTGCGGCGTAAAACATCAGCAACAACAGCATTGAAGCTATCGACTGTTTTTACGCTTAGCAAACTTCCCTCATCGGCAGCAAACAGATGAGTATCCGTAATTTGTAAAAGTTTGATGCTGTCACTAGATGATTGCAAAATGAAAACCTGATTCGTCCACTATATCGTTATTTGTTATTTTCCTTTAGTGACGTGACGATCAATTGAAGGCAAGTGGTGTTCTACTGATACCACTTCGTAAACAAAACGTCAGCCATTCACCGAGGAATGTGTTTAATTGATGCTTTTCATCTTTCTGCATCAGTTGGTCATTGGGATAATCATACTTAGCTTTTATGCGAGAGAACTCTCCGCTTGAGCATACTTCGGCTACTCTCGCATCATGATAAAGCCTGACAGACATCGTCGGTAAAGGAAACACTGGCGTTTCATCACTCTGACATATCTCAACAACTGTGGTGTATTTTGTGATTTCATTCACGGTCAATTGGTAAACCATGTTCGCCGCTTGGTAGCAACGTACATCCCCAACTTCAGCAGAAGCAGGCAATAAGGCATTCAATTTAGCGTAGTTGGTCTCATACGTTCTCATAAGACCAGCTAAATCAACATGATATTGTTGTTTTTCAGCCAATTGTGCCATTACTCACTCTCCACCGTTTGGGATAGTCCCCATTCTGACTTTAACTCTTGATGGTGTAATTGCAGCCATTGCAACGCAATAATCGACGCACCATTTTCAAATTTTCCGTCCTTCACCCATTGATACGCCGTTTCACGACTCATGACATGAACGCGGATATCTTCATTCTCATAGTCTAAACCATGAATGCCGTGCGCTTTAGACGCATCCACTTCACCAACAAAGACGTCTAGCTTTTCCGAGCAACCACCAGCCGAAGGATAATAGGAAGTAACAGGTACAACGCGCCCCACCTGAATCCCCGCTTCTTCGACAGCCTCTCGACGAATTACGGCTTCAGCAGATTCATCGCGGTCAATCATACCGGCGACAATTTCTAGCTGCCAAGGGTGTTCATGTTCCAACGCGCCAATACGAATCTGTTCAATGATTACGACCTGGTCCGTCTTTGGATCATAAGGAAGCATCGCTGCTGCGTGACCACGCTCGAACATTTCTCGTTCGACAACTCCACTCCAACCACCAGCAAATAGCCTATGCTGAAAGCGGTATTTCACCATTTTGAAAAAACCTTCAAATAAGGTTTCTTTCGAGATGACTTTTACATCTCGCGAAGTAAAATCTTGTTGTTGTTTGTCACGCTGTTGCATTCAACACCTCTCTGAGTGAATCCTGTAGTTTACTCATTGTTATTCGCTTGCTCAAAGGACTTGGCTCAACTTTTTGTATAATAGTTACAAATTAATTTAAGTCTTTGCTAAAAATTTATTGCACAAGTGGATAATTACGTGTAAAAAAGTGCAAACTTTAGAGTAAATATCGTGCAAATTGAGTTAAACTACTGAGAATTAACCAATCTATGGACCGCGGGAATAGAAAATGAAAAAATTGCTTCCACTATTTATCAGTGCAGCGCTAGGTAGCATGAGTACGTCTGCGTTCGCAGACTCTTTGGCTGAAATCTACGACTTGGCAAAACAAAATGATCCACAATTGCTCAGTGTAGCAGCACAACGTGACCAAGCTTTCGAAGCAATCACCTCAAGCCGTAGTGCTCTATTACCACAAATTAACCTTACTGCGGGTTACAATTTAACTCGTGGTGATACTGAATACGATTCAAATCTAATTAGCGACGTATCAAACGATGGCAACGCACTAACCGCTGGCGTTAGCTTTTCACAAGCACTTTACAACCGCGCATCTTGGATCTCTCTAGATACTGCTGAGAAAAGTGCTCGCCAAGCAGACGCAACTTACGCAGCGACGCAACAGGCACTGATTCTTCGCGTGTCACAAGCGTATTTTGAAGTTCTACGCGCACAAGATAATCTTGTTTTCGTACGTGCAGAAAAAGCCGCGGTTGGCCGTCAACTTGAGCAAACTAAACAGCGTTTTGAAGTAGGTTTGTCTGCAATCACTGACGTGCATGACGCACAAGCTCAGTACGACCAAGTGCTAGCGGACGAAGTGTTGGCAGAAAACGCGCTCACTAATAGCTACGAGTCACTGCGTGAAATTACAGGCCAAGAGCACAAAGATCTCAACATTTTGGACACTGGCCGCTTCACTGCTAGCCCATCGACCGTACCTGCTGAATCGCTCATTGATGAAGCAAAAACCAAAAACCTGACCTTGCTATCTTCACGTATTCTTCAAGACATTGCGCGTGACAATATTTCACTAGCAAGCTCTGGCCACCTACCAACGCTCTCTCTAGACGGTGGTTACAACTACGGTGATACTTCTCATAGCTCTCGTGACAACACGACAGACAACTTCAATATTGGTGTGAACCTTGCAGTACCGCTATACACAGGTGGTAACGTAACCTCTCAAACCAAACAAGCTGAATACGCATACGTGGCAGCAAGCGAAGATCTTGAAGCACAGTACCGTAGCGTAGTCAAAGATGTTCGCGCACAAAACAACAACATTAACGCCTCTATCGGCGCATTACGTGCGTATGAGCAAGCGGTTATTTCTGCACGCTCTGCACTAGAAGCAACAGAAGCTGGCTTTGATGTAGGTACTCGTACTATCGTTGATGTACTGGACGCGACTCGTCGTCTATACGATGCGAACAAAAACCTATCGAACGCTCGTTACGACTACATTTTAAGTGTTCTTCAGCTACGCCAAGCAGTTGGTACGCTAAGCGAACAAGACATCTTGGACGTTGATGCAGGTTTGAAAGCGGCAAAATAACCGCTAACTGAATACTTCAGGTCTTAATAAATAAAAACGCCAGTTGAGTTATCAGCTGGCGTTTTTTATTACTTGTAGTTCAGAGCCTAAAAGTGTCTCTGAGCATCAAGTATCAAAAAGGCCGCACTTAGCGACCTTTATGAGCAAATAGCATTTCAATGCTAACAAACAGCAGGCTTAGCCCTTACCGCCTTTGATTGCATTAATGATCTCACTGGTCGAGCAGCCATCTTCAAAGTTCAATACACGAACTTCACCACCCGCCGCAATGACTTCTTTACCACCAGCAATCTCTTCTGGTTTGTAGTCACCGCCTTTTACTAGCAAGCTTGGTAGAACTTCTGAGATCAAACGCTGCGGCGTATCTTCACTAAATGGTACAACCCAATCCACAGCGCCCAAACCTGCCAACACCGCCATGCGGCGATCGGTTGGGTTTACCGGACGACCAGGGCCTTTAAGGCGTTTTACTGACTCATCGGTATTTACCGCAACGATTAGGCGATCGCCCAGTTCAGCAGCATGGTTTAAGTAAGACACATGCCCAGCGTGCAGAATATCAAAGCAGCCATTTGTCATAACGACTTTCTCGCCACGAGCTCGTGCTTTTTTCACCGCTTCGATCAGTGCTTTTTCTGAAATCACACCGTAATCCGTGTCTTGGCTGCCATGTACCGCTTCTGCTAATTCAATCTCAGAAAGCGTTGACGTGCCTAGTTTACCAACCACAACACCTGCCGCTGCGTTTGCTAATGCACACGCTTCTTCAAATGATTTGCCTGCGGCAACAGACGCTGCCAATACAGAGATAACCGTGTCGCCCGCACCTGTCACGTCGTACACTTCTTTCGCTTGAGTTGGAAGGTGGAACGGTTCCTGGCCACGACGAATCAAGGTCATTCCGTTTTCGCTGCGTGTCACTAAAAGCGCTTCAAATTCAAACTCTTCAACCAAAGCCAGTGCTTTCTCTACTAGCTCTTGGTCAGATTTCACTTTACCTACAACGTCTTCGAACTCTTTCATGTTTGGCGTAAGAAGTGTTGCGCCACGGTAACGTTCAAAATCAGCACCTTTCGGGTCAATGAAAACCGGAATATTTGCTGCGCGCGCTTTTTGAATGTATGCCTGAACATGCTCTAACGAACCTTTTGCGTAGTCAGACATAATCACGGCTTTAACGTTTGGCAGTGCGGCATCCATTCGAGATAACACTGGCGCAGAATCTGTGTTTTCAAACTTGTCTTCGAAGTCGAGACGAATAAGCTGTTGTCCACGGCTCATTACGCGAAGCTTCGTAATCGTTGGGTAATCAGGCAGTGCAACGAAATCGCACTTCACATTGAGTGAGCTCAGCGTCTCCGTCAGCACTTTTGCAGGCTCATCTTCCCCAGTTAGACCAACAATGTGAGCATGGCCACCTAGTGATGCGATGTTCATCGCAACGTTCGCAGCACCACCGGGACGCTCTTCATTGTTTTCTACTTTTACAACAGGAACCGGCGCTTCAGGAGAAATGCGTCCGGTTGGGCCATACCAGTAACGATCTAGCATGACATCACCGATGATGAGCACACCAGCGCTGTTGTAATCAGGTAGAATTGGTTTCATTGTTGGTCTCCAAAAATTAAATCGAAGTGAGTTTATCACAGCCCTTATCGAGGCTAAATATATGGTCTTAACTGAACCACTGATTCCAAGCCTGTTTTACCCACTCCCTTTCGGCAACAAACTTATCTTCCACCACATCAGCGTCTAAATTAAGTAGATTTCGGCGGTGTATTTCGTTTCGCATTGTCGTGTAAGCACGTATCAACTGCATTGCTTGGTCTTCGTCCATAACATCTTGCGCAATGAGCGTTTCAAAGATGCGCACATTATCACACCAACGCGTCAATTTCGGCTTATCGTGACTATAGTTGAGCACTAGGTACTGAGCGAGAAATTCGATATCGGTAATCCCACCTACATCTTGCTTGAGCATAAAGCGGCCTGGCTTTTTCCCCCCAAGATGACCGCGCATTTTTTCTCTCATTTCGACAACGTCTTTTTTCAGTTCAGCTTGATCGCGTGCTTTGCACAACACATCATGCCGCGTATTGTGAAATGCAATTGCCAGTGGTTCATCACCATAAATCATGCGCGCGCGGACAAGTGCTTGATGTTCCCATGTCCACGCGTCTTGATGTTGGTAGTCGTCGAACGCGTCTGTTGGGCTAACCAACAAACCCGATGCACCGGACGGACGCAATCGGGTATCGACCTCGTATAAAATACCGGAAGCGGTGCGAGTGGAGAAAATATGAATGATACGCTGTGCTAAACGAAGGTAGAACTGACGACCATCAATCTCTTTCTTGCCGTCAGTGTAGACATTGACGGGGCAGTCATGCATGAAGACAATATCCAAATCGGAGTTATAGCCGAGCTCCCACCCTCCGACTTTACCATAACCAATTACAGCAAAGCCTTTACCTTCACGATCTTTCACATGCGTTGGCTCGCCGTACTTTTCAGACACTTGCAACCAAGCCTGACTGATCACCGCATCCACGATAGCTTCCGCTAAATAAGTTAAATGGTCACTCACTTTCATCACTGGCAATGCGCCAGCAATATCTGCCGCTGCAATACGCAAAATACAAATTTGCTTAAACTGACGCAACGCTTCCATTTGCTGTTCCATATCATCTTCAGGAATACGCGCCAAATAATCACGCAGCTCTGTACGGTAACTGTCTAATGGAATGGGATTGTATAGCTGCGCAGGGTCGATTAACTCATCAAGCAAGATAGGATAACGAGACAGCTGCTCTGAAATCATTGGGCTTGCGGTACACAAACGTACGAGCTGCACCAGAGCCGCTGGATGCTCATCCAATAATTCCAAGTAAGTTGTGCGAGTGCAGATGTTGTGTAGCAAGTGAAGTACACGAGATAAACCAAACTGTGCATCAGGATGGGCAAAGACCGCATCAAACACTTTCGGCATCAAACGATTGAGCACTTCGCGTCCACGTGGGCCTAACGTTTTTTTGGCCAGAT
This sequence comes from Vibrio sp. 1249-1, assembly GCF_033340495.1. NCBI lineage: Bacteria > Pseudomonadati > Pseudomonadota > Gammaproteobacteria > Vibrionales > Vibrionaceae > Vibrio > Vibrio sp. 1249-1. The sequence continues at coordinate 157,423 of NZ_JAWOWJ010000009.1, forward strand.
CGGTTTTAAAGTTGATGATGGTTTTCGCGCATGAAGCAAAGTCTTCAATCTGAATATCCTGCTGCAAGATATGCTCAAGAACGTCTTGTTTGTCGGCCATATCCCATAGCTCATGAAAATGACGAGCAACAGTAGTCCCCTCGTCTTCTTCATCATCACCAATTAGTGATTCAAAAACTTGGTGAACATTTGCCATATGCTGCTGGGTTTGCTCAATTAATTGCTCCCAACAGCTCATTTTCATCGCAGTGGCGAGCTTTAAGCGTTCGGTTTCGCAATCAGGCAGCGTCTGGGTTTGCTTATCCGCCATTGCTTGCAACAAGTTTTCTAATTGACGCAAGTACTTGTATGCGGCTTCTAGATCGCTGACTTCTTGTGGAGTAAGCAATGCCAGCTCTTCAATGCCTTGCAGCGTTTCCAACAGCCCTCGATTACGCAAAGAAGGCTCTCGACCACCTCGAATCAATTGAAAAACTTGAGCGATAAATTCAATTTCTCGGATGCCACCCGCACCTAGCTTAATGTTGTTATTCAAACCTCGGCGGCGAACCTCGCTACTGATCATCGACTTCATTCGTCGCAAAGATTGAATCGCACTGAAATCAATATAACGACGAAAAACAAAAGGGCGCAGCATTTGGCGTAGCTCTTGATACTGCGGGTACATCTCACATCCCATCACCCGAGCTTTGATCATCGCGTAACGTTCCCAATCTCGCCCCTGTTCTTGGTAATAATCTTCAAGTGCGGCATAGCTCATTACCAAGGGGCCACTTTCTCCAAATGGGCGAAGTCGCATGTCGACGCGGTAGCAAAAACCATCGAAGGTTTGTTGGTCGAGCGCTTTGATGATGCGTTGACCAAGACGAGTAAAGAACTGGGCATTGGCAATGCTGCGGCGTGCGCCTTGGGTTTCGCCATTCTCTGGATACGTGAAAATTAGATCAATATCGGAAGAAAAGTTTAACTCGCCACCACCTAGTTTCCCCATGCCGATAATTAACATCGGCTGCACTTCACCGTCCTCACTTGTTGGCGTGCCCCACTCCTGACAACACACTTGATATTGCCATTGATAGGTTTCAAAAATCATCGCTTCTGCCAACTCAGATAAGTGGCTTAAAGACGTCTCTAGAGACCATGCATGCGTGAAATCCTTCCACGCAATGTACACCATTTCTCGGTTGCGAAACTGACGCAACACGCGATGACCAGACATCTCATCAGGACATTGTTCCAACAGTTCAGCAAGGCGTGAGCGGTAAGACTCCTGACGACTTGGCTGCGCTAACATACTTGGCAACTCACGGGCTAGGACTTCATCGCGATGAATGGCTTCGGTTATAAATTGGCTTAAGCCCGCCACATAACGAAATTGCTGCGCAACCTCATCGGGCCAAAGGGGAAAATAACCTGCGTCTTGGGCGTTCTGTACGGCAGATTCAGCGATAGAAATCAGTGGCGAAGGCAGCTGCATTTTTCTTCCTTGTTTGAAAAGCACGGTAACTCATTCTTTATACCAGACTGAAAGCAAATAAAAACGCCCACAAAAGGTTTGTGGGCGTTTTATCAAAAGTTCGGGATCGAATATTAAACTTGGAAAGATTTGATCTTCTTGTCTAGCTCACCTGCATTATTTTGCATCATTTCAGAGGTTTCTAGCAGCTCGGTAACGACAACAACTGAGGCTTCCACCAACTCACGTACATTGGTGAGGTTTTGGCTCATCTCTTCTGCAACACTGCTTTGCTGACCAGACGCCGTCGCGATCTGGAAGTTCATGTCATTGATTTGCGTCACTTGCCCAACAATACCATCAAGCTCAGATCCAGCATTAGAAACCAGCTCGTTTCCATCTGCCGCTTCCACAACGCTTTTTTCCATGAGTTCTACCGCAGATTCAGCACTGGTTTGCAGCTGTGCGATCATCTCTTGAATTTCTACCGTCGCTTGTTGTGTACGTTGGGCAAGGTTACGAACTTCATCTGCAACCACAGCAAAACCCCGCCCAGCCTCGCCAGCTCGCGCCGCTTCAATCGCCGCATTCAGTGCAAGCAGGTTGGTTTGCTCAGAAATGCCTTGAATCGTCCCTACAACGCTACCAATGGCTTCAACACGTTCTTCAACTTGGTTAACCGCTTGTGCCGATGAAGCGATATCCGACGAAAGTTCACTCATTTTCGCCATTGTACTTTGCAAGAACTGCTGACCAGAAATTGCTTGTGCGGAAGCTTGCTCTGTCAGAGAAGATGCCGTCTGGGCATGTTCCGCAACCGTTTGGACCGTCGACGACATTTCACTCATCGCCGTAGCAAGTTGATCAATTTCGTTAAACTCTTCTTGCGCCGATTCCTTAGTTTCCGACATGCTCAGTGTCATGACTTCGGTGAGCGTTGATAATTCATCAGACGCATTAATTTGCATTTGAATCACATCGTGCAATTGTCGACGTGTCTTTTCTAATTCACGTGCCACGTCTCCGTATTCATCTTTACAATCCATACCAAATGGAACAGAGAGGTTCTTGCTCGCCATCAGTTTGATCGCGTCGCTCAGATACTGTGTTTGACGCAACATCACTCTAGCCGCCGCTAATAAGAGCACGACAAAAACCACTATCAATAAGGCGGTTTGCCAAGCAACTTGCGTTAAGTATGCTTCATAATGCTGTTGGGCAACTTGCGCGTTTTGTGTCGCCGCTAAAAGTGAGTCGTAAAAAGTGTTTGCGTCCCACAGTTGTTTTGCCACGATCAGGACAGTACTGAAGACCATCAACATGACCATTTTAGGCACCAGTCGAATGTCGGATATGACCCTTTCCCATGGCTTAAATGCCAGCTTTTCCATTGTCAGTTCTCCACCGAGTCTTATATAGTCTTTATCTATAATCTTTATATTACTTATAGTTATGTTCGCGCTTTGCGTGGTTACGCGATTTATTTTGAGCTTCGTATGAAAAACAATGATATCAAAGACAGCACACGACCGATGGGCCTGTTGTCACTAATATTGTCTTTTATGGCACTATTTGTGATCTCTGGCTTGTTGTTTTTCCCGATCGATCACGAAACCCGTCAAGTTCTTATCGGTCTGGATTTCATAATCTGTAGTATTTTTCTACTACAGCTCACCATTGATTTGATCCGGTCCACAGATCGCTGGTTATTCCTTAAACGTCATTGGATAGATTTCGTGGCGAGCATCCCATTGATAGAGCCCCTGCGCTTTGCTCGTATTTTTCATATTATGCGAGTGGTATTAGTACTGCGTTCGTCAAAGTTCATTTTGCATCAGCTCAAAGAAAACCGCCGCGAAACCACGGTCGCCTCTATACTGCTATTGATGGTTATCCTCATAACACTCGGTTCTAGTGCAATGCTGTTTATCGAAGCGAAAAACCCAGAAGCGAATATTCGTACTGGCGCCGATGCTTTGTGGTGGGTATTTGTAACAATCTCAACGGTTGGTTACGGCGATCATTATCCAGTGACCTCCATAGGAAAGTTTTTGGCTGTCATCATCATTGTTTGCGGGGTGGGTATCTTTGGTATGATCTCGGGTCTTATCACCTCTATCCTTACTGCCCCAACGAAACAACAGACGCACAGTTCAATCAATAAAGAACGTATGCTCGAGCAGCTCCTAAGCCAACAAGCGCAAATACTAGAACGACTCGATTTCATGGAAAAAGAGCTACAACAACGTAAAACAGAGACAAAAAAATAGGACCATGCGGTCCTATTTTTTTGTTCTTATCACCAGAACGATCATTCACGCCAATAAGGCTGAACTTCCACACTGATCGCTCGGGTTTGATCCATTGCATGCAAAATTGAGCGCTCTTGACGGTGCAACCAGCGTTCTAACTGCTCTTTTTCTGCGTCTTCCAGCATATCAACCAACGGGAGTAAGTGGTTCAGCATTAGCAGATCATCGATACCATGCACTAGATCCGCCCATGGTAAACGGAAGCTGTTACGCTCATCCGAGTTATACAAACTCGCGAAACCAATACCAGTATAGAGGTTACGCAATAAGCGATAACGCTGATCAACGTACTCTTGCGCCGTCAAATCGCGCTCTGCTGGGAAAGCTTCCATTAGCTCAGCCCAAGTGCGATCGAGCTGAGTAACTGAAAACGGCATGATGTTACTTGCCATTTTTTCACGTGCTTTTTCATCAAGAAATGGCTGCCAACCGCGCGCTAAGATCCAGCGGCTTAGATCCAGCAGTAACCCTGTGTAACGCGCGGAATTGAGCAACCCTAGCACTTCTTCACGGCTTGGCAACTCTTGTAACTGCTGAGTCAACTCAGATACTAAGAACTTACGCGCATCCAACTTGCGCAGCACATTGCCTTTGTCATCTAAAAGCTCTTCAAGGTGTGCATGCTCATCCAACCAACTCAGTTCTTCTTCCAACCATTTAAGCTCTTGGCGCAGAATCGCGCTCGCGCGACGAGGGACAATCCCGCCAAAAATAGTCAATGTTTGACGAATGAAACGAATGGCATTACTGATTTCACGCAGTGCTTCCACGCTGTCACGCTCAGCATAAATTTGCTCGTGATAATGCCAATGAGACAAAGCGTGCTCTAAAGAGTTGATCAAGCAAAATTCAACGGTATCCGTCGGACTACTGTCCACAAGTGCCAATGATTTTACTTCATCACCCGCATAACCGCTTGCAAGTCGATAACCTTTCGCCGCTTTGCTCAAGTTACCCAAGCGCATACCGCCTTGCTCGCAAAAGCTGCGTGCCAGTGTGAATAAAGCTTCGGTTTGGCCAGACTTAAGTTCCAGTTCAACTTCGCAAATTGGCTCTTGCTTCTCTTCTTCGTCTTCACCTTTGGCTACAACTAAGCCTTGGTCAAAGGCAACTTCAATCTGACTGCCATCGGGCATGCCAATCAGCCATTGTTCACGTGTGAAGTTGGTCGAGAATAATGGCATAAGCTCGGATTGCAGCGTTTCTGCATCTTTACCTGGAGGCCAAATATCTAGAGGATGAAGCGACAGATTAGGCTCATCGCTAGTGTGCTCAGCATTGTATTCTGGTCTTTGATGTAAGCCTGCGACGACGCGTCCTGCTGTCTTTACGGTTTGGACGAATACATCATCAAAACGGCGAATTCTTAAACCAATGTCGTGCTTTCTAAGCCATTTATCGGCAGTATCAAAATAGGTGTTACCCAAGTCACGACAACTATGCTGAAGTACTTTTGTCTCAGAAATTTTTTCTTTTAAAGTTTCTGAAAATTCAGGAGAAACAAAAAACTTCAGTTCTATTTCGGTTTCCATAGCTATACCTTTCAAAGCAGATAGAAACAGGATATTGCGTAATTTCTCACACGGCAAGAGAGAAATATCGCCGGAATGATGATCTAAAACAGTTTTAATGAGCGATTTAATGCGTTACCATGCGCGCCTTTATAGCCATCGTTCAACATTTCGCCAAGCACTCAGAAATGGTGTATGTTTTTTTAAGGTTATAGTTATTAGGTTGAATGACCATGCCAGTAAATACAATTATGGGGTTATTTGCAAAGTCCCCAATTAAGCCTTTGCAACGCCACGTTGTGTGTGTCAACGAATGTTGTTCACACTTGGTGAAATTCTTTGAAGTATCTTCAAAGGGTGATTGGGAAAAAGCAGCAGAAATCCGTGCACAAATTTCTCACCTAGAGAAAGAAGCGGATGTGCTGAAACGTGAAATCCGTCTAAAACTGCCTCGCGGTTTGTTCATGCCAGTCGACCGTACTGACATGCTTGAGCTTTTGACTCAACAGGACAAACTTGCAAACCTGGCAAAAGACATTGCTGGCCGTGTATATGGTCGTCAACTTGTCATCCCTGAAGCTCTCCAACCAAACTTCCTCGCTTACGTTCAACGTTGTCTTGATGCTGCCGATCAGGCGCAAAAGGTAATCAATGAACTTGATGAATTGCTAGAAACCGGCTTCAAAGGCCGTGAAGTGACGCTCGTCGCTGAAATGATTCATCAATTAGACGTTATCGAAGATGATACCGATGCCATGCAGATTGAACTTCGCCAACAGTTGATGGTGATTGAAGCTGACATGAACCCTATCGATGTCATGTTCCTGTACAAGATTCTTGAATGGGTAGGTGGTATTGCCGACCAAGCGCAGCGCGTAGGTGCTCGTTTGGAAGTCATGCTATCTCGATCTTAAAACATAAAGTTAACGACATAACGAAGAGCATAATTAACACGTGTCATAGGGACGATGACTATTTTCATCGTCTTATGGTTTGGCGCGCGTAAAATTTTGTTCCGCTTGTTATAAAACAACTAGGTATTACGATGGATATCCTTGCGAACTACGGCACTGTCCTGATTATTGTTGCAGCGATTTTTGGTTTCATGATGGCGATTGGTATTGGCGCGAACGACGTTGCTAATGCGATGGGTACATCTGTAGGTTCAAAAGCGCTAACTGTAAAACAAGCTATCATCATTGCGATGATCTTCGAATTTGCAGGTGCTTACCTTGCAGGCGGTGAAGTAACCGACACTATCCGTAAAGGTGTAATCGAAACTTCTTTATTTGCTAGTCAACCAGATGTTCTTGTCTACGGCATGATGTCTGCGCTTTTAGCAGCAGGTACATGGCTGCTTCTTGCTTCTTACATGGGCTGGCCAGTATCAACGACTCACTCAATCATCGGTGCAATCATTGGTTTTGCATGCGTATCAGTAGGTACTGAAGCGGTTGACTGGGGCAGCGTTCAAGGCATTGTTGGTAGCTGGATTATTACGCCAGTGATTTCAGGTTTCTTTGCTTACGTTATCTTTGTCAGCGCACAACGCCTGATTTTTGATACAGAGAACCCTCTGTTTAATGCGAAACGTTTTGTACCTGTTTACATGTTCATCACAACAATGGTGATTGCACTTGTAACCATCAAAAAAGGTCTAAAACACGTTGGTCTTCACCTGACCAATGGTGAAGCCTGGATGTGGGCAGCAGCAGTTTCAGCACTTGTGATGATTGGCGGCTACGTATACATCCAGAAAAAATTCGCTAATCGCGAAGAAGACCGCAGCTTTTCTGGCGTGGAAGGTATCTTCAGCGTTCTGATGGTTATCACCGCTTGTGCGATGGCATTTGCACACGGTTCAAACGACGTTGCAAACGCCATTGGTCCACTGTCTGCTGTCGTATCGACTGTTGAACACATGGGCGAAATCAGCACGAAAAGCACCATCGCTTGGTGGATTCTACCTCTTGGTGGTATTGGTATCGTGGTCGGTCTTGCAACACTAGGTCACAAAGTAATGGCAACCGTTGGTACAGGCATCACTGAGCTAACGCCTAGCCGCGGTTTTGCAGCACAGCTAGCAACAGCATGTACGGTAGTTCTAGCGTCTGGTACAGGCCTGCCAATTTCAACCACTCAAACATTGGTTGGTGCGGTTCTCGGTGTTGGCTTTGCTCGTGGTATCGCAGCACTGAACCTAGGCGTAGTTCGTAACATCGTGGCATCATGGATCGTTACACTACCAGCGGGTGCGTTATTGGCCGTAGTATTCTTCTACGGACTTCAAGCGATGTTCGCTTAAGACACTCGTCAATAGAATGTAAGCGCTTTGTCATTATTGACTCAAACGCACAGAAAGGGAGGCTTTGCCTCCCTTCTTTGTTGCACCGAGGTTTGAAACTGCATACTATTCGTCTATTTCCGGCTCCAATCATTCGGTGCCAACGCTGTCTCCAAGAAAAATCGTTAAGGGATTTACTGTGAAAAAACTAATCATCACGGTTTTGTTTACTTTGCTAGCAGCGCCAGCGGCCCTAGCAGCAGACCGTTATATTTCTGATGACCTCTTCACTTTTATGCACTCAGGTCCAAATAACACCTACCGTATTATCGGTAGTGTTAACGCCGGTTCTAAAGTACAACTGATTAAAACCAACCGAGATACTGGCTATACGCAAGTTCGTGATGACCGTGGTCGCACTGGTTGGGTACAAAGCAAGTTTGTGACAAACCAAGAGAGCATGGCAATTCGCCTTCCTCGCATTGAGAAAGAGCTAGCCGAAGTAAAAGAGCAGCTTGCTAATGCTCGTCAAACTTCTGATGCAGAGAAAGCCGGTCTTGTTACCTCTCTCGAAACACGTAACCAACAAATTTCAGATCTAGAAAATAAATACTCTGAGATCAGCGATCAGCTTACTTCTGTTGAAACAGAAAACCGCGAGCTACGCGCAAAACTGGATACACAAAAAGATGACATGCTGCTTAAGTACTTCACTTATGGCGGCGGTGTTGCAGGTTTAGGTTTACTATTTGGTTTGATTCTTCCGCATGTCATGCCTCGTAGAAAGCGCTCTCCTGCGGGTTGGGCATAAACCCTTACGCTTTTATCTTTAAAAAGAACGCAAAAGCCAGTCGATATTGACTGGCTTTTTAGTTTGCTTCGTTTGACAGAAGTGAGTACTACTCCCCCATTGAACTAGAGGCTCGACGACGATCCGTTGCGCCATAAAGCTTGCCATCTTTTAGCTCAATTGCATTCAAACCGCTTACCACTGGAATAACGTGCACTGGGTAGCCAAGCTCCATAAACTCAGGCACCAACATTTCTGCGAACGTTTTCTTTTCCACCAGCAAACCAGCCGGGTCATAAGACTTGGTGCGGTCTATCTTAGTGCCATACTGGATGTTTGGTAAGTCAATAGCCTCTTGCGCTGATAAATTCCAATCCAGCACCCCAACCACGGTTTTGAGTACATACCCCGGGATTTGTGAACTACCTGGTGACCCAACCACCAAACGCAAGTTATCATCACTGTCCATCACCATTAATGGCGTAATAGCCGAACGTGGACGCTTGCCCGCTTCAATTGAGTTTTGCGTAGGCTTGCCGTTAACCGTTGGCTGAGGTGAGAAGTTCGCCATTTGTGCATTCAAGATAACGCCATCAACCATGACACCAGATCCCATTCCCGTTCCTACCGTACTAGTCATCGCTATTGCATTTCCATCTCTATCGACGATAGAAATATGCCCTGTATCTTTGCTCTCGAAGCCTTGATATTGCGCATACTGAGTTTGCGTTATCTGTCCTGCTTGTGGATCCTCTTTTGAAGTGCCATTATCGGGGATTAAATCACGTCTCTGATCTAGATAGGCTTTGGACAACAACTGTTCAACTGGCGCTTCCACATAATCCGGATCTCCGGCATACGCAATACGATCGGCTTTTGCAATTCGCATCGCTTCAGTCATGAGACGCCAAGGTTCCACATCCGTTTTCGCCATATGGGCAATGTCATAGGGTGCAAGCAGTTCAAGACTCTGAGCGACCATCACACCGCCCGAAGCTGGGTAACCAAAAGAGACGATTTTATTCCCACGGTAGTCGCTCTCAATGATGTCACGCTGCTTCACTTGGTAATGTTTAAAATCTTCTAAAGACAACTTCTCGTGTTGGTCGTCAATACGACTATTAACCGTCTCTACGATGTGCTGACCAAGCTCACCACCATAAAGGTAACGATCGCCTTGTTGCGCGATCTTCCTCAGCGTCTCAGCCATCTTAGGGTTCTTCATCAAGGTTCCCGTCGGCTTAATATCGTCCCCTTGCCAATACAAGGCTTTCACTTCCGGATCTTGCTCAAGTCGGCTTTGCTCTCTTACTACGATGTCGTAGGTGTAGCTGTTCATCGCGTACCCATTGCTCGCCAATGTAATCGCCGGCTTAATCAGCTCTGCCCATGGCAACTTGCCGTATTGTTCATGAGTGGTGTAAAGCAACCGCAATGTGCCCGGAACCGCAACAGAACGAGGGCCTAATATTTCGTTGCGACTGAGTACTTCCCCATTCTCAACAAACATTTCAGGGTTCGCGCTAGAGGGCGCTTCATCTCGACCATCAAGGGCCAGAAATTTTTTCTCGTCATGTTGATAAAACAGCGCGAAAGTCCCGCCGCCAATTCCGGTCATATCTGGCTCAACGACAGACATCACCATCTGCATCGCGACCATAGCATCAACAGCGTTACCGCCTTCTTTCAATATTGAGTAACCGGTACTGCTCACGTAAGGATTCGTCGCACTGACCATGAAATCTTGCCCGCGACTATCTGGTGTAACTGGGAATGGGTCTGGCTTTGCTGCATAGCTTGTCGATGCAACAATGCTTAAAGAAAAAATCAGAATACGCATGTGTCTCTGTTTAGACTCCTATTATGTGATGGGGTCTAACGTGGACCAAGTCATTACTCCGAAGTTCGTGAAGATGGTGTCTTTTTACACAACGCTGACTGGAATCGCGCTATCAATAGATGAATGATATTGGTGCTGTTTAAACGACTGAGGAAAGCTATATTTTGCTTGTTTGAGTATCTAGAAATCATCACCAGAATAGATGCAAAAGATGCTCTGAAAAATAAAAAGCCAGCGATATGATTTCGCTGGCTTGATGTGTTTCTACACGAGTTACCCTTTCCACTCATACAACGCTGGTATACGAATTTGCTCACCTTGGAACTCAACAATCACAGCTTGCGGTTGTATTTCTCTTAGAGTGACCTGATCATCAACGACATCCCCCTGATGATACTCAACATTGTTAATTTTCACCCAACGGCGATTTTCATCACTAGCGTACATATGGGTTTGCAAATTAAGCGCAGGTAGACGCCCTTGCCACTGGTGAGCGTTGCGCTCTAAATCGTTCACGCGTGCCGTTTGTGATGACGAATTGTCATCATCTCGGGATAAGGCATTTTCGACCTTCCTAGCTAAATCAGGAGATAATGAGGATAAATCCAGATCATCCAAAGACAACCCGAGGTCCTCTTCAGCAGCAGAAGTCGTTTGGGTTGATGCTGAGTCGCGTGTTTCATCTCTGCTTGGTGTATGGCTCGTGTATTCATCGGGGGTGGTAAATGTACCAAAATCACGCGATAGCTCTGCACTTGGCCACTCTCTTGGCAATTGGGCCAACTGGGTGTTCTCTGGATAGTCTAATACTTTGAAAGGTGATACCACTTCGACCTTTTCTATCGGGGACGTTGTATCTACTTCAACACTCGGTGCAAAGAGATCTAAGTACCAAGCGACTCCAATAGCAGAAGCAGTGATTGGCAGCAAGAACAGACCTATATGTTTCACAGCTGACATTATGCGTCCTCCTTCTCTATTCTCGCCAGTTGAGGCGCATCTGGCTGAACATTTTGCTGAAGTCGGTCTAGCGTTCGCTTACCTGCAATACCATCGACACCAATTCCTTGCCAGCGTTGAAATAATTCGACTCGCTCTTTCATCGCACCATCAAAAATAGACGTTTCAAGCAGTGGCTCACTCACCGCTTCTGCTAATAATCGGTCTAATACTTCAATCGCAGGGCCTTCCATGTCTAAACGTAATGTTTCATTCAGCGGAGCATGCCACAGTTCGATAATATTGCCCTGCCACAACGGCTTTAGCCATGAAATTGGCAGACGGAGACGCTGCTTACCATTGAGCACTTCAGCTTGATCATTACCGACGGCATATAGAATGACATACCCAACATCACCTTGATAATTCAACTCCAAGATCACAGGGCGATTTTGTTGCATCAACAGCGGCCAAGTCGCCATTTTACGCTCACAACGCATAGTCGACTGCGGTTCTGACAAACAAAGATTATCGCGAACCGATGCTTGATATCCCCACAAACGATACAAATCATTTACAGCGAGGTTCGACTGTTTTTGTGTTAACAATAAATCACGCTGCTCATCCGTTAACTGTTGGCTGACGACGGTTGGTGTTGGCTCTACTCTTGGCTCCGTCACTTGTGTCAACACTGACGTCGCTTGAGCTGGCATATAATTCACGACCGCCCATCCCGTACTTAATGCAGCAATAAGGCCTACCGTGACAGAGCCCCAAGCAGGCCAACGGAAAGTCCGGCGCTCTTTTTTATCTTGCTGATAAATATCTGCCTGAAACTGCATCACCTCTTCACAGGCCTGCTGAACGGTTTGCTTATCCACAACCACATTACCCTGGTGATAACTAATGTTGAGGGATTTGTCACAGATAAGGTTGATGAGCCGCGGTATACCGTGACTGTATTTGGCTATAAGTTTACAAGAAGCACGATTAAACAGTTGCTGGTCGCCACCTGCTGTATGTAGTCGAAATGCGATGTAATCTTCTGTCTCTTTTTCATCCAACGGCAACAGGTGATAACGCCCGGTAATACGCTGGGCAAGTTGGCGTAGTTGTGTTGTTTGTAATAACCGCTGCAATTCAGGCTGCCCGACCAACAACACTTTGAGCAGTTTTCTGGTATCGGTTTCCAAGTTGGTCAACAAGCGCAACTGCTCTAGAACGTCGGCAGCAAGGTGTTGAGCCTCATCAATGACCAGCAATGTCTGCCAACCTGAACGATAATTACGCAGCAAATATTGATGGATAACCTGGTTTAGCTGTTTGAGGTTTGCATCTGGTGGATAGGTGATTTTGAACTCATCACAAATGGCTTCGAGCAAGTCTCTACTCGAAAACGTGGGATTGAGAATAAGACCCGCTTTGGTGTTATCACCCAAATTCGCCAGCATCGCTTTTGCGACAGTCGTTTTGCCTGTACCTACTTCGCCAGTAAGCATAGCAAAACCACCGCCATCGCCTAGCCCGGCTTGGAGATGTGTGATTGCCTCTTTGTGACGTTGGCTTAAATACAAATAACGTGAGTTTGGAACAATCGAAAATGGTTGTTCGACAAACCCAAAAAAGTCCTTATACATTAGGCTCTCCAGCTAAAAAACCACCTGAGAATAGTCAGATATAATATAAACATAGCCGCATCTACTCTCGGGAGTAAAGAAAAGTACCATTGCTTGCTACAATGTCCAACGGCATATCCATAAATTAAGAGGTAATTCGTGCAAGTTTATTTAGTAGGTGGCGCAGTTCGAGATAAATTGCTCGGAATTGATAGTTATGACAACGATTGGGTGGTCGTAGGCGCGACGCCTGAGATGATGTTGTCCCAAGGGTACACCGCCGTTGGTAAAGACTTTCCTGTATTTCTGCATCCCAAAAGTAAAGAAGAACATGCCCTTGCACGAACAGAGAGAAAGTCAGGTTCTGGTTACACTGGTTTTGAATGTTTCTTCGATCAAAACGTCACCTTAGAAGAAGATTTGATACGTCGTGATTTAACCATTAACGCGATGGCAATGGAGAGTGATGGCACGATCTATGACCCATATGGTGGCCAGCAAGATCTCAACGATAAACTGCTACGCCATGTATCAGACGCCTTTATTGAAGACCCTCTACGCGTTTTACGTGTCGCTCGCTTCGCTGCAAAGCTTGCTGATCTAAACTTTACGGTTGCCGACGAAACTATGCGGTTAATGCGTCACATGGCAGAATCTGGAGAGCTAAGTACACTGACTCCCGAGCGTGTTTGGCAAGAATGGCATAAATCTCTCTCTACTCCTCGCCCTGATATTTTCTTATCGGTTCTACGAGACTGTGGTGCATTAACCGTGGTGTTACCTGAAATTGATGCACTATTTGGCGTACCTCAACCTGAGAAGTGGCATCCAGAAATCGATACTGGCATCCATACTTTGATGGTGGCAGAGCAAGCCGCAAAATTGAGTAACTCACTCCCCGTCAGGTTTGCCGCCCAAGTGCATGACTTGGGTAAAGGCGTGACGCCAGAGAGCGAATGGCCAAGCCACAAAATGCATTGCCATACAGGATTAAAACTGATCAAAAAGCTGTGCGAACGTGTCCGGGTACCAAATGAGTTTCGTGATTTAGCCTTGATGGTGTGCGAACAGCATTCCAATATTCATCGCGCGGCTGAACTTAAACCACAAACCATAATTAAAATACTCAATAAGCTCGATGTGTGGCGTAAGCCCGAACGTCTGCAAGATATCTTGCTTTGCTGCCAAGCGGATCACGCTGGTCGTAAAGGACTGGAAACGCAACCATATCCACAGGCGGATATTTTTAGGCAAGCCTACCAAGCAGCAGCGGCAGTTGACGTTCAAACCATAATCAAAGAAGGCTTTAAAGGCCCTGCGATTCGTGACGAGCAAGAAAAACGACGTATTGAAGCAGTGAAAGCAGCGCTTAAGAAGTAACGAACAAACAAAAACGCCCGCGGATTTCGCGGGCGTTTTTCGTTAGCATCAATTATGCACTTAATAGAAAAGCGAACAAACCGACGCCCAAAATCAGACGGTAAATCACAAACGGTGTCATGCCCATGCGTGAAATCATCTTCAAGAAGAAATGGATACAGATGTACGCACTGATAAACGATGTGATAATGCCAGTCATTAAGAAACCAACATGGACAGGTTCACCACTGGTCACTAACTTCATACCTAAGTAGCTACCAGCTAATGTAATGATTGGGATCGACATTAAAAATGAAAAGCGGGCAGCCGCTTCTCGAGTAAAGCCAAGGTAAAGCGCTGCTGTAATGGTCGCCCCTGAACGTGAAGTTCCAGGAATCATCGCTAAGGCTTGGGCAATACCGATAAATACAGCTTTCTTCCAACCCGTTTGGTATTCATCGGCAACGAGTTCAGCGTTTTTGTCTACCCACCATAGCAACAAGCCAAATACGATCGTGGTAGTCGCGATGACGTAAGCGCTACGTAGATACACTTCAATGATGTCTTTCATCAATAGACCGAACACACAAGCTGGAATCGTCGCAATCACGATCATCCAAGCCAATTTAGCTTCTTTACTGCGATCTCCTTTAAAGATCGAAGCAAATAACGCTTGAAACAAAGTGATTACTTCATGACGAAAATAGATCACGACAGCCATTAATGTACCGACGTGAACAGCAACATCAAAGGCTAGACCTTGGTCTTCCCACCCTAAAATAGCGGAAGGCAGGATCAAATGGGCAGAGCTTGAGATAGGCAAAAACTCTGTCAGCCCCTGAATCAGAGCCAAAATAAAGGCTTCAAAATAACTCATGTAAACAACTCAAATTAAAAATGAAAGGAAACGGGTTTGAGCGAATCGACTGGCTGCATAGCATGCCAAATGTCTGCGACTGTGCGTCCATCGCCTGGGATCACTAATTGCGGTTCGAGATCATACAGCGGCTTTGTGACAAAAGGATATTTGTAGATATCACTGCGAGGTAGCTCAGGTTTTTTCTTGGAGACGCGCTCACCGAACAACACTATATCGAGATCCAGTGTTCGATCCTGATACTTTTGCGCGTTTTCTTCGCGTCCCCACTTAAATTCAATCTCGCGTAGTTGATGGCTCAACTCTTCTAATGACAACTCGGTACGCATTGCAACGACAAAGTTGTAGAAATTCTTGCTGCTAAAACCAATAGGTTCGCATTCATATATCGGTGATACGAGGAGATTTTCTCCAAGCCGTTGCAGCTCCTGATACGCAGCAAGCACATGTTGCTCTCTTTCTACGTTCGTCCCAACACCGATATAGGTGGTGATCATGCTCGGCCTCGCTCAATCACCACACCAACAGCACGTGCTTGTGGCACGGCGCCAGGCTTCGCTAGGCGGATTTTCACCCAAGGCACAGAGAAACGCTGCATGATAAGCTCTGCTACTTCTTCAGCCACGCGCTCGACCAGTAAGAAACGGCCATTTTCAATGTGGTTAAGTACCGCCTCACTCACCTGCGAATAATCCAGTGCATCTTGCACATCATCACTTTTGCCCGCAGGTTTATTATCGTGTGCCATTTCAATATCTAGAACCAACTTTTGTTTGATTTGTTGTTCCCAGTCGTACACGCCAATTGTGGTGATTACTTCTAACTGTTCAATAAAAACTTTATCCAGAGCCATCTTATGTCCTTCTATTACAGAGGTCGGATACCCGTGAGGGGTAATTTGATCGTAGTATTCTATACCTAAGTAACATTTACTTTGGTCATCACAATGTTACTTAGGTATAAACTGCGAAAGCATCTTTATATACAAGAAATCACATAATGCAAGCTCTATCACAGTGAGGATTTCTGCATTATGTAAATTCGGGGTATGATAGCAACTACGCGGGAACCGAGCATTAAATTCCAATCCATCAAGGACTTCTATGGACGCACTGGCACTGATAATGACAATGGCCGCCTATTTATTAGGTTCGGTTTCCAGTGCGGTTTTGATCTGTCGACTCTTAAAACTGCCAGACCCACGCAGTGTGGGATCTAACAATCCTGGAGCAACGAACGTATTGCGTATTGGCGGACGAGGAGCCGCTGTTTCAGTCTTGTTGTGCGATATGCTCAAAGGCACTATCCCCGTGTGGGGCGGATACTTTCTTGGTATCGACCCTATCATTCTTGGCGTCATCGCCATTGCTGCCTGTCTTGGCCACATGTACCCCATCTTTTTCCACTTTAAAGGCGGAAAAGGTGTCGCAACCGCGCTTGGCGCTATCGCTCCGATTGGTTTGGACTTAACAGGATTGGTAATGTTAACTTGGCTGTCAGTAGCCGCGCTATTCCGCTATTCATCCTTAGCGGCTCTCGTCACGGTTTTGGTCACTCCGTTTTATACTTGGATGTTTAAACCGCAATACACGTTACCTGTTGCTATGCTGTGCTGCTTAATCGTATTTAAGCATCATCAAAATATTCGTCGGCTTTTGTCTGGCGACGAGCCAAAAATCGGCGAGAAAAAACTGACACAAAAAAACTCGGCTTAATGCCGAGTTTTTCGTTTAAAGAAGGATGTATTGGTTACGCATGAACTCGATTCAGGAAGTTCAACAACATCTGGTTGACGAACTCAGGTTGCTCTAAACAACTGATATGTCCCGCTTGGGGAATCTCCACCAACTCACTGCCTGTGATACAGTCTTTCATTAAATAAGATTCAAAAACTGGACGTGGTTTATCTTCACAGCCCACTGCAATTAACGTCGGCAGAGCAAATTTTTCCGAATCCTCAATCACATCCCGGCGACCAAACACCATGCGCCCTATGCGAGCTACTTCCACCGCACGCTCACCATTCAGGTCTTCTAAACTGCGTTTGAATGAAGCGACAAGTTTAGGGTTATCCTGATTGACGTTGTTGGCAAAGAACAGCGGCACAACGGCTTCAATAATTGGCGCAGGCACTGCTTGGACTTGGCTGATGGTATCAAGCATTGCAAAATACTTCTTATACGTAACCTCTGGCTCCCAGCCAATGAAGGTATCCATCAATACCAGTGACTTAACACGTTGCGGCGCTTGAGCCGTTAGCTCTGCTCCCCACATGCCGCCAACAGATAAGCCCACTATCGAGAGCTCTTCGATATCTAAATGATCCATCAATGCCAACATATGTTGTGCATAGTCGGCCAATGACTGTGTCGATGCAGGTGCAGCGTCCGATTCACCATGTGCCCAAAGATCTGGCACAATACAACGGAATGACTGGCTTAAAACCTCAACTTGTGGCGCCCACATTTGGCTATCCCAAAGGTAACTATGACCAAATAGAAGCACAGGGCCCTCACCTTTATCTAGATAAGCAAGTTGCTGACCTTCAATTTCAAACTTATTCATTGTTATATCCATTTCTTATTCTTCCACGTCATCCTAGCACTGAAACAATCGCGAACTGATCGCATCAGTCAGAATGTAAAACGAGGCGGTTCATTGAATAATTAAAAATAAAGGCCTCTGAGGAGCAGAGACCTTTATTACAAAGAACCGGTTTCAAACCTACCGCATAAATTTGACTAAGCGACAGGTGTTAGTTGATCAATTGGCCAACGTGGACGAGCCTCTACTGACATATCAGCCACTTCGCCATTCTTCAAGCGCTGCATGCCTGCGTAAGCGATCATCGCACCGTTATCTGTACAGAACTCAGTACGTGGGTAGTAAACTTCGCCGCCAACTTTCTTCGCTAACTTCTCTAACTCAGCTCGCAAACGACGGTTAGCACTCACACCACCAGCAATAACAATGCGTTTCATGCCTGTTTGCTCAAGCGCGCGCTTACATTTAATAGCCAACGTAGCACACACAGCCTCTTCAAATGCCAATGCGATGTCCGCGCGGGTTTGCTCGTCATCACCGTTTGCAGCAATCGTGTTAGCCGTAAAGGTTTTTAGACCAGAGAAACTCATGTCCAAACCTGGCACATTCGTCATTGGGCGCGGGAACTTAAAGCGGCCCGGTGTACCTTTTTCCGCCAGTTTAGATAATAGTGGACCGCCTGGGTAATCCAAACCCATTAGCTTCGCTGTTTTATCAAACGCTTCGCCCGCCGCATCATCAATCGACTCACCTAGAATTTTGTACTCACCGATGCCTCTCACTTCCACCATCATAGAGTGACCGCCCGATACTAATACCGCCACAAACGGGAACGGTGGAGGGTTATCTTCCAACATTGGGGCCAATAGGTGACCTTCCATATGATGAACAGGTACCGCTGGCACTCCCCAAGCATAAGCAATACTGCGACCGATAGTCGCGCCCACTAATAGCGCCCCAACAAGACCAGGCCCCGCGGTATACGCGACACCATCGATGTCTTTTGAAGTTAAGTTCGCTTCTTTTAGTGCCTCTTTAATAAGAGGAATGGTTTTCTTTACGTGGTCACGTGAAGCCAACTCAGGCACCACACCGCCGTAATCTGCGTGCAGTTTTACTTGGCTGTATAGCTTGTGTGACAAGAGACCGTTTTCATCGTCATAAATTGCGATGCCAGTCTCGTCACAAGAGGTTTCAATACCAATAATGCGCATGGTTTTCTCAGTATGCTTTCTGTATAGAGGAAATTTGGGCGTCATATTACCTCGCCTTGGTGCTGCAAACAAATTTTGTACAGACAATAATCGACAAAAGGCTTTACAAAGTAGTTGTGATCGGATTAAAATTCCGCACCATTTTTGATCAAGCTGGTAAGAGACCTAACAATTGTGATTTGGTCTGTTGAATACCAGCGTTAACGAATAACCCCTGAGGTGAAAGGCATATGCCAGTAGTTAAAGTACGTGAAAACGAACCGTTCGACGTTGCTCTACGTCGTTTTAAGCGCTCTTGCGAAAAAGCAGGTATCCTTTCTGAAGTGCGTCGTCGTGAGCACTACGAAAAACCAACTACAGTTCGCAAACGCGCTAAAGCAGCGGCTCAAAAGCGTCACGCTAAGAAGCTAGCTCGCGAAAACGCTCGTCGCGTTCGCCTGTACTAATAACTGAGCTCCAAAAGGAATTTAGTTATGGCTCTGATTGATCAACTCAAAGAAGAGCAAAAATTAGCGATGAAAGCCAAGGACAAATTGCGCCTTGGTACTATTCGTTTAGCCCTATCAGCAATCAAGCAACGTGAAGTTGACGAACAGATTACTCTGAACGATGACGACATTCTTGCAGTATTGACCAAGATGGTTAAACAACGTCGCGACTCTGTAGCGCAGTTTGAAGCAGCGGGTCGTCAAGATCTTGCTGATGCGGAACAAGCAGAAATTACCGTTCTTGAGGACTTTATGCCTCAACCACTGACAGACGAAGAAGTAGCGGCTCTCATCGAGAACGCGATTGCTGAATCTGGCGCAGCTGGCATGCAAGACATGGGCAAAGTAATGGGCGTTCTGAAACCGCAAATTCAAGGGCGTGCAGATATGGGTAAAGTAAGCGGTTTAGTTCGCGCTAAATTGGCTTAAGGTACCCCACCCAATTGCAGCAAGCCGTGCTATCCTTTGGAGCGCACGGCTTGTTTGTATCTGGATGGATGGAATGAAATCAATGGGCAATACGCTCATTCTTTTAAGGCATTCACTCCACTCATCATCTTCTTTTTTTGTTAGGTTTTATGGCTGGACACATCCCTCGCAGTTTTATCGATGACCTTCTAGCTCGACTTGATATTGTCGATATCATCGACGCACGTGTGAAACTTAAGAAAAAAGGCAAAAACTACGGCGCATGCTGCCCGTTCCACAACGAAAAGACACCCTCATTCAGTGTCAGTCAAGAAAAGCAGTTCTACCATTGTTTTGGTTGTGGCGCGCATGGAAATGCCATCGATTTTTTGATGGAGTTCGACCGACTAGAATTCGTCGAAGCCATTGAAGAACTCGCTTCATACTTGGGTTTAGATGTTCCTCGCGAACAACGTAGCGGCGGTAATGGTTCGTTTCAATCAGGCCCACAAGCAAGCAGCAGTGAAAAACGTAACCTATACGACTTAATGGGCAGCATTGCTCAATTTTATCGTAACCAACTCAAACAGCCAGCAAGTAAGGTGGCGATTGAGTATCTAAAAGATCGCGGCCTGTCTGGTGAAATCGTCCAGAAGTTTGGCATCGGCTATGTGGCTGATGAATGGGATTTAGTTCGTAAGAACTTTGGTCAGAATAAAGAAAACCAAGACATGCTCGTCACTGGCGGCATGTTGATTGAAAACGATAAAGGCAACCGCTACGACCGATTCCGTGGTCGAGTGATGTTTCCTATTCGAGATAGACGCGGCCGAGTAATAGGCTTTGGTGGTCGAGTATTAGGTGATGGGACACCAAAATATCTCAACTCACCCGAAACCCCGATATTTCATAAAGGTAAAGAGTTGTATGGCCTATATGAAGTACTACAAGCGTATCGTGAGCCACCACAAATTTTAGTGGTTGAAGGCTATATGGATGTTGTCGCGCTTGCTCAATATGGCGTAGATTATTCCGTTGCCTCATTGGGAACCTCGACAACGGGCGATCACTTGCAGGTGTTATTCAGGCAAACAAGCACCGTCGTGTGTTGTTATGACGGTGACCGCGCAGGCCGTGAAGCCGCGTGGCGTGCCATGGAAAATGCATTGCCTTACCTAACGGATGGTCGCCAGTTAAAATTCATGTTTTTGCCGGACGGAGAAGATCCCGACTCTTATATCCGACAAAACGGAAAACAAGCATTTGAGCAGCAAGTGTCTAATGCGATGCCCTTGTCTGAATTCATGTTCAGCTCATTGACTCAGCAGGTCGATATGAGCACGAAAGAAGGCATGGCAAAACTGAGTACTCTTGCGGTTCCTCTCATTGATAAAGTCCCTGGCGGCACTTTAAGACTATACTTGAGAGAATTGCTTGGCCGCCGTTTGGGTTTGGTTGATGAACGCCAACTACAGCAGCTAATTTCAAAACAAGGTAAAGAGGATAAAAGGCCTCAACCTCATAAAGAAATCAAGCGAACGCCGATGCGAGAAGTGATCGCGTTACTGATTCAAAACCCACAATACGTAAGTATGGTGCCAGATCTAACTAGCGTTAGAGATTTGCCCATTCCTGGTCTAAGTTTATTTGTTGATGTACTTGATAAATGCCAAGCGCATCCCCATATCAACACAGGCCAATTATTAGAGCATTGGCGAAACAGCCAAAATGAGACCCTTCTGTCTCGTCTCGCGAGTTGGGACATTCCACTCGATGAGGACAACCAAGAAGAAATCTTTTTAGACTCACTGGATAAAATTATTGCCCAGTGCGTAGAAAAACAAATTGAAAACCTGCAGGCCAAAGCAAGAAGTGTCGGTTTATCAGCCGAAGAGAAAAGGGAGCTGCTAGCACTTATGCTAGATTTAAAAGCGTAACCCTGTTTAATTAGTCAGCAACGATTTAATTTGTTATAGTAAGTGGTTTGCATTTCGCATACTGATTCCTTCACCAGATTACGAAGTTGGATACCGTCTATGGATCACAATCCGCAGTCACAGCTAAAGTCACTTGTTATTAAAGGCAAGGAACAAGGCTATCTGACCTACGCCGAAGTAAATGACCACCTACCTGCTGAAATCGTAGATTCAGAACAGGTAGAAGACATCATTCAGATGATCAACGACATGGGCATTAAGGTAGTAGAAACTGCTCCTGATGCTGATGATTTAGCACTGAACGATGACACAAATATTACCGATGAAGATGCAGCCGAAGCTGCAGCCGCTGCACTTTCTAGCGTAGAGAGTGAGATTGGTCGTACAACAGACCCAGTACGTATGTACATGCGTGAGATGGGTACTGTCGAACTTCTAACTCGCGAAGGCGAAATCGACATCGCAAAACGTATTGAAGAAGGTATTAACCAAGTTCAATCGTCTGTTGCTGAATACCCAGGCACAATTCCGTACATTCTTGAGCAATTTGACAAAGTTCAAGCTGAAGAACTACGTCTTACAGACCTAATTTCAGGTTTTGTAGATCCAGATGCTGACGACACCGCTGCACCAACGGCAACACACATCGGTTCTGAACTGACTGAATCTCAGTTAGAAGAAGAAGACGATGAAGACGTTGATGACGACGAAGATAGCGATGACGATTCAGATGATTCTGAAGAAGATGTAGGTATCGATCCAGAATTAGCGCTAGAGAAATTCAACCAACTACGCAGCACCTATCAAAATCTTCAATTAGCAATCAACGAGTACGGCTATAACAGCCCGAAAGCAACCGTTGCTAATGAAATGATGCTAGACGTATTCCGCGAGTTTCGTCTAACGCCTAAACAGTTTGATCACCTAGTGAATGAACTGCGTACTGCTATGGATCGCGTTCGTACACAAGAGCGTCTGATCATGAAGTCAGTGGTTGAATACGGCAAAATGCCGAAGAAATCATTCATCGCGCTGTTCACTGGTAATGAATCAAGTGAAGCTTGGCTGGATGAAGTTCTTGCTTCAGACAAGCCATACGCTGAAAAGATCAAACGCAACGAAGAAGAAATCCGTCGTTCAATCGCTAAGCTAAAAATGATTGAAGAAGAGACTTCTCTAAACGTACAGAACATTAAAGACATCAGCCGTCGTATGTCTATCGGTGAAGCAAAAGCTCGCCGTGCGAAGAAAGAGATGGTTGAAGCGAACTTGCGTCTTGTAATTTCTATCGCGAAGAAATACACCAACCGTGGCCTACAGTTCTTGGATCTGATCCAAGAAGGTAACATCGGTCTGATGAAAGCGGTAGATAAGTTCGAATATCGTCGTGGTTACAAGTTCTCGACTTACGCAACGTGGTGGATCCGTCAGGCAATCACTCGTTCAATCGCGGACCAAGCACGTACGATTCGTATCCCGGTACACATGATCGAAACGATCAACAAGCTAAACCGTATTTCTCGTCAAATGTTGCAAGAGATGGGTCGCGAGCCACTACCGGAAGAACTGGCAGAGCGCATGCAAATGCCAGAAGACAAGATTCGTAAAGTTCTAAAAATCGCTAAAGAGCCTATCTCAATGGAGACACCAATCGGTGACGACGAAGATTCGCATCTAGGTGATTTTATCGAAGATACAACGCTAGAACTTCCGCTAGATTCTGCAACAGCAACTAGCCTTAAAGTGGCAACAAAAGACGTGCTTGCAGGTCTAACGCCACGTGAAGCGAAAGTACTTCGTATGCGCTTTGGTATCGACATGAACACTGACCATACTCTAGAAGAAGTTGGTAAGCAGTTCGACGTTACTCGTGAACGTATCCGTCAGATCGAAGCAAAAGCACTACGTAAACT
Organism: Vibrio sp. 1249-1; assembly: GCF_033340495.1. Taxonomy (NCBI): domain Bacteria; kingdom Pseudomonadati; phylum Pseudomonadota; class Gammaproteobacteria; order Vibrionales; family Vibrionaceae; genus Vibrio; species Vibrio sp. 1249-1. Next base: position 180,911 of record NZ_JAWOWJ010000009.1, read on the forward strand.
TCGTCACCCAAGCCGCTCAGAGACTCTGCGCAGCTTCCTAGACGAATAATCGCAGCGCATATAAGCTTTTAGAAATCAAAAAAGGTGACTTTAGGTCACCTTTTTTATTATCTACTGTTCTAAGTGGATAAAAACTAAGCGCAATTGCCCTAATTGGTATCTAGACACCTTGCAACGCTTCCCCTATAATCGTTGTCCTATCAAGGCCCCTTAGCTCAGTGGTTAGAGCAGTCGACTCATAATCGATTGGTCCGCAGTTCAAGTCTGCGAGGGGCCACCATATTCCGATAAGGCTTATGGAGAAATCCGTAAGCCTTTTTTCGTTCTAGTCCTTTCCATATCCGGTCCGCGATTACTT
>NZ_JAWOWJ010000010.1:0-157851 GCF_033340495.1 Vibrio sp. 1249-1
ACCCAAACGTTTTTGATCTATAAACTGCATATGTTTCTTCAGATCTGGTAAGTCAAGATACCTCGGTGAACGCTTACGAAAATTGACATGGAGGTGGTAGAGGCCAACCCTGATTTGGCGCCAATATTAGCGAGTTATGCGAAAGAATGCCTAGAATCGGGTATTCCAAAATATTCGGGTGTGGAGCAAGATCCTACAGCTTATTTGTCAGGTTTGGTCGAACGCTCAAAGGCAATCTCCGAGTTACCAAAGGGATATTTACCTAGCACAACTTACTACTGTGTATCGAACTCCGAAATTTTAGGTGCAATCCGAGTTCGCAAAGGTACTAACGCCAACGTAGAAAATGTCATTGGTCATATTGGCTACGAAACTAGACCGTCAGCTCGTGGTAAGGGTGTAGCCTCATTTCTGCTTGCATGGGTGCGAGACCATGTTGTCACTGATTCAGTAATTGTTACTTGCTCAATTGACAATCCCGCATCTCAAAAGGTCATCGAAAACTGTGGTGGTGAATACCTCGGTAACTACACAGATGAGAGTGAGGGTACGGTAAGGCGCTACCGTTTAGCACGCACATAACAAAGCATTCAAGAGTGATTCGCAACGCTTGGCAGTTTCGCTTCGCTCAAGTATAGCCAAGCGAAGCTCACACCTTAATGCGGCGTTAGGCGCAGTAAGAAATTTCTTTGTTCAAATCTCTAATTTCTCTTTGGCCATTTGTTCTAGTTTTTCGGCAATTTGGCCTTATCTAACCAAGTTCTTGAATCACTCAATCTGTAAAACATGTCAAAGTTTGCGGGTTGCCTCATTCAGTTTTGGAGTCGGTTTGTTGTTAGTTTCTTTGGCTCAAATCACTTCAAGTTTGTCTGCCGTCGAAACGGGTCTATTGGCTGAAATTTTGCACTGAAAGTTAGTCTTTCCAAAATCTATTTTTATGTGCTGAAAAGCCAATTTCTTTGGTGTTTTGGTTGCAGTGGGTTTCAGAGACTTAGCCGCTTTAGCATTTGGGTTTTAATCAAATTCAGTGGCTTACGTGAATTTCTTTTTCCAAAAGGTTGTTTTCTAAATCCAGTTTTAACTATTTGCGTGAAGCGCCTAACAAAGCATTCAAGAGTGACTCACAACGCTTGGCGATCTCGGTTTAAACTCGGTTTTAGTGGTTAAGGTGCAATGGTTTAGGTTAGGTGGTTTAGCGTTGTTCGCACCTTAATGCGGCGTTAGGCGACATGAGATCAACGATAGAGTAGTGATAGTATCTTGGCGTGAATCTAGCTTCAGTTAATAGAAAAGGAGTGGATTAATGAATGGTAAAGCATTTGATAATTGGCAAAAATCTCGAAAGAAAGGATGTTTAAATTGGCTTTTCAGAACAACTTTCGTCACAGCCATTTTGTACATAATTTTTAATGTTATTTTCCTTTATCCATCTTCTGATGCTGCAAGCATTACGATTTTCTTATCGGATAATGCTCTTAATTACTCCATTTACACGATCGGGATGTTTTTCGCATTTTGGGCTATTTGGTTATACAACGAATCTTCGTATGAGAAAGAAGTTAAACGTAGAAATGTCGCCTAACAAACTGTTCAAGAGGGATTCGCAACGCGTGGCATTTTCACTATGCGTTGGTTTTAGTGTTTAAGGTGGTATGCGGTGGCTTTGGTATTGCGTTGCTCACCCCTAAACAGGGCGTTAACTGGCGCAGAAAATATGAAAGCACATTGATACCGTTACTAGGTTCAGAGGTTTAGCGTGTTTGGTCGGTTCCCTTAATTAAGCTAATGCGACTAATTCAATTTGGTACTTAAGTTTTCTCATGAGAAAGGCGGCACAAAGCCTTCTAATAATATAAGGCATTCGCGATTAGTTCGGCGCACTTACATCGCCGAAGTATGGTGTTGTGAGACGCATTTCAAACTAAAGGTAAACGGTAATCTTTTAGTTAAATACATATTTGAGTTAGCTTTACTAATCATTAATTAGGAAAACCAGCTTTGGCTAAAGTGGCTGTAAGATCGGCGAAAACTGAAAGGCGCTCAGTTAACAAACTGTTTAAGAGGGATTCGCAACGCGTAGCATTTTTGATATGCGTTGGTTTAAGTGATTAAGGTGGTATGCGGCGGCTTCGGTATTGCGTTGCTCACCCCTTAACAGGGCGTTAGTTCCCCAGAGGAAGCAATCAATCCATAGGGAATTTTTGTTTCTGGTGGAGTACTCGCATAACTCTGATGATATCGCCCTCGACCCAATAAGAGACAATCATCGAAATCTCAGGAATAATGAGCAATCGTCCGCGGATGCCATCTCGTTGTACACCCATTAAAGGTTGTTCAAGCAAGTTTTCTACTTTTGCTTCAATGAGGTTGTCAGTTTTTTCTGCCGCATCAGGGTTGAAGTCATAGAGAAACTCGAAGATCTTTTCACGATCATTAAGTGACTTTTCTTCCCATAAAATCATTGCTTACCTCGATTACGGATTCTGGCTTTGCGCTCTTCCATTCGAGACTTAGCAGTTTGGTGTTCAACGAAAACGGATTTTCCTGAGTCAAACTTCTCAAATGCTAGGTTTACTTGTTCAGTTAGCCATGCATCGTGAGATAATGTTTTTCTTTGTTGTTCAGCGAGTTGCTCAGTAAGTTCACGGCAAGCATCACTTAGAGTTCGACCTTGGCTCTCAGCCATTTGTTGAGCTAGGCGTTTTGTTTCTTCATCAACACGAAATTGAATTCTAGTGTCCATGATGTATTCCTTTGTTGGTGTGTGTACAAATGTTAGCACTAGGCTTTGAGATGGGCAACTAACAAACAATTTAAGAGTGATTCGGCACGCGTGGCATTTTTACTATGCATTGGTTTTAGTGATTAAGGTGGTATGCGGGAGCATCGTATTGTGTGCCTCACACCTTAATTGGGCGTTAGTACGGGTTTGACGTCAAAGGTCATAAGTTTTGGTGTTTATCTGTTTTCGCGCTCGTCTTTACACCTTTCAGTTTTTACCTGTCACGTTCTTTCCGGTGGCACTATATGCGGAGTGTTTGCTTTGATTTCACCGTTTACGGTCTCTAACTCTTAGCCTATTTCTTTGGCGCTTCTTCGTTTTCGTTGTACTTCCTGAGTTAATCTTGTCGTTCGTTGGGTGTTGCCATCAAAGTGCGAGGATCGAATCCTTTTCTAATTTGAAGCAAGTGGAAGTAGAGCAGTTCAGTGCGTTTTTCTTCTAGCCAACTTTCGTCTTTCAATTGGAATTAAGTTTTGTTGCTGCCCGTCTCACTTCAGTGTTCAAAACCTTTCATATCATGCTAGTTTTCAATATCTTGGAGCGCATAAATAGAAGTAGCGCATGTACTAACAAATTGCTTAAGAGTGATTCGTAACGCGTGGCATTTTTACTTTGCGGTGGCTTATAGTGATTAAGGCGCTGTGCGGTAGCTTTTGTATTGCGTTACTCACACCTTAGCAAGGCGTTATACGAATAGAGGGAAATTATGTACAAAAATACTGATTTTAACTTGGATTCAAAAGAGTTCAGGTTTAAGAAAGACTCATATCCTTTGTCTAAGATAAACAATGTTAGGGTTAAAAAGTTAAGTTTTCTTGATAATTTAGGTCAAGTTTTATTCTGGGTGTGTGTTTTTTCAGGGGCAGTTTGGTTAGTTATTCCAAGGTTGGAAGAGGTGCCACAATGGCTACTAGTTTTAGTTCTTAGTCTGACGGTTGTAGGTTTGGTTTTTGCTCTTTTTCGTTGTTCTAAATATGCACTTCAAGTCGAGTTTCGCCACATAGATGAAACGGGCGTTCAATGGGTTAATGTCGCTAAGTCATACTCAAAGTCAGATTGTGAGTTATTTGAACAGCAAGTGTTGGCACTGAAGAAATTCGTATAACAAATTGTTCAAGAGTGATTCGGCACGCGTGGCATTTTTACTATGCGTTGGCTTTAGTGGTTAAGGTGTTATGCGGAACTTTCGGTATTGCGTGCCTCACACCTTAACGCGGCGTTATAACTCAGGAGGAAGAGTGGAAAATTTCCCGATAGAAAAGCTCAAATTTACAAGTGCAAAGATTTCTGGTGTCGATGGCGACGTCTCACTTGAGATAGGAATAGAGCCGTTTGAACTTAGTCTAGACGACTATTCTGAGACAATAGAAACTGTAATTAGCCTAAACGGTATTAATTTACCTACAGAGCTTAATGAACTTACTGGTAGAACATTTACTTTCCCTGTAAACCCAGATGACGGGTATATTGATGGGTCAGTTTACTTCTTTGCAGCTCATAGTCCTGTTGATATCACTGAAATTAAATTTGGTGAATCGACAAATGGAAAGTTACCTATGACACTTGAATCCTCATGGGTACTGGAATTTGAGCTAACAGGGTTTAAAAACCTACATACAACAATCCACACGTATCTGAAGTTATAACAAGGCGTTTAAGACGGATTCACAACGCGTGGCATTCTCAGTTCAAATTGAGTTTTGTGCTTACGGTGCAATGGCTTAGGTTCGGTTGTCAGCGTTGTTAACCACTTAACGCGGCGTTAGCATGCAAATAGCGTCAATCAGGTTTTGAAGGATTATAATGAAACTTGTAACGAAAAGAGTAGAGAATTTAGGAACTCCTTCATCTGAAAATGGAGTTTTCTCAATGCTTAGTGAGCTCAGAAGAGAGCTTCTACTAGAGATTTCGGAAGGAGAAAAAAGGATAGGAAGTTCAGAAGAAATAAAAAGTTGGATTTTAGAGCACTATCAAGCCAACCCCTTAGTTGGTGATATGTATAATGCAATTTTAATGATAAAAAAAGATTTAGTTTATTCTGAAGGCGATTTACCACAGCTTGAGGAATGTAAGTCTAAGATATCTCAATTGGAAACATTACCTCTTCCTGAGTTTTGCTTTATAACTTCTCGTATTCAAGATGTAGAAAAAGGAGTGTTAATTCAAAGAGAAGAGCTTAAAGGCGCTGGTTTAGTCTATTCTATAACAATTTTCGATAGAGAGTACTTAACGAAGAAAGCAGTACGCCTAGAAATTCGAGTGTGTAAAAAAGAACCAGAGCCATTTGTTTCTCTTTTTACCATTAATGGCTGGATTCATATATCTAAGGAAAGTGTGCAATCAAATGAGTATGCCGTATTTGCTCTCCGATGTTTAATAGCCTATCACCGTTACGAGTATCCAGTATTAACAAAAGATTTAATAATTGTTGATGAACAAGATAAGCTTACTGATAATGACTATTTATTAGATTTAATAGTTAAGGCTCATAAAAATGAAATAAAATGCTATAAAGCAGAAGTTCCATTAAATATTATTAAGCCACGTGATATTGAATACGCATTATCTATTCCGAAAGAAAGAATTCAGTCTTACATTAACAAAATGTGTGATTTTGGCTTTTCTTTTTCTGAGTTGCTTATCTATGAAGATGGTAATGTTTTCATAACTGATGACGATTATCCTGTATACCTTGCTTATGCAGCAATGGATATTAGTATGGTTCCAGCGGTAATATTAGGTGAATTTAAGAACACTGATGTGAAAGTTTTGTCTGAGGGAGGAGGAGAGTTGATGCCTCCGATAGGTGTCGAAGAAATTGAAGACTCAGGTATTCCTATTAAAACTAAAGAACAAGCTCTTAGAGAGAAAATATCTAGTTTATGCCCCAAAATTTCTGATTCTACGAAACTGGAAAATAGATTTGTTCATTTCTGTAGACTAATTGGTAGTAGATCGACAAAAGAAAAAGAGCTACATGAATTTTTAAATAAAAATCCACAAATTTTAGATAGTCATATGGCCTCTATGTTCAGCGAAGTTAGAATAGGTCGCTATAGAGCAGACTTAGTTATACGTTATGAGCAAGTCGACAAAAAAGTAGTATTGGTTGAGTTGGAGCGTCATAGTGATAAAATATTTACGAAGTCCAACCGTATAAGAAAAAAAGTTACTCATGCATCTCAACAAGTGGAAGACTGGATTAACGAAATTAGATTAGGGACAAATAATGCACCGAAATGGTTAACGAATCAGTATAATCCTGAAGGTTTTGTCGTTATTGGTCGCTCAAAAGACCTCTCAGAAGACCAAAAACAAATTTTGTTTTCATTAAATGTGAATCGTAAGGTAAAGATAATAACCTATGATGATTTGTTGGAGCGAATGAAACGGCTTATGGGAATGATTGGTGGCTTAAACTAGTAAATGCATCTATGCCGTTATTAATATGTGTTCTGGCGTTCTAATAAGCGAATGCTAACAAATTGCTTAAGAGTGACAGCTAACCTTTGGTATTTTTGGTTTGGGTGAGTTTAGTGATTACGGTGGCTTTGCTTGAACTTAATGGTTGGTTAGCTGCACCTTAGCAAAGCGTTATGCGACCTAAAGGAAATGGATATTTATGGATAAGTTTGGAATGCTACAAGAGCTTGGTGCAGGTGACTTTCAACACCTTAACGGTTCATTGGAAGCGCACCTTAAAGGGACTGAAAATGTTCTGATAAGTTGGGGTAGTAGCGAGTTACTTCAAATTGCAGGTCTCTTTCATGCTGCTTATGGAACTGCGGGCTTCGATGAAAATATGGTGTCGCTAAGTCAGCGCCAAGAAATAGCACGAACTATTGGGTGTGATGAAGAAGCTTTGGTTTACTTGTACTGCTCATGTGACCGAGACTATGTATTTCCTCAATTTGGCAAAGTGCCAGAAATCCAATTTAAAGATCGATTTGCTGGTTCAACATTCAAACTCGACAGTGCAACGGTGAAATTGTTTTGCGAGTTAACTGTCGCTAATGAGCTAGAGCTTGTTTATAGCAGTGAAGAGTTCAAACTCAAATATGGTGCTGAGCTATTTGAACTGTTCCAAGGTATGGACAACTACTTAAGTTTCGAGGCTAGAAAGGCGTACAAATCAGCATTGTCGAATTTCGCATAACAAATTGTTCAAGAGGGATTCGCAACGCGTGGCATTTTCACTGTGCGTTGGTTTAAGTGATTAAGGTGGTATGCAGCAACATCGGTATTGCGTTACTCATCCCTTAACAGAGCGTTAGGGTACAAACGTAAAAAAGCCCACCATATCAACAGTGGGCTTGGAATTTAAGCTTCCTCTGCTTCACCTTGGCTAGAGTTACTTCTGTCGAAAGCAAACTCAAGTTTCAGAAACCAAGCGTGAAATGCTGCAGAAACACTAAAACTAATCTTCATAGTCAACGCCTCTAAGGGTTGGTGACTATCAGGCTTGAAGGTGTGTTTTGAGTTTCAGGTATATTGAAATTAGTCGTTTTAAGTTAAATTAGAGAGAGTTTTAAAATTAGTGTTTGTCTTCAATCTTATGAGCTTTAGCATCTTAAGCATTGAAATAGTAGTCTAGTTTATGTAGCTCTTTACTCTAATCTTTATTCAGTTATGTTAGTTTCAGTATCTTACTTTTGGTATTTAGTTACCTTAATTTTGCCTGACACCTCGCGGATAACCGCTTGAAATTTATACTATGCATTTAAGCACTCATGTCAAGCGAGAAGTGCCCTAACAAAGCGTTTAAGGCAGATTCGCAACGCTTGGCATTTTTGGTTCGATTCAGCTCTAGTGTTTACGGCACAATGTTTTAGGTGTGGTGGTGGCGTTGCTCACTACTTAACGCGGCGTTAGGTGCTTGAAGGAAAAGGTAAGTATGGAAATTACTTTTCAGCAGATAAACATTGATGATTTCGAATTGTGCGTTGCTGCGAGAAAAGATGCATACTTTTGTAGTTTTGGGCATTACGATGGTTTCGACGACTTCATCAGTGGGTATCGTGAATGAGTATTAGACCGGTTAGCAGCATCAGGATGGTTCTATATCCATATATTTGTGGATGGTCAGTTTGCAGGGCAGTTAGAGTTTCGTAGCTTTTCACCCGAGCCGGAGACTGGCTATGTGCATCTCATTTACTTAAAGCCGAATTTTCGTGGTTCAGGACTCGCTGCAAAATTGCAGGATTATATTGTAAGGACGTTGAGTAAAGCGGGTTGTTTGCGTGCTGTACTTTCAGTAAGCCGAACTAACCATCGAGCTCTCACATTCTATAAGCGCCATGGTTGGGAGTTCGTGCGCAATAATCCCAAGCACGATGAAACAGACTTTTACCAACTTTGGCTACGCACCTAACAAACTGTTTAAGAGTGATTCGGCACGCGTGGCATTTTTACCATGCGTTGGTTTTAGTGGTTAAGGTGTTATGCGGAACCTTCGGTATTGCGTTGCTAACCCCTTAACAGGGCGTTAGGCTCCGAGGAAGCAATGAGAAAGAAAGTAGAAGAGCGCTTAAATAGGCTTAATAAAGGATGCTGTCCAGTTCATGGGGGTTTTATGTCTCAGGTTGAAGGGTGGTATGAAAATGAGCAGGGTATAAACTACACCGTTGTCGGATGTTCTCGAAACGCTTGCAAAATTTTAGCAAGAGCTTTTTCTTATGACGGTCCTTGGGAGATTGATGAAAAGTACATTCATTTGTTTGATGAAAACAAAGTAGATCCAGATTTCCTCGACCATACTGTTAAACCAAATGACAGAAAGAGCGCCGTGAAAAAGTATAGGTCGGATGTTTTTAGCAAAACCTCCGGTTTTTGCTACTACTGCGGGGTTGGATTAACGCTTGAAACGCTAACTGTTGATCATTTTTTCCCCGAGTCTCGAGGAGGTAAAACAGAATTCTCAAATTTATTTCCGTGTTGTAAAACCTGTAATTCCTCAAAAGGAACTAAAGACATTGAGGAGTTTAGGTTTTTATGTCAAATGAGGGAGTTCAAAAAAGAGCACGGAGTAGAGTTCAATCGAGAGCAGATTAACTTTTTATCCAAAAGTGGATTTGACATTCAATTGAATCAACATGACTTTTGGTTCGAGGAAAACATAGCCTAACAATCTGTTTCAGAGGGATTCGCAACGCGTGGCATTTTCACTATGCGTTGGTTTTAGTGTTTAAGGTGGTGGTATGCGGCGGCTTGAGTATTGCGTTGCTCACCCCTTAACAGGGCGTTATGTTAAATAGTGCTTCAAAGCCCACAGGTATTCAGCTAATCTCTTGTTCCACACAATATCTTAGGTATATACATGATTGATCACGTTACAATTCCCGTTAGTGATTTAGAAAGAAGCCGGAAGTTTTATGAAGAAGCTTTTAGTCCACTAGGGTACAAAATTGCATTTGGTGGAAAAGGTAAATTTTGGGCTTTCGACCTCGGTAAGGGCTTCTTATTCGAGATCTGTAGTGCTAAGGCTGAGGGTGCTTTAACGAGCTTTCATATTGCCTTTCGTGTGGCGAGTCAGCAAAAGGTTCGAGAGTTTTATGACTCAGCTATTTCAGCAGGAGCGCGAGACAACGGAGCTCCAGGACCGCGACCTCACTATACCGAGAACTATTATGCATGCTTCGTTCATGATCCAGATGGTCATAATATTGAGGCTGTCTTTGACACCTGGAAGTCTTGATGCAGTTGAAAATGCGGTAAAAGTTTAATGTAAAACACGTGCTGAGTTTCAACATAACAAACTGTTCAAGAGGGATTCGCAACGCGTGGCATTTTCACTATGCGTTGAGTTTTTGTGGTGAACGTGGTCTGCGGAAGGTGGGTTTGTATGGCATTCACCCTTAACGCGGCGTTATGAGCCACCATGAAAAATGCAGAATAGAGTGGAATAGATGGAACGGAAAAAACAGGTTCAGTGGCTAAAGATTCAAAAGGGAGGCTTTCTCAGACACTGTCTTACTCATGGATTAGCTTTCTGTGTACCATTTGTATTTGGTACTGCATTTGTTCAAAACGATTTTTACTTGAACTTGTCGCCTTTTATTTCGTACCGGCTTTACTTAGTTACTGTCATTGGCGCGGTATTTCTCGCAAGCAGTGATTGGATTTTTAAGAGTAGGCAGTATCAAAAACACAGAAAGAATCTATTGCGAAAAAATGTCTCATAACAAGTTGTTCAAGAGTGATTCGGCACGCTTGGCATTTTTACTATGCGTTGGTTTTAGTGGTTAAGGTGTTATGCGGGAGCTTCAGTATTGCGTGCCTCACACCTTAACAAGGCGTTAAGTTTCATTTAATTCGGAGTAAATAAATGTGCAATATTAAAGTTCCAGATTGGAATTGTGGAAAAGCATTCGCGACGGTACGAGTCAATAATTGGTATGAGCTTGAAGCACTAATTGAAAAGGACTTTCTTGATTGGAATGAATATGTTTTTCGAGGACAAAAAAGCTCCAATTGGCCGTTACGTTCAAAATTCGATCGTGAATATAGGTTAGCCCTAAAAAAGCTAGATGAAGCAGAGCCTTCTAAGGGGTTATCAGAGCAAAATATATATCTGGTTGAAAGGAATCTGAATTTGAGTCTAGATCCTAGAAATGAAGTGTTAGATAGGCTAATAAGCACATTTAAAAAGGCGTGTACAGGTCGTCGCGGACAGTTACCTAAGACATTGTCAGATATTGAATGGTGGGCATTAGGTCAACATTTTGGTTTAGCAACCCCTCTCCTAGACTGGACTTTATATCCTTATGTTTCAGCATACTTTGCGTTTAGTGAAGCAGATCCAGATGAATCTGGTTGCCGAGCTATTTGGGCTTATTCGCATGATGGGATGATGGAGATTTTTATTAACTCGCCAGAGTACTGTCATAAGGAAATAAAAGAATCTGACACTATTATGGTGCTCTCAGGGTTAACTGATGAAAACTCCAGAATAATTAGTCAAAGTGGTTTGTTTACGCGTATACCAAACGGTGAAGATATAGAAGAGTTTATTGAAAATAATATCGACTTAAATGGGATGGCCCCAATTCTTTACAAAATAGAAATACCGAATACGCAAAGAGAAGCGTTTTTACGTCATTTAACGGTTATGAATATACATAGCGGCTCTCTTTTTCCTGATCTTGTTGGTGCTGCTGAATTTGCAAATCGTAGCCTCGAATGTGAATCGGAAAATTTACTCTGGAAAGCGACACCAGCTTTTACCAAACGGATGCTTAGCAATGGAGCATATCACGATAACAATAAATGAACTTAACAAAGCATTTAAGAGTGATTCGCAACGCTTGGCAGTTTCGCTTAGCTCAAGTATAGCCAAGCGTTGCTCACACCTTAATACGGCGTTATGTGAATAGAAGGTTCCAGTGAACAAGGTAGTCAAAGAGCGCTTCGAGGAATATCCGGAAAATGCTCGTATTAGGCTAGAGGAGCTACGAAATCTAGTCTTTCAAATCGTATCTGATTTGGATCTGGGTGAAGTCGATGAAACTCTAAAGTGGGGTGAACCCAGCTATAGTGTAAAAACAGTCAGCCCGCTAAGAATGGACTGGAAGCTGAAATCCCCTAACAATTATTACCTGTTCTTTAACTGCCAAACTAAGTTAGTCGATACATTTCGAGAATTGTATGGTGAAGAACTGGTGTTTCAGGGAAAAAGAGCAATCGTTCTGTCCATATCGCAAGTGTTGCCAGAAACAGCAATCAAGTCCTGTTTAGAGTTGGCTTTAACTTATCAGCAGCGTAAAAATTTGCCTCTTTTGGGCGCGTGAAAAAATTCACATAACAAAGCGTTCAAGAGGGATTCCCCACGCTTGGCATTTTTGGTTTTAATCAGTTTTAGTGTTTATGGCATAATGGTTTAAGTCGGGTGGTGGCGCTTTCCCCCCCCCTTAACGCGGCGTTAGTCGCCAGAAAAAGTTAGCAATCAAAATTACGTTTCTAAGCTTAAAATTTAGCTGATGATCGTTTGATACGCCGGTGTGTCGTCGATAGTCAAAACTCAGTTTCAACAGCTTCAAATCCAAAGTTTTGTAACTGTCCTAGCTGCTGTTTTGTACTTCGGTGCTGACAGAGCAGGGCAATCAAGAGTCTGTTTTTGGTTGCAACGCCACTCGGTGAGTTTGTTGGTACAAAAGCCGATTTACTCTCTGAAATGACGTTTTCTTTGGTGTTGTAAATTCCACTTGGTTTCAGTGACTTTGTTGAAAGTCCGCACTGTTAGATTGGTTTTCAAAAAGCGCTTTTTGGGTGTTATCAGTCCGTTTTCTGCGGCGTTTGCTGTTCCAATTGGTTTCATTGAATAGTCGCTTTGAGACTACGCCAGACTTAAGTGCATCAAAGCACATAAAGTTTGTTGTTCGCAAAGTTTAGTTTGGCTTAAAATTATCGCTCGGTGCCTCGTGACTAACAAACTACTAAAGAGTGATTCGCAACGCGGGGCATTTTTACTATGCGTTGATTTCGTGATTACGGTGGTATGCGGTAGCATAGGTATTGCGTTGCTCACTACTTAACGCGGCGTTAGGCGTCTATGAAATGGACTATGGAATATTAGCTAATGAAACTCGAAGAACAAATTGAGAAGTTATCAGACATAGGGTTGTCGTTGAATAAAGGTGTGACTATTAACGATTTACTCCTTTCATATTCTAGAGAAGAATACGAATCGAACCCTTTTGATTTAATTCTTTTTGTATACGGAATAGAGATTGAAGAAGAACCATGGGGACGGTTTGTTTGTGATCAGGCGTGGAATTTCGATGCAGAGGCGATTGAAGAGGATGGTTCCTATATTGAAATAGTAAAGCAGTTCCATCGAATCACAGGCAGAACTAAGGACTTAGAGGGGCTGCGAGATACTGTAAACCTAGAAGAACATTATGCAGAGCTCCAATATTCAGTTGATGGTGTTAAAAGGTTGCTAAAGCCTGAAATAGACGATGATTGGGCTGATGCTAAAACTATCGAAATTATACTAAGCGATTTACGCCAACCGGGGTTCGATTTCTATCCAAAGGATAATGGACAAGCCAGTATCTGGTTCTATTTGTCTGAAAGTCAGGCTATAAAGCTAAACCAACTCGCCAATAATGTGTTTAATTTAGAACGTAAACCATGGTGGAGAGTATGGTAGTTATCAGTGAGTTCAAGACGTCTAACAACCGCTTTAAGACGGATTCGTAATGCTTGGCGGTTTTGGTTTGAATTGGTTTTAGTGTTTACGGTGTAATGGTTGAGTGTTGTGGTCGCGGTGCTCTCCACTTACGTGGGCGTTCTACGAATGAGGAAGATTCGTGAAAAAGTGGAAGTTTGTATTCTGGGTAATGTGTTTCTTAACGGTTTTAAGCATTCTTCAACTCCCATTTTTTAAAGAGTTAAATATTGGAGCATTTATAGGCTCATTTGTATCCGCAATATCTCTTGTCAGCTTTTACGGCTTTAGTTATCGAGTTGCCGTCGGTAGCAAAGTGCTAGCGATCATCATCTTTGGGATAAATGCACTTGCTATGCTGGGCATTGCAATATTTAGTGTGTTCTTCTTACTGACTTATCTAAGTCCAGGAACCTTGTTCTTTTTTGTTACAGGGATGGGACTGATGCTTGTTTACCTGTACCCGCTGTATATGTATGCATTTAAATCTACAGAGATTTGGCAACTGGAGTAATTAGCATAACAAACTGTTCAATAGCGATTCGCAACGCGTGGCATTTTTACTATGCGTTGGTTTTCGTGTTTAAGGCGGTATGCGGAAGGCTCGGTATTGCGTTGCTCACCTCCAAAAGGTCATTAATACTCAAAGGTCAAATATGGATATTTACCCAGAAATCGAATTATCTAAAGCGCAGCATAATGCAATTGAAGCTCTTAGAAACCAGTCGTTTCCTGAACACCAAGTTACTCGCTCTTACTATAAGCAACTCCCGCATATGAGAGTTCTGAATTACGAAGGTGATCAGTTAGTTGGTTACATGGGATTAGACTACAGAGTTGTTCGCGTTGGTGATGAAATTTATAAAGTATTAGGTGTGAGTGACTTTTGTGTCGAGAGCAAAGTTCAAAGACAAGGTATTGGCACAACAATGTTGTCTCAACTCAGCGAGTATGCGTCCACTAAAGATGTCGACTTCATCATTTTAGTCTCCGATTTGGAGCGTTTTTATGTGGCTAATGGTTATATGCGCCTTAACTCTCTAAGTTCTTGGTTGCGAGTTCACGAACATAAAAATTACGGTGTCGCTGTAGATCAACTAGATGATTTATATGTTAAACCTATCAGCGGTAAAACTTGGGCTGTTGGTCATATAGATTGGTTAGGGTATATGTATTAGTCTGTAGTGGGCTAATAAATTGTTCAAAAAGAAATACTACACATGGCATTTCCAATTAGCGTTTCTTATACCTTACGAGCGCGTTTTCCCACAAGGAGTAATATGTGATTGTAGTAGCAAGGTTTTCTTTTCCTCATGAAGCTCATATTGCGAGAGCAAGCCTAGATAGTGTCGGAATAGAAAGTTACATCGCTGACGAGCACACGGTAAATACTCAGTGGCTTTATTCAAATGCAATAGGCGGCGTCCGTCTGATGGTGGCCGAAAGTGATACAGAAGATGCGAAACAAATACTTAGTAGCGATTTCGCAGAATCATTGGGAAATGAAGTTGACGTTGATGAAGAAAAAGACGTTTGCCCTAAATGTGGTAGTAAAGATCTATTTGCATTTACAAAAGGTAAACGCCCAGCTTTCTTAGTTTTTATTTTACTGGGTTTTCCACTGTTTTTTTACAAGCATGGTTATAAGTGTAAGCAGTGTGGGGAGTTTAGTGAAAAACTTTAAATCTTTAGGTAACAAGGCATTAAAGAGACAACTTGTACTCGTAGTATTTTTACGATGAGTTAGGTCGAGTGCCTATACAAGAAGTCAGAGTTACTGCTTGCTTACAAGCAAAGTATTATACGATAGTGAAGGAATAACATTGAATGAGTGAAATTAAAACAATAGAGCAGTTAAAAGAAATTTACGCAGAGCCAAGTGCGAGAGCTAAAAATAAAGCGCTGCCTGTGCTGGATGTTCATGCGATTACATTAATTAATAATTGCCATTTTGCAGTTCTAAGTACCGCTGATTCACAAGGGTATATCGATCTCTCTCCTAAAGGAGGGGAGCCTGGCTTCGTAAAAGTTTTAGATGAATCAACATTGTTGCTCCCTGATAGCTCGGGGAACAATCGTATAGATAGTCTAAAAAATATCATTAGTAACCCCAAGGTAGGGTTGTTATTGATGGTAAATGGTATTGATGAAGTGCTCCGTATTAAAGGAATCGCAAGTATTCACACCGACGCCAACTTGATATCTGCTTGCCCCGATGGAAGTAAAGATCCTAAGGTTGTTATCAAAATAGTCATAGAGAGTATGTACTTTCATTGTGCGAAAGCGGTGATGAGAGGGAAACTTTGGTCTGATGACTATAAAGTAAATCGCTCAATTCTCCCTTCATTAGCTCAAATCTTTAAAGATCAACAAAAGTTAGAAAGTAAAGCGCTTAATCAAGAAGATATGTTGAAGTATTACCAATCTAGCCTTTAGAACGAGCTTGGTAATATATTGAAAAGATAGCAAAATCAGGTTCGACCGTGCTCTGCGGAAGTATGGATTAGGTTTAGTGGGGATGTTACTGTCTCAATAGCGTTAGTTCACAAATAAACAATTGTTAGTCCAAATTTTAAAATGAAAAATGCAGAAAAATTTACTCTAGAAAATTACGTTTTGGCTAGTCCGGGAGTTAGGTGTGTTGGACAAATGATTGATCTTTTTGTCAGTTTTAGCATTTTTACTCTCGTTTTATGGGTCGGCTTAGAAATCGGTATTGAAAAAGAGCTTGTGCGCGCTACAGCAGTAACTGCGACTGTATCGTATTACCTTTTTTCTGATTGTTTACCAAATGGTCAAAGTGTGGGTAAAAAACTTTTGGGCATTGCAGTTATAAGTGCAAGAACGGGTAAAAAGTGCAATATTTTTCAGTCGCTCTTTCGAAATGTTATTACTCCATTCTTAGGTTTTATTGACTCAATTTTCATTCTTGGTAAAAAGAGGCAACGGCTCGGTGATAAGTTAGTGAGAACGGTGGTGGTAGTGCACTAGTTTGTTGAAAAAATTGATAGCGCTGAGGACTTGCGTTCAAGTCGGGCTTTGTTTTCGTGGTGGAGCAGCCTTGCTTAGGTGGTAGCGTTACTCACATACTTAATGTAGCGTTGTAAGAAAATTGGTATTGGAGTCCAAGTTTTATGTCAGAAAAAGAGAAAATGTTAGCAGGTGAGCTTTATGACCCAAGTGATGAAGAGTTATTAAAGTTAAGGTTGAGCGCTAGGTTACTAACTGAAAAATTGAATGCTACCTCTGTTGAGCATAAACAAAAGCGAGTTGAAATAACTAAGCACTTGTTCGGCACAACAGGTGACGATATTCATGTTGAATCTTCTTTCAATTGCGACTACGGATCCAACATTCACGTTGGAGATAATTTCTACGCTAATTTTGGTTGTGTGATTTTGGATGTTGCGGAAGTTAAGTTTGGTGATAACTGTTTACTTGGGCCTCAAGTTGGAATTTATACTGCGACTCATCCCTTAGATCCTATCGAGAGGAACAGTGGTTTAGAGCTAGCAAAGCCCATAAACATTGGTGACAATTGTTGGATAGGTGGCCATGCCGTAATCAACCCTGGCGTAACACTTGGGAACAACGTGGTGGTAGCCTCTGGCGCAGTCGTTACAAAGAGTTTTGGAGACAATGTCGTTGTTGGTGGCAACCCAGCCAGAGTACTGAAGGAAATCGTCACTAAGCGATAATAAAGTATATGGACTATTTTGAGCCTGAGTTTAGGACTTATGATCAACTCACCCCAAGCTTTGATGCGTTCAGCGGTTACTTGTTGACGCACTTGAATGTCTAAAATTTGCTTCAATATAGAATCGTTACACGTGGCGCTTTTGCCGTGCGTTGAGCTTGTTTAAAAGTCTCATACGAAATCATTTGTATTACGTGTCTCATACTTTTATTGGATTTTCGTCACCAATAACAAACCAAAAGGCTGACCCCAAAATGTTAGTAACAAAGATTGAAACGGAACGATTAATTCTAAGAGAGCTAGTTGAAGATGATGCAAGCGAATTGTTTGACATCTTCTCAGACCATGAGGTCATGAAATATTGGAACTCTGGCCCTTGGGTTTCAATTGAAGAAGCGCGGACATTTATAGCCAAGAGTACACAGGCCATGAATAGCAATACAGAAGTGACACTAGGCATCTTCCTAAAGAGCAATGGCCAACTTCTGGGTAAGATAATGCTGTTTAATCACGTGAAAGAGTCTAGGCGCGCAGAAATTGGCTTTGGCGTTAGTCGTCATTTCTGGGGTAAAGGCATTGTATTAGAGGCGGGAACTGCATTAATCGAACACGCATTCAAAACACTGAATTTACGTCGAATCGAGGCTGAGATAGATCCAGACAATGCTTCTTCAGGTAAAGTCTTGGAACGGTTAGGTTTTATAAAGGAAGGTTTCCTTAGGCAGCGTTGGGAAGTGAATGGAGTAGTCTCAGATTCAGCAATTTACGGGTTGTTAGCTAAACCCCTGGACAGCGTTTAGTACCCAGCCTTAAAAGCATCTAATAGATCTAGCCTGCTCGTACTCAATACACAGCCTTACACTTGACGGCGAGGTTTCTTGAATTGACTTGGTGGTCACTGAATGTACTATCACGGATAGGACTTACTGCAAGGATAGCAGCATGAGCGAGAAATTATTTTGGGTTAATCCCTACCAAACAGAACTTAACTCAAGAGTGACCAATGTAGACGGAAATAAGGTTGAATTGGACCAGACTATCTTCTTTGCAGAGTCTGGAGGCCAAGAGAGTGATAAAGGAACGATTAATGGTATTCCGGTTTTGATTGCTCAAAAGTTAGGTGTTCGACTTATTTACACATTGGAATCCTCTCCAAATTTTACTCTTGGTGACATTGTAACTACGAATATTGATTGGAAGCGTAGATATGCCTTAATGAAGCTACACTTTGCGGCTGAAGTGGTGCTCGAGATGTTTTATCAGCGTCGGGAAGGCATTGTTAAGATAGGCGCGCATATTTCTGAAAATAAGAGTCGCATAGATTTCGAGTGGTCTGAAAGTATTGGCCCGCTATTGAAAGAAATTGAAACTGATGTGCAAGATTTGATTAACTCTGATTCAGTTATTATTAGTGACTTTTCCGATCAAGAGAGTGAAAGAAGGTATTGGAGAGTGGATGGGTTTGCGCAAGTGCCTTGCGGTGGCACTCACTTAAAGCGCACATCAGAAGTCGGCCAAATTCAATTAAAACGCAAGAACATCGGTAAAGGCAAAGAAAGGGTAGAGATAACCTTATGCTCGTAAGTCGATAGGGCATTAGAAATAGATTCCTAACACGTGGCATTTAATTCATGGTGAGATTCACATTTGCGATATGAAGGTTGAGATTGAGGGCGTGTTGGCTACTTCTGAACAAAAGGTTACAGGGGTGAGAGGATGATATGTCGAAAGTAACATTGAAAGGCTTTATTTTAGTTCCGGAAAAGGATTTAGAATTAGTAAAACATGAGTTAATAATTCACAAAAGGCTCACGTTAGAAGAGTCGGGCTGCCTTACTTTTCTTGTGACTCAAAGCTCGACTAATCCGTTTCGTTTTGATGTCTATGAGGAGTTCGTCGACAAAGCCTCTTTTAAACAACATCAGGAAAGAGTTCAAGCCTCACATTGGGGAAAAGTAACAGCCAATGTTAAACGGCAATACGAAATCTTTGAATGTGTGCATGACTAATCGAATCGGAGTGATTTAGAGCGTTTACGCTTTGTTTTTTAGATTGCTCTACGCTCTACTATGTTGCTTTATTCATCTATTAACCTGGCTTAGTGTTCTTGATACTTTGCCGTATTAAATCTAGAAATTTTAATGGAAGTGTTATGTTTAGAGTTGTGTATGAATGGCGTGTGCCAAGTGAAAAAATGGATGAGTTTCAAAATATATGGCGTTCGACGACAGATTCAATTCATGAGTCAGTAGATGGGGCGCTTGGTAGTTTTATGCTTCGTTCTTACGATGTACCGGAAAAGGTTTTAACTATTGCCAAGTGGCGAACACGTGAAGACTGGGAGCGGTTTTGGGGAACTAGTAACCCAGAAAAAATGAAGAAGATGAGTGAAATTGCAGAGCGTATTTCAGTTGAACCATTCGATGAAATTGAAGATAGAACTAAGTAGGGCAATAGAAACGTTAAAGTGATGCCTAATGCACAGTTTGGCGGATAATATGAAAGACAACCTTAATCAAGGAATAGGGTTATGCAGATTTTAATTGTTGGAGGTAGTAAGGGGCTAGGAAGGTTCTTGGCTACGAACTTACAGGGTACAGAAATTTATACGATTTCTAGATCAAAGCTAGTTGAGGATGGAGTAGTTTCTATTTGTATTGACGTTGATCCCGATAAAAAACCAGATTATACGTGCTTCAAAGGTGTAGAGTTTGACATCATAGTTTATTTGGCGTCGATGTGGGGAGAGTCTTCAGAATTGACAACAAACGAACTGATTGAGTTTATGAATGTTGGTCCGATTGGGTATCTTAATTTAGTCAATGAGCTTAACGCTTTAGGTTCACTTAACGATAAATGCAATATTGTATCTATTGGCTCTACAGCAGAGCTTTCAGAAAGTAGTGAATACCCTGCATTCGCCCTCAGTAAAAGATTACTCAAAGATATTTCTAGCCAGCTGCAAAACGTTTATCGTGATTACCGCTTTACTCACTTTACAATAGGTGGGATCGGGCATGCTGAAGAGGAACGTATTGAGTATTCGAGTGTTTTGGAGATTATAAATATGCTAACCAAGCTTGATCCAAACACATACCTTTCAAATATGCATATAAAGTCCAAGCTAGGAATGTAGCTCTCAAGCTGTATTACGTACCTGCTTCTATGGTTTGGCATCATGTGCATTCTTTTTATTGAGCTATGGTTATAACTCCAATGAAAGGAGTTTACTTATGTCATACATTGATGGGTTTGTCGCTGCAGTGCCGACAGCGAATAAAGAAAAGTATATCGCACACGCAAAAATAGCAGCAGAAATGTTCAGGGAGTTTGGGGCCTTAAAGGTTGTTGAGACGTGGGGGAGTGAAGTACCAGATGGTGAGATCACATCATTTCCCATGGCAGTTAACGCTGAAAGCAACGAAACCGTTGTGTTTTCGTGGGTAGTCTGGCCTTCAAAAGAAGTTCGAGACTCAGGGTGGCTGCGGATCATGGGTGATCCTCGAATGAGTCCAGACAATAACCCAATGCCCTTTGATGGAAAGCGTCTCATTTATGGCGGATTTGATGTTATTTTGGAGCAGTAAAATACCAAATAATCTCAACTCGATTCGTGATACTTGGTGGTTTAATCAGTATTACGCTTCTGATGTACGTTCAATAGACTATTCTGCGATAAGTGTTGATAAAACTCCATTTGGAGGCTTAGAGTAAAAATGGAAGAGATAAATTATTCACTGATTGTCGTATCAGCTATCGCTGCCATCGCTAGCCCCGGACCTGCAACTCTTGCGATAGCAGGCACGTCAATGAGCCACGGTCGGCGCTTTGGTGGGTATTTGGCTGCAGGTGTTTTAACGGGGTCTTTATTTTGGTCAACCTCAGCCGCTTTTGGTCTCGCAACCATACTCTATAGCAATGTTTGGCTTTTTGAAATTCTTAGATATTGTGGGGCATTTTATCTTTTATATTTGGCTTTAAAGTCCGTACATTCTGCCTGCAACATCGAGCAGCTAAAGTTACCCAAAACATACGTAACGACAGAGAAGGGTAACTACTTAACCGGAGTGTTAATTCACTTAACTAACCCAAAGGCTATTCTGTTTTTTGGTGCGCTTTATTCGATAGGGGTTCCTCCTACGGCCAGTCCGTTGGAATTGTTGTCGGTCATTTTTGTTGTAGGGCTGGTTAGTGCTTTGGTTTTCTTTGGCTATGCTTTTCTTTTCGCGTATAAAAAGGTCAGGCAAACCTATCTCAGATTCAAAGCAGTTTTTGAAGGCGTGTTCGCGTTATTTTTTGGTGTGGCAAGTATTAAGTTGCTGCTTAGTGAGGCAGGAAAATGAAGCAAAAAAGGCTTGAAGAAATAAGAATAGATAATCTATCTGATTTGACGGTCTATTAAGTATACTAAGTAGCCGATTTGTTAACTTCCATAAGAGCTGCTGGCTAGAAAAAGCTTACAACCAAACGATGCTAAATATTATCATTCAAAGGGCTAACAAAGGCCCATAATTTAATTCGTATCACTGTTCATGATTGTGCTCTTCGCGCAGTGCTGTAGTATTAGTAACGTGTTGTTAATACTAAATATAACCAATTGAAACCTGGACGTTGCATTACTTGTAGTTCGATGAAATGTTATCCCGCAAGACGTTAATTTGGAGAAAAGAATGGATTCAAACTCACTATTATTATTTGTTGTCGCTTGTCTCGCTATCAACATGATTCCTGGACCTGATGTAATTTATATTGTTTCCAATACAATGAAAGGTAAATTATCTGCTGGGCTGAAAGCGGCTCTGGGGCTTGGTATTGGTTACTTTTTTCATACACTAGCGGCATGTTTAGGTTTGTCAGCAATAATTCTGAGTTCATCTTTGGCTTTTAGCGTTGTTAAATGGTTAGGGGCCGCTTACCTAGTTTATTTAGGTGTTCAGTCATTACTGTCTATGTGGCGTGGAGAAAGTAAAATCGTTGAAAACAAAAATGTTGATAATAATAAAAATGTGTTTGTTCAGGGGGTTATCGTCAGCGTCTTGAATCCAAAAGTAGCGCTATTCTTTCTCTCGTTTCTGCCTCAATTTATTGATACGTCTGCAAGCTCAACATCAATGCAATTATTAGTACTTGGTTTGCTGTTCAGCGCACTTGCGACGACATGTAACGTTTTGTACGCCTCTGTGGGTAATTGGGTATTTAGTCGTCCACACTCTCAGCGTTATTCAAGAACTCTTGAAGGTGTTTCAGGTATTCTACTTATCAGTCTAGCGAGTAAAGTGGCATTTAGTGATCGTTAGATACAGGGCATTTTATTCTCGTGATTATTATATGGCTAATGTTTGCTCAATCCATACGTTAAATGAGTGCTATTGCATAGGTTGAATCACAAATTTCAAAAATACCAATAAGTGAACGTATTTATTTATAGTATGGTTGGCGCGATTTTATCGTAGCTAGGTTAATAACATGAAAAATAAAGTAATTCTGTGTTCCGCATTCCTTTTGGGTTTGTCAGGTTGTGCTTCTGTTCCTACTGTTGATTCGACAGTATCAAATCAAATGAAATCATTTGAAGCACCTCAAAAGGGGAACGCAGGGATTTACATTTACCGAGAAGATGCTTTTGTCGGAGCAGCGCTTAAAAAGTATGTTTACGTCGATGGGGAATGTATTGGTGAAACCGCTCCTGGTGTATTCTTCTACCATGAGGTCGAAGGCAATAAAGAACATCAAGTAAGTACAGAGTCTGAGTTTTCGGAAAATCACTTAACTATCTTAACGGAAGAGGGCCGTAATTATTTCGTTAATCAATACATTAAAATGGGTGTATTTGTTGGTGGTGCGGGCGTAGAACTCGTGGACGAAAGCAAAGGTAAAGCAGAAGTACTAAAAGTCGACATGGCAGAAAAAGGAAACTGTTCTTCGATCTAGTTTTACTAACAGACGCTTTTTAGATTAAAAACACATTATCAATGTAACCCAACGCTTGATGAGATCCATTCAGCGTTGGGTTTTGTATTTTTGGCAAACAGTATACCTATTTCAGACCGCATGATTTGCCACCTCCTAGCTTGAGCCAATTTATCGTTCAAAGTATCTACTTGTGAAACGTGAATTTTCGAGAGGATTTCGTAGGGAGCAATCCTACAAACGCGATTAACTGATATGCCATTCCATCATTAACCTTGTCGAGTGTATTGCTAAACTAGGTAGCGGTGTGTCTCCTCTCATTAAACAAATAATAGGTATATCAGTTTTAGCTTCTATGCCTTTACATCATGCACTCGGAGCGCAATTTAAAATCAAAGGGCTAACACCAATATTAGAGAAAAATCTTGAAAGTCACCTTACACCACTAACGAAACTCTCTGTTTCAAACATTACCTCAAATCGACTAACGCAGATGGTTAATAATGCGTTAAACCCTTATGGCTACTATCATTCCGAGCTCAATGTTCAGAGATCAGATAATGATCTCATCACGCTTGAGGTTGACGCGGGGGAGGTTATGTTGGTCAAAAAATCTAATATTGCTGTGTCGGGAGAGGCCAGTAACGATCAAGATTTCATCGAACTAATTAATCAAGCTCAACTTAAACAAGGACAGCCGTTGCTTCATTCTGAGTACGACACGCTAAAACGAAACTTGATTTCATTGGCTCAGCAAAAAGGTTACTTAGATGGACGTTTTATCGAATCGTCTTTGGAAGTCATTCCAAGTTTGAATCAAGCCCATGTGAATCTGCATTTCTCTAGTGGTTCTCGTTACCAATTTGGAGAGCTCTCTGTCCTTACGTCGGGTATCGAAACGGCTCGAATAGAAGCGATGAGAACATTTGAGTGGGGCGACGATTTTGACACTGTGAAATTGAGTCAATATCAGGCCGATCTCTCCAGTACTGATTGGTTTCGCAGTGTGATTGTGAAAGCGGATTTCGAGGAGGTATTCGATGGCTATAAGGTGCCGATAGAAGTACTCGCAGAGCCGAATTCACGCAATATTGTGCAAGTCGGTGGAGGGTATTCGACAGACTTGGGGTTGCGCGCTTCGCTAAACTGGACCAAGCCTTGGTATAACGCACGTGGACACAGTTTTGAGGCACAAGCGTACGCTTCCAAACCGGAACAATCGCTATTACTTGGTTACAAAATTCCCACCCAAAATGTTCTAACGGATTACTACGGGATTCAGTTTGAATCTAAGCATGTCGACTATCGAGACACATCGAGTTTTTCTAATGATTTATCGTTTGAAAAACACTGGCAGTTAGACAGTGATTGGCAAAGCACCATGCACGTTCGTTATTTGCAAGAAAGTTATCAACAAGCGTCGGAGAATAACGAATCACAGTTGTTATTACCGGGGGTGACATTTTCACTGCTTGATCGCAAGAACGATCAATTAGAAGTAAGGCACCATCACGTTTACTCATTGGAATACTCAGACCCTAATTTTTTCTCCGATTCTCGTTTGCTGCGTATTGAGGGCAATAGTGTTCTGTCTTGGGACATTAGTGAAAAACACAAGTTTCACTTTCGTTCTAATGTTGGCATTAATGTCGCTGACACTTTGAGCGATATTCCATCATCATTACGTTTCTTTGCGGGAGGTGATGGCAATCTTCGTGGTTATGGTTATGAGTCTATCTCTCCGAGAGATGAAAATGGCGATTTAACTGGTGCTCATTACATGTTTACTGCTGGGCTGGAATATCAATATCAGGTCTACCGCCAACTGTGGCTTGGGGCATTCTATGATGTCGGTGATGCCTTCAACGATAAGGTGGATTGGAAAAGTGGTACAGGGTTGAGTTTGATATGGAATTCAAAATACGTGCCCGTCAAAGTGGATTTTGCTTACGGTTTAGATGCTCCTCAAGGAGACCAATTCCGCGTTCACTTCTCGCTGGGAACGCAGTTTTAGCGGGCATTAAAAAGGCTCTCATCCTTGCAGATAGAGAGCCTTTTAAGTCTTGATTGTTTAGAGTTCGAACTCACCATTCAGTTTCTTGAATATCCAGTTAGGCGCCTTATGCCATCCACTATAGTTTGGATTCTTAGTATGGATCTCATTCATTGATTGCCATTGAGTTTGGCCTTGTCCATCTCGAGATACTCGCCAAAACAGTTCATCTTGTTGTCGATTTAAGTAGTGCATGACATGTTCTGCAAAGGCTTCGCTTTGGACCAACACACCAAATTCCACATTGAGGAAGTCCGATCTTGGGTCGAAGTTTGATGAGCCGATATAAGTCAGCCTATCATCGAGTATCACCGTCTTGTTGTGATAATAAGTATCCGCATGGAAGTAATGGTCATCATTTTTCGCTTGGTTTTTGTACTCAAGTATATGAACGCCCTTATCCAACAGGGTTTGGCGATGCTCCTCGTAATAAGCCGGAATAAAGCCAGAGTCGTTAGATGCAGACGAGTTCGTCATTAACGTGATGTCCGCTTTTTGCTCCATCAAGGTATCAATAAAGGCAAATTCACCATCACTTGGTACCACATAAGGCGTTGATATCACTGCTTTGGATGCAGAGGTTATTTGTTGCCAAACTTGGTGTTCTGCACGTTTTCTAAAGTAGGGTTTGTTGTTTTCTAACTTGTTTAATGAGTCGAAAACGGGGGTGACTTGCGCAGCGATGAAGTCGGGACTGGTCAGGTGTTTAACCTGCTTTTCAACTTCAGCCAGAATGATGCTTTTGTCTTTCTCACCTTTATTAAGCGCTTTAGTAAACGCGGAATAGTTTGGGGTAACGTTAACGATGTTTTCTATTGGCGTGACATGCTCGCTGTCCCAAAGTTGTTGGTAGTTCTGGTCGAACGCTCGAATAATGCTGCCTTTGAACAAGACATCCATATCAAAGAAGTTGGCTTTGCGGCTGTAACCAAAATAGTCGTCGCCAATGTTACGTCCACCTAGAATCATCCATTGATGGTCGACGTTGAAGTACTTCTCGTGCAGACGATTGTCCAAACGTTGTTGATGAGTAGAGAAGTTGACGGCGCGACCAATCCAGCCTGACTTACGTGAATCAAACGGATTGAATAAACGGATTTGAATGTTGTCGTGAGCGCTGAGATCAGCAAGCCATTTCTCGTTAAACACCAATAAATCATCGAGAGTGAGTCGAACTTGCACGCCACGATCTGCTGCTTGTTTGAGTTCATTGAGTAGCATCAAACCAAGCGTGTCACTTTCCCAAGAAAAGTAAGTCATATCGATGCTTTGCTGAGCGTTTCTTACCAGTTCAACGCGACGCGCAAAGGCTTCCGGAGCGGTAGGAATTAAGTAAACTTTGGCTTGATGCTGAGTAGTTTGCCAATTGGCTTCAAAATCCGGTTCAACTTGCGGGTAGGGCTGGGCACAGCCAACCAATAGTGCGCTGAAGATAAAGAGCAGCAGAGCACGAAGGGCGTTAGGAAACATGAGTAAACCTTCCTAATGATGTTCAAGGAATAAGGATGAAAAAAGCCAGCGAACTGGCTTTTAGGTATTCGGTAACGAGTTTTGAGTGGCTGAGGATGAAGTTACATGTGGCTAAGAATCAGCCCAAGTTCCTCGAGACCGTTGAGGCGACCTTGGCGCAGTTTTGGATCGATGCCTGAGTGATGAGCATTGTCCCAGTCTTGCGTGGATTGAATGCCGCCATCGTTATCGATCAGCAATACTCGATCAGTCGCACCGTTGTATTGGAAGTCATCAAATAAACGTTCGCTAAACCACATACGAGAGAGCTCGTTCATCATCGCTTTGTCTTTGCTACCTGGACGAACACTTGAACCATCAAGCTTTAATGCTTTATTAAACACAAATGGTAATTCCGATGCATTACAAGCGCCCACAACACAACTGATGCTTTTGAGTAAATCGCCAACGTCGAGATCGCCATTTTCACCTTTGGTATTGTAAGTCCATACGTTGAATCCAGGTTTGTAGTCAAAGTAGTAGAAGCTTGGCGTTGCTCCTGTTGCTTCTTCAGTTGAAACTTTATGACGGTTTGGACCCGTGAAGAGCAAATCATGCAACGTGGTTTTGAATTGCTGCATGTTTTTGGCCGCGCCATTCAGTTCGCTTTCATCGTTAGGGAAGAAGTCAGCCAGAGCAAGTAACTCCGCGGTTGAATCGGAGTTCCCCAAACCGAAAAACAACTTAGTCATCGCCTCATAAGCGGTGCTAGGCAGCAGTTCCAATAAGTCAGAAAGATCGAGTTCAATCGAAGCTGAATCGCTGAGTAATGAACGATATTCAGCGCGTAAACGGTTTAAGTTCGTCTCCGATTCTAGCCACTCCACCATGTATTCGACGATTAAGTTTTCGTCACCACTTTCAATGATTTCTGGCGCCTCTTGGCTCAAGATTTCAATAATAGTTGGGATCAAAAATGTCAGGCTCGGTAGCATGCCCAGAGTATTGCTTTCTGCGCTGTTAGAGCCAATTACCGTCGGTACGATCCATTCACTCTCAATCGCTTGTTCAGTAAAGTGATAGCCTGGTACTTCTTTCACTAGAAACGCTGGTGGGCGATGCTCGATGTAAGGCGCAAATGGCATCAACGTAGCTAATGGGCTGTTGTCGCGTGTTGGACTGATAACCGGAATATTCGCGGCGGTCAGTACCCAGTTCTTAAGACGTTGAATAGGATCAAGCATCTCGCTCTGTACCTTCATAACCTCTTCAAGTGGCAGTAACGCAAGATCTTCAACGCTTTGCTCTGGTCTTTGGCTCTTGGCAACATCGTAACTTTTATATTCAAAGCCGTAAGCGTTGCTTTGCATGATGGCACGTTGAAAGTGCTCACCTGCGATTGCAGCATCGCCTTTTGATTGCTGTAAAATTCCTACCGACATGGCACCCGCACCTTGACCCATGAGTGTCACGTTTTGCGGATTGCCGCCGAATGCCTCTATGTTTTGTTGAACCCATTCAAGCGCGTGTTTTTGATCACCTAGGCCAAAGTTACCGCCCTCAGGGTTGTCCAAACCATCGACCCAAACACTGCCCAGCAAGCCCAAACGATAGTTAAAAGTAACAGCAATAAACGGGTTACCATCGTCAGCACCTTGTGCAACCACCATATCACCATGAATCAGCGGTTCTGAGCCCGCGCCGTATTCAAAGTCTCCACCGTGAATAAAGACATAAACTGGCAAATCTGCGTACGCTTCTGTCCCGGCTGGTCGCCAAATGTTTAGATTCAAACAATCTTCTGACTGCGTTTGTGTGGTGGTTTTTAACTGCGGACACGCATCACCGAACTGAGTCGCATCAATATCGCCTTCAAGTGGGGCCACAATGCTGTGTTGAAAGCGGTCTGCTTGCGCAAATTGGATACCTTTGAACGCCTCTACCGCTGCCAGTTTTTCATCCGCATCAAGGGGTGTGATGACAAGGGACTCTTTAGTGGCTTGAATGGTCGCATCACCAATTTCCAAAGAGATTTGCTCTGGCGGTAACGGTTGTAATGGCTCCGGATCGTAAGGAACGCTAGGTTTACTTGAATCATCACCACAAGCCGCTAAGGCAAGAGTGATGGTAATGGCTAAAGTTGAGCGATTGAGTAAAGTCATTGTTATGTCCAAAAAGTCATTTGGTGCGTACACCGAAAATGTTAAACGGCATCTAACAAGCGACGTCCTGACGCTTTGGCATTAATCCGTGAATGGTTGGATGGCTTGTTGAATTGATGGCTCAAATGGTAGGACATCGGCGACAGTTTCAGTAATCGCCTTTGTAGGATGCAGTCCTACCATCGTATAGGGGCGGGCTCTTCCTGAGAGCTAGAAACGGTAACCAAGATTTAAGGTCACTGACTCTCGAGTTTCCCCTTTGTTATAGAGAAAGGTCAGGTTGTAGTTTTTGCCGATTTGCTTATTGAAACCAGTCAAAAACGCCCATTGATTAAGATCTACACCAATGTCGTAATCGAATTCGATATCACCGCTTTTTACATGCCCGTCCATTCGAGCGTCCAGTCCTTGATATTCTGCTCCGACAAAGAACTGCGTGCGATAATCGACAAGTTGATAACCCAACATCGGCTGTACAGTAACAATACCATCGCCCCAATCATCTAAGCCCTTTAAGCGAGTTTGCGAATAGGTACCAGTGACAGAAGCAAAGAATTCTTTATAGCCAACCGAAAGGGTTGTACCTATACCACGAAGGTCATATTCCAAATGCAGCGGCACGTCTAGGCGTCCGCGACTACAAAGTGCAGATAAACCATCGCAAAACTTATCACCTAATCCTGGCAGTTTATCGTTCAGCTTATCTTTTATGTACTGGCCACCTTCACCCGTGTAGGCGGCATCAACATTGGCATCGACATTAACTTTTCCGATGTAACCAAATACATTCCAAAATGGCAGGATGTTTACATCGCCACGAAGCGTCATGCTCTCAGCACTCACGATGCCGACACTGTCTTCGGGATCAAATAGTTCATTAAGGCCGATGCCTTCAATCGTGAAATCATTAAATGGAATATTCATATCTTGATTTCGATACGCTAGCGATACACCAAACGGCAGAGGCAAATCGATACCTTGACGACGAACCATATCACCCATTAAAGGAAAAACGCGGTCTAGCTTAACACTGGCTTCTTGCATGCGTGGATCAGAGACCTCATTCAAGCGTTTTTCGTCTAGTACTTGCACGCCAAGCTTATCTTCATAAATCGCTACCGGTTTTACGCTGCTCATCATTTCGAGGGGGTTATTTTTCTTTGAACCAACTATCTTGGTGTTTTTACTGGCAATCGCAATTTTGCCTGATGTTAACTTCTGGAAGAGGATCTCTTGATCGTAAGAATCCACTTGGTAGTTGTGATGTGTGAACGGTTTATCGTTGGTAATGACCATACGTTTCGGTTCACCATTAACCAACTCAATATCAACGCTTAAAAAGCGGAAGTAGGCGATATCTTGAGGAAGACCGTATTTTGAGTAATTAAAACTGATGATCACATTACCGTTCTGATCCTCTTTGGCTCTTACTGATGACGGATCAAAACTCTCTGCGTAGTTTCGAAGGCGGTATTCTGTTCGTGTGAAAGCTTCGATCTCATCAAGTACTTTTTCATTTTCATCGAGTTGTTCAGGGTTGTACTTGATACGCAGATCAATGTTGCCTTTGTTATCGGTGTTCTTAACCAAGTAGACGGACGAATCGCGAACGCTATCACCGATTTTAACACTTCGGTGGGCATGCTCTACCAAATGCTCGCCTTGAACTAGAGAGCTGATGGCCAGTTTTGGTAAATCATGACTGATACCGTATTTGTCGAACAGCGCTCGGCCTTGCTCGATTACTTCGTTGTAGGTCGTCGTCTCTTCAGCGGCGAAGCCAAAAGTGGGGGTAGTAAGCATTAGTGCGCTCGCGAGCACAGTAAGAGAAGACGTCTTGCCGGCGCGTAATTCAAAAAAACTCATGACAGTTTCCACTCTGAATAGTCTCAAACCTTCGAGACTCAGACAGTTAATGTGTCACTGAACTTCTTGTTCAGTTAGATAGATATGTTTGCTGTGATTGACGTTGTGAATGCATGGTTTTCGATTGCATTTCGTGAATCAATGAGAGGATTTTATGAGGTGAAGAGAAATCCCGTTAATCGCTTTTGATGGATACTATCCTCGCTTTATGGGTGAGGCAGGAATAGGGTAGTGAACAAAGCAACAAGCCCCGCAGAGCAAAAGCAATGCGGGGCTTTAGTTTCAAGAACGGAGGTGACGCTTAGACCGTAACGCGAACACGAAACAGATCAGTAAACAACTTGGCAATCATCAAAATGATCATAATGTTTACCAGCATCAGCAAGGGCGTTTCAATTCGATATGCTGGGGTTAAATTGAGCGCTCCTGATGTCAAGACAACCAATAAGTTAATACCTAGAATTCTGTGTACCATCAGCTTTGGTGTGGAAAATATCTTCCAAATTACGATGATGTTGATGAAGTAGAATAGCCCAAGCTGCCAAAGCTCGGTCATCATTGGCATTAGGAAAATGTATTGCAATAGAATCACCGTGCCAGTGCCTATCACACCAAAAAATGCATCTTTAATAATGCTTGGTGGCATAGTAGGAACGATTGAAGAGAACACGCCAGCTAGCATCGGAAAAATGAAACCTCCGGGTACGGGCAGATAAATCCAGATCAACAAAGAAGTGACGAACATGGATACACCTTGCAATACCTTTCTGCCGTCTTCATTCAAATGCTGGATAAACGTTCGATGCTCGTGATGCCAAACTGTGTTTTTCTCTCTTTGCATGACACAAGCAACGTGACCAATGAGCGAAGTACTTGGATTTCTAATATCAAAGCTTTGAAGTTGCTGCGTTAGCGTTGGCCAATCGATCTCACGACTTTGCGATTTATCTGCTTGTTCTAGCAATCGGTCTTGGATTTGTGCCATCTCATTTAAACGCGCACGCCATAGCTGACGATGTTCTTTCAAGTGGTAGCTGCCAGTAAGTGGTAAGCCGACCAGTTGGAACAACTTTTCTATGTTGGCGCTGTTGGTCTCAAGAGCTTCAATATCTATATCATTGGGCGATTTCATAGCGTTAAGCATCGCCTCTCTGCTGGTCTCAAAACGTTGAATGAAGTTTTGTTCTGTACTGACTGGCCAGACTAATCGGTACACAACAGAAAACGTGATCACACCAAGAATCGTCTCTTGCATGCGAAGAACAGCGAAGTGGAACGTTGCTTGACTATCAAATCCTCCCATACATGCGATGATGGAGCACACAGCAAAACCGATAGAGAACACATAACCATACTTTTCGTCGCTCGACATAAAAATGCACGCACCTAAAAACAAGGTGAAGAAGGTGAGAAACAAAAAGCGATCTTGAGAAAACGTCGTGATGAGGAAAAAGGCATAACCGATGCCAAGGAGGGTTCCTAATAAGCGATTATGACCTTTGTTTATTGAGTGAGCGAAGCTTTCATTTAATGCCATTACCGCGACTGCGATCGCTGCCCAATACGGTTTCTCCCATTGAAACCATAAGGCAAGGCAGATCGCGATAACGATAGACAGCGCAGCTTTGATTGCTTCTTTGGTTGAGGCATTAAACATACATTCCACCGCATTATTGTTTGATGATTTTGATAGAGGCCGTCATACCAACACGTAGTTGAAAATCTTTCGGTAAGTGATCTAATTTAACTTTAATTGGAATGCGTTGAGCTAAGCGTATCCACTGAAAGTTAGGGTTCACATTGGGCAAAAGATCGTTACCAGTACTACCATCTTGCTTCGCAATGCCGTAGCCAATGCTTTTGATTTTGCCTTCCAGCACAGCTTCATTGTGCATCATTAAGGTCACGTAGGCTTTATCTTGTGGATCAACGCCAACTAAATCCGTTTCTTTGAAATATCCTTCGATCCAAAAGCTGTCTTCATCAATCAAAGCCACGACTGGGGAGTTAGCGACGACTTGAGAGCCGACGCGTAAGTTCAAATTAGTGATATAACCATTCGTTGGCGCATAAACTTTTGTGTAATCAAGGTTTAGCTTGGCTTCTTCAACATTGGCTTTCGCGAGTTCTACGTTGGCAACGGCTGTCTCCACCGCATTGTCTAGGTTATTCAATGTCAGTACAGGTACAGCGCCAGGTGTGCGCTTTTCTAACTTAAGTGCTCGCTGCTCTTCATTTTTGGCCTTTGCTAGTAATGCAATGGCTTGCTTTTGAGCTGCTAGCGCTTTGTGGTACGCCGCTTTATAGATGCTTGGGTCAATCTCAAACAGCAAATCGCCTTGTTTCACTTGCGAATTGTCTTCGACGTAGACTTGGATGATTTGTCCTGTTACGCGGGGGGTTATAGAAACGATGTGCGCGCTAACTTGGCCATCTCTAGTCCAAGGGTTGTCAGAGTATGATTGGTAGTAGCTGAAAATCACGGTGCCAGCGGAACACAGTAATAGCAGTGTGATGAGATAACGTTTTATCACGGAATTTGCCTCAAAATATGGTAATGAATCGACCAATAACGCCAGTAAAAATCACAATTAGGCTTAGCTCAGCGAGCGCAGGAAATGCAACGTATTTGTGGAGTCCCAGTTTTGTTGCAACGGTTCCAACCAAAATGGTGAGCATGTAAGCCAATGCAATAACCAGCAACAAGGGAGGGAAGTAAACTTCGCCCCACACAAGTTCATGTGGCATTGAGTTCATGGTGTTTTTCTCTATTAACTTGATGAATGTAAAGATAAGGCAAGTGATGGCATCAGTGATAATCGCTTTTGTAGGATCTAATCCATCAAGAGAAAGGTGTTATGCGCTATATAGAGGGAATAGCGCAACAAAGTAGCTTTTTGGACAGTGAAAATAAAAATAAATTTATTTTCCAATTTATTTGATGTTCATTTCAGACCACTAAGTTATTAAATTTTCGACAATTATTGTTCAATGTTTGCGTTTGAATATGCGAAGTGATGGTTTCATCCTTCAAATGGGATTACGAGTTGTGAGGTTTTGTTTCTAATATTCGCTTCGAAGCAAACGAGATGCTTTTTAAATTAAATAATCCAACAAATATGAGTGACAGATTATTCGTTAGATTATTTGAGGTTTATATTTATTAGTAAGAGTAAAATTGTCATGGAAATTATTTCTAACCTTTTTGACATGGCACCATTTGTTGCTCTCTTTATTACGCTCTCTCTCGGTTATATGGTAGGTAAAATTACCATTGGTCGATTTGTTCTTGGCGGTGTTGCGGGAACATTATTAATGGGTGTAATTATTGGGCAATTTGGTGTTCATATTGATCCCGGCGTAAAAAGCATTTTCTTTGCGCTCTTTATTTACGCAGTAGGGTATCAAGGTGGTGCGCAGTTCTTTAAAGCATTGAACTTTAGAACCATCAACATTCTACTTTCTGCTGTAGTGATGACGGTTTCTGGCCTGCTTTGTGTACTAGCAGCAGCTTGGATGTTTGATCTAGACAGAGGTACGGCAGCAGGCCTTGCAGCTGGTGGTTTGACTCAATCGGCAATCATCGGTACAGCGGGTGATGCGATCGCACGTCTTGGTGGTGTGACAGAAGAAGCGAAGCACCTAATGCAGACCAACGTCGCAGTAGGCTACGCGGTTACGTACATCTTTGGTTCGCTTGGTCCAATTCTGATGGTGACATGGGTATTCCCAACACTGATGAAGTGGGATATCCGAGCAGAAGCGATTGCGCTAGAAGAGAAAAATTCAAATGGTAAGCGTGATTTAGCGCCGGGTGAGTTCAACGCTATCACAGCGCTGGTTACACGAGCATTTAAAGTGAGCAAAGATGGTGGGCTAGCAGGCAAAACCTTAGCTCAGTTAAACCAACACGCTCTAGCTGCTTGTATTGAATTGATTCAACGTGATGGCAAAGTGCTAGAAGTGGACAAATTCACAGCACTGAAAGAAGGGGATGTCATTGTTGTAACTGGTCGTCGTAATGCGGTACATAAGCTGCAAGATGGTTTGGCTGACAACGAGATTGCACTTCCAGAAGGCTATGAAGTTATTGAAGAAAACCGTCAACTGATCGCAGACAACCGCAAACTGATTGGTAAGTCGCTGCAAGAGATTAAAGAGGCTTCGAACCAAGGCTCTATGCGCGGTATTTATGTGACAGACTATATTCGTGAAGGCAACTCAATTGAAATGACGCCGGATCTTGTGGTGAAGAAAAACGACGTCATCCAGCTTACAGGTACCGCAAAAGATATCAATCGCGTTGAGAAAAACATTGGTCAGCGAATGGGCTCAGCAAACGTGACTGACTTAATCGTGCTTGGTATGGGCATGGTGGTGGGCCTATTAATTGGTCTAATCAGTTTTAAGATTGCTGGTATTCCCGTCACTATCGGTTCTGGTGCAGGTTGTTTGATCTCAGGTTTGATCGTCGGTTGGTTGCGTAGCCGCAATCCGCATGTTGCTCAGTTTCCTGTGGGTGCCGCGAACTTTATTCGAGATTTCGGTTTGGCAGCATTTGTAGGCATTGTTGGCCTTGAGGCTGGGCCTCAAGCGGTCGACACCATCAAAGAACACGGTATGTCTCTGTTGTTCCTTGGCATGGGTGTAACGATTATCCCTCAGATTATTTCGTTCTTCTTCTCATATTTTGTATTGAAGATTAAGAACCCGGTTGAAGCACTTGGCTGTGTGACAGGTGGACGAAGTGCGAACCCAGCATTCGCGGCTTTAATGGAAAAAACAGGTAACGCAACGCCAGTATTCTCATTCACTGTGACTTATGCAGTCGCCAATGTCCTGCTTACCCTATGGGGTCCAATTATTGTCGGCATTATTACTTTAAACGCAGGCATGTAATTTAAATAAATTCGAACACGCTTATCGCCTAATTAAATAGGCGGTAGGGGAAGTATTATCCAAATTTTACTAAATAATAGATTCAGGTAAATATTATGACTACGCAAAACACAACAATTGATTTTTCAAAATTTGCAGATTTAAGCCCATTTGAATTAAAAGATAAACTAATTGAAGTGGCACAAACTGTTCCTGACCGCGCGTTATTAGATGCAGGTCGTGGTAATCCTAATTTTCTTGCGACACTACCACGTAAAGCGTTCATTCGTTTGGGTGAGTTCGCAATATTGGAAGCCGAGCGCACTTATTCATACCTAGATGGTGGTTTCGGTGGCATTCCAGATGGTGTGGGCATTGTTGAACGCTTCGATACGTTTGCAAGCAAGAATAAACAAGACCAAGGCGTACAGTTCTTGGAAAAGTCGCTGAGCTACGCAAAAGACCGTTTGGGTCTAGAGAAACAAGCATTCTTGAATGAACTGGTTAACGCATACCTTGCATGTAACTACCCAGTGCCACCACGTATGTTGACGAACATCGAAACCGTTGTGAAGCAATACATTGCAGAAGAGATGTACGGCCCAATGCCAATGACAACAGACTTCGATCTGTTTGCAACGGAAGGCGGTACGGCGTCTATGACGTACACCTTCCAAACTATGTTCAACAACGGTCTATTGAAGAAAGGTGACAAGGTTGCGCTAATCACTCCAATCTTTACGCCTTACCTAGAGATTCCAGAACTGAGTGAATACGAACTGGAAATCGTTGAACTACGTCTGGATGAGACAACATGGCAACTGCCGATGTCTGAAATCGAAAAGCTTGCAGATACAGGCATCAAACTGCTTTGTGTTGTTAACCCGGCAAACCCAGCGTCTGTGAAGTTCTCGGATGAGACTCTGGATAACCTATCAAATTTTGTGAACAACGAACGTAGCGACCTGTTCATTGTGACTGACGATGTATACGGCACATTTGCGGACGACTTTGTCTCACTGTTTGCAAAACTGCCATACAACACGCTTTGTGTGTATTCGTTCTCTAAGTACTTCGGTGCAACAGGCTGGCGTTTAGGCTCGATTGCGATTCAACACAACAACGTGTTTGACGATGCAATGCGTAGCCTTCCTGAAGTGCGTCAACTTGAGTTGGACGATCGTTACAAAACGCTGACTCCGGAACCTCGTGAGATCAAGTTTATTGACCGTATCGTTGCCGACAGCCGTAGCGTAGCGCTTAACCACACAGCAGGTTTGTCGCTTCCTCAACAAGTTCAAATGGCGCTGTTCTCATTGAATTGTCTGATGGACTCAGAGAAAAACTACAAAGAAGCATGTAAACGCATCATTCGCGAGCGTTACAAAACTCTGTACAAAAACATGGGTGTAGAAATTGAAGAAAACAAAGATCGTGTGGACTACTACACACTGCTTGAGCTCGACACTCTGGGCGGCAAATTGTACGGACCAGCATTCGTTGAATGGTTCAAAGCGAGCGAGAAGGGCAAAGACTTCCTGTTCCGCCTTGCACATGAAACCGGCGTTATCCTGCTTCCAGGCCAAGGCTTCGATGTAGTGCACGCATCAGTTCGAGTTTCGTTAGCAAACCTTACTCACCACGAATACGAGCTTATCGGTCGTGCAACACGCAAAGTGTTGGATGAGTACTTTGCTGAGTTCCACGGCTAATTAATCCAGCCTGATTAAGAATAAGCCTCGGCGTTGTCGAGGCTATTCCGACCAAATAAGCACAGTGCGCGATATTGTGTTTATTTAGTCGCCAAGCTAACAAACTTCTCAATTAAGAGTGACTTATGAAAAGCATTATTTCTATTCAATCTCATGTGGTTTATGGCCACGCAGGAAACAGCTCTGCCGTCTTCCCGATGCAGAGGATGGGCCTCGAAGTCTGGCCAATCCACACGGTTCAGTTTTCAAATCACACTCAGTACCAGCAAGGTTGGACTGGGCAGAAGTTTGGGGCAGATGAAATTCATTCTCTAATGAGAGGCTTAGATAACATTGAGAAGTTAGGCGAATGTGGCGCGATACTGTCCGGTTATCAAGGCAGCGCAGAGCAATGTCGAGCGGTGGCCGAAGCGGTAAGTTTAGTCAAATCGCGTAATCATAGTGCACTTTATGTGTGTGACCCAGTTATGGGTGATCCAGACAAAGGTTGCATTGTGGCAGACGGTGTCAAAGAAGCGATAAGCCATAGCTTGTTGCCCATCGCTGATGTGATTGTTCCTAACCAGTTTGAACTGAGCGAGTTAACAGGTGTGAAAATTGACTCTCTTTATGATGCGGTCACTGCATGTAAAAAAGCCTTAGAGTTAGGACCGAAAATGGTATTGGTGAAACATCTGCATGCTCTAACAGATGACGCCTTCAGTATGATCTTAGCGACACCGAAAGCGTGTTATTTAGCTCAGCGTCCAAGTATTGATTTTGACCAGCAACCCGTCGGTGTCGGTGATTTAATTTCTGCGATTTTTACCTCTTGTTTGGTGAAGAAGATGTCTCCTGTCGCAGCCTTTCGTCATACACATAACGCCGTTTACGGTGTATTGGAGATCACAAAAGGCTATGGCACATGGGAGCTACAGATGATCAATGCCCAATACGAATTTGTCGAACCGACGCATGAGTTCAACGTCGTGAAAATTGCTTAGCGCAGTACCTAATTAACGGAGAAGCGTAAAGTTAGCATATAGAAACTTGGCATAATTGCTTTGATGGATAGCATCCTACAATCGCGATTATGGGGTTTAGCCGTGCCTAGCTATAGTAACTCCAAACAACGAAACGGACTTCATTTTGACCCAATTAACTTCAAACTGAGTCTCTGGTCATACGCCAGAGAACATTAAATGAGACTGATTATGAATCGTTTAATTTCCTCTGGTGTGACGGTTGCACTTTCGCTGCTGATAGTAGCTTGTAGTTCACCTCATACGCTGGATGTTCGTGTTTCTCAAAGCAACTATAAAGATGTCGAGATCGCGAGTTCGACACCAAATGAGCCACTTCGAATGTGGGCCAATGAAGCGCCGGATTTTCTCTACTCAGCGCACAATCAAACCACACCGATCAAAGTAGAGGGTGAACAGCTCAATATTTTGGCCTTATCGGGTGGTGGCGTAAACGGCGCATACGGGGCCGGCGTTTTGATGGGGCTACAGGAAAAGGGGGAGCTAAAAGATTATGCCATCATTACTGGAGTCAGTGCGGGTGCCCTAATCGCTCCTTTTGTTTTCATTGGCGGTGATGCGATGCCAAAGATGAAAGAAGTCATGCTCAACATCAATGATAAGAATATTTTGGGTAAGAAGAACTTCTTAAATACCCTGTTTAAGGACGCGTTTACCGATGGTGAGAACCTCTATGATTTCATCGCAGACGCTTACCCTGAGCCCATGATCGAGGCGATGGCGCAGCAACACCGCAATGGTAAACGCCTCTTTATTGGCAGTACCCATTTTGATTCAGGCGAACTGGTGATTTGGAATATTGGTGCGATTGCGAACAGTGATTTAGCGGACAAATCTAAACTTATTTACAAGGTGCTTGCTGCGAGCGCATCGATCCCTGGTGTTTTCCCTCCACAATTTATCGATGTTGAACATGATGGAGAAACACTTGAGGAGTTACACGTAGATGGCGGTCTCGCAGCGCAGGTGTTCTTTAATCCGTCTAACTTCAACTATCAACAAATCTCAGATGCTTTGGGGTTAGAAAAAGCGCCTCAGTTGGATGTGATTCGCAATGGTGCGTTAAAAGCGCCGTATCGTCCACTAAAAGACAAAGGTTTGGACTTGGTATCGAAAAGTGTCTCAAGCCTTACGCTAGCGCAAACTCGTGGTGATCTCTATCGAATGAAATACATCAGTGAAATCAACGATATCGAGATGCAGTTTACCTACATTGATCAAGATTTCAGATACGCCAAAGTAACGAAAGATATGTTCGATCACCGCTACTTGCTGACGATTTACGAATATGGATTCAAAAAAGCCACCCAAGGGCAACTTTGGGTAACTGAACTCCCTTAATACAGGAAAACGATACAATGAAAAAAGCCGTTCTTACACTCATGATGCTTACCGCTTCCGCGACTGCATTCGCCCAAAGTGGAGCCCATCTTGACCAGCAAAAAGTGGATAGTGATATGCAGCAACTGTCTGCAATCAAAGAAGAAGGTGCAGCCTTTATTATGATTGACGAGAACTCGAGTTACGTGGCGGTCGAGTTCGTGGGAAAGTGGGAAGAGATCAACAACTATGTGTCACACAAAGAAGCGAAACAACGTAAATTGGAAAAAGTGAACAAGCAGTTCGTGTACTCTCAGGTCGGTGAAACGTTGGAGTCACTTGAGCAAAAAGTCGTTGACCACATTTACGCTGATCAACCTAAATATTTCAGTGTCGATGTCTACCGCGATTACCATGGTGACTCAGGAGAATTCAACTATTTAGCTCGTGTCGTTGAGTACAACTAAGTTAGAGAAAACCTACTGACGCTAGTAGGTTTTTTTTGTGTTGTCGAGAAGGAATTCAAACGCAGATTGTTACCGTTACCAAGTAGCAATTCTACGATCTTGTGGTAATTTAATTAGATAACTCTAAAAAGTAAGCACAACCTATGAATTTTAGTTTTGAACAACTTCTCGCGTTCGTAACCGTTTATGAACAGCTTTCGTTTAGTAAGGCGGCGGTCAAACTCAATAAGCACCGAACTACAATAGGGCAGGTGATTACCAATCTTGAAGATCAACTGGCGGTCAACCTGTTTGAGCGAGTGGGGCGCTCGGTAGAACCGACAGAAGATGGTCATCTTCTTTACCACTATGCTAAGCAAACCATCGAACAAGCACGTACTTTCGATAAAGTCGCATTAAGTCTAGCTTACGGTGGGTTAGAGAATGTTAGTATCGCCTATTCAAGCGCTATACCACACCGTTTTCTTGTATTGCTTCGTATTCAATTAGCAGCAGATTTTCCGATGATGCGAGTTAACTTTCTTGTTCGTAATCGCAACGAAATTAAAGAGGGTTTACAGAATGGTGATTATCAATTCGGTATTGTCAATGTGCATGATAGTCGAGCAATACATAGTCTGGATGCGACGTTTTTAGGTCATTTTGAATTTGTTCCTTTCGTCCAGAAAGGTGGTGAACTCGCTTCTATGGCACCAGATCGAGTATTGACAGCCTTGAGGAATAGTAAACAATTTGTACTGCGGTCTCTTATTGAAGAGGGAATGGGCGAAAAAGTCATCGTAAGTTCGAACCATGAAGAGGTCGACCAATTGGCCCTTGTAGTGAAAATGGTTGAAGCAGGTTTAGGATGGGCGATTCTCCCCAGAACGTTTGCCCATTCGGAGTTTTCTAATAATCATATAGAGCCAGTGGAAGCTTCTGAATTATTGGAAGGTTTTAAGTTTGGTTTTGGCCTATGGTGCCAACCCTCTAAGCAAGTCGGTGATGTAAAAAATTCAATCATGAAGGTCGTTACAGAATACCGAGAGAAAATAATCCGCGATATGACTTAGCGGCGACATGTATCTTGCTCATCCCTATCAACAACAAGACTCAATGTGAGTCTTGTTTTTTTGTGTCTGAAAAACGTTATCTTTCTAGCGAAGACTAATGTCTATTGGAAGGATATGACCCTCTATATGAGAGTATGGAATCCATACTTTTTGGCTTAATCTAATCTCGCTCAATGGGTAAGCCCAGAGCAAAAAGTGTTTTTACCATATGTCCGCTGCAAGGACGCAGATTTTCAGCCGGGTTTAGTTACCCGGCTTTTTTTATAGTAATAGAAAATGTCAGCTGTCACCCCAAGCTCTCTGTTACAACTGGCTTGTTACTTCGCTTAGCAATCCAGTACGCAACGCTACCCCAAAGCACAGTGAGTGCCCAAAGTGCCGTCCAATGTAGAGCGACTTGTTGCCAGGTTGCCCCCATTTGGTTTAGCGCTAAGAAAGCTTTGATCGCCCATGTACTTGGACTTAAATCAGCAATCCATAGTAAAGGAGTAGGTATGGCTTCAATCGGCCAAATAAAACCAGCCAAGAAAATGAACGGCATAGAGCTCACTAGGACGACTAAGGTGACAAGTTCACGCCGAGGTAATAAGTAACCTAGCCAGAAGCCTAGTCCGCAACAACCTAAAAAGAACGGTAACAACATAGCCAGCAATTCGCCCGCGTTGGCGATATGGTTTACGTTTAAGCGTTCGAAGCTAAAACCAAAATAATAGGCGCCGAGTAAATAATAAATTGCCACAAATACTAACGTTCTCACAAGCAGCAGCGATCCCGTTGATACTTGTGACCAATAGCCACGACCATGACGCTGTGTTCCCGTTTGTAACCCAACCGCCATGATCAACGTTTGTTGTAAAATCAGAACAAATACTGCCGGCACTACGTATTCGATGTAACCCATGGTTGGGTTGAACGTCGGTTTCATATTAAGCTTAATAGCAGAGTAATTATGGCTAGCCATACTCATGGGCACACCATCTATCACCATTTTACTGACTTTCACTTGGGCCCCTAATGTGCCTCCCGCTTGGGCCAATCCTTCTACCACGGTTCCGTACACGAGAAAATACGAGGCGTCCGCAGCGTAGGCCAGAGTCGGGCTTTTACCTAGCATTAGGTCTTTGTAAAAGTGTTCTGGTATGACTAAAAAACCGGTGATCTCTCGTTGTAAAAATGCTTGCTTTGCATCGGCAATCGTATGAAGTCGAGTGACTACGTTGACTTGTGGGGTGGCATCAACCATACGTTCCAGCTTTAAACTCGTCTGACTACCATCTAGATTAACAATCGCGATTGGTTGTTCACGAGGCGTTTGTTGTGCATAAGGCAAAGGGTATAAAAACGAGTAAAATACGACACCACCAAACACGGTCAACGTAACGACTGGATTGGTTAGAACGGCCTTAAGTTCCGCTTTAATCAGTTGCCACAATGTCATACCGCCTCCTTCGCTTGGCGTGTTGATGAAGCTGTTCGATGTTTACCCATCAAGGCTGCGGTAATGAGCAGGGGCACAACGTAACCAATCATAGGCCATAGCGAGCTTAAAGATTGTGCGGCCGATGCTCCATAGCTTGCTTGACTCACTTGTACTTCAATGTAATGGGTAATCGGCAATAATGAACGCCATGCATAAGCGAGCGTGTTCATGTCAGAAACTGGGAATGTAATTCCCATGAACGCGAAGCTTGGAGCCGTAAATGCGCCAGCAAAACTCATCGCACGTGCAGGATCCATCGACAAGAAGAAGAACAACGCTCCCATAATGATACAGGCGATAACCGTCGCCAATTGTGCTAATAGCATAACCACAAAACTGCCTTCCATTGGCCAATCAAGCACGGAATAAAACCAGTACAAGAACAACGCACCTTGCGCCATAAAGACCGGAATGTACTGACTTAATAGGGTAGTGAGCCTGGCGTATGGCTTTTCGCCCAAAAATGCAAAGCTATTCTTTCCACCATAAATGCGAAAGTGCGCGGCAAGAATCAAAATAGTGCTTACTACAATACATATTTGCCAAATGGCTGGCACGATAGCCGTTACCAAAAATTGTGCGTAGTTATTGTTACGGTTAAATAATGCGGTTATTTGTGTCGACACGGGTACAGCCTGTCCAGCCGCTGCTAACGTTGTGGTGTTACCCTTAGCCAAGTTGCCCATTACTTCAACCTGAGCGTCGAAATAGCCTTGTGCT
Organism: Vibrio sp. 1249-1; assembly: GCF_033340495.1. Lineage (NCBI taxonomy): Bacteria > Pseudomonadati > Pseudomonadota > Gammaproteobacteria > Vibrionales > Vibrionaceae > Vibrio > Vibrio sp. 1249-1. Next base: position 42,739 of record NZ_JAWOWJ010000010.1, read on the forward strand.
TGCGCAACGGCAGAGTTGATCAGTTTCGCTACCAAAATGTACTGACTGTTGTAAAAGACAGAAAGTTGAGGTTGGCGGTGTTGGAGAATATCTTGGTCGAACTTAGATGGGATGACCGCGTAAGCGTAGATATCGCCTTCAATCATCGCATTTTTTGCTTCGCTTGCACTGGTGTAGTGATAGTTGACAGCCAGACTCGACGACGCATCCAAAGATTGAATGAGCTTTCGAGAAAGTTGGGAATGTTGTAGATCAACCACACCGATTGGCAGATCTCGGGCAATGCCCGCAGAGAACACTCCCCAAATCATCATCGCGAGCAAAATCGGTATCCAAGTAAGGCACGAAAGCAACCACTTGTCTCGTCGTAAGATATGCCGCTGTGAAATCTTAATCGTCATAGCATTAACCTAGTGGTTGTGATTAAAGTTCAACGACAACACTCATTCCCATACGCAGTTCAGGTTCGGGTTGAGCTGGACGAGCTTCTACTTCAAAGGTACGAAGATCAAAACCTTGAGAAGCATCGGTTGCTCTCCACGTTGCAAAGTCACCCATAACGGCAACATGCGTTACTTTGAACTCAACATTTTTATTTAAGGCAGGCAAATAGGCATCAAAGGTTGCTCCTTTTTTAAAGTGTTGAAGGTAATCTTCACGCACATTCAGTGTCGCCCAGGCATCTTCTGTATCTATCACAGTAACGACTGGGAAGCCCTGAGGTGCTAATTCACCACTTTGAAGCAGAACTTGAGAGACTTCGCCGTCGAACCAGCTGTAGATCTGAGTATCTTTCGCATACGCTTCTACTTCGGCTACCGCACCTGATGCCATGCGCGCTTTTTCCGCCGCAGCCACTTTGGTTTCACTTCTAGCGCCTTCTTTTGCCATTTCGTACATTTGAAACGCGGCACTTTCTGTGTATTTCGCTGCTTGCCACTGAGTTAAAGCTTCATCGCGTTTTTGTTCTGCAACCACGCCATCGTTATAAAGGTTATTCACACGATTGTAGGTTTTTTCCATTAAATTCGCAGCGGCTTTGGCTTTCATCCACTGATCTTTTGCTGCTTGGATTTGTTGCTCACGTGCGCCTTTCTCAGCTTCTTGAGCTAAGGCGTCCGCCGCTTTTTCACCTGCTTTTGCTTGTTCTAACTTCGCTTCAATTTCAGGACTATGAAGGGTAAAAATAAGCTGACCTTTCTCTACATCGTCGCCTTTACGTACCATGACCTCATCAATACGCCCTGGGACTTTTGAGGAAATGCTGTATTGCTGGGCTTCAATTAATCCCTGTAAGCGGATCGGTTCTGGTTGATAGGCTTGGTAAAATTGATACCCAACCCAAGAGGCAACACCCAAAGCACAAAGTGAGAGTAAAACGGGTTTTAGTGATTTAGCTGCCATGATTTATTTCACCTCTTTGGATGTTGAAGCAGGGATATAAGCGGTATTTTGATATTGTTCGAAGCTGTTCATTTCACTGCTCAATGCGAGTAGCTTGGTTAAAGATATTAAATAGCGGAAACGCGCCGCTGAACGTTGTGTTTCTATACTCGCGACATAAAGTTGTGCATCCACAACATCCAGAGAAGACGACAGACCCTGAGTAAATGCTTTTTCACGCAAGCGCAGGTTTTCGTTAGCGAGTTCAATGCTAGATGCGAGCCCTTGTACTTCATCAATGGCTTGCTGAGCCTCCAAGTATGTCTTTTGGACTAACAGCGATAAGTCTTGTTTGGCTTGGGACTTTAATGAGTCGACCTGCGAGACGACGCTTTGAGCGGCTTTGACTTTTTCGCTTCGCCCTGATGATTCAATCAGTGGAATGCTGACACCAACACCAACTAACCAGTCAGGCTTCATTTGGCTTGCGAGAGAATCGTCTTCATACAAGCTGTAGTCGCCGTAAAGATAAACTTCAGGGTAGTATTTCCCTTTTTCTGCTTTGATTAAGCTAGAGGCTTGTTTGTGTTTAGCGCTCAGAAGTTCTAACCCCGGATAGGTAAGCAACGTTTGATCGACAAAAGCGCTAAGAGGGGGAAGACTGTCGTTGATAAACAAAGATTCAGCGGGCTCTACGGCGTCATCTTGTGCGAGTAATTTACCTAATGCAGCCTGAGCGATACTCAAATCGCTGGCAGCTTTACGTGTTTCTACGGATGCTTTATCTAAAGAAGCCTCGGCTTGCAGGCGCTCAACGTGCGCGATTTGTCCTTGCTCTTCAAGCTTAATGGCAAAATCTCGATGCTTTTTTAGCCCTGCTTCAACCGCTTGCCGCGTTGCGAGTACTTCCTTTGCCAGTACGACAGAAAAGTAGTACTTCGATAAATCTTCAAAACGCGCTTGTTGTTCCATTAGGAGCTGACTTTTCGCCTCATCCGTTTTGCCTTCTGCTGCTGATTGAGCCGCAGAAATTCGACCACCAGTAAAAATTGGCCAAATCGCACGAATAGACGAAGAGAAAATATCGCGCTCGGTTATGGTCGAAGTGGTATTAGCTAAGGCACCAAAAATAGGCTGAAAAGCAGGAGGTACGTTAATGTGTGCTCCTGTGCTGTCTAGGATCTGTTTTCCCGAAAGCGTGATATCGGTATCTAAACGCGTGTAATTCGCGCCAATGGTAACTTGAGGTAAGTTGAGATTGCTGGTGGCACTCTCTTGGTATTGGTAGTTCTCGACGTTTGAGCGTTGAGCTTTAAGAGAATAGTTGTTTTCTAGCAATAGCTGCCATGCGGTATCAAAAGTGATCGGTGCCGCATGACAGGCAAGGGAAATCGAGCTGCTAAGTAAGCCCAGTATCCAAAACTTTCCTGTTTTTTTCATAATGGCTGCTTTGTCGTAGAGTATTAGCTCTAATATAAAGGATTCGTAACTGCGTGTTAAGTAGGAGGGAAAATTGGGCAGTAGTATGCGCCCAGTTATATTTGTGCTGGGCGCGGGAGATGTTACAAATTTATTTCGTATATGGACAGTGAAACTCCGCTCTCCACTCGAGCTGACGAGAACCTCGCATCGTATTCAATAGATCTTTTCCACTCATTTGAGGGAACGATAACAGGACTTTGAGATCAGAAGTACCGCCTCCGTTTTTTTCATAAGCCCTGACGTGTGTAAATGTTGAATACATATTCTCTGACAGCATCGCCTTATTCAGGCATATTCCAAAGGTATCGCGTTCCATGTTTGGTGTTCCTTCTAACTATAAATGCACCTCTGTTTATAGTTTTCCAGTTTTCAGATGGTGTCTAAGTGTTTGTCATGTAGTCAGTATTTGTGTTTTGTTTTATTTTTGTCCAAACCACTGACATCAATGTTGAGCTTTTAATAGACTTCCAGCTTCACTGCTTTCAAACCGAAACTCTCATTGGTTTCGTTGATTAAAAATTATACGTTGTAAAGTCTAAAAACGCCTCAAAAACCGCTAAAATCGATGTGATCGCGATCATGATTTTAAGGGCAATTTATGTATGGAATTGAGTATCAGAGAGGAATGCTAAATTTGGTGAATGGTTGTAATTTTATGTTTCAGCTCGTCGATTAATTAACCGTAAACTCTGCGGTTTGTTTGCCTTCCTCACAGATTTATCACCGCGACAACGTCATGCTGTTAACTGAGTGTTAACGTTACGCTCAAGAGTGAATCACAAGGATGTATCAATGAGTTGGAAAACCATCAGCTTTCGTAAGCGGATGCTCATTATCATGACGCTATCGGGGTTGATAGAGCTGTTATTGCTTGTCGCCGCGGGGTTCACTTATCTCAAAATCAATCAAGAGCAAGAAATGGGAGAAAAAGCACTGGGTGTTGCCCGTTTTTTAGCGGACTCAGCGGTTGTTCGTGAAATGATCGAAACCCAAAACCCCCAGCCATACCAACTTCGCTTTAGAGAATTAACCGAAGCCATAGGTGCTGCATTCATCGTTATTGGCGACCATAAGGGAGTACGCTTAATCCACCCTGTTGATGAGCGGTTGGGCAAGCCAATGAGAGGTGGCGACAATCGTCGAGCGCTAGAACAGGGGTTGTCTTATGTTTCGACGGCACAGGGCTCGTTAGGTTATTCAGTTCGTGGTAAAGCTGCGATTTTTGACGAGCAAGGGAACATCATTGGTGTGGTTTCGGTTGGCTATTTGCTCGACCGACTGCAAGACCGCATCGAACCATTTTTGGCCTTTTTGATTTTAATGGTCATCGTAGTTGTCGTCGCTAATGCCATTGTATCCAATTATGCGTCGAGAAAGTTTCAGCGCGCCATTTTAGGCTTTGAGCCTGAAGAAATAGGGCGGTTGTACGGCGAATTAGAAGTGACGATGAGCACCATCAAAGAGGGCGTGTTAAGCATTGATGCCCAAGGGATACTTCGCTCGATAAATCGTAGTGCCTGCCAGATTCTCGGTATTGATAGAGAATCAGCGCTCAATAAACCTTTGACTGATACGCTGCGTGATAGCGATCTATATACAGTGTTAGAAAGCGGGCAGGAAGATCATGATATTGAAATATTCCTTAATCATAAGCGCCTGATTGCAAATCGCTCTCCAATTTATGTTGATGGAAAAATCGTGGGGGCGGTATCGAGTTTCCGTTTAAGGGATGAAATCAATGATCTAACCGAGCAGCTATCACAAACCAAGGAATATGCAGATTTGTTACGTTCGCAGACCCATGAGCATCGCAATAAGCTCAACACCATTAGTGGGCTAGTACAAATGGGTGAACTTGATGCGGTGCAAAAGTTAATTGGACAAGAAACCGCACACTATCAAGCAATGATTGAGTTTTTAAGAGATACCGTTAAGGACCCGCTAATTGCAGGTATGTTGCTTGGAAAAACTGAACGTGCTCGCGAGTTAGGCTTACAACTGGTGGTTGAGGAAGGCAGTCGTCTGGAGCCCCTGCCTGAGTGGCTAAATTCGGAAGAACTAGTCACAATTTTGGGTAATTTGATTGATAACGCTTTCGATGCCACGTTAACTTCAATTCGCGATGAATCAAATGTTGCGTCAGAACGCAGAAACATTGATGTGTCCGTTAGCGATTACGGAAATGAAGTGATACTTGAGGTGATAGATCATGGCTGTGGCCTCCCAAAAACAATGGATCCACAAACATTATTTACAAAAGGCGTTTCGACGAAATCTCGTCAAAATCGAGGTGTTGGGTTACACCTTGTCAATCAGCTTGCTACTCGATATCACGGCCATGTTGAGATGATACCCAATACAAATTATGGGACAAGAATAACGGTGTACTTACCCAAGGAAGAACAATTATGAGTATGGCGACTCGCGTAATGATCATTGAAGATGATCTGGCTATTGCTGAGCTGCACCACAAATACTTAAGCCAACTGACAGGTTTGGAAGTGGTTGGAATTGCGACCACGAGAATGGAAGCAGAAATGCAACTCGACATTCTTAAGCCAGATTTACTATTGATGGATGTCTATCTTCCCGATGGCACAGGGCTTGAGATACTAAATACACTGCGTGCAAGTAACCAAACGTGTGATGTCATTTTGATTACAGCCGCAAGGGATGTCGATACATTACAACAGGCGATGAGGGGTGGCGTTGTCGATTACCTGTTAAAACCAGTGATGTTTCCACGCTTAGATGCCGCACTGAAAAAGTATGTGTCCCAACGCCAACAACTAGACATCGTAGAGAGTTTGGATCAGAACCTCGTTGATAAAATGCTGCAGTCTCACGCCAATCAAGACAACTTGCCGAACCGATTACCAAAAGGGATTGATGGTGTAACCCTAGACAAGATCAGAGAGTTGTTCCCAAATGGCAGTGTGCTGACCGCTGATGAGGCAGGCGAAAAGATCGGCGCGAGCCGAACAACGGCGAGGCGCTATTTGGAGTATCTTATCAGCACTGGTGAACTAGAGGCTGATTTAAACTATGGCTCTGTTGGTAGGCCAGAAAGGTGCTATAAAAAAGTGACACGGTAGCGTTTATATTGATGCTCTATGCAAAATAAAAAGCGATGGCTTGTTGTAGAAACCATCGCTTTACAAATTACTGCTGTTCCGTTCTAAGAGGTTAGAAGTTGTATTCTAACTTCGCTTCGATAGAGCGCTCAGCGCCAAACCAACAGTTATTTTTGTCGTAACAAGAATAGTATTCTTTATCGAATAGATTGCTTGCAGAAAGCGTGACGCTAGCCCCTTTCATTGATTCAGATACCGTTGAGAAATCGTAACTTGCTGCTAAATCAAACAAGGTGTAGTCCGGTACTTTTTGACTATTCTGTGCATCAATTTGTGCTTCCCCGACATAGCGAACGCCAGCACTGGTACGAAGGCCTGAAAGATTTCCTTCAAAGAAGTAATTGGCCCATAGAGAGGCCGTTTGCTCAGGTACCCAAACCGGCGTTTTACCTTCTTGGTTGTAATAACTGTCCTCGGTAATCTCCATATCGGTATATGTATAGCCTAGAGTGAAATCAGCTTGTGCTGTGGCTTGCCATTTTGCCTCAAGTTCAATACCTTGTGATACCACTTCGCCCGCTTGATAGTTTGGTGCATATGGATTATTCGGATCGGTCAAGATCGCGTTTTTCTTCGTAATATGGAAGAGTGCTAAGTTACCTGAGATATCACCAGATAATGGGGCGTATTTAAAGCCTAACTCCCATTGATGACCGGTTGATGGCTCAAATGCTTTACCAGAAGAGTCGGCACCCGCAATTGGCTCAAAACTTTCCGAGTAAGTAAGATATGGCGAGAGACCAAAGTCTAGCTCATACAAACCACCGACTCGGAAAGATACGTTGGTATCGTCTAACTCTTCCTTGCTGTTGGATACTGCTCCTAGATAATCGCTAACGGCGTCTGTATTTGAATCGTATTTATCCCAACGAAGACCTGCAATCATTACAAGTTGGTCGTAACGAACTTGATCTTGGAAATAAACGCCAATCTGCTTCGTTTTGATATCTAAGTTTTGTTTGTATTGGAAATTCAGTGCATTACGATCAATGCTGTTGTGGTCAGGATTAAAAATGTCCTGAGTTAGCGAATACCCAAGCGTGTCTTTGTATTTTACATCTGAATCTAGATACTGATAATCAAGCCCGAACAATAAGTTATGTTCAAAATTTCCTGTTTTAACGTAGCCAGATAGTTGGTTGTCAATCACAAAGGATTTGGACTTTTCATCGGTTAAATAGGCATTTCGACCAACGGTACGGTTATCCGCTTCAAGTGCACCGTTATATGTGTTTTCCTGATAGGCATCGGCGGTCATGTAGCGGGCATTCTGTAGAAATTGCCAATTGTTGTTAAAGTCGTGTTGGACTTTGTAACCCATCATCAGAACTTCGCGTTCGTAAGTGTTCCAGTCCTCATCCCCCAAATAAGTGTTTGGTGACATCGAGCCAAGTGGGTTTTTAATCACTGAGCCAGACGCAGGCACAGTCGTGTAGATACCTGCTGATGGATCATTTTGATAGTAAACATTCACGTTCACTAATGTGCTTTCTGTCGCTTGCCAATTGAAAGATGGGGCGAGTACATAACGTTCATCTTCAGACGTATCGGCTTGACCATCTCGCTGTTTTGCCAGGCCGACGATACGGTAATCCACATTAGAATCACCAATTTGTCCTGTGGTGTCGAACGTCAGTTCTTTTAGGCTGTTAGTCCCTGTACTAATCGAGACAGAGTGCGAGGGTGTTGACTGAGGCGCCTTGGCGATAATGTTGACCATACCTCCTGGTGGAATATTGCCGTAAAGAACAGACGTTGGCCCTTTAAAAACCTCGATTTGCTCAAGAGCAACGGAATCGACCTGCGGTTGAAGGTTCCAACCGTTGTACAGCAAAGGAAGACCATCATAAAAGTTGGTGTAGTTAATAAAACCACGAATATTGAATAGGTCAAGTCGGGAAACGGCACCACCACGCAATTCTGTATTTACGCCAGGCGCATAACGCAATGCTTCGCTCACCGAGTTTACGCCGCGTAGGTCCATGTCATCTTTAGTGATTACCGTGATCGCTTGCGGTGTTTCCTCCGGTTCTAAAACGGTTTTAGTTGCGGTGTTTCGGTATGTTTCTCCTAGCACCGTAATCGTTTCGTGTTGGAATACGCTCTCAGTCGCATTGGCGTGGCCAGCGAGCAATGCGGATACGACGATAGCAACCGCTGAACGATGAAATCGAATCGGACTTTCCATATTTATAAATTCCACTACTTTTTCTATTTATTGATAATGATTGTTATTTGTATTCTATATTCAAAGAAATAGGAAAAGTTAACAATTTGGTGCAAAACACTAATCTTTGGAACGTATTCTTCTGTTCTTAGGTTTTAAAGATAGCGCGTCGTTTGGCTCGACAGGAATCCAATACTGCATTTGTGCTTGTTCGCTATCAACATCATAACCTTCTGGATAAAGCTCTAACTCATAACCATCGATAGCATGATAATTAGAGTAGGGTAGCCAATGTAAAATAAACCATTCCAGCGTTGAGGCGAGCTCTGATGCTTTGCCTATGTGTGTAATGACGGCGTAGGTTTGCTCAGGAACAGCCAAGAGGTCTAACCCCGAGTTGGAAGAGTTCGTTGATCTTGATGCGTTTACTGTTGGACTACACTCATAACCTGCCCAGTACTCAAGTTGTTGGTTGTTTGAATACGCTTGCGTCACATCAATCACGCCAAAGTAAGTACTTTCCGAATTATTAAGGTTTTCAGATGAATAAAGACGTGACCAAAGTGACGGTACTTTGGATTGGAAATCGGGCGTAGCAGAAAACAATCCGTGAATAGGTTCATGATAACCAGCAAGTTCAAAAGCCGGTTTTGTTTCTATTCGAACTTCAATAAAGCGCTGATGTTTTTTCTCTTCTTTTGGTGTCTTACGCAGCGTCAAAGGTTGTCTCAACCCGGAGAGTTGTTGCGTTTTTCGATATTCACGGGGGCTTTTTGAAAACATATTCCTGAACGCTCGGCTAAATGCGTGTTCAGATGTAAATCCCATTTCTATCGCTATATCTAACGAGCGGTCAGAAGTATGGATTAAGCGCTCAGCCGCAAGGCTAAGTTTAAGCTCTCTGATATAGTGAGCGACGGATACGCCAGTGTGTTGTTGAAATACGCGTTGCAGTTGCCAGCGCGACCAACAACTTGCTTTTGATATTTCATCTACGCTCAGAGTGCTGTCTAAGTTGGTGTGAATGTAGTCAAGCACCGATTGTATTCGGTTTATGGGATGTGGGTTAATGGCGCTTGATTTCATGGCGTTCTACTTTCACATTAATAGTGATTTCATTATCTTTAATTGAGTATCATTATCAATAGGATGATGAAATAAAAAGTAAGTAACACAGATCACGATAAAACTGTAATGGCTTGCAAGGATGAGTAATTATTGCCCACATTAGAGTTTTTGCTTAAATTTTGGAGTGTTCAGATGAAACTTTTTTTATCAATAAAATACAATCGCTTATGACGTTTTGTGCAACTTATTTAAACGTTTGCACTGGCAAGTGTTGATGTAAATCAAATAGTCGTAGACAATATTGCCCCGTGTCGGACTCTCCTCCAGCGAGTACAGTGTGTACTTTTGAGACATAAGTGACTTAAATGACCTCAATACGTCGTGTTTTCAAGAATCGGAAATGCAACTTCTTGAGGTTCTTTGGGCCCATAGACTTTACCTATCAACGTAATAGGTAAGACCAATTTTCTATTTTGAGGTGCCATTGATAGGGTTGGCTCATTCTCTAGCCGTATCCGGGCACACAATAAGTACCTCGTTTTTAAGGGAAAGATGATGGTAATACCAGAAAACAGTAGCATCGTTATTTTTGGTGCTTCAGGTGACCTTACGTACCGTAAGCTCATTCCTGCTTTATACCACCTCTACGCGAACAAGCAGCTTCCAGAGAATTTTGCCATTCTGGGTGTAAGTCGCACTGAATACAGTGATGAGTCTTACCGCGCGAAGCTGAAAAAATCGCTTCAGGAAATGGAAAAGACTGAGCCAGAAACGCTTGATGCATTTATTAACCATCTGCACTACCAAGCAATTAATACTTCTGACACACAAGATTACGGTAAGCTATCTTCTCGCTTAGACCAACTTGCGGACGAATATCAATTCGAGCAACGCAATACGCTTTTTTACTTAGCAACCCCACCAAGTTTATACAGTGTGATCCCTGCAAGTCTTGCAGCACATGGCCTTAACAGTGAAGAGGATGGCTGGAAACGCCTGATCATTGAGAAACCATTCGGCTATGATCTTGAATCGGCGCGTATTCTGGACAAAGAAATTCACGAGCACTTCCAAGAGCATCAAATCTACCGAATTGACCATTACTTAGGTAAAGAAACGGTACAAAACCTGCTTGTGCTTCGTTTCTCTAATGCGATGTTTGAGCCGCTTTGGAACCGTAACTTCATTGATTACGTTGAAATCACAGGCGCAGAATTCCTTGGCGTAGAGGAGCGTGGTGGTTACTACGACAACTCTGGCGCTGTGCGCGACATGTTCCAAAACCACTTGCTACAAGTATTAGCAATGGTAGGTATGGAACCACCAGCGCAAATCAATGCAGACTCGATGCGCGATGAAGTGGTAAAAGTGCTTCAATGCTTAAAGCCATTAGACGAAAACGCTCTGCGCAATGACCTAGTATTAGGCCAATACACGGCGTCTGAAGTTCGTGGGCAAAGCCTACGCGGCTACCGTGAAGAGCCGGGAGTTGCAGACGATTCTCGTACAGAGACTTACATCGGTTTGAAAGCGTACATCAACAACTGGCGTTGGAATGGCGTGCCATTTTACGTGCGTACTGGTAAGCGTCTTCCAACACGCGTTACTGAGGTGGTTATCCACTTTAAACAAACACCGCATCCTGTGTTTGGTCAAAACGCACCAGAAAACAAGCTGATCATTCGTATTCAACCAGACGAAGGCATTCAAATGAGCTTTGGCTTGAAAGAGCCAGGCGCAGGCTTTGAAGCGAAGGAAGTGAAAATGAACTTCCATTACGCTGACCTGCAAGAAACGCAAATGCTAACGGCATACGAGCGCCTTCTACTTGATGCTTTGAATGGTGATGCTACGCTATTTGCACGTAGTGATGCGGTGGAAGCGTGTTGGCAATACGTACAGCCAATCTTAGATTTTAAGCAAGATCCACAATCCCTCTTCGGGTACGCATGCGGCACTTGGGGACCTAAAGAGTCAGATGACTTGTTACAGCGTGATGGCCGCGCTTGGCGTTTCCCATGTAAAAACTTAACAGATACGGATTACTGTGAACTATGATCAACCATAAGATCTACCAAACAGCAGAACAGGTAGTTGAAAGCCTAGCTAACGATATGAAAGCGTTTAGCGAAATGGGCAGACCTGTTCACATCTCTCTTTCTGGCGGCAGCACTCCTAAAATGCTGTTTAAACTACTGGCTTCAGAGGCTTACGCAACCTCCATTCAATGGGAAAACCTCCACTTTTGGTGGGGTGACGAACGTTGTGTTGCCCCTGACGATGCAGAAAGCAACTACGGTGAAGCGAACACGTTGTTGTTTAGCCAAGTAAATATTCCTGCGGAAAACATTCACCGCATCCGTGGCGAAGATGAGCCTAAAGCAGAAGCCGAGCGCTTTGCAAAAGAGATGGCAGAGGTGATCCCGAGTGAAAACGGCACACCTGTGTTTGACTGGATCTTATTAGGCGTTGGTGCAGATGGTCATACAGCTTCTCTGTTCCCTGGCCAAACGAATTATGATGATGCGAACCTATCTCTTGTGGCGTCGCATCCTGAATCGGGCCAACTTCGTGTGTCGAAAACCGCACGCGTATTAGAAGCAGCGAAACGCATTAGTTACTTAGTGCTTGGTGCAGGAAAAGCGGACATTGTTGAAGAAATTAACAGTTCACCAGCACACGCACTGCCATACCCAGCGGCTAAGATTCAAGCGAAATCGGGCCTAACGGAATGGTATTTAGATTTAGACGCGGCAGCAAAAATTGCTTAAGACGCTGCTCGTCGATGAAATAAAATTGGAGAGAAACAATGAAAGGTGATATCGGTGTAATTGGCCTAGCAGTAATGGGTCAAAACCTTATCCTAAACATGAACGATCACGGCTTTAAAGTGGTTGCTCACAACCGTACTGCTGCTAAAGTAGACGAGTTCCTGGAAGGTCCAGCAAAAGGCACGAACATCATCGGTGCATACTCTCTAGAAGAACTAGTAGAGAAGCTAGAAACGCCGCGTAAAGTAATGTTGATGGTTCGCGCTGGTGACGTTGTAGACAAGTTCATCGAAGCGCTAGTACCTCTGCTAGACAAAGGCGACATCATTATTGACGGTGGTAACACTAACTACCCAGATACAAACCGTCGTGTTGCTGCACTACGTGAAAAAGGTATCCACTTCATCGGTACTGGTGTATCTGGTGGTGAAGAAGGTGCGCGCTTCGGTCCATCTATCATGCCTGGCGGTGCTGCTGAAGCATGGGAAGCGGTTAAGCCTATCTTCCAAGGTATCGCTGCGAAAACTGACGCTGGTGAGCCATGTTGTGACTGGGTTGGTAACGACGGTGCTGGTCACTTCGTTAAGATGGTACACAACGGTATCGAATACGGTGACATGCAGCTTATCACAGAAGCTTACCAGTTCATGAAAGACGGTCTTGGTATGTCTGCAGACGAGATGCAAGCAGTATTCGCTGATTGGAACAAGACTGAGCTAGACAGCTACCTTGTTGAAATCACTGCTGACATCCTTGGCTACAAAGATGAAGACGGCGAGCCTCTAGTTGAGAAGATCCTAGACACAGCTGGCCAAAAAGGTACTGGTAAATGGACTGGTATCAACGCACTAGACCTAGGCATTCCACTAACGCTTATCTCTGAGTCTGTATTCTCTCGTTGTCTATCTGCACTGAAAGACCAACGTGTTGAAGCTGAGTCTCTATTCGGTAAGACAATCACTCCAGTTGAAGGCGACAAGCAAGAGTGGGTTGATGCACTACGTCAAGCGCTACTAGCTTCTAAGATCATCTCTTACGCTCAAGGCTTCATGCTAATGCGCGAAGCGTCTAACGAGAACGGTTGGGACCTAAACTACGGTAACGTAGCGCTAATGTGGCGTGGTGGTTGTATCATCCGTTCGGCGTTCCTAGGCAACATCCGTGATGCGTACGAAGCGAACCCAGATATCGCATTCCTAGGTTCTGATGAGTACTTCAAAAACATCCTACAAGGCAGCCTAGCAGCATGGCGTAAAGTAGCAGCGAAATCTCTAGAGTCTGGTATCCCAATGCCATGTACGATTTCTGCGCTATCTTTCCTAGACGGTTACACAACAGCACGTCTACCAGCGAACCTGCTTCAAGCTCAACGTGACTACTTCGGTGCTCACACTTACGAGCGTATTGACCGTCCACGTGGTGAATTCTTCCACACTAACTGGACTGGTACAGGCGGCGACACAGCGTCTACAACTTACGACGTGTAATCGTTTTAAGTAAACCGACTATATATAAAGATATAAAGGGATGCCCAAGTTGCATCCTTTTTTGTGTCTGTAAGATATTGGTAGATTTAAAAGTTACATTAAACGTTGATTCGTCACGCACTTCTCAGAAATGGGAGAGCATGCATTTGCTAGCAGTTTAATATTTCTCTTCGAAGAGTGAAGCTAAGCCGCTCTCTGCCGTCTCCTCAACTATAAGGTAATAGAAATGACACAACAGAAGCATCCATTTCACACAGCTTTCGTGTTGCTTATGTTCATATTACTGATTACTTACTCCATCTATCGCCTTTATCATCATTTCGTTTTCGAATCTCTACCGCTTCAGCTCAGTAGTGGTTTTCAAGTGGTCTACATTGATGCGTCATATGTTTTAAGTATCGCAAGCTTACTCTTGTGCCCTACATTATTGGTCTATATTTTATTTGATCGAATGACTCAGTTAGTCAAAGTGCCGATTAAAGTGATAACTATAACAATTGTCTTGTCCCTTATCGTTGCTATTCCAGGTCAAATTTTTGAATTTGGGCGATTGAAGTATATTGCAGAAAATAATGGTTACTCAGCGTGTCCACCTTTCACAATTGCATCAAGCGGAATGTTTGTAGAAGCTATGGTAAAAGAAGAAAAATACTGTATAGAACCAGAAATTAATCGTATTGGTATGTATGGTTATTTTCACGAACTCGAACGGATTGATAACTATATCAAGTCACACAGAAATGACATTCAATAGAAAAGAGCGCCTAGGCGCTCTTTTCAGTGGTCGTTTTCTTGTTTTGATAAAACCTGTCTTTTAGGTAGAGAATTGCACTGACCACAAGAGCCACTAAAGAAACAGTAAATAGGGCGTACATGCTGAGAATCCATGCGAATGTGGCCGTCAAGAATGCGATGAAGGAAAACATCCTGCTGAAAGACATCACATGGCCAAGTTTGTTACTTTTCATAAACGCCTCCCGAAGCTAAGTGGGGATAGACAATTGTGGTCATATGCCACACTTTTAATTGTCTGCTCTTTTGGGGCGTTTCACACAAAAAAGTGGCTAAAGATTTCTCAAAAAAGGTGAAATATTGAACTGGTAGACAAATCGTTAAACTGAGTTGCACAGATATGACTTCGGTTGTCTATCACTTCAAAGTTTTTAACTACGCAGATTAAGGGCATGTAGCGTTATTATTATCGTATTCGAACTCTACGATACACAATTGCAAGTGAACCTACACTCGTAAGCTCATCCCTGTCGTCAGTTACAGTAAAAGCTTTTTTCTCTTTTTAACAATACCTTAGTAATTACGGGCAATTAAATCCGTTTTTCGATCGAAACTCAGATTGCACAAAAGGTGAAAAAGAGTGCTAGGTAAGCCTTTAAACTACGCCTATAATTAGCGCCCACATGGAGGATGTTTATTATATGGACATCCTTTATTTTTTGAAACTAGCAACAAGGATCCAGTAAAACATGTTTTTCTGGTTTTGTTTACGTCGACCAAGAAGGTAATTAACACAGCAAATTGAGGTTCTAAGATGACTCTTAACAAGTACTTTGTTTTCATTCCAGCAGAATTGGAACAGGAAATGCACAAGGACAATCAAGTGATCTCTGAGAAGGAAACTCAACGTCAGGCATTAGTAAAACAGGCGCAACAACAAGGCGGCCTGTAAGCTAGGTTTCAAAGAGAAAGAGCACCGCAACGGTGCTCTTTTTGTATCTGAGGTCGTAGAATTAACTTAATATGCCAAGGCTTTTCAACTTTCTGTAAATGGTATTTCGGCTCACACCAAGCATACGAGACGTTTTGCTAATGTTCCCCTGATTGGCTTGATATGTTTTGAGCAACTTATCTTCGACGGTTGCACGCAGTTCTGAAGTTGGTTCAGTGGATGCTGCCCCTTCTTGAGCTTGGCTGAGTTTCTTACTTAGGTGGGCTGGGACGTGTGTGAGTTCCAATATTTCTTCACCTTGCGCCATTAAGGCGGATACTTTGATTAAACTATCGAGTTCACGCAAATTTCCTGGCCATGAGTAAGACAGCATCAGAGAAAGTAGGTGAGGGCAAAGCTGTTGTTCAGATTCGGCGTGACGCCGATGAATGTTCTCAATCAGTTGTCGTTTATCTTCACGCTCCTCAAAGCGAGGTAGCTCAATGATCAAGCCATTAAGGCGATAATACAAATCTTGGCGGAACAATCCTTCGCTGACCAAATGTTCCAGATCTTTATGCGTGGCTGCAATGATTTGTGTATCGACTTGAATACTTTGGTTTGAACCCACGGGAAGCACGGTTTTATCTTGCAATACATGGAGCAATCGGCTTTGAGCTTCCAAGGGTAAATCTGCGATTTCATCTAGAAACAAAATCCCTTTGTGTGCTTGGCGAATTTTTCCCTGATAGCCTTTGCTGTTTGCGCCAGTAAAGGCACCGGCTACGTAGCCAAATAATTCAGATTCAACCAGATCTTTTGGTAGCGCTCCGCAGTTGACGGAAACTAACGGTCCCGTTTTTCTCTGGCTGTTTTTATGGAGTGCTTTTACAAACTCGTTTTTGCCAACACCAGTCTCTCCGAGAATCAACAAACTGATGTCTTTATCGATGACGCGATTAGCTTGCTGCCAACAGTGCTCAACAGCGGAGTCGCCATAATGAAGATCATTGGACGCCGCTACAGCACGAGACTTGACCTTGCTATCTTTATCGGTAAGCGGTTTTGTTTTGAAAACGAAAGGGTGCTCATTTCCCCGAGTGGATAGAATGTCGTCTAAGGATTGCCCAATGATACTTTTTTGCGCAAAAAGTTGAGAGGCTACTTGATTGTGAGCCAAAACTTGTCCGTCTTCATTTGCAATGATAATTCCTTGCCAACCACTATTCAGTAAACCTTTTTCGCACGCTAAATCCACACGAATATGCCCTTGAGGAATCAAGTTAAGTAGTTGATTCTCCACTTGCTGGACCATGTTTTGTACTAGTACTTGCGTTGAGAAGTCATGTCTCTTTTGCTCGCTCGTAATATCTAATACGCCGATGAGGTTACCAAGATGATCGAAAATAGGATTAGCCGAACAGCTAATAAAACGATGGTGTTGGATAAAGTGCTGATCACCAATAACAGAAACGGGCTTTGCTTCAACCAAAGCTGTACCAATCGCGTTGGTGCCTTTGACCTTTTCTTGCCAGCATGCTCCAGAGCTTAGCGAGATTTCCGTTAACTTCTCACGAAATCTAGGCTGTCCCCAACTGCCGATGATGACACCATCTGAATCCGTCAAAATTAAGCGACTGTCGCTATGAGCAAATAGCTGATTAAACAAAGGGAGTGCAAATTGAGTGACTGCCTCTAGCAAAAAATTGAGTTGGTGACGCCTATCTTGGAGCGTTGCTGGCGTTACTCGAATATCTTCAGGGCGTCGACGCTGTTTTAAACCCGCTTGTTCACTTCTGACCCATGAAGTTGAAAGCCAATTGTTATCGCTAATATGTTGAAGTTCCATGACTGTACCATTTTGTCACAGTGAGGGTGTGCCATTTTGGAACACTTGAACATTGGTGTTCACACCATACATCCGCTCAAACATCGCTCACTTGGTTTGTTATCGCTTGGTAATCATAGTTTTACATTTAATTAACAACAAGTGTGGCGTAGTTGGCGTGTGACTTGCGTAATGCTCTTTGTGAACAGTGCGATACGACACTGCAATAACACATTGAACGAGAAACAAAAGGAAGAGTTATGATCTATGCACAGCCAGGTAGTGAAAATGCCATTGTTAACTTTAAATCGCATTACGATAACTTTATCGGTGGGGAATGGGTAAAACCAACGGGTGGTGAGTACTTTGACAATATCTCACCAATCAACGGACAAGCGTATTGTAAAGTTGCTCGCTCTGGCGAGGAAGATATTAATTTAGCACTGGATGCCGCGCACAACATCAGAGCAAAATGGGCCAAAACCAGCGTGACAGAACGTTCGAACATCTTGCTGAAAATTGCTGACTGTATTGAGCAGCATCTAGAAGAGCTTGCAGTTGCAGAAACTTGGGAAAACGGCAAACCAGTTCGCGAAACCTTGGCGGCAGATTTACCTTTAGTAGTGGATCACTTCCGTTACTTCGCTGGCTGTATTCGCGCACAAGAAGGCAGTGCGGCAGAACTGGATGAGCACACCGCAAGCTACCACTTCCCAGAACCGATTGGTGTGGTTGGTCAAATTATTCCGTGGAACTTCCCAATGTTGATGGCGGCTTGGAAACTAGCACCGGCACTAGCGGCGGGTTGCTGTGTGGTATTGAAGCCAGCAGAGCAAACCCCAACATCCATTCTGGTTCTGATGGAAAAAATCGGTGACCTTCTTCCTCCTGGTGTCATCAACGTTGTAAACGGATATGGTTCTGAAGCGGGTCAAGCATTAGCAACCAGCAACCGCATTGCGAAACTCGCTTTTACCGGGTCTACGCAAGTTGGCAACCACATTCTGAAATGTGCAGCAGACAACTTGATCCCATCGACAGTTGAGTTAGGTGGTAAATCTCCAAACATCTACTTCTCAGATATCTTCGATTACGAAGATGAGTATCTTGATAAGTGTATCGAAGGTACGTTACTTGGTTTCTTCAACCAAGGTGAAGTTTGTACTTGTCCATCTCGCGTACTGGTTCATGAAGCGATTTATGACAAGTTTGTAAAGAAACTGACGGAACGTGCACAGCTGATTAAACAAGGTAATCCGCTCGATACCGATACTCAAGTCGGTGCTCAGGCTTCTCAAGAACAGTTTGATAAGATTTTAAGTTACCTGGAAATCGGCCGTGAAGAAGGCGCAAAAGTGGTCTTTGGTGGTGGAGTGTCAGAACAGCCAGAGTCTATCAACCAGGGGTACTACATTCAGCCAACCATGTTGGAAGGCCACAACAAGATGCGAATCTTCCAAGAAGAAATCTTTGGCCCAGTGATCGCTATCACCAAATTCAAAGATGAGGCTGAAGCGTTGGAAATCGCAAACGACACTGAATATGGCTTAGGCGCAGGTGTTTGGACACGTGATGCGAACGTTGCATATCGTATGGGCCGTAATATTGAAGCTGGCCGGATCTGGATTAACTGTTACCACGCTTACCCTGCACACGCAGCGTTCGGTGGTTACAAAAAATCGGGTATCGGGCGCGAAACGCACAAGATGATGCTGGATCACTACCAGAATACTAAGAACTTGCTGATTAGCTACAGCATCGACCCGTTAGGCTTCTTCTAGTGAAACTAAGTAATTAATAAAGAAAAAGCAGTATGAATCAAAACCCCGAATCTTCGGGGTTTTTTATTAGCGTGAGCTTGTCGGCTGAAGGTTAACCTAGATGTTTAACCTGCTTTTATTGTGATATCAGGAACGTTGAATTATCGCCACTTTTCGTTCCATAAGCTTTTCTACGGCGGCGTTTTGCTTGTCAATATTGAGTTGCGGTTCAAAGTCCAAAACGCGATTGCAAGATTCGAGACTGGCAAATTGATTTAAACATTCACCAAGCTCTCTTTTAGAGCTTGTTCGCATCAGACTGCTTTCTGATGAGGAGAGTAGGGTGACTTTACGGCCATGAAACGTTCCTTGCGGCACTACATCACTTTGCTGCGCTTGTTGAACGTCATGAACCGATGAATTGGTGTATGTGGATTGGATGTCATTGGACATAAAGACACCTAAACTCTCAAGTCTAAAGTTTGTGGCATCGGTGGTGCCTTATCAATGGTTACATGAGAAGACAATAACGCTTCCCACGACTCGCTGTGCGTCAGCAATTCTGCTAAAGCTGTTTCAAAATATTCGTAATCCAGTCGCCTAATGTTAATGAGTCGGTTTAAACATAGGACATGTCGGTGGTTATCTAAACTAAAAAATAACTGGTGCTCAGGCCAGTGATAATTAAAGGCCAAGAAAGAGCGATAGAGATCGGAATTTACAATTTGAAGGCCAACAATCTCAGCTTCGAGCTGCAGAGTGGTCGATTCTGGATGAAAGATGATATGCACCCTTAGATTATCATCAAAGGCTAAGCTTACTTCATTTTCCGTTAGATGCAGTGCAGGCAAGCCTATTTGATGAGCAAACTTTAGCAAAATCTCATCGATAGTTTGGCGTGCTGACATAGGAATAGTCCCTTTTGAAATTTTATCAAGGAAAATATTAGATGTATCTCTTCATGTTTATCAATATTAGTCGGTTGTTATTATATTTTGGCTTTTAAATGTGTTGAGAGAAATAGAAAGATAAAAGTAAGTGTGTTCAGATGCATATCTCGATGGTAATGATATATATGAATATCACTTTTCTCTAATGAACTTCAATTAAGGAAGGAATGAAAGAGAGCAGAAACTGTTTTTGAAATTACAGTCCATGTTAACTACGTGTTGTTGAAAAATGCGATTTATTGTCCGCTTGTAGTATAAATATAAGTTGATCTTTTATATTTTTACATAAAGAATTGTGTGAATTTCAAATGAGCTAGATTATATAAAATAAGTTTATGGGGTCATAATGAACAATTCTATATGGGCTGGTTTTATTGGGTTGTTCATACTGAGTGGGTGCAGTCAGACTGTGTCCGTCAATGGGGTGGATGACTTTGATACACAGAGTCAGGCATCAGTCTATGGTTGGGTTTCTGTCGACGGCTACTTTCCACCTTCGATTACTTCTCTTGAAGTGGAAATATGTAAAGTTAATGATAATCAATGTCTTAAATCGGTATCTCAGAGCTACCAAGGCGTTCAGTTGCCTGTGCAGTATTCGTTTTTAATTGCACCAATTCAAGCTGGTGAAGGAAAAATGAAGATTATTGGAAAGCTTTATTCAAACGGTGAGCTCGTTGCTGAAAAAGAAAAGAACTATTTATTTTTAGAGGGAAATAAACAAGAAAACTTGATTCTTGTTCCAAAAATAAACAGATAAAATTTTAAGTACTACATTTTTATTAGAATTTTCTAATTTATAAAAATAAAGACCATATCTTTCCTGTTGTGAAAGATTTGTTGTCTTTTATAAACATTAATTACATGACTTTGAAGTCATCGGGTCAGTTGTTTTTTAGACTCATACTTGTTGCAAAAACAGTAATTTTTATGATTATATCTCGCTCCTTGAACACGTTGGCTTGGCGTTTTAGGCTATAAAATATACATTTTTATGATTTTGGAAATTTAATTTTGTTCTCGAAACGATGCCGAAATCTATTTAATTGTATTCTAATGTATAACAAAACAACCAAACTTAAATAACGAAATGATATTTAAGTTTTGGCTAATGATAAACGCTATCTGATAAAAATAATAAAGACGGACAGCAGAAATTTACTAAGTCAAACTTTTACCTTTAGGTAAAGGTAATGCTTGGGTTATTCGCTAATTATTCGGGGGGTATGGTAAGTGATAGAACTTCTATGCTCTTTTCTTTGCTTCTTTAATTCATACAGCAGTACTTAGAAATAACAACAATCAAAGTAGTGCTTTGAAAGTTTCTCAACATTTGCACTGAGAAACTCAAAATAATGAAGGGTAGAAAATGGATGTGTCAGGCCAACTAAACTCAGAAAGGGTCGACTCGAGTTCACGAAAAATTCGTAGTTTTTCCTGCTATGAAAAATCTGACGAAGTATTTCACTCAGACCAGTCTCACATTGTTGTCGTTCACAATGGTCAGCTTCGAGTTCAAACAGGTGATTGCACAATCGATGTTGCTGCAGAAAATGGGGTATTTCTATCTCAAGGGGATTACTTGTTAGAGTACTCTCCGCTAGATGGGGCATACAAAGCGTCGATTATTGCTTACGACAATGAACTCGTTAGTCAGTTGCTGCAAAAACACAGTGATCTCTTGATGATGCTGCCTAAGGTAGACAAAGTTTGTTCTGGTTTGTTTACTTTTGGTTTGAACATACTCGTTGAACAAGTGCTTTCTAGCATGCAGACGCTTGAGCAACAAGCGTACCCTGATGCCATTATGTGCCTAAAATACGAAGAACTACTCATTCTCTTGCTACACAGCAAAGGAGGAGAATCACTGTATGCGTTGCTGTCACAACAAACAAACCGTACGTCGGAACGGTTACGTCGATTTATGGAACAGCATTACTTAAAAGAATGGAAGTTGACAGACTACGCGCAGGAGTTTGGTGCCAGCTTAACCACTTTTAAAGAGCTTTTTAATGAGCACTATGGCATTTCTCCAAGAGCTTGGATCAGTGAGCGTCGACTACTGCATGCTCATAAACTGCTGTTGACGAGCAAGATGAGCATCGTAGATGTGGCGATGGAGGCAGGGTTTTCCAGTCAGTCTTACTTTACGCAGAGTTACCGTCGTCGTTTTGGAACGACCCCAAGCCGCGTACGTTCGGGAGACGATCAAGTGGCTATCGCGAAATGAAATGACTTGGGACTAAAATTTTCTGACTAATTTTGAAAGTCACTCACCAGTGTAAATTCTATTATGTATCGTGTAACAACGAACGATTAAAAATTATTACATCTCTTTCTTTCTGGATTGTTCGAAAGGGGTGCGGAGACGAACATAAATGAAAAAGCAGCATTGGCGACGCCGTTCGCTTTTTCCAGACAGCATAGTGACACAGCGGAAAGTGACTGTTTTACAAAGAGGAGCTCGTTATGAAAGCGCCTCGAAACCTACGCAGGATCTCAATGTTGTGCACGTCAATCACCGACAATTGTTGAGTGAAGGCGTCATAAATTATGAGCAGTTATCTTTACTTCAACGCTTGTTGGATAGAAATGTCGTCGATAGCCTATGCGCTAGCCAGTTAGTTAAAACGTATCAAAAACTTGGTGCTTCGATAGACCGGTTTGCCATGCGTTTATTTTTGGAAATTGGATCGCAGCTCAGTGATAGCAGCACAATCACAACGTTCGAACAAAGGCTGGACTACATCAACTCTCGTCTGGGCTTTCGCTTTAATTTGGCTGTCCCAAAAACGTTGATGCTTTGTTTCCATTTATCACTCAACGAGTGGATTAACCGACAAGTCGATCAAAGTGCTCTTCATGCTTCGATTAAAGTTGAACAACTTATCAATCAACTCGATATTCAGAAGGAATATTGGTCGAAGCTATCAGGGGAAGACACCAGTGCCGTCTTTGTTCAACAGCAACTCGATCTTATTAAGAGCCAGCAGCATCAACTTAAAAAGCAACTTGGGACGTTAAGCGAACAACAGTTGCAAGTGATTGAATGTCATCGTTTGTTAATTGAGAAGTGGCAACCGTCTTTAGACGAGCTGAAAGGGTTCGCGGAGTACACCTCTACAACCGAACAATTTATTTCTGAGTGGAAAAATTGGTGTTCGGAAGTGCGACTTGAAGCCCCCGAGCTGAACGAAGTTTGGGATGCATGCGATGTGGTTTACAACGACCAAAATGCGGTTGCGAAAGTATGGCAATGGTTCAAGAACATGCAAACTGTTGGTGATATCGATCACTACTATTTTGATACTCAAAGTGGTCAGTGCGGCCAGGCTTGCAATCACCTCAGCCAGATCTAAATAGGGCGTTAAATGTTAGATAAGATGATGAAATCTTTAGCGGAAGCGCTAAAGGTAGGGGATTTTATTGCCTCAGAAAATGGTTCTTACAACATCGAGGTTGACCAGTTATCACTGACCATCAAGCAACATGCGTCATGGATTTTATGGGAAGCGACGTTACCCTTCCAGTTTAAAGAGCATCTAGATTATCAACAAGAACAAGCGTTACAACGTTGCATGCAGCTCTCATTAAAAGCCATTCGTGAGGATGGCGGCGTACTGACAACCAATGATGATCAGCAATTGATTTTGCAAAGTAAAGTAAGGGTTGAGGACTGTTCGGTGGAACGGTTCTCTGCTTTGCTTTCTAAGCACGTCAATCTATGTGAGCGTTACATTGCATTATTGGAACAAGAACGCGTGAACCACACAATCAACCATACAGTGTGGTTACCATGATGCTAAAAATCTTTCCCAACATTAGGCGTGCTGCAACAAAGGCATTGTTATGCGCAGTGAGTGTTGTTCCTTTGGGATACGCGCAAGCAACAGACTTACACTGGCCCGAACAACCGTTCCGCTACTATGCAGATAATGACTCATTAAAAGAGTTGTTGAATAACTTCGGTGCAAATTATCGTGTCTCGGTTTCTGTTAGTGACAAAGTCAACGATCGAGTGAATGGGCGTTTTACCCCTGAAGATCCGGCGGAATTCCTCGATTACTTATCGCAAGTGTACAACTTGATGTGGTATTTCGATGGAGCCGTCTTACATGTCTATAAGGCGACAGAAACTCGCTCACGTTTACTTCAATTGGAATTACTTACGGCTAGAGAGCTACGCAGTACGTTAATTTCCACCGGCGTTTGGGATTCTCGTTATGGTTGGAGAGCTGCTGAGAGCAAAGGGTTAGTCTATCTTGCGGGTCCTCCACGTTATGTCGACTTAGTGGTACAAACGGCGGAGGCATTGGAAACGCGCTTGCTGCAGAAATCGAATTCAACCGACGAATTATTCGTTGAGATAATTCCTTTGAAGTACGCTTCTGCAACGGATAGAGAAATTGCATATCGCGATCAGACAATTACGGTCCCTGGTATCGCATCGGTGTTAAAACGGGTCGTGTCTGGTGTTCAAACTCAAGTGACGAGTGCGTCTAGCAAAGAAGTTACCAGTTCAGATAAGCCTGTAAAAAGTAATAAAACCGCCTCAGTTCATGGTGGTGCAACAGTTGAAGCAGAGCCGGGCCTTAATGCGATTATCGTTCGTGATACTCAAGCACGATTACCGCTCTATCGTAAACTGGTCGCGCAATTAGACCAGCCGCAATCAAGAATTGAAGTCGCGCTATCGATTGTCGATATCAGTGCCAACGATTTAAGTCAGTTAGGCGTTGATTGGCGAGCGGGAGTGTCTGTCGGAAACAACCGCATTGTCGATATCAAAACAACAGGTGATGTGAATTCGGGGGATGTGACGCTCGGCAGTGGACAGAACTTTAAGTCCTTGCTTGATTCAACCAACCTAAATTACTTGCTGGCTCAAATTCGTTTATTGGAATCCAAAGGCAGTGCTCAAGTGGTTTCAAGACCAACATTGTTAACTCAGGAAAATGTCGAAGCGGTACTGAACAACAGCAGCACTTTTTACGTCAAGCTGGTTGGTAAAGAAACCGCAGCGCTGGAAGAGGTCACATATGGCACGTTACTGAGAATTGTCCCACGTATCGTTGGTGATAGATTTGCTGCACGACCTGAAATTAACCTGAGCCTTCATCTCGAAGACGGTGCAAAGATCGCTGATGGTGGCGTCGATGATCTTCCTTCCGTTCGTAAAACTGAAATCAGCACCTTAGCGACGGTTAAACAAGGGCAAAGCTTACTTATCGGTGGTGTGTACCGAGATGAAGTGAGCCATCAGTTACGTAAAGTGCCATTGCTAGGAGACATCCCATATTTAGGCGCGCTGTTTAGAAGTAATACCAACACTAAGCGCCGCACAGTACGAATGTTTATTTTAGAACCTCGAATTGTTGTGGATGGTATTGGCGATAGTGTGTTGATTGGCAACGAATATGACTTGCGACCAAGTATCGGCAAGCTTAACAACATCTCCAACAATAGCGCTGAATTTAAATCGGTAGTGGAAGTATATAGCTGCACATCGAGGGTTCAAGCCGAGCGCTATCAACAAGACTTATTGTCACAGCAAAAGTCGTCTCAATTAACGCAGTGCCAATTACCAACAGGGCAAAAGGGTTGGCGGGTGAAAGTATTGGAATGTGATGACTCACAAAGTGAGTGTGTGCGCCCTTCAGAGGAGTCTTAACCGCGATGCAGCAATGGAAAATTCGTATTTTATCAGGCGTGCATACCGGAGTAGAAGTCACCTTACCTGAAGGTGCTCTCGTGCTTGGCAGTGACGACTTTATTGCTGATCTTGTACTGTCTGATGCTGGGGTCGAAGCGAACCATTTCACCCTCGTTTGCCAGCAAGACTCGGTCATTTTACGAGGCTGCGAAGAGGCAAATATTAACAGTGAAGACATCGCTGTTGCAGGTGGTGGTATCGAGTTGTCACGCCATGCTGTTGTCTCGGTCGGCGTTGTGAAGTTCGCTCTGGGATACGCGGAAGATGCGTTAATTGTGAGTAACGTCAGCGACGAATCTAGCCAACAGAATACACCTGTGGTTGCTGTGCAACGCTCTAGCTGGAAAAAAACAACGCTCATCGCTTTGCTTTGTAGTTTTGTCCCGAGTGTCATTTTTGCCGGTATGTGGTACAGCCAAGCTAACGGAAACAACAATGAAATTGTTACAGAAGCAGAACCCATTGTTTTGGTACGTAACATCTTAGGCGAGCTCAAACTTAGCGACGTTCGCGTGGAATGGAATGCCGCCGCACGCCAAGCAGTCTTAGAGGGCTATGTTGAAGACCGAACACAGAAACTCGATCTGCTTGGTCGAATTGATGTATTGGGCATCAATTACAAAAGTGACTTAAGAACGATGGAAGAAATCCGTCGCGGGGTTCGATTTATTTTGCGCAACCTCGGCTATCACCAAGTGAAAGTCGAAAATGGCGATGAGACCGGCACACTGCTGCTGACGGGCTATATCGATGATGCCAGCCGCTGGAACCAAGTTGAACAAATTTTGGAGCGAGACGTGCCGGGTCTTATTGCGTGGAAGGTTGAACTGCAGCGAGCTGGTGCCTACATGGATACGCTAAAAGCGTTATTGACGGATGCGGAGCTACTGAAAAAAGTCCAGTTGGTCACCAGCGGTGATCGCATTGAAGTTCGTGGTGAGCTTGATGATATCGAAACGACTCGATTTTACGGTGTGACCCGAGACTTCCGGGAACAATATGGTGAGAAACCGTACTTAGTTTTGAAATCCATACCTAAGGTGAGTAAAGGCACCAACATCGATTTCCCGTTTCGTAGCGTTAACTTTGGCCAGGTTCCATATGTGATTCTAACCGATAACGTTCGCTATATGGTCGGTGCAAGAACGCCTCAGGGCTACCGAATATCCAGTGTTACACCTGCTGGTATTGAGTTGGTTAAAGGCGGGCGGGTGATAACAATAGAACTTGGATATGAAGGCGAGACGAACAATGACAAATCTTGAACAAATTTTAAATAACGACACAAACGGTGCGGAAGTGCACAAGATTAAGAGCAAGCTCTTAGAAGCACAAGCGGTGGTGAAACGTCAGTTGGATTTAGGGTGCTCACCACAGCAGTACCAATTGCTACTCAAACAGTATGAAGCTTACACCGCCGCCCATGCGGTCGTTGAATCATACGAAGCTAACTAAAAAATACGAGGAAGTCTTATGTCATTTTACGATGCTAGTAACAGTGTAAACCTTGATGATGTTAAAGCTAAGTTAGAACAACAAGCGAAAGATGCCAACACAGAAGTGACGGCAGCCATCAAGAATCTAGAAACCAATGCCGATGATCCATCAAAGCTTGCCGAGCTTCAGCACGCGATCAACAAATGGTCTGTTGTTTACAATATCAATGCGACCACTACTCGTGCGATTAAAGATGTGATGCAGTCGATTCTCCAGAAGGTGTAAAGCATGGAACGAGAAACGCGCCAACTGCTGGCTGAAATCGCGCTGATGGCAACAGGTATGCATCGTCATCAAGAAGCCAACACGATTGCAGATGGCCTTGAAGCAAGCTCAGGTTCTGAAGAGACCGTTGCGATGATTCGTGCAATGAGCCTCATGAATAAAGGCTTGTATGAAGAGGCTCATCAATTACTCGAACCACTTTGTAACGCCTATCCAGATCTGATCAGCTTAGCGGCTCTTGCTTCTGCCAAAGCCGGTTTACTGAGCAAAGCGGAAAGCTGGGTAGAACTTGCGTCACAAGGAAGCGAAGAAAGCCAAGCATTTGCTGCGAGCTTTTCTCAGGACATTAGGAATCTTGGATGATCATTGATTCAAGTAACCTAAGTCTTCAACACCAATCTTTGCGTCAGTCGGAGTCGCGCCATTATGAGCGGAGCGATGAAGACAAGATGAAAGCACTCATGGAGCGAAGTGACAAGCAAGAGCAAGTTTCACATGTTTCTCCAAAAGAGACGCTAGAGAAAACAGAAGCGAAACTGGCGGAGATTAAAGCGTGGTACGAATCATTAAAAGACGCAGAGGTTGTCAGTAAACAAAGTGTCTTATCATCGTTAAATGAAGCGTTTTCCGACCCTCAAGTTAAACGAGAGGCAATGTGGTACGCCTTTCATGAGGCGAAGAGTGCAAAAGGCAACGAGCAGCCACAATCTGATTTGTTAAAGGTGTTGAAGCAGGAGTTACTAGGGAATTTTTCGGGACAGCTTATTGCCGAACCACCTGCTGATAAAACAGCACTAAAAGCAATGCTAGCGCAGCATTTTCCACTGGGTGCCCAGAAAGAACAAGCCTTATGGCATTGCTGGGCAGAGTTGAAGTCGTTACCTGATATGGCATCAACACTGGACATGGTTCGTGATGAACTTAGCTTCATGATCCAAAAAAATGCGATGGTGAAAAACATCATGACTCACAGTCACAAGTTAGATTTATCTTAGGAGTACATATGATAAACACGCAGTACACCGAGGTGATGCAAACCAACATTGATAAGTTACAGGATGCGCAAGTCGAAGACGGTTTAAGCGAACGTTTTGAGCAAGCCATGTCGGTTCCCGAGGCAAGTAATGGCCTGGAGGGAGGTTTGCTAGAAAACATCAGCGAGTTGAAAAACACTATCGATAACGCGAAAAGTAACCTGCAAGACAACATGAAGATGGTGGGTGATGATCCGGCGCAATTACTGCAAATGCAGTGGGCGCTGACACGCATTACTTTTCAAGAAGAGCTGATCGCGAAAACCGTGGGTAAAACCACACAAAACGTAGAAACCTTATTGAAGGCACAATAGTGATGATGAATAAAATGAGAGCAGTTTTCATCATGCTCACGTTGTTTCTGGTAGGTTGTCAGACCGAGTTATACACCAACGTTACTCAGAAAGAGGGTAATGAGATGTTGTCGATCTTACTATCCGAAGGTGTCGTTGCAACAAAAGAGCCTGACAAAGACAACACCGTCAAGTTAATGGTAGACAGTTCCCAAATCGCCTTCGCGGTAGACGCGCTAAAGCGAAAAGGTTATCCAAGAGAGCAGTTTTCCACACTGAAAGAAGTGTTTCCCAAAGACGATTTGATCTCGTCACCATTAGCAGAACGAGCACGTTTGGTATACGCGAAATCTCAAGAGCTCTCCTCAACCTTATCTCAGATTGATGGCGTGCTAGTGGCACGTGTTCATGTTGTTTTGGAAGATCAAGATCTGCGTCCAGGAGAGCGTCCAACTCCAGCTTCTGCCTCCGTATTTATTAAACACGCGGCAGATATTGCGCTTGATTCATATGTTCCGCAGATCAAATTATTAGTGAACAACAGTATTGAGGGGTTGAACTACGATCGAATCAGCGTAGTGATGGTACCCTCATCAGAGGTTCGAGTTGCTACTCAAAACAATCAATTTAAAAGCATTTTGTCGGTTCAGGTCACCAAAGAGACGGCGAATAATCTTATCGCCATTTTGGTGTTCTTGGTAGCGGCACTCATCGGCTCGAATATCGCTACTTTTACATGGTGTCGTAGGAACACGAAGCGTGGTTAAACCAGAAACACCACTCGCGCAGGTACAACACCAGTTTAACTATGCGCCTTGCCAGTACATCCATAGAAGTTGGATAGAGCAAAAGCAGCCTTGGTTACTAAATATCGAAGGCTGGAGAGATAACCCCATGTTCAACCAATGGTGTATCAATGAGTGGGCGTTATCTCCCGTTCCTGAGATGGCTTTTAACAGACCTTGTCATAGTTTGGCATTGCTCCCGACAGACGCGTTGAATCAACTCGTATTGATGGTGGGTGGAGCTTTGCATTGCGTTGCGATGCGAAGCGTTGTCTTAAAACATCCTAAACAGGTTCTGAACAACGTATTTGGTTTGGAAGGCGCTCGGTTCTTAATTCAAAACGGGCCGATGCTGTTATCCAGCTGGCCGCAAGGCTGGCAGCGTTCGTTACCAGAACTATTGGATGAAAGGTCTGTTGAAGCAAGCATGAGGGCGCTGGGATATTTTTGGATGAGGTTTATTTTGATTAACTCACCAGAAGATGTTGTTCTTCGTTGGCAATTCAAATTAGAAAAGCAACTTAGCGAAAACGCGGAAACAGCTAACTGGTTGGAAGCGGATCAACGAGATCTGGCGTATCGACTCACAAAAAAAATCGCAAAACAGGTTATTCCTCAATGGTTTCATTTGTTGAAATAAAAACAGACAATTTGCAGCTGGCACCTGGCTTAAAGGTGCTGAAAGCGAAAGATTATGCCAGTTATCTGGATTCGCAACACTTAGTTGAAGCCGCGAACTCCAAAGCTGAAAGCATCATTGCTAATGCCCAACAAGCCTACGAAACCGAAAAACAACGTGGTTATCAAGATGGCCTTGCACAAGCCAAGATTGAAAATGCGCAAACGATGGTTGAAACCTTAGCACGTTGTAATGACTACTATCAGCAAGTCGAAGAAAAAATGACAGGTGTGGTGTTAGAAGCAGTACGTAAGATCATCGATACCTTCGATGATGTCGATACCACGGTGAGTGTAGTTCGAGAAGCGTTGCAACTGGTGAGTAACCAAAAGCAGGTCATTTTACATGTCCACCCAGAGCAGGTTGTTGAGGTGAGAGAAAAGGTGGCTGGTGTATTAAGTGATTTCCCTGAAGTCGGTTATGTTGACGTGGTAGCAGATGCGCGCTTGAAAAATGGAGGCTGCATTTTGGAAACAGAAGTTGGGATCATCGACGCCAGTATTGATGGACAGCTGCATGCATTAAAGCAAGCCATGGTGAAGCAGCTCAGCGAGCGTAAAATTACGATTCATGAATAAACCTCAAAAACTCAGCACTTGCTGAGTTTTTTCATTTTAATGCCTTTAAACAAAAAAAATCCGACCATTTCTAAAATATTCACTGCCATAAATCCTTAAGAATACACCTAAGAAAGCTGCTTAGTTGATAAGTGTTGCAACTAAGCAGCGCCTCTAAAACAACAAAAATAGGATTATTTAGTCGAATGGCTAATGGATTTATAACTTCTTTACTGACAGATTTTGCCAGCCGCTGCCAATTGGAGCCGTTGGTTTTTGATGAGGATGATTGTTGCCATCTACTCGTTGAGCAAAACACAGCAATCACAATTCGTGCACAAGAAGATCGTGTGACGCTTATCGGGCTGATTTCAGGTGATAAACCGAGTGCTGATATTTTGCATCAACATATGAAAGATGCCTTAACGCAAGGCTCTCCAGCGGTATGCTGGGAGGAAGAGACCGGATATATCGGTTTCATACACCTGCCTCAGCAACTGCTAACTGTATCTTTTTTCGATGAGTCATTTGCGAATTTCATCGAGTGGTTAAAAAGTGCGAATACACAAGAAGTAACCAATAAAACAACCGAAGTACCGGAAACGAATACCACTCATTTTTCCACATTAAGGGTTTAAAACATGATCAGTTTTGGAAGTGTTAGCGCGTTGCAGGCCGCCATGCCGCAAGCTCGTAACGAGATACTTAACGAAGGTAAGCTGAGTATTGGTGGCAAAGAATACCAAATCAACGCAGCGACCCAAGAATTTACTCGCGCCAATCCTACGAATGGTGCAGTAGCGCGATTTTTTGAAGCGACAGGAAAACTGTTTCGCGAAGGTAGCCCACAATCGGTAGCGAAAGCCCTTACAAAAGCCGTATTTGATAATGAGCAAGGACAAGCTCAGCGTTTACAAGCTGCTTCTTCTGTTGAGCATGGACAAATGTTCTTCAAGGATGGAAGCATAAAAACCGCATCAGATGTCTTAAATGCCTTTGCGAAGTTAGACAGTAAATCAGTTCAGTCGAACTCTGCTGAGCTAAACCAGTTAGCAGAGCGAGCGATGACAGAGGCAATGTTAGAAACCGATTCTGGTAAAAACCTCACATCACTGATTGGCGAAAGTGCAGCGAAGTCGCTTGCTGGACGTGTAGTAAAAGACTACGGCGGTGGTGTATCTGCAGCGCAGAAAAACCCGGCAGGTAGCATTAATCAAATGCAAGCGGTGTTTGATATGGAGGTGATGCATCTTAAATCGGCGCAACGTCATATCGAAGGTCTAGCAAGCACCGATCTAAGCCAAGGTGTATACGCTGAAGGACTGGCGGAGGATGCGTTTAACAAAAGTGGCGTAACCAATAATGTTGAAAGAGCTGCGGCGTGGATCATTAATGCTTCTAACTCTAAAGGAAACGATGCCGAAAATATTACGTCTTTACTGAAAGAATACGCGTCTAATGGTAAAGACTTATTGAATATGGAAAACCTAAAAGAGCTACACGCTCGATTGGTGCCTAATGTTGAGCGTGATTACCGAGGGCCAAATATTTCGGGTGGCACTTTGCCGTCAAGTATTGGCGGTGAGGGCATGTTAAAGCAGCACATTGAAGGCTTTTTGAAAGAGAACCCTGTAGAAGATAAAGACTTAGGTAAACATTTGTTCGCCGGAGTTATCGGGTACCATGGCTTTACCGATGGAAATGGTCGCATGGGGCGCATGCTATACGCGATAGCAGAACTTCGTAACGACTCGTTCAATCCTTTAGTTATGGATGCAGAAAATAGCCTTCACGGTATTAAGTGATTTTCTACTTCTATTTAATTTTTGGAGCGGCGATTGCCGCTCTTTTATTTTCCAGCTTAACCTTAATTTTTCTTCTCAATAAAACGGCTAATAGCAATAAAAATGAGACGTTGAAATAAAGTGTCGGTTTCTATCTCGCCATAAAATCTCTTTTATCCTTATTCGCTTATTTAAATGAGCCGTTATACCCAAGTGGCTTCGCTGAAATAAATATATCGATGTCACTTAGTTATAATAAATTAGACAGGACACAACATGGATACAGGAAAGATTAATATGCTTCTCTCTGAGCTAGGAGAAGTGCTGAACCTTGAGCGCGTGACAGCGTATGACGATCAAATGTGGTCACTGCATTTTGCTGAAAACAACAGTGTCGATGTTCTGCTCGTAGAGGAAAAAGGCGAGTTATTGATTTCCAAAAACCTGCTTATAGAACAAGATGATATTACGCTAGATAAACTTCAAGTTTTACTTGAATACAACTTTTTGTATCGAGAAACAGGTGGTGTGCAGTTTTGTGTGAATCCAACACGCAAAGACGTTGTTCTTCAAGTTGCTATCGCGACTGGAAGTGAACTCACCAACATTGCTAACTTAATCATTCAGTTGAACGAATTAGTTGATACTTGGGGACAGTTATTTCAAAACAACACGGTTGTAGATTTTAGCCAAACAGACGTACACGCATTTATTCAAGTTTAAGGCATCACACATGGTCAATATTAATACATCGCAAATGCACTCGTTGAGTCAGTTAACGTCACATTTGGCGACACAAAATCAAGCTGACGACAAAGAGGTTCGAGCACACAACGGTAAAGATATTTTTGTTAAAGAGGGCGCACCAAAAAATAAAAGTATCAGCGCGCGTATTAGCCACCAGAATAAAGCGAAAGATATTGTAGTGAACCTGCTTACTAAGCAGGGTATTCCTAAAGATGTTGCGAAGCTCATGCTGAAAAATGTGTTGAACGGTGAAAACAAGTTAACGCTTGGGAGCCTGAAAAATCTTGAGAGATTGTCGTCTGGTCCTAGCTCAAATTGGCCCACTGCACAAACGGCAGCCTCATCTTCCAAAACCAATAAAGCTTCATCGAGTGCCGCGCTTATCAACGAACATAAAGCCAACCTTCAAAAGCTTGGTGATTTTGCCTGTACGGACTTAAATACGTTCGGTGTTAAGGGGTCACAGTTTTATGAAACAAAAGGAAAGCCACGACTAAAAGAGCTTCACGCGGATCAAGCGCGAATCATGCAAGATCACAGAGCGACGATGTCCGCAAACGGAGTTCAAGCTGCAGCACAAAGAGGAACCGCACCGCAATTAAGCACTCTACAGAACATTGCTAAGGCAGTACAAACCGCGAAAGCCGGCTGCTGTACTACATTTGCCTTTGCTGCCGCCGCTGAGATGATTCAAGGCATGTCAGGAACACCTGAAAGTGAACCCAAAGTAGAAGTGGTTGCGTTTAAAAAGGGTCATTCAGGTACACACCTTTATGTATTGGTTGGTCGACAAGAGGGGAGCGACATAAAAGATCCATCAACGTGGAGTAAGGATGTGAAAATTGTTGACCCGTGGGCGACATCTGCATTCGGTGCACCAATGTTTGGAGATGCACAACGACCACCTGTTTCGAATATGTTCCCGCCAACAGAAGTCATTTTTGATAGCCATAAACTGGGTTAGTCAATCTGCAAAAGAAGTGAGCAAATACACCATGCTAAGCATCTAACCTTTATTGAAAGAGCAGCTCTGAGCTGCTCTTTTTTATTACTCTGGCAACTCGATTTTAGAGCGAGATTTCTGCGGAAAACCTCACAATGAAGGCGAAAAAGTGACAAAAATAAAGCCATTACCGACATCGTTCAATCTGCAATCGTTGTTCAATAGAGTTATTGAAACAAAAGGAAAAAGTTATGAACACGATTCAACAACTGCTCTTGGAGTTTTGCCAACTCAATGAGTTGCCCGAACTGAATTTTGAAGAAAATGAACGTTGTCAGCTACTGGTCGATGATCGCTACATGTTGTATTTCATCGCGACAGATACGGATGATTTGATGTTGTCTGTAACGTTCGGAGGGTTAGAAAAATCCGGTGAACAACGACTAAAAGGTTTAGAGCTTCTTGCTCATGCTAACTATCAAGGAATTGGTAGTGGCAACCTCGCACTTGCTTTAGCTCCAAATGGTCGACAGCTTGTCTTAGCAGGACGTAAACCCGTTGAGCATCTAAATACGACGAACCTTACCGCTTGGTTTCACGAAGTTATTGAACAGGCCGAGCTGTGGCAAGCGCGTTTCGCAATGTTGGATCAAGCGATTCCAACCACCTCTAATCATGAACAAGCTCATGTTCAATCACTTCGTGTGTAGGAGAGAAAAATGGTTAATACAACACAAAAAATCAGCCAAAGCCCAGTACCTGATCTAGAACAGTTTCGTGCAGTTGCTGCGCAAAAAGATGACCGAGTGATCAGCAAAAGAGGTGAAGTAAAAGAGCCTTCCACATTCCACAAAGGTCACAAGTTTGCTTCTATTCACGAAGGCGTATTGAGAAGCAAATACACTAAGTTTTTCCAAGAAAACATCAAAACTCACCTTGATTTAAAGCAGGCGCTACTTAAGCAAGAAAAACCTGAGGTTGCGCTGTTGGCTTACTCCCTAGTGAGTCCTTCAGGCTATCGCGGTGAGCCACTTACTGAGCGTAAAATCTTAGAAGTTGTCAGCCTATTGGATGAAATAAAAGTGAGCAGCGATACGTACCAGCAGCTTAAAAATACGTTTGATGCGATCAGCAAAGATCCGCGTATGCAGGTGAGTTTAGAAGCCCAGTATCCAGGAAAAATGGATGGCTTCGCTGCTGAACTGCTGCAGATGGGCAAAGAAAAGCTAAAAGGTTCTGGTGTGAACGCCGTTATTAACTTGGCATTACCTGGCGTTGGC
The DNA here is from genome assembly GCF_033340495.1 of Vibrio sp. 1249-1. NCBI lineage: Bacteria > Pseudomonadati > Pseudomonadota > Gammaproteobacteria > Vibrionales > Vibrionaceae > Vibrio > Vibrio sp. 1249-1. The sequence goes on from NZ_JAWOWJ010000010.1 coordinate 77,969, forward strand.
TTATTGATTTCTACAGGTAGAGAGTTGCACAAAGCGGCCGTAAATGGTGATGCTGAGGCTTACCATCATCAGTTAGAACAAATTTCACAGCTGCCAGGGCGAGATCAACGTCTTTCTATGCCGATGCAGCAAACCTTGGCTCAAGGTCATGCGATACTGTCGGCTGAAGGTGGCATTGGAGCTACGTTAGGTATGGCGACGGGGAGCCTGGGCACGTTCGGTGTTAGCTCTGTAGCAACGGTGGGCGTCACACCGATAGCAAAAGAGGCAATCGGTTCTGCGGCAACGACTGCTATCATGAGCGGCGGTGGTTTTGTGGCGAACCAAGCTGGAGCATACGGACTAAATACAGAAGTCAAAGAACAACTCATGCAAGGTGAGATGTCTGGTGTTTTACCAAGGCTTGAAGTTTCTAATGCCAAAGGAGACTTTACCTTCAGTATGCAAGATCCGGCTTCTGTCCGCGCATTAATGGCGTACCTTGGTCCTAAGGAGAATACTGCAATGACTTCTCCTCAAGCGCCTAAAGAGGCACAAGAGATGGAAACCGCTCGATTAACACTGAAAAAGATGTTGGGTTCAGAGCCAAGTGAGCACTTGGTTCCTGACGTAGACTCTATCTTGAAGCTAAGCCCAGAGGATGCACCAAGTAAAACCGAGTCTATTGCTAACGGGGCGTTTAAAAAACTGTTAGGAGAAGATTGGGATTGGCTCATGCCAGCTGTTCGAGCGATTGATAAAGGGGAAGCAAGTAAAATAAACGAAAAGCTCACCTACAAGCTCCCCCTAGATGCAGCAAACGGACGAGTTTATCTTGATAAATGCCCAAACCTGAGTGACGTCCAATTAGATGCGCTAGAAAAACTAGGCTCACCAAGTCAATTGCGATTGATGTACTTGGCAGAAGGCTGGGTGTAATTTCAAATGGTAAAGTAGGGAGTAGGTGCTGCTCCTTACTTTATCTACCGTCAGCGTTCCTTTTTGGGGCTGGCTAATATCGGTTTAATTTAACTTTTCGACTGAAGAAACAAACACACAAGTGTCAACGTTATACCAACCCAACCAATGAAAGAAATTTCTTCCCCAACAATCGCAACTGCTAGTGCTGCTGCGATAACAGGTTCAAATAGCGTGAGTATGCTAGCTCCACTGGCTGTAACAAACCGTAGCCCAAACCCAAAAGCGACGTAACCTAACCCCATTGGAATCAAGGCCATGTAGAGCATGACCGCCGTATTAGTTGACGATGCAAATAGATTATCACCCGTGATGAAAAGTGTTGGTAGAAGCAAAACTCCACCAATACCAAAAACACTTCCCATGGCCGTTTGCGATTCAATGCCGTGGTCAATCATAGCCTTTACTCCCCATGAGTAAATGGCGTACGTCAAACCTGCCAATAGGCCAAGTAATACACCCCAATGCTTCATATCCTGATCAAATAAGCTATTTGCGGATGACTCAGAAGCCAGCAACAAGGTAATGCCAATGACCCCGATTGCGAAACTCATCATCCAGCGCTTGGTTATGGTCTGATTTCGGCTAAAGAGACACTCTAACAAAGCAGAAAAGAAAGGAGCAGTGGAGATAGAAATAACCGTACCAATAGCCACACCAGCGAATCGCATTGATGAATAAAAAGCCAGTGGGTAGGTGGCTAAGGCGATAATACTAATCAGTAACGTTTTCTTCTTATGTACGACTTTTCGAAAATCTCTCTTCAGTGACTTCGCAGATAGACATGCTTGCATAAACCCACCAATACCCATAGAAAATGCGCCAATGGCGAGAGCACTGACATCCGGTGCCAAGCTGGCAGCGGTGCCCGTCGTTCCCCACAGGGTTGAAGCAAAAAGTATGGATAAAGTTCCTAATTGATAGTCGGTGAAATGTTTTTTTAACACTGTAATTTCTACCTAGTGAATGGCTGTTTTAGGGTAGAAAGAATAAAAGAAAGCGATAGAGATTTTTGTGCTGAAAAGACGGAATACTTGTTCCAGAAGACTATTTTAGTGACTATCGGGAAAACTCTCTAGGAGACATACCAAAATGCATTGAAAACCGTCGACTAAACGCGGAAAGGTCACTATAACCAACTCGTTCAGCTATCAACTGAACTGGAAGGTCTGTATGAGTCAGTAGTGCTTTGGCTTTTTCCATACGTTGTAGTGTAATGTACTTATGGACGCTCACTTTTAGCTGCTCTTTAAAAAGCTTTTTAAACTGCGTCGGACTCAAGCAAGCGGCATTCGCTAATGAGGCAATGGTGAGTGGCTGATCAAGCTGCTCCGCGATCACAACCTGTACATCTCGAATACGCAAATCCACGGAGCGAGACCGCTTTTGCTGCTCCAGCAACAGATAGAAGGTTGCAACCATTGAGTTTTCAATTTCATCATTAACCTGATACTCAAGTTGCTTTTCGACAAACTGGATAAAGCTCAGTAGAGGCGGGCTAATCGAAAACACAGCCACACTATTATCCATCAAATGAGTGGGCAAAGTGGTCATATCCGCAACAATAAAGCGTGATGACTCTTCGGCATTAAACCCGTGAGCACAACTTTTGGGGATGACTATGCAGTCGCCAACCGCCACCTTTCCGACATAGCTATCCATATCAATATGTATGTTGCCCTGGAGAGGAAGCACCAGTTGATGATAATCACTATGAGTATGTCGGCTCATACGTTTCGTGTAGGAGCGAATGCTTAAGCTAGATTTCATAAAAACAACATACAGTTAAAGGATACCGCATTATAGCGTTGAAAGTATCGAGGTTGAAAGCTGGGCAGTTGTAAGCCCAGATCTTGAATGGGATGTGGTTTGTTAGTCCGCCTCGGACTCTAACGAAGCCAACCAACGAAGCACTTCCGCAGTTGCCTCAATAAGATCGCTTGGGATGTACTGGTCGACGTTACCGTCGGCGTATAGTGCACGAGCAAGAGGGACTTTTTGCATCACAGGCACGCCTTCCTCTTTAGCGATTGCGACCATACGTTTGGCTACCGCATCGGTTTCCATCAAAGTGATGACGGGCAGGGGCGTTTCGCCTTTCTTGTAATAAAGGCCAACCGCGATATGTGTTGGGTTTGTAACTAATACATTAGAACGTTTAACGTTTTCACGTTGATTAGAGGCTTGTAGCTCTTGGTGTAACTGACGACGTTTGCTTTTTATTTCTGGACTGCCTTCCATCTCTTTGTATTCGCGCTTCACTTCGTCCTTGCTCATTTTGAGCTTTTTCGTGTGATCAAACTTCTGGTACGCAAAATCTGCGGCAGCGATGACGATGAAGCCTACCGAAGAGATAATCATTAATTGTTTAATCATGACGCCAGTAATGGTCGGGACACATTCTAGCCCACAAGTTGGAATTTGCATTAAAGTGTTGATGTTACCGCGTAATGTCACCCAGATAATGCAGGAAAGAAGAGAGACTTTAAGGATCGACTTGATAAACTCAATCACACTCTTGAGGGAAAAAATGCGTTTGGCACCTTCGACGGGATTGATCTTTTTGATGTCGGGTTTAACGGATTCACCACTAAATAGGAACCCGAACTGCCCCATATTGGAAAAGATGGCGACGAGTGCAGCAACCAGAATAATCGGAGCGAGTAGATAGGCAATTTCTTTTGCGATGGCGATAGCGACATCGACTAGCGCATCTTGGAAACCCTGATAAGCAAGCTTACTTGGTAGGAGAATAAGCGCTGAGATGTGCGACATGTAATAATCGGCGAACGCAAACAGTACAATTATGAGCGCCAAAATTAATGCAGACGATACGATTTCTTGGCTTTTGGCAACCTGACCTTTCTGTCGAGCATCGCGTAACTTTTTTGCGGTGGGTTGCTCAGTTTTTTCTGCACTCATAAAGAATCCTAAGCGTTATTGCCAAATGGTATTGAGTTGTTCTGCGAATCGGGTAATGCCGTAAAACTGTACTTCAAAGTGATCCATCATTATTCCGAGATACACGATCAGTAAAACACTCGCGATGGCACTTTTTATTGGCATGGCAAGGAAAAAAACATTCAATTGCGGTGCAAAACGACTGATAAGCGCCAGACCAAACTCAGCAAGAAACATTGCCAACACTAGTGGAGCGGACATCAACACACCAAGCCACATAAGCTGTTCAAATTGCGCGTAGAAGAAGCTAACCCATGCGTCGCTAACGGTTGGGAAAAAGTCCACGATCGGCCAAGATGTATAGCTTTTGAATAACGCATAGATAAAAGTGACAAAGCCCCCGCCAGAGAAGAACAGGGTAATCAACGTTTGGGTCAGCAACACGGCTGTTGGTGTGGATTGTGAGCCTAGCGTTGGGTTAAACATACTTGCCATGGCAGCACCACGTTGGTTGTCGACCAGAAAACCGGCCGCTTCTATCGCCCAAAAGGGGATAGCAGCAACAAACCCTATCAATAGCCCAATTAATACCTCCTTACCCAAAATCACTATCAGCCAAATGCCGTCGGTTTCTGCGGGCAAGCTTTGCTGATTAATCATCGGAAATATAAACAGCGCGAGTGAGCAAAGCACACCATTTCTCACCATGGTGCCGCCTAGCATTTGCTTGCTCAAAATAGGCAAAAAGATGAAGCATGCCATTAACCGAGGTAACGTCAGACTGTACAAAAATAAAACCTGGTGTAAGTCGTGATAACTCATCGTATTTGAGGAATTTTATCCATAGCAAGCGAGGCGAAGGCGTGGAGCTCTGCCCCTAGCCATTGCGTTGTGACGAACAGCGTAATAATGACCGCGATAAGCTTGACCACAAAGCCTAACGTTTGTTCTTGGACCTGAGTTAACGCCTGAATAAGCGACACCAATGTACCAACCAATGCTGCGACTAAAATCGGCGGTAATGACAAGTACAACACTAGGGTTAATGCTTGAGTCGTGAAATGAATGATTTCAGCAGAATGCATACTTTCTCCGTGATTAACCGTAACTCAACACTAAGCCGTGGGTGAGCTTTGTCCAGCCGTCAAGCAAGACAAAAAGCAACAATTTGAAGGGGAGGGAAATCGTCATTGGCGATACCATCATCATCCCCATCGCGAGTAGGATATTCGACACAATTAGGTCAATAGCGATGAACGGTAAGTACAACAGAAAGCCAATTTCAAAAGCGCGAGTAAGCTCGCTGACGGTAAATGCGGGCAGTAAGAGCAATAAGCTGTCCGACTCTAAACGGTCTACGTACTTCTGTGGCCACAATGTGCGTGCAGCATCAGTGAAGAATATGGCTTCGGTTTCCCGAATATGCTTTTTCAAAAATTCTCGATAAGGCTGTAAACCGCTTTCAATGAGGCCTTCTACACTTGCAGAATCTTCAAGGGAGATATCATGCTGCTTTACGTAGTCGTAGGTTTCAAACCCGACGGGAGCCATGATGAAAATTGACAGAATGATAGCCAATCCGTAAAGCGCCATATTCGGCGGAATTTGCTGTACACCGAGAGCGTTACGCAGCAGTGAGAATACAACGGCGAGTTTCACAAATGACGTCGCCATCATGGCGATAAATGGGATCAGTGCCAGCAGTGCTAAGCTGACAATGAGATTGAGCTCGTCGGGTAACTGGATCATGCTGGCTCCTGCGTGCCACCGAACAGCTCCAGTACGCGCACACCTAAATGTTCGTTAACATTAACCAGTTCACACTCACCAATGATTTTGCCGTTGGCACGCAATGTTACCGGCTTAGATACAGGCTGGTTTAGCTCGAATACGTACCCTGGCTGAAGCTGGTTAAGCTGCTCTAGCGTGATGGTTTGATGGCCGATATCAAACGTGAGTTCCACAGGCAGTTGCTGGTGGTCGGTTAACATTTCTGAAGTGTTTACGTCATTCATATTGGTTTCTTTTTCCATAATGTGAAGAGTTTGGTCATCCAGTTGGCAGCGCCAGAGATTCTGGTTAGATACTTGAAAAATGGCTTGTTGCTTGGCGATGTAACCATCGTCAAAAAAGATGACATCTCCCAGCTCGAGCGAATTAAATTCGCTTAACGTCAAATGGGTCCTTCCAAGACTTAACCACACAGGTAAAGCGAGGTGTCGAGCTTGTAGAGCAGCGCTGTTTGGTAGCGCATCCAACAACACGTCTGATCCTTCGCTAACCCACAAACAAAGAGAGCCGTTAGGCTTATTGAGGGTTAACATTAAAGTATGCTCTTGGGCCTGGCTCGCCTCTAACGGCTGTAGTTGACTAAGAATGGGTAACTGACCAAATAGCGCTTTGATTGCCTCACTATGCGGTTCTATCTGTGAGCTCAAAAGTGCTAACTGGAGGGAGTTAGGCAGGGACTCAAACGCAGTAGCATTTAAGGTCGATTTCAGCCAATGTTGGAGCTGCGCACGAGAAAAGTCTACTTGTAGGGTTTGCCCTCCAATCAACGTGGTTAAACGGAACCCTTCAAATGAAGGGATTTGAGCAACAGTAATCGATACGCTCTGACCATCAGTCCCTTGGAAGTGGCACTGTTTTGCACAAAGTTGATTGCTGAGCGCGATACTTTCTGCATCCACTTTGGGGATTATTAACGGCGTCATAGGTCATTCTCCGCTTGCCATTCTTCATACACGCTGCGTTGTTGGCGTGAGTGTTGTTGTTCATGTTGTTGTTGATCGAGCTGTTGAGTTTGTTCGCTGATCGCTAAGCGAAGTGGCTGCTCACCGCCGAATCGGTTTAGCCGTTCAGCAAGATCTTGTCTAGCTTGCTGGCTAATAATGGAAAGGGCATGCTCTTGTCGAATCGTCACGCTATACCCTTGAGCGTCCAACTTGATGTGGATTTCACCACCTTTTAATTGCCCTTCACTTAGAAACAGCCGAACCTCTTTGTTGTCCGATGCGGTTGGCAGAGCAACATAGATTTTGTCCACCAATTGCTGGAGTAATTGGTTTACGTCTCGCGTTGGGCTTGGTTGAGCCTGCGAAGCAACACTTTTTAGGATGACATCGCCTTGTGTTACCGCACTTGCAAAGGACTGAGAGGGCACTTTTTCTTCATCCGTTTTAACGGCGAATAGTGCGCTTTTCGTCTCGATTTTTTCAAGAGGCTTGGTTTCAGGCAGGCCACCAGTTTGGTCTGGTCGTTTGCCTGTATTCTGTAGCGACGGAGTTGCACGCTTATTGTGCGTTTTTTCAGTTTGCTTTTTCGTTAAGCCAACAATGTTAATCCCATATTGAGCGAGCTCTGTCTCTGTCGCACTTTGGGGAAGCAAGCCAGATTCAAGCGTAGAGAGACAATCCGGCGAGGTATGTTTATCCATCGGCGTCGGTTTATCATCTTTCAAATGAGCTTGAGCTTGAAAGTGAGGATCAACACGCTCGGTAGAAGGGGAGCTTAGAACTGTGTCGCCATCGCTTTTTCCATCATTTTTAAGCAATTTATTGTTTTCGCTAATTATTTCTTCGCTATTTGCTGCGTCGTCTTGCGGTTTCTCTATATCTCTCTTAGTGACGACGTCACTTTTACCTTTTAAAGTGGAGGTGTTTTTGTCAGCGTTGGCTTCTTGGTTCGATAGGTTAAGTTTCTTATCTAGACCTTGAGATGTCTTATGCCTTAGCGGTATGTCTTCTTCGCCAGTATGATTTTTTTGGGGATTCGCAACGATAGACTCCTTTCCCTTGCTAGGCTTCTTCGTCATTGCATGCTCGAATTGTGATTGAAGCTCGGCCTCCTTCTCGAGAGGCACTTGTTCCGGCGTTGATTTGTGCAGCGTATTCGATGTTTCAGTTGTTGGGGTAATGCGCATAGTGAACCTTTAGATAATGTCGACAGTGCGAAACTCTTCCTGTTCGAGTTCTTCTTGGTATTGCCTTTCTCGCGATTTTTCCGCGACTTCTTGTTGCTGCAACTGAACGAATTTTTCTTTGGTTTTATGGGCTTGTCGCGCCTCTTTTTGCTTTTCTTTAAGTGCCGAGCGTTCGATTTCAAGCGCTTTTTTTGACTCGGCCACACGTTGTTTAAGTTCGGCTTCTCTCTCTCTTAACAACGCGATTTCTTGTCTTAATGTTTCCAGCTCTTTAAGAACGAGCGTTTGTTGTTTTGCTTTAGCAAAACGTCGCTCTTCTTCTTCCTGGCGCCAAACGTGATAGTCCGCGACAGAACGTTCGGCCTTTTGAACCTGTGCTGCGGCGTTTGACACTCGGTATTCTTGACGCTTGACGGCTTTATCCGCACGGTCAGCGCGAATTTTTTTGATTTCTAATAAGCGTTCTATCATTGTTTCGCCATCCCTTTAAGTTGAGCGATAGCGCCATCAAGATCGCTTGGTTCATGAGTGCCTTGGCGTAAAAAGGCGCGTATATCATCACTTTGTGCAATGGCCATATCCGCTCGGCTATCTGCGCCATGTTGGTATTCGCCAATTTTGATTAGCAGTTCAACTTCTTCATACTTAGCTAACATTTCGCGAATATGAGCAGCAGACACCTGATGATCGGATTCAACGATTTGATTCATCACTCGGCTTGCTGACCGAAGTACATCAATGGCGGGGTAATGGTTCATTGCCGCAAGTTTGCGCGAGAGAATGATGTGCCCGTCTAAAATTGAGCGAGTTTCATCCGCGACAGGCTCCGTCATGTCGTCACCTTCCACCAACACGGTGTACAGTGCTGTAATTGATCCTTTGTCTGATTGTCCAGCTCGTTCCATCAGCTTTGGCAAAGCGGCAAAAACAGAAGGTGGATAGCCACGTCGTGTTGGTGGCTCGCCTGCGGCTAGTCCAATCTCCCTCTGTGCGCGGGCGAAACGCGTCACCGAATCCATCAGCAGTAGCACGCGTTTACCTTGGTCACGAAAATATTCTGCGATAGAAGTGGCAACAAAGGCGGCTTTGGCGCGCTCCATTGCTGGGCGATCAGAGGTAGCGACCACTAAAACCGATTTGGCCATACCTTCTTCGCCTAGGTCATCCTCAATAAACTCGCGCACTTCGCGTCCACGTTCACCAATCAAAGCGAGAACGGTCACGTCAACTTCTGCGGAGCGAATCAGTTTTGCCAGTAGGGTACTTTTACCCCCGCCAGCCGCTGCAAAAATACCCATGCGCTGACCTTCACCACAGGTCAGTAGCCCATCAATGGATCGAACGCCAAGAGAGATTGGCTTTTCAATCAGTTTACGTTGCATTGGTGGTGGCGCATCGCGATAAACAGGATACCAAGCACTTGGTTCCTGACTTTGCGTACCATCGAAAGGACGCCCAAGCCCGTCAAGCGTTGTACCTAACAGGTGGTCGCCAACACCCACTTCGTGCATTTTGCCCATTGGGCTTACTTCTGTATTTGAGGAAATCCCAAACATATTTCCTAACGGGGTGAGCAGAGCGTGATGCTGCTGGAAGCCAACCACTTCCGCTAACAAAGACAGAGTTTGATCGGGATTACGCAACTCACACAGTTCACCTACACGAACGCCAGGGACGACAGCTTTGATAATGGTGCCGGTGACTTGTGTAACGCGCCCGCGAATTTGGATCAAACGCGTGTGTTTAATCGCAGATTGTTGGATATCAGTGATGTATGAGAAATCGTTCAAGGTAAAAATATGCGCAATGATTGATGCTGAGAGGATAGAAAGTATAAGAATCAATTTATAGTGAATATCAGTCGGGAGTTTTTAGAAAACTGAAAGCGCACTAAAAAAACACGTCTGATTTTGACAGCTTCAAAAAAGCGCACTTCCTATAATTCGCCTGTATTGTGCGGAAGGAGTGCAAGTGAATGAGTATTATCAACAATCATATCGCAACAAATCCAAAGTTTGATGCGTCTATCCAAAACGGGTTGGAATCGTCTCGCCCCGACGTTTCACAAAAAGGCAATTATCGCGGTGAAACCGTCCGTGTTCACAATGCCACACAATCACTTTTTGATGCGATGGAAGAACTCACTTCACTCGGTTCCGAAAAAGCAGAGAAAGATCTGACCAAGCGCAAAGTGAAAGACAGTGGTGTTCGAGTTAATGAAGCACATGAACTCGTTTCGGACTATTTAAGAAAAGTCCCTGATCTTGAAAAGAATCAAAAGATCAAAGATTTGGCTACAAAAATGGCGGGAGGAAATATCTCGACCATCGCGCAATTACAAGCCTACTTGAATGGGTTTTCCGAGGAGAAAAGCCATCAATACCTCGCCCTAAAAGCCGTTAAAAAGTTTTTGAGTGCGAGTCCAGAAAGTAAACACCTACTAGCGCTGATTGACCAAGCACTTCTAAGAATCGAGCAAAACCCAGATACATGGTCTCAAATTGATACGGAAATCCGTGTCTCAAATTTTGCTGATGAATACAGCCAAGAGCAAGAGTTTAGCTCTTTGCATCAGCTGCGCGGCTTCTACCGCGATACCGTTCATAGTTATCAAGGGCTCGGCGCGGCTTATCAAGATGTAGTGGCGCGCTTTGGTGAGCAGGAGGTATCGACTGCTGTTGACTTTATGCTGCAAGGCATGAGTGCAGATCTTAGTGTTCAAGGTAGCAGTATCGATTCGGTTAAGTTGCAGTGGTTGATGTCCGATATGCAAAAACTCAAAACTCTAAATACGTTGCAAGATCGTGTGAGTCAGCTGTTCCAAATGTTTAAACCGGAAAGGACGAATTATGGCTTATCAAGTTTCTAATTTGATGGCTGATGTGATTGCGTTGGTAGAGCAGCGATGGGTAAGCAGTGATGAGATATGGAAAGTCGCCAACGCAATGGAATTGACGGCGGTAGAACAAAAAATCGATTTTTTTCGAGAGTTCCATAAGTTAGTTCGCGCAATCCCAATTGACGTATTCGCCGATGAAGAACAACGACAGAATTTAATCCAAGCGGTACAAAAGGCGCTAGACGAAGCCATTGATATAGAAGAAGAGGAAGCGTGGGAAGATGAGTTGGATTGATGCATCCGTCGATGAATTTTGCCGAGGAATGGGGCTCGATGCCGTCGATTTCTCATCAGCTGGACGGGTGCAGCTGGATTTTGAGCAAAGTGGTACGCTGCATATTGAGCGACAGGGTGAGCAGTTATTCTTGATGTTGTCTCGAGCGTTATCTTGGCATCAAACCAGTGACATGATTCAAAGTGCACTGTGTTTGTGTCATGCCGATCAAGGCTGGCCTTTCGAAATTAAAACCGGCTTGTTAGATGAGCAAACTCTGGTTTTTTCAGCAAGGCTAAAAGGAGAAGAAGTAACACTTCCGACCTTAGAGCAAGCGTTTACGCTTTTGGCTCGTCTGCATAACGATGTGGCAGGCTCATGACTCGAGTTAGCACTTTAAACGTAGGCATAGAAGCCTTCACGCATGTTACTCATAGTGAGGTTAAGGCCGATTTCCCTGAACGGTTTCAATTACTTCCGGATGGACAGGCGGTCGCTACGCATTTAGAGAAGCTCTATGACCTCAGGCCTTCAGACCAATACCTAATCGCGTTAACCAAGCCAAAATTGTTGCACTCAGAGTTGTTGCGTCCAGAAAAGTACCGCCAACAGTTCGATGAAACGTTGGCTCAGCTGCAAGTTCTTGCACAGGACTCAGGCTCCGTTTCTTTTATCAAAGCATCCGAAACGCTACAAAGTACACAACTTGATCAGCGTTACCTCACTATGGCGCTCAATCTCCTTATTCAGGTCTAACCAACATGTTGAGATCCAAAGACATTGAACTCTTACTTGTTCACGCTGCGCTACAAGTTCAATACCAAAAGCCAGAGCATGCCATTTCTATTCTCGATGCGGTTCTAGAAATAGAACCGCATCACAAAGAGGCGATGCAAACACTTGCTGTGGCGTGTTTACAAAGTGGTCGATATACCCGGACGATTGAGGTGTGTGAGCACTTATTAAAATCCGACCTTCATCCTGACTCGGCAGGACTCTGGTTTTGTTTAAGCCAAGCGCGTTGGAAACAAAATGACGTCGATGGGGCACGCCAAGCGCACCGACGCTATCTGCAATCTTTAAATAGTGAATCACATGAATAAGTTGATCGATATTCTAAACAAAGTAGGGCAACGCAAAGACATCATGCTTGCGGTGATGTTACTCGCGATCGTCTTTATGATGATATTGCCACTTCCTACCGCACTGGTGGATGTGCTGATTGGCACCAACATGAGCATTGCGGTGGTGCTGCTTATGTTAGCGATTTACATCACCACGCCACTTGAGTTCTCTGCATTTCCTGCGGTGCTATTGATCACGACATTGTTTCGTCTGTCTTTATCTATCACGACAACCCGCTTGATCTTGCTACAAGGCGATGCTGGTCAAATCGTTTATACATTCGGTAACTTCGTTGTGGGCGGTAACTTAGTGGTCGGTATTGTTGTGTTCCTGATCATTACCATTGTTCAGTTTATGGTGATCACCAAAGGCTCAGAAAGGGTAGCAGAAGTTAGTGCGCGCTTCTCACTCGATGCGATGCCTGGTAAGCAGATGAGTATTGACGGTGACATGCGTGCTGGAGTAATTGACGTACACGAAGCTAGGCACCGACGATCACTGATTGAAAAAGAAAGCCAAATGTATGGCTCGATGGATGGCGCGATGAAGTTCGTTAAAGGCGACTCCATTGCGGGTCTGGTCATCATTGTGGTCAACATCTTAGGTGGCGTCACGATCGGGGTAACGCAAAAAGGCATGAGTGCTTCTGAAGCACTTGAGTTATTTGCGATTTTGACCGTTGGCGATGGTTTGGTGTCGCAGATCCCGGCACTCTTTATCGCGATTACCGCCGGTATTATCGTGACGCGTGTTTCTCATGAAGACTCTTCTGATCTTGGGTCGGACATTGGTGGGCAGGTGATTGCTCAGCCACGTGCGCTTCTTATTGGTGGTGTGCTTTTGGTGCTGTTCGCACTCATCCCTGGGTTTCCAAAAATCACTTTTCTTGTCTTGGCCGCCGTGGTTGGTGGTGGTGGTTTCTTCCTTTTCTATCAACAGAAAAAACAAGCTGAATCAGATAGCACCGACTTATCAAGCTTTGTTTCGCAAGGGGCCGGTTCGCCAGCAGCGAAGCCAAGCAAACCCACTCCATCTAGAAACAGTAAAGGCAAATTAGGTGAGCAAGAAGAGTTTGCCATGACGGTCCCACTCTTGATCGATCTTGACGCGAGCCTTCAGGAAAGCTTGGAAGCGGTCGCATTAAATGAAGAGCTAGCAAGGGTTAGACGCGCACTATATCTCGACCTAGGCGTGCCTTTCCCAGGCATCCACCTGCGCTTTAACGAGGGGATGCAAAATGGCGAGTACTTAATTCAGTTACAAGAAGTCCCGGTTGCACGAGGACGAATTGTTAAAGATCAACTCTTGGTGACAGAAGGGAATGAACAGATCGATTTATTAGGCGTGCCTTATGAGCAAGATGAAGATTTTCTACCTGGTATTTCTAGCATTTGGGTGGCACAGAGTTATGAGCAAAAACTCGTAGCCAGTCATGTAGGTTTTCTCACACCCGACAGAATTTTAACGTACCACTTGTCTCATGTTCTCAAGGAGTACGCACAAGACTTTATTGGTATTCAGGAGACGCGTTATCTGTTGGAGCAGATGGAAGGCGGTTATTCGGAGCTAGTCAAAGAAGCCCAGCGTATTGTTCCGTTGCAAAAAATGACGGAAATCTTGCAACGCTTGGTTTCTGAAGACATTTCTATCCGAAACCTTCGCGTGATCTTGGAAGCGATGGTTGAGTGGGGCCAAAAAGAGAAAGATGTTGTACAGCTGACGGAGTACATTCGTTCCAGCTTAAAACGTTACATTTGCTACAAATACGCGAGCGGACAAAACATGTTGCCCGCTTACTTATTGGATCAAAATCTCGAAGACACAATACGCAGCGGTATTCGTCAAACCTCAGCAGGGAGTTACTTGGCGTTAGATCCGTCAGTAACGCAACAATTTGTCAGTGATGTGAAACAGACCATTGGTGACTTAAGCCGCATGCCGAATAAACCTGTGCTAGTTGTGTCTATGGATGTACGCCGATATGTGCGAAAGCTTATTGAATCGGAATACTACGATCTGCCCGTTTTGTCATTTCAAGAACTAACCCAGCAAATCAATATTCAGCCACTTGGAAGGGTGGGGATGTAATGAAAACAAAACTAATACTCTCGCTGGCGCAAGCGGGGATCGAAGTGACGCCATACTTTTGGCAACAAAGTGAAATTCAACTTGGTTATCGAATTGAAGTTGAAGGCTTAGAGCTCGTTTTTCGGGTGGAGGACGGTGAAATCATCATCGTTCTTCTGAAACGCGTTCGTCCCAAATTGGGGTTGAGTAACCCCTTTGCCGGCTTATTTCTTTTGGCTGAACATGCCATTCAACTTTATCCCTCCGATTGGGTCATTCGCGGCAACGTCGATGTGTTACGTGGTAGCAACATGAGCAGCCAGCGATTGGCACAATTCTATCTAAAAGCATGCGGTGCAAGCCATGATGAGCTAGACGACTGGTACTGTTTACGCCTAGCAGATTATAGACCTTTGAAAAAGTTGAAAAAGTAAAAACTCACGACTGTTACTGACAGCACCGATGAGATGACCCGCTTTAAGATAGGAATCAAGATGAAGCAACCGTTTACCGATGCGATTGAGAACGCTGAGCTTGCCATTAGAAAAGCTGAAGACAGAACCGATATTTTTAACGAGCTATTGGAAGGCTTAGGTGTTGGTCCTGTTGCGGGTGATGTTTTACTTGGCGGCATAAAAGCACCAGTAGATACCATGAAACGTGCAGAGCAAGAGCTAATAGACGAAGTCCAGCGCCGCCGGCAACAACAAACTCAGCTACAAGGTACGTCAGGTAAACGCAGAAAGCGTCCCACAGTGATGCGCGGCATGATGATTTAGAGGTTTGGAAATGACGAATATGAAAACGACTGGCTCTACGATAGGAGCAACAGACACAGCTGCGAGTAGTGCACCATTACCCACTTTCCAACAAAACTTGATAGAGGCATTTACCCCTGTACTGGGTGAAGCAGAGACTCAGCAACTTGCCTCTCTAATCTCTTCATTGCCAACTATCTCGGGACAAACGGAATCACAAAGCATCGCGCTTTATGTTGATACACTTGAAAACCTAAAAGCGAAAAATAACGCGTTTGCTGATATATCATTGACCGACACCGCATCTGTTTGGATAAAGTCGCTACAAAGTGCTAACTCAGATGGCGAATTAACCGCAGCCGAGTTTAATGCTCAAACAAACCAAACGCTATCAAATCAGTTTCAGGCTTGGTTTAGTAAGTTACTGACGGAAAACGTAGATAGCTCGTTGTCTACTGAGTTTGTTAGTCAATTTAATCTGGGCACTCAGAGTAACCAAGCGGAGCAGATCGCCAACCTCTCCGAGACAGGTCTGGCTAATGCCACCAAAGAAATTTCTCTTTTTGTTGCAGAGCTTGCTAATCAAATGGGCTCCCGTGAAGTGAGAGATGCTTCTATTTCTTTTCTTCGCAATGCCTTTAGTAGCTTAGGTTCCGTTAATCTCGCGCAACTGAAGAGCTCGGACTTTCTGTTGACTAAAGAGAGTTTCGCCCTTCAAGTCTCAGCTCAATTAAAAAGTAGTTTTCAAGGCATCGGTATTACTTTAAGCACCGATGACGCAAGTGCGCTAGCTAGCAGAATTACCTGGACTCCTGGTATTTCTAAGCAGCAGCTTAAAGAAGCGTTAGATGAAATGGCCGCTCAAGTGAAAGGCCAATATAGCGCAGCTTATGGTGAGGCGAGTGGAACGAACAATCTAAAAGCAGCACTTAATATTGTCATTGGTGGAACTGAGCCTTTGACCCTTTCTAGTCTGTTCGCCAACTTCGCGGTGAGTTTAACAAATATAGAAATCGACGACTTTTACCAGGACAGCGCGATAGCCGATGTCCAAAAGACACAAATAACGGCAGCTCAAGTTAATTTGATCAAAGAAAACACCGAACGAGATATCCGATTACAGTTTGAAAAAATAGTAAAAGGTGAATCTACCGGGGCTTCATTTACTGAGCGATACGAGGCATTGCGCAAAAACTTAGGGGCATTGAAAGAGCGTCTACTCAATATCACCGACAAAGAGAAAGCGGATCGCGAGGTGAGAGCAGAGCACTCTCTAACGGCTCGTGATTTGTTGGCCGTTGTTGAGTCCAGCATTGGAGACCGTTTTGATGAGCAAGTGCTGCTTGCACTAAATGAGCGTCGTGTTAACCGTTTAGAGAAACGTAATGACCAGAAAGAGGCATTAGAGGATCTCACAATACAGCTTAAAGTTTTTGGTGTTGTGCAATCAAAAATTCACTCTACGCAAAGTGTTGATGGGGTTTATAAGCCGGGATATCCAGAAAGTAACTTCAAAGCGAGTGACTTTAACTACAGCAATCAAACGGATTTTGAAGCTTCACCTGAGTACAAGTATTTGACGGATAATAAGATAACAAACCATCGAGACTTCCTTCAAACACAAGGTATTACTATCGGTGATGGTGCGTCGTACCAAGACGAAGAGAAGTCGAAAAAACTGTCTAATTTTTCTAGTTCTGTCAGTGCTAAATCCAAGTTGCTTAACGATGAAGTGCAAATCAAAACCACTGAGCTGAACGACACCAGTTCTCAATACAACTCGACCGTTGAAGCGATGAACAAGTTTGTTCAGAAGTACCACAGTATTTTACAAGAAATCCTACGAGCCATTTAAGGATAACCAACCATGACTAAAACAAACGCGACCGATCCATCCCAAATGCAAGCAGAAGAGCTGCTGTCTTTTCTGGAAGAGGGAGGCACGCTAAAAATGTTGCACGATGTGTCTCAGGACACCATCGAACATATTTATGCCGTAGGTTACAACTTTTTCCAATCGGGAAAGATTGAGCAAGCAGCGAAAGTATTTCAATTACTCAGCATGCTTGATCATTATCAGGCGCGATTTTTCATTGGCCTTGGCGCGGCTCGTCAGGAGTTGGGTGAGTATCTGCAGGCAATAGACGCCTACAGCTACGCAGCGCTAGTGGACGTAAATGATCCACGCCCACCTTTTCACTCTGCTGAATGTCACCTTAAACTGGAACAACTGACAGAAGCAGAGAGTGGGTTTTACAGCGCGAAGGAGATGTCTGCCGGAAAATCACAATATGCAGATTTGCATGAGCGTGCAGGCATCATGTTAGAAGCGGTGAGAAATAAAAAGGAGTAATTAGACTATGAGTTCTATTGCACTTGACCGCATCCAGACACAGGTTTATAGCCCTGAATCTGGCCAAGCCACGTTAGATAACGTGCAGAAAACGACGTCTACAGCGACGCCTTCTGTGACGGTAGAAAACGTGAAGAGTAAAGATGCAGATGTACTGAACACCGGAAAAGTAAAAGTTCAGTTAGATGCACCTAACGCAGTTGTTAGTGACAAAGTGAATGATTTGACGCTAAAAGCCATGGCACAGCTGCAAAAGATCGTCGATACCATTGCAAAATCTCTCCATGCAGTTGCAGACCAAACAGGTTCGATTGCCGTCAAAATCATCGCAGGATCTGCTGATGATTTTGAAGTAGAGCTTGCTGCTATCACGGATAAACTGAAAAGTGCTCAAAACGAGCTGAAAATTCAGGAAGTGAAGGTCGCAAAAGCTAAGCACGAAAAAGAGATGGTGGAAAACCAAGACAAAATCAAAGAATCGGAAGCCGCTGCAAAAGAAGCCCAAAAATCAGGCTTAGCAGCGAAGATCTTTGGTTGGATCAGTGCGGTGGTTTCTATTGTTGTTGGTGCCGTAATGGTGGCAACGGGTGTTGGTGCAGCAGCCGGTGCACTTATGATCGCTGGTGGCGTCATGGGAGCAGTGAGCATGGCGTTGCAAGAGCCAGCCGTTCAAGATGCGCTAAAAGAAGCGGGCGTAAATGTCGATGTGTTAAACAAAGTCGTAATGGCATTAGAAATCGCCGTCGCGGTTATCGGAGCTGTTGTGACGTTTGGTGGTGCAGCAGCTGGCGGTATCGCGAAACTTGCAGCGAAAGGTGCTGGTAAGGTAGCTCAAAAGGTCACGGAAATCGCTACGAAAGCCGCTGCAAACATGGCGAAAGTGGCGGATATGGGCACAAAAGCTGCGACAACAACAGCGAAAGCGATTCGTTATGGCGCAGAAACCGTCGATCTTGCCGTCAACGTGGGTAAAGGCGCAACGGACAGTGTCCACGCTGCTAACAATGCTCACGTGACAGAGATTCAGGCTGATATCACAGACCTTCGAGCCAAAATGACGTTAAGCCAGGCTGTCATTGATAAGCTCAAAGAAGAGATTGGTAAGTTGATGGAAGACTTCCAAGAGCTGATGAGTCTCATCATGCAAATGATTCAAGCGAAAAGTGAAACTATGCAAACGGTGTTAAGCCGTCCTGCAACGGTATAAGGAGTTTATTATGCTAGATAAAGTAGGCGGAACGGGTCGTGGTGAACTATACGGTTTAGGCGATACCATTAAAACCAACAAAGCAGAAAAAGCGCCGGAAACAAAGCTTGAAGCGGGCGCCGTTAAAAGCCAAAGTGAGTCAGGTGCTGCTGGTGCAGCACGCTACCAGTTAGAGACGCCTAAAGCTCCTACAGTGAGTAACCAAGCTCAAGTTGTTGCAAACCTAATGAGCGCTCTTGCACCGACGGTGAGCTCATTAATGAGCACAACGATGAAAGCGCTTAACGGTGAGGAGGTGATCAAGTCACCATCAGATGCGGTATCACAATCGTTGACGCTATTAACATTGTTGTATCAAGTATCAAAGCTGAGCCGTGAGCAGCAAGTGCTACAACGTGAAATTGCTGTTGAAGCAAACGTCGCGAGTTTAGAAAGCCAAGCGGCAGAACTAAACAACTCGGCAAGCGCGATGATCGCGATGGCAGTCGTTTCGGGTGTACTAGCGGGTGCTACCGCAATTATTGGTGCCCTTGGTTCTTTCAAAGCAGGGAAAGAAATCAAGAATGAAATGGCGAGCAATAATGTACTGAAAACGCAAAAAGCTGGCTTCGATCAAGCAGAAGAGTTATTAAATAACAATAGCTTGTCTAAAACGCAGCAAGATCAGGTTAAGCGTGCGCACTCACTAGCGAAAGACAATATCGCAGACACGACAGCGCAGCTGACAAGTGGTGGCCGTAAGTTCGATAAGTTGATGAGCTCAAACCAAGCGAAGAACGCGATTCTTCAAGCTTTGGGCCAGATGGCAAACTCAGCATCGAATGTAGAGCAAACCAAAGCGCAAGCGCGCAGCAAAGATGATGAAGTACAAGCGACTCGCGCACAAGCAGCCAAACAGAAAGCCGATGAAAACATTGGTTTCCAAGAAGGCTTATTGAAAGAGCTACGTGACTTGTTCCGATCTATCTCAGATAGCCAGAACCAAGCGTGGCGAGCATCAGTCCCAACGGTGTAACCATCCGTTTCACTAACTACAAAGCGTTGTTTATACAACGCTTTTTTTATGGGATTCAAGTCTAAATGCTATTTATCAGTAGGTTAAGTTGATAAAAAAGTATATATCTATAAATCAACCTCCAAGGATGAGAACTTAAACGTTATCAAATTGTTAACGATTGCTATACTTAAACGGTCATCAACACAAGTAAAAGGGATGTTCAATGTTTAAGTTTAAGCAAATCGCACTTGCGGCTTCTTTGGCTGCACTCACAACAGGCTTTTCTGCGTCTGCGGAGGAAACGTTTGTCACGATTGGTACCGGTGGAGTAACAGGGGTTTATTATCCGACTGGTGGCGCTATTTGTCGCTTGGTTAACAAATCGCGAGAAGATCACGGTATCCGTTGTTCGGTAGAAAGTACTGGGGGATCGATTTATAACATCAACACTATTCGTGCTGGTGAATTGGACCTCGGTATCGCGCAATCAGACTGGCAGTATCATGCTTACAAAGGAACCAGTAAGTTTGAAGAAAGCGGGCCTTTTAAAGAGCTACGCGCCGTATTCTCCGTTCATCCAGAACCGTTTACTGTCGTTGCACGTAAAGACGCGAACATCAAAACTTTTGATGATTTGAAAGGTAAGCGCGTTAACATTGGTAATCCTGGTTCTGGTCAGCGAGGTACTATGGAAGTGCTAATGAACCAGTATGGTTGGAGTAACGACGACTTTAAGCTTGTCTCTGAGTTAAAAGCAGCAGAGCAATCAAAAGCACTTTGTGATAACAAAATTGATGCGATGATTTATACCGTTGGTCACCCAAGTGGAGCGATTAAAGAAGCCACTACGTCGTGTGATAGTAATATCGTAACGGTAGCTGGACCTAATGTAGAAAAACTGGTTGCAGACAACAGCTTCTATCGTGTCGCAAATGTCCCGGGTGGTATGTATCGTGGCACAGATAGTGATGTTCAAACCTTTGGTGTGGGCGCGACGTTTGTTTCTTCTACTGCGGTACCAGAAGATGTGGTTTATAACGTGGTTAAAGCGGTATTTGAAAACTTCGATGATTTCCGCCGTCTCCACCCAGCGTTTGCAAACTTGAAGAAAGAGGAAATGGTAAAAGACGGTTTATCTGCGCCTCTTCACCCAGGAGCGCTCAAATACTACAAAGAAGTAGGGCTGATTAAGTAAGCGTTACTTTCTCTTATTATTGATGTAAAACGCCATCTTTCTCGATCAATGCCACTCGTTTAACCGCGAGTGGCATATTTCTATTTCTCGTCATCCTGTACAGCGACGAAGGAGCGTGATACAGGATCTTCTATCCGAGCACTTTGTGATCAAAATTGTTTCATTAGCCGCTTAGTGTAGTGTTATTAGATTCCTAACCTCGCTGGAGTGACACAAAAAATCGTTAAGCTATCTGCATTAATCTTTCGCGCTAGCGTTTTTTGTAGGAGTGTTATCCACTTGTACAAGTTTTGCTTAAACATAAACATCAATGAAAAAGTAGATAGTGATGAGAATAGAAGAAAGAGCAACAAACCCTTTAACATGATTGGGATTCAGTTGACGAGAGACACGAGCTGCAAGATACCCACCTACCAACGTACCGACCAAAACAACACTACCTGTCTGCCAGTCAATGGAACCATTGGCAACAAAAATCACGATAGCAATGAGTGAAACACACGTAGATACGAGCAATTTCAAACCGTTCATTAAATTAATGTCTTGGTGACCAGCTACTACCAGATAACTCAGAACAATAACCCCTAAACCTGCGTTGAAAAAACCACCGTAAGCAGAGACACCAACAAGTAGTAAACCCAACGCAATTGCTCCGAGTATGCCAGCATGTTTGTGCTCTTTCGCGACAGTTTTTATTAGCATTGTTAAACGAGAACCGGTGAGAAAAAGCACGGTGGCAAATAAGAGTAACCAAGGGATGGCTTCCATAAATAGCGATTCTGGCGTGTTGAGCAACAGATATGCTCCGACAGCGCCGCCGACTAAACTGAATGAGACTGTGAACAGCAGTTCATGCTTGTTCTTCATGATCTCTTCTCTGAACCCGACGGCTCCGCTAATGTAACCCGCACATGAAGCATACGTGTTTGTTGCGTTAGCCATAATAGGAGGAACACCAACTGCCAATAGAGCCGGAAAAGTAATAAAGCTTCCGCCTCCTGCTATGGAGTTAATGATCCCACCAATTACGCCAGCAACGAATAAAAGTGCGAGTTCTAAAAGCATAAACAATCCTTGTTATGTTCTTTTTCATTGTTAGAGCTTCAGATGATCCAACCTACATGCTCTAATGTTCTGATATGAGGTTTACTTTACCCGCTCCAAAACAAAATTGTTCAGTTCTGTAACGTTTTTGATGACATGAACGGCTTTAGTTTGAGAGTACCCCTCGAGGCGAGACATAAAGTCATCATTCCAGAATGCAGGGCATTGCTGAAGAACTTTGTAGCTTTGTAACGTTCCTTTCAGTACCGAACTACCATCAGGCCAACCTTCAGGTTTAATGAAAAGTCCTTTAAGGAGACGTTTCGTCACAAACCAATAGCTTACTGAGTATGGTAGATCAATATAAATGAGAGTATCGGCTGCATCTAAACGAGCGTTAAAAGAGCTGATCGGTCCAAGGCCATCTATAATCCAACGATCTGAGCTTAGTATATTGCTATGGGCTTCATCAAAAACGTTACGCTCAACGGGATCACCGTTTGGTTTATAGACTATTGAATCTAATTGATGAAGAGGAAGACCGGTAGCCGACGCGATTACTTTACTTACCGTCGATTTTCCACTGCCGGGTTTACCAAAAACTGCTATTTTTTGCATTGTGACCGCCTCCAAGAGAGCTTTTCCCATACGGTAGAGACAGAAAACCCACCGTTATGGGTGGGTTCGATAAATACTGAGCGCATCAAAAAATCCCACCATTCCTATGGAATGATGATAATTCGTTGGTTAAGTTGCGCTAAGTGTGTGTTCATACAATCACCTTCATATAACGACAGTGATTTGTCAATACCATCTGCACAATAAGCGAACGATTTGGAGGGCGGAAGATAAAGCCATCACGATGGATGGCTTTATCTAGGTTGAAAGAGACAGCGATTACTGCTCAACGCTGACTGGCTGTGCTTTAAACTTTTGAATCAGCTTTACGATTAGTGGACTTGCCAATACCAATACAGCTAAAACAGTAAAGGTAAGGGTAATAGGACGCTCCCATAGGAAACTCAGTTCTCCATCTGAAATCATTAATGCGCGGCGTAAGTTCTCTTCCATTAATCCTCCAAGGATGAAGCCCAGCAATAAAGGTGCGAGTGGGAAGTTAGCGAGCCGAAGTGCAATGGCAGCCATAGCCACAATCAGCATCACGAACACATCCATAGTATTAAAAGAGACCAAATAAACGCCGGTGATTGAGAAGAATAAAATCATCGGTAGAAGCACCGTTCTTGGAACCGCCAAAAGCTTTGAAATGTACGGAATCAACGGTAAGTTCAGGATCACAAGTACGATGTTGCCGAAGTACATGGAAATGATCACTGACCAGAACACATCTGGGTGTTCAACAAACAGGCGAGGGCCAGGTTGAATACCATAAGCGATCAGCGCACCGAGCATTATTGCTGTTGTACCAGAGCCCGGAATACCAAGCGTTAATAGCGGTACAAATGAACCACTAGATGCTGCATTGTTCGCAGACTCTGGCGCAACCAAACCACGTATACTGCCTTTACCGAACTCATCCTTTTTCTCTTTAGGTGCGAGGTTGCGCTCCATACCATAGCTTAAAAAAGCAGCAATGGTTGCCCCTGCGCCAGGAAGAACGCCAGTGAAGAAACCTAATATTGAAGAGCGAATTGAAACAGGCGCAACATCTTTGATTTCTTCCTTGGTCACTTTCATTGAGCCAATGTTGCTCAGCTTTTCTTGTTCTTCATCGCTGGTGTCTTTTGATGGTTTAAGGATGCCCATCAATGTCTCACCCAGTGCGAATGTCGCCATTGCAAGCAACAAGAAGCTAAAGCCATCCATTAAATCCGTTAAACCGAAGGTAAAGCGTTCAACGCCTACGCCTTTATCGATTCCAACTGTAGATAGCATCAAACCAAGAATGGTCATCATCCACGCTTTGATTACCTGACCTTTCCCCGCAAAAGCCGCGACAGCTGATAACCCAAGTAGCATCAACGCAAAATAGTCCGACGATTGGAAGCTAAGGGAGACGCTAGCCAATGCTGGTGCGGCAACAAGCAACATAATGGCAGATAGCGTACCGCCAGTGAAAGACGAATAAGCTGCCAAAGCTAATGCTTTACCTGCTTGGCCTTTTTGGGCCATTGGGTAGCCGTCAAATGCTGTGACCACGGTTGAAGAACAACCCGGCGCGTTAATTAAAATCGACGATGTAGAGCCACCAAATACCGCACCGTAATAAACACCCGCCATTAAAATAAGGCCAGAGGAGGGCTCTAGGCCATAAGTAATTGGGATCATCAAAGCAATGGCTGAGATCGGCCCAAGTCCAGGTAACATGCCGATAAATGTACCGACGAAGCAACCAACGATCACCATCATAATGTTCATTGGCATTACTGCGGTGGATAAACCTTGTAGAATTCCATCTAACATAATTCAGTCCTTTCTTTGACTACCAGATGGTGAAAATCAAACCCGGTTCGAGATAGATGTCCAAACCTTGAGTGAGTAATAAGTAGAACGCGATCACGAATGGAAACGACGCGCCAAACAGAACGGGTTTACGTCTTTCCCCGAGCAGATAAAAGCCAGCCAATAAAAACAAGCCAGTAGCTATCACAAAACCTAAGTAAGTCAGGCCCACGCCGTAGAGCGCCATTAAAATTAAAAAGGCAATCAGTAACTTCCAATTGAAGGTCAGCACTGCGCCACTTTGTTTATCTGGTTGTCCTGTCACCAGCAATAGCAAAGAAAGGCCGACACCAACGTAAGTCAGGATGGTTGGCAGAGTACGTGCGGTGAATGGTTCATACTCATCACCTGGAAACAATGGAATTTGTGAGGTTTGATAACCGTAGCAAAGACAGAAAAGTAGAAAGATCATTGCGCCGACGCGGTCACGACAGAGTAAATACTCTTTGGTGAAAAAGTTGGTTGAACGAGGCATATTCAACTCCTAACAAAAGTAAAAAAGACCGCATATGGACGTCAATGAATAAACTAAACCATTAACAATTAAGCATTTCGCTGCTAGTCGAGCCGCTTTGGGTATATAAACAAAGGAGTGTGCATGCCGATTGTCGACAATGTCCATATGCGGTGAAACTTAGAGTGCAAATACAATGGGGAAATACCAACCTACGTTATTCATTGAGGTTGGTATCTGAGGGACCCCAATTCGATTGTTACTTCAGGAAGCCTAACTCGCGCATTAAGTCACCCATCTGCTGCTCTTGATCTTCAAGAAACGCGAAGAATGCTTTATCCGCTTTATAGTTGTCGATCCAACCATTGCGGTCTCGAACGACTTGCCATTCGTCGGTGTTATACATTTTAGTAAATGCGGCATTCCATTCATCTAGCTTTTCTTGGCTTGTGCCTGGTGCTGCAAAGAATCCACGCCAGTTAGCAAAGACAGTTTCATTACCATATTCGGTGAGAGTTGGAATGTTAGGCGCAGCTTCTAAACGTTTTGGTGCTGTAATCGCTAACACTTTCACTTGCCCAGACTTAGACATTTCGAGTACTTCACCTAACCCTGTAGAGAGCAGTTGTGTTTCGCCTGAAAGTAGGGCAGCCATGGCTTTTCCACCTGCATCATAGGCAATGTAACGAACTTTACGCGCATCAAAACCTTCACCTTTGAAAGCTGCTGCTATAACCAAATGATCCATAGAACCACGAGCAGAGCCACCAGCAACCTTCACCTTACGTGGGTTTTCTTTAAAAGCTTTAACGACATCTTCCCAAGAGCTATAAGGAGAATCGGCTGATGTAACAATGGCGCCATAATCGGCAACCGTTGCGGCAACAGGAGTCAAGTCGCGGAAAGATTGTGGGAAGATCCCACTGAGCGAGCGAACGACGATCGGTGTTGAGTTCACCATGAGTGTATCTTCTTGACGATCAGCCGTTTCAATCAAATGTGCGATTGCTTTGCCACCGCCACCACCAGATAGGTTTTGAAATGATACGGTTTCGACGATGTCTAACTTTATTAATACATCACCAGTACCTCGGGCGGTCATGTCCCAACCGCCACCGGCACCTCCAGGGATAAGAAAGTGCATTTTTTCAATATCTGCAGCAAGAGCGTTGAATGAAAATGAAGCTGCGATGATTGAAGCGGCGAGCGTTGGTTTGAGTACCTTTAACATGTTCACGTTCCTTATGTTAGCGACTCTATTTAGTTGAGCCTTATTGTTTTTGCTCAGTTGTCATGCCTTGTAAGCGTTAAAGCTGAACTTGGTGTAAAGGTTAATTAAGTGTTAAATATCTGTCTGTAAAAGAGATATAAAGAGAATATTGAGCATTTCGGTTATTTTGTTCATAAAGTTCACGGTGAGAAGTTGGTGTTAGGTCACGCGGCTTTACGTTTTGGTAGGCCATAATAAAATGACGGAAAATGAACGAGGAAAAGAGAATGAAAGGGACGTGTTTGTGCGGCGCTATTGAAGTGATCGCAGATGCTAAGAATGAAGTGAGTCTATGCCACTGCTCGATGTGTCGAAAATGGTCGAGTGGAGCACTCCATGCTGTGCATTGTGGTCCTAACGTGACGTTTAAAGGTGGCGAACCTAAACGTTATCAGTCGTCAGACTGGGGAGTGAGGGGGTTTTGCGGTGAGTGTGGCACAAACCTTTTCTACCATTTGTTGCCGACAGGTGAGTACATTCTTTCCGCTGGTTTGTTCGATAACCCAGATTTCAAACTCACTTTAGAGATTTTTACCGATGAAAAGCCAGCTTATTATGACCTCAATTCCGCTTCACAAAAGATGACTTCGCAACAAGTCTTTGATCAATTTGTACCTAAAGAATAGTTTTTTATCCGATTATTGTTCGACAGCTGAGCTTTTAGTTTTTAGATCATAAGCTTAAAGGTTTACAAGTTGTCGACAATATAAGTTCCCCATTCTTTATTTCTGCTAAAAACAGCACTTAATAGGCATTTTAGGCCAGTTTAAATTACGACCTTAGTCTAAATTGTCGACAATTTACTTGATTGTCGACACTTTGATCGACTACTTTATATTCAGGTTAAGAAATTGTAGACATTTCGATGTCGGTAACAAGAGTATCTGAATATGAACTCTGAGTTGAAAGCTCGTTATAAAGTGCTGGGTTCTGAGAAAGAACACACCAAATCCGAAACGCTGACCGAAACACTCATTGAAGTCATTGTTAATGGCGACGTGAAGCCTGGCCATAAGATATCAGAGCCTGAGCTAGCAAAGAAATATCAAGTCAGTCGTGGGCCTTTGCGTGAAGCATTGATGCGCTTAGAGGGGCTAGGGCTCATCGAGCGAATTCCTCATGTTGGGGCTAGAGTGACCACTTTTTCTCCGGAAAAGCTGATAGAACTTTATGCCGTTCGAGAAGCATTGGAAGGCATGGCAGCAAGGTTAGCTGCGCGACACATTACGCAAGAAGAGCTCTTAAGCTTGGAAATGCTATTGTCGACACATTCCAAGCATATAGACCAAATGGAAGGCGCGTCTTACTTCCATCAACATGGTGACTTTGATTTTCACTATCGCATCATCCAAGCGAGCAGAAACAGTAAGTTAATATCTCTGCTGTGTGATGAACTCTATCACTTATTACGGATGTATCGTTACCAGTCGCCACGTGCGCAATCTCGCCCGAATGAGGCGCTCACCGAACACAAATTCATTTTGGAAGCCATTCGCAATCGCGATGAAGAGCTTGCAGAAATGTTGATGAGAAGACACATATCAGGAAGTCGAAAGCTCATCCAATCTCAAATTATACATACAGAAAGTTTAGACAAAGACTAGAAGGAATTCGTCATGAGCTTAACACCGGGAGCGAAATTCAGACTCGCCATTGAACAAAATAATCCACTACAAATTGTCGGCACTATAAACCCGTATTGCGCCATGATGGCAAAAAACTTGGGTCACCAAGCGATCTACTTGTCTGGTGGCGGTATCGCAAATGCGTCATACGGATTGCCGGATCTCGGTATCACAACATTAAACGACGTTTTGGTTGATGTTGACCGTATTACTAACGCATGTGATTTGCCTCTTTTGGTTGATATCGACACGGGCTTTGGCGGTGCATTTAACATTGCTCGCACGATCAAAGCGATGGAAAAAGCAGGCGCGGCAGCGGTGCACATGGAAGACCAAGTCGCACAGAAACGTTGTGGTCATCGTCCGAACAAAGCAATAGTCAGCCAGCAAGAGATGGTTGATCGCGTAAAAGCCGCGGTTGACGCACGCAATGATGAAAGTTTCGTGGTTATGGCTCGTACAGACGCGCTAGCTGTTGAAGGCATGGACAGCGCAATCGAGCGTGCGATTGCGTGTGTGGAAGCTGGCGCAGACATGATCTTCCCAGAAGCGATGACCAAGCTGGATCAGTACCTTCAGTTCTCAAACGCACTTGAGCAAGCAACTGGAAAGCACGTTCCTATTCTGGCCAACATTACCGAGTTCGGCGCAACGCCACTGTACGGCTGCGATGAGCTTGCAAAAGCGAAAGTCGATATGGTGCTTTACCCATTAAGTGCGTTCCGTGCCATGAACAAAGCTGCTGAAACGGTCTACAAACATTTGCTAGAAGTGGGTAATCAGGAAGCACTGGTTGATTCGATGCAAACACGTAAAGAGTTGTATCAGCACCTGAATTACCACGACTACGAAGACAAACTTGACCAGTTATTCTCTGAAGGGAAATAGCGGGGGAAAAGCAAAAATAGACGGAAGCCCAAGAAAAAGATAATCGGAATTTATCTCATCTAATAACGTGAAATTCGTTTGGCTAAAAACACCCCAGAGAGGGAAAAGTCAGACAGAAAAGGAGTTCAAACAATGTCTCAAACTGCAGAAAAGAAAGCAGAATTAGGTGGCGCAGGCCTTCGTGGTCAAAGCGCAGGAAGCACAGCTTTATGTACTGTCGGAAAAACGGGAACTGGTTTAACTTATCGTGGATACGATATTACTGATCTTGCGAACAACGCACAGTTTGAAGAAGTGGCTCACCTTCTGTTACGCGGTCACTTGCCGAATCAACAAGAACTTGATGCGTACAAGACACACCTACTCAGCTTTAGAGGTTTGCCAGCCGAGCTAAAACAAGCTTTAGAGTTGATTCCTGCAAGCGCACACCCAATGGACGTAATGCGCACGGGTTGTTCTGTATTGGGTAACCTAGAGCAGGAAATGAGCTTCGAGGAGCAACTGAAAGCAACCGAACGTATGCTAGCCTTGTTCCCTGCCATCATCTGTTACTGGTACCGCTTTAGTCATGATGGCGTGCGTATCAACACCGAGGATCAGACTGAAGATTGCATCGGTGGTTACTTTTTGCGATTACTTACAGACAAAGCGCCATCTGCGCTGCACAAACAAGTGATGCATTGCTCGCTTATTCTTTATGCTGAACATGAGTTTAATGCTTCTACATTCGCAGCACGCGTTTGTGCATCAACGTTGTCAGACATCCATTCTTGTATCACGGCAGCAATCGGTACGCTTCGTGGACCACTTCACGGAGGTGCGAACGAAGCGGCGATGGAAATGATTGAAGATTGGCAAACGCCCGACGAGGCGGAAGCGAACATCATGAAAATGCTAGCCAATAAAGACAAGATCATGGGCTTTGGTCATGCGATTTATCGTGAAAGTGACCCTCGCAACGCCTTAATAAAACGCTGGTCCAAAGAGTTATCGAAGCAAGTTGGTGATACACATCTATATGCGGTTTCTGAGCGTGTTGAATCAGTGATGAAGCGAGAGAAAGGTCTGTTCTGTAATGCGGACTTCTTCCATGCATCGGCTTACCACTTCATGGACATTCCAACCAAACTATTTACCCCAATCTTTGTGATGAGTCGTTTAACGGGCTGGGCTGCACACGTTTATGAACAGCGTGCCAATAACCGTATTATTCGCCCAAGTGCTGATTACACGGGCCCAGATCATCAAGAATGGGTGCCTATCGAGAATCGCTAGCGCGAAGGTCAACGAGGGCATTATATGCTTTGGTTGACCACCTCCTTCCTTTGTCATTCTCTCTAACAGAGGAAGGAGATCCTCTCATCACTGTGTTTCTGGAGCAATGGAAAACCTTGATGAAGGCAAGATGTAAAGACTGAATGGAAGCAAACCATGAACACAAATATTAATACTCAATATCGTAAGCCGCTTCCGGGAACTCAACTGGATTATTTTGATGCACGCGAAGCCGTCAATGCCATTTCTCCTGGAGCCTATGAAACACTCCCTTATACCTCTCGCGTGCTAGCTGAGCAACTGGTCCGTCGCTGTGACCCGAACACATTGACAGATAGCCTGAAACAGTTAATTGAACGCAAACGCGATCTTGATTTTCCTTGGTATCCAGCACGCGTTGTTTGTCATGACATTCTTGGTCAGACCGCTCTAGTCGATTTAGCGGGTCTACGCGATGCCATTTCAGATCAGGGCGGCGATCCTGCAAAAGTGAACCCAGTGGTTGAGACACAATTGATCGTTGACCACTCTTTAGCGGTTGAACATGCGGGCTTTGACCCTGATGCCTTCGACAAAAACCGCGCGATTGAAGAGCGCCGTAATGAAGACCGATTTCACTTTATCGAGTGGTGTAAAACAGCGTTTGAAAACGTCAGCGTGATTCCAGCTGGGAATGGCATCATGCACCAAATCAACTTGGAAAAAATGTCTCCTGTGGTACAAGCAAAGCAGGGCATTGCCTACCCTGACACCTGTGTGGGTACGGACAGTCACACGCCTCACGTAGACGCTCTTGGTGTTATTGCGATAGGTGTCGGTGGTCTGGAAGCAGAAACCGTCATGCTTGGCCGACCATCAATGATGCGTCTACCAGATATTGTCGGTGTCAAACTGACGGGTAAACGTCAACCGGGCATTACCGCAACGGATATTGTCCTCGCGATTACTGAGTTTCTTCGTAATGAGCGTGTGGTATCTTCATATCTTGAATTCTTCGGAGAAGGCGCACGTGATCTAACGATCGGAGACCGCGCAACGATTTCAAACATGACACCAGAATACGGCGCAACAGCTGGCATGTTTTATATTGATGAGCAGACCATCAATTACTTGAAACTAACTGGTCGAGATGAAGAACAAGTTGCTTTAGTAGAAAATTACGCAAAACAAACCGGTCTTTGGGCAGACGATCTTGATAGCGCAGTTTACGAGCGTGTACTTGAGTTCGATTTATCATCAGTTAGCCGTAACTTGGCTGGTCCGTCAAACCCTCATCGTCGTTTACCAACTTCTGAGTTGGCACAGCGCGGTATTTCTGGAGCGTGGGAAGAGAAAGAAGGCGAGTTGCCAGATGGTGCAGTGATCATCGCTGCTATTACCTCATGTACGAATACTAGTAACCCAAGAAACGTGGTTGCTGCTGGCCTTGTGGCGAAGAAAGCCAACGAACTTGGTCTTGTACGTAAACCTTGGGTGAAATCGTCTTTTGCTCCGGGTTCTAAAGTTGCACGCTTGTATCTGGAAGAAGCGGGCTTATTACCAGAGCTAGAGAAGCTTGGCTTTGGCATTGTTGGTTACGCATGTACAACTTGTAACGGTATGAGTGGTGCGCTGGATCCAAAAATCCAACAAGAGATCATCGACCGTGATTTATATGCAACAGCGGTGCTTTCTGGTAACCGTAACTTTGATGGTCGAATCCATCCGTACGCCAAACAAGCTTTCTTGGCTTCACCACCATTGGTTGTCGCTTATGCGCTAGCGGGTACCATTCGTTTTGATATCGAGCGCGATGCATTGGGCTCGGACCAACACGGCAAACCAATTTATCTCAATGATTTGTGGCCAAGCGATGAAGAGATCGATGCAGTTGTCGGTACTCATGTTAAACCTGAGCAGTTTAAGCAAGTTTACATTCAGATGTTTAAGCTGAATGATCAAGAGCAAAATCCCAACCCGCTGTACGACTGGCGTCCGATGAGTACCTATATCCGCCGACCACCGTACTGGGAAGGTGCGCTAGCGGGAGAAAGAACATTGTCTGGTATGCGTCCATTGGCGATTCTGGGCGACAACATCACCACTGATCACTTATCACCATCCAACGCGATTCTCGCAAGCAGCGCTGCAGGTGAATACTTAGCGAAAATGGGTGTGCCAGAAGAAGATTTCAACTCTTACGCGACTCACCGTGGTGACCACTTAACGGCGCAACGCGCGACCTTCGCTAACCCAAAGTTGTTCAATGAAATGGTGAAGGAAAACGGCGAAGTCGTGCAGGGATCTCTGGCGCGTGTAGAGCCAGAAGGGCAGGTGGTTCGTATGTGGGAAGCGATTGAAACCTACATGAATCGTAAACAACCATTGATCGTGGTGGCTGGCGCGGATTACGGTCAGGGGTCATCCCGTGACTGGGCAGCAAAAGGCGTTCGACTGGCGGGCGTAGAAGCCATTGTTGCTGAAGGCTTTGAGCGTATTCACCGTACTAACTTGGTTGGCATGGGCGTACTACCACTGCAATTTAAGTCGGGCGTTAACCGCAATACGCTAGAGCTGGATGGTACGGAACTTTACGACGTGGTTGGAGAAATCAAGCCGGGCGCTGATTTAGCGCTGGTTATCACACGCAGCAACGGCGATAAAGTCGATGTTCCGGTTACTTGTCGCTTAGATACCGCTGACGAAGTTCACGTGTACAACGCGGGCGGTGTTCTGCAGCGTTTCGCGCAAGATTTCTTGGCACAATAAGGAGTGCGTATGGCAAATAATACTCCGAATCAAACAAGCCAAATAAAAGTGCCCGCGACGTACATGCGTGGCGGCACGAGTAAAGGTGTCTTTTTCAACCTAGAGGATTTACCTCAAGAAGCGCAAATGGCTGGAGCCGCGCGTGACAAGCTGTTGTTACGTGTTATCGGCAGCCCGGATCCTTACGCGAAGCAAATCGACGGTATGGGTGGTGCAACCTCCAGCACCAGTAAAACAGTGATTGTTTCGCGCAGTAGCCAAGACGGTCATGACGTTGACTATTTGTTTGGACAAGTGTCGATCGACAAACCATTCGTCGATTGGAGTGGTAACTGCGGCAACTTGTCTGCGGCAGTTGGTCCCTTCGCCATTCATGCTGGTCTGATCCCACAAGATCGCATTCCAGAAAATGGCATTGTGACGGTGCGTGTTTGGCAGGTGAACATCAGCAAAACCATCTTGATTCACGTGCCAATCGTCAATGGTTTTGTCCAGGAAACTGGAGAGTTTGAACTCGATGGTGTCACGTTTCCAGCGGCAGAGATTCAAGTGGATTTTGTTGATCCTTCCGATGGCGAAGGAAGTATGTTCCCAACGGGTAACTTAGTTGATGATTTGGTGGTGCCGGATGTGGGTACGTTCAACGCGACCTTTATTAACGCGGGCATACCAACCATTTTTATTGATGCTGAATCGATAGGATATCAGGGCACCGAGCTGCAAGACGATGTCAACAACGATGACACAGCATTAGCGATGTTCGAATCCATCCGCGCATATGGCGCGTTAAAAATGGGCCTGATTTCTGATTTAGAAGAAGCTCAAACACGCCAACATACGCCGAAAATAGCGTTTGTTTCTAAACCGAAAAGTTACCTGTCTTCAAGTGGTAAAGCCGTTAATGAGTCGGATATTGATGTGCTCGTTCGCGCGCTGTCGATGGGCAAGCTACATCATGCAATGATGGGAACAGCAGCCGTTGCTATTGCTTCTGCTGCGTGTGTGCCCGGAACGTTAGTGAATTTAGCCGCTGGTGGCGGTGAAAAAGAGTCCGTGACTTTTGGTCATCCGTCAGGAACGTTAAAAGTTGGGGCACAAGCGAAACAAACTGAGCAGGGCTGGGTGGTGCAAAAAGCCATTATGAGCCGAAGTGCGAGAATACTGATGGAGGGATTTGTGCGTGTACCCTTCTATGTCTTCGATTAAAAGAGACGATCTTTGGATTAAAAGAGCGATCTTTGAGTAGAACGAGAGCAATGTCAGGACATACTGGAGGAAGCAATATGTCTTCATACGAAAAAGAATACTTATGGGCGAAGAATGAACCGGAGAGTTTTTGGCGCGCTCAAGCGGAGAATCTCGATTGGTTTGAATCTCCTAAAACTATCTTGAAATCTGATGAAAACGGCATAGAACGTTGGTTTCCAGATGGTGTAATGAATACGTGCTGGTTAGCATTAGATTACCATTGCGAGCAAGGACGCGGTGATAATACTGCACTCATTTATGACTCGCCAGTGACAGGTCGTAAAGCCACGTACACCTATAGCGACCTACGTGACCAAGTAGCCAAAATTGCTGGCATGCTGTCTGCTCAAGGTGTTGAAAAAGGCGACCGAGTCGTTATTTACATGCCGATGATCCCAGAAGCCGCAATGGCGATGCTTGCCTGCGCGCGTTTGGGGGCTATTCATTCCGTAGTATTCGGCGGTTTTGCACCTAATGAGCTTGCTGTACGAATTGAAGATGCAGAGCCGAAAGTGATCATGACGGCGTCGTGCGGGATTGAGATCAACAAAGTCATTCCATACAAACCAATGGTAGACAAAGCCATTATGGACAGCCGTTGGAAGCCTGAGAAAGTGTTTGTTTTCCAACGTCCAGAGTGCGACGCTGAGCTAAACCAAGAAAGAGACTTAGATTGGCAGCGAGAGTACAAACAAGCGCTGCCACATGGTTGTGTTCCGGTGTTAGCAACCGATCCGCTCTACATACTTTATACATCGGGCACGACAGGTAAGCCGAAAGGCGTTGTGCGTGATAACGGTGGCCATGCTGTCGCGATGAAGTACTCCATGAGCGCAATCTATAACATTCCTCAAGATGGCGTCTTTTGGGCGGCATCTGATGTGGGCTGGGTAGTAGGGCACTCTTACATTGTTTACGCCCCACTGATTCACGGTTGCACTACTATCCTATTCGAAGGCAAGCCTGTTCGAACACCGGATCCTGGCGCATTTTGGCGAGTGTGTGATGAATATAAAGTAGATGCGTTGTTCTCTGCACCAACGGCGTTTCGTGCGATTAAGAAAGAGGACCCGGAAGGCGAGCACTTAAAACAGTACGACTTGTCGAATCTGAAAAACATCTTTATGGCGGGAGAACGCCTTGACCCTCCGACACTGGAGTGGGTTCAGAGCAAAGCGGACAAGCCCGTTATTGACCACTGGTGGCAAACCGAGACGGGCTGGGCCATCGTTGGCAACCCGACAGGTGTCGAAATGATGCCAGTTAAAGCTGGTTCTTCGACGAAGCCCATTCCGGGTTATCAGGTCGAGATTCTGAATGAACTTGGAGAGGCTGTCGGGCCTAACCTACAAGGCTTTGTCGCATTAAAACGTCCGCTACCACCAAGTTGTCTGCCAACGGTTTGGCGTAATCATGACCGTTTTGAAACTGGTTATCTTAGCCAGTTCCCAGGCTACTACGTGTCAGGTGATGGTGGCTATCTGGATGAAGACGGTTACCTGTTTATTATGGGACGTATTGATGACGTGATTAATGTCGCGGGACACCGATTGTCGACAGGTGAAATGGAAGAAATAGTAGGAGGCCACCCAGCGATTGCAGAATGTGCGGTGGTTGGTATCCACGATGATCTAAAAGGTCAGCTTCCACTTGGCTTTGTGGTACTAAAAGACGGCGTCAAAGTGGATGAGCTAGACCTTGAAGGTGAGCTTGTTGGCAAAGTGCGTAGTGAGATAGGTGCAGTTGCTTGCTTCAAGCATGCGTTGGTTGTAGACCGTTTACCGAAAACACGTTCAGGTAAAATTTTGCGTCGAACTATACGTCAAATAGCTGATGGTGAAAAATACACCGTTCCGTCAACGATTGATGACCCAAGTAGCTTGAACGAAATTGAGCGAGTGCTACGACGCTGAGAAAAACTCAATTCTAACTAACCCCTGATCCTCGAACTCTGTTGGTTGGTTCTGCCTCTGTACGTTTATTAAGTGCAGGGGCCTTTTTGTTGTTCAAACAGTACAAACGTATCGTGAAAGCATTTGTGACTTGCCAATACGACGTTTTCCTCACAAACTACAGCCATTCCATTTTTAGTGACCCTTTGTATGACCACGTTTGCGATTAAACCTGCGTGTTTTAGCGACCTAGAGTTGCTCAACGATCTTATGTTCGAGCTTCATGATGAGCATCATCTTCAATCTCCTGAGCTTTTCAAAACGGCAGAGGAGATAGAACAAGAAAAAAGCATTGCTCGATATATTGACGACCCTGAGTGCCTTGTTTACGTAGCAAAACAAGGAGATGAAATTATTGGCTTTATCTCTGGTCACTTCTGTGAACTTATTTCTACCGTCAGCCAGCCAGTTATGATGGGAAGTGTGGATGAGCTCTATGTGCTGCCTGAATATCGAAAACAAGGTACGGCGCAGGCATTGATTAATAAAATTGAGTCAACGTTCTCTGATTACGGTGCAAAACAGATGTTTGTTGAAGTATGGCATTTTAACCAGGGCGCAATATCTTTGTATGAAAAACAAGGATTTGCACATCATATCCACTATTTAAGAAAACCGCTGAACGAATAATCGTATTTAACTTTAATATTGTGATTTAGGTTCTATCGAATTGAAATCATTCAGTTCGTCAATAGACTTTTCTCTATAAGTTGCTCGCAATGTTAACAAATTGATATGCACCCACATTGGTATCGGCGTTTTTGTCTGCTTGTTTATTAGTAGCACGAGGATCGTGCTTACAAAAACAAGAGGACAATATTTTGAAACTAACAAAATCGTTACTTGCTTTAGCCGTTTTGCCAATGTTCGCAAGTGCTGATGATTTGTCTCAGACGCAAAATCACACTATCCAACCCCAGATCGTAGGCGGAGTAACTGCCGACCCACGTGACTGGAAATTCTACACCCAAATTGTTAGTCGTTATGGTAACCGATCGTATTGTGGGGCCAGTTATATCGGGAATGGTTACGTCCTGACTGCTGCACATTGTGTTGAGGGTGATTCTCCGAGTCAGATTGCGGTTAAAATCGGTGGCGTTGTTTATAACGGTAGTGATGGTGTTCGTGCAAACGTCAGTGAGATCCATATGCACCCGGCATATCGCCGCGCGACGCTTTCTCATGACCTCGCGGTATTGAAGCTCGACTCTGTGCCTCAAGGTGTTTCTTCAGTTGAGATTGCGAATGGTAGTCTAACGCAATACGCGAGCATCGGAGATTGGCTTAGTGTTGCTGGCTTAGGGCGAACTTCTGAAGGAGGAAGCTCTCCGTCTCGATTGCAGGAGGTTGACGTCCCACTTGTGTCGGATATGACTTGCCGTCAAGCCGGTGGCAACTACACAACGGTTGGAGAAGTGTCATTCTGTGCGGGTATTCCTCAAGGTGGGATAGATTCTTGTCAGGGAGATAGTGGTGGTCCAATCGTTATTAATCGCAGTGGTGTAATTACTCAACTTGGTGTGGTCAGTTGGGGAATAGGTTGTGCTCGTCCTGGTATGTATGGGGTTTATAGCGATATCGCTGCTATGCGCAATTTTGTCGATGGTGTTATCGGAACAGCAACACCACCAAAAGAAAATGTTTCTGTTGGATACACCACCGAACAGACACTGGCATCATTTAATGTTGGGGAGTTACAGCAACATAGCTTTGTTATCCAGAATTCAGGGAACACCACGTTCACTGTGGAAAATGTTCGCGCGTTTGCTTCGGGTGTTACTGATGCAGCTGTTATTGCCAATGATCAGTGCTCTCAGGCGACGTTAGCAATGAATGCAAGTTGTCGTGTTGATGTTGAATTTGGTGCTACTCAGAGCGGAGAAGCAAGAGTGGCTTTGAACTTCAACGTTGATAAGACCAGCACACAATACCAAGCGTTAGTATCCGCTCAAGCGAAAACGGTGACAACGCCTCCCACAGATAGCTGTAAAACTGTATGGCAAGCCAGCTTAGTGTATCTCAAAGGAGATACGGTTACTTGGAATGGTAAAGTTTGGCAAGCGCAGTGGTGGACTCAAGGTGATAATCCAGCAGACTCAGGGCCTTGGGGTGTTTGGCAAAAAGTCGGCGATGCGAATTGCACGTCTAACTAACGATCGGGCCAGTGAATTTGATTCGTTGACCATGAGATAAGATTCATTCTTGGTTTCAACGATCAGTACATAGTTACCATAACTGGGGTTTATTGTTTGCGAATAATAAGCCCTTTTTTATTGTGTCAACTATGAGAACCCACAAAATGTGTATGACTTTGTCCTGACGTTATCTTTATATAACTGGCAGAATTGCGATCAACATTTTATGTTTTGTCTGATTTTTGTCAGGTTTGCATTAAATTATTCTCCAGTGAGCGTTGAGATCAGGTTTTACGCGATCAACTCAGTTTGGCATAACTCGTTACTTAATTTTTGTCGAAAAAGATAAGATTAACTGCCATGATTCATTGGTTATCATTATGTTTATTTAAGGTCATATTTTGTGTTGAGACAGCTGTTATTACTCATCCTTTGTTTTATTTTGTTACCTGTTTCACCGATTTCTACGGCTAAAGCCACTGCGAGCGAAGTTAAAGGAGCGCTCTGTATTGTTCGCGCTGATGACAAGTTAGTGCTAGTTCATGAAGTATTAACGGATAAGATTTCTCTACCTGGCGGAACCATTATTGATGGTGAGTCTCCACAAGTTGCTGCTCAACGAGAAACGTGGGAAGAAACCGGTATAGTGGTTACGGTTGGAGAGGAGCTTGGCAGAACGGACACTGCGGTTTTTTACGACTGTATATCAGACTCTGACATTATCGCTTTTTCTATGAATAATTCTTTAGGTGGAAATGAACTGCCTATTTGGTTTGCCCCTCATTATGGAGTAGAAGTTGCGTCAGCGATGTTGCTTAGCCCATCTGAATTACCATCATCTTTATATCGTTATCCTGAGCAATGGCCACAAGCCACTCAGTTTTTTGATCAAGCTACCAAGCAATCAGTATCTTATGTGACTCAGTTGATCGAATCCGCGCCTTCATTTCGTCAGGTTGAATTGGCGTGGCTGATAGATTTACAGAGTTGGGTAGGGGCGTTGTCAGAAACGAGTTACGAGGTAGCTAGTCAGATCTCGAAACTCGTTATAGATCTGATAGAACCGACGGTACTACTCTTTCTATTTCCTTTTGCCATGATGCGCTTTGGTAGCCGGTTTGTGTACCGACTCTTTTTCGCAATTAGTACAACGTCGCTTATGGTGCTTGTCGCTCAACAAGGCTTTTCGCTACCGCGCCCACATGTCTATATACCAATGATGGAGTTAACGCACAGCTTTGGCTTTAGTTTTCCTAGCTTGCCTATCGCTGTGTGGTTTTGTGTGCTGACGTTCTTGTTTCATAGAACCCAGTATTTTGGTTTGAATGGAACAACGGCAGTCTTCGTGTTCATCACTCTTACTGTGGTGTTAGGTAAGTTTTTCCTCGGCAGTGCCTTTATTTTAGATATGTTATTTGGCGCGCTGTTAGGCAGCTTGGTGGCTTGGCATGTTCTTCGATTGGAAACAAATCAAGATGTGAACGTTGATCAAGTTCTAAGCTCAAAAGGCGTCTGGTTCATTATGACTGTGGCAACAGCGGTCATCTCCGTCATCTGGCCATTACCTGTGTTTGGTCGCTGGCTAGCAATTTTAATCACTGCATCAGCGTTGGTCATGACATTTAAAGAGTCGAAAGCACATTTAGATACTCGGCAGATGATCTTTGTGACGCTGGCATTGTTGCTTGTTGATCAACTCTATTTGTACTCGGCTAATATCGTATCGTTTAGCGGTTTGTGGTCATTAGTCTTGTCGACGTTACATTATCCATTATTAATGTTGTTATTTATGCTGCTTGCAAGGAAGCTGACTTGTGAAAACCAACCGAGCAAAACGTTGCTAGATTGATGGCTGTATTTGTTATCTATTAGTATTTAAGTAAAAACAAAGCCTTGCATTACAGCAAGGCTTTTACACGTTTAGTCCACGAACAACGCCGCTTGCCTATCTTGGACGGCTAGGGATGTTAAACGTAAGAAGCTTAACGCAACAGACATGGCGGAAAGGGCTATGCATTGAGCACGAACTTTTCTATAGCTTTAGCGACACCGTGCTCATCATTACTTGCCGTAATGTAGTCAGCGATTTGCTTGGTTTCTTCCATTGCATTTGCCATCGCGATACCAAGGCCAGCGTATTTCAGCATGTGGTGGTCATTTTCTGCGTCACCCATACAGATAACTTCTTCCGGTTTAATTCCCAGATACTCGGCAATTGCGGCAACACCAATACCTTTGTTGCTCGCAGGGTTAAGAAACTCAAGGAAAAACGGAGCGCTTTGAACAACCGTAAACGCTTCGCGCATTTCAGCTGGCAGTGCTGCTATAACTTCTGTTAGTTTGCTTGGCTCTGCAACCATCATAGCTTTGATGATTGGATGATCGTCTTCTAGTGATTCGAAGTTCATCTCGGTGACATTTAAGCCATTTATCTTTGCTTCAATATCGGTGTAAGGGTTGTGTTCGTTGGTGATTAAACCATGAACTTGACTAAAAGCATGGACGTACGCACCTAGCTCTTCGGCTTTTCGCGCCACCAATTTTGCAGCTTTACCATCTATGATTTGCTGGTGGATGATGTCGTTTGTGCCTACGTTCTTGACCATCGAACCGTTGTAGTAAAGAACAAAATCTCGATCGGAATGGATATTCAGTTCGTCGAGCTTGTCTTGCATTCCTTCTAATGGGCGACCAGAAGCGAGAACGACAGTAACGCCTGCTTCTCGAGCTTTTGCGATCGCTTGTTTGTTTTCTTCAGAAATGGCTTTATCACTATTGAGTAGCGTGCCATCCATATCTAGTGCGATCAGTTTATACATCATTTCTTACCTTAAAGTTTTTTGGGAGCTGTCAGTGAATAAGGCTTGGTTTAACGTTAACCAGAAACCTATATTCATTACGCTATGAAACTACAAAATGGTCTATTTTAACAATTAATTTTTGGTTTAAATTGACCTAGACACGCGTGTCCATTATGGTCTTCGCCTCGAAATGTTATGAGTTGAGTGAGTTCTGCGTTGTATAAGCTAAATGAGATGTTTGAAACCATCCAAGGGGAAGGGGTTTTCACTGGAGTCCCTGCTGTTTTTGTTCGGCTTCAAGAGTGTCCGGTTGGTTGCTCATGGTGCGATACCAAACAAACGTGGTATGCAGATGAGAATGATCAACGTCAAATAGGCGATATTCTGGTGAAAACGGAAGATTCTCCAACGTGGTGTGTTGCATCTGCCGAGAACATCGTAGAGCAATATCAACAGCAAGGCTTTAATGCTAAGCATATCGTGATTACTGGTGGAGAGCCTTGTATTTATGATCTGCGCCCTTTAACAAAGGCGTTTGAAGATATGGGGTGCCAATGCCAAATTGAAACCAGTGGCACATCAGAAGTGATTACTTCAGAAAATACGTGGGTGACAGTGTCACCAAAAGTAGCAATGAAAGGTAAATTACCAGTGCTTAATAGCGCGTTAGAGCGGGCAAATGAGATTAAGCATCCAGTCGGTACCCAGAAAGACATCGACCACCTTGATGATCTTTTAGCAAATGCGAACGTGGCGGCTGAGACTATCATTGCACTACAACCAATTAGCCAGAAGCCTCGTGCTACGCAATTGTGTATTGATACGTGTATTGCCCGCAATTGGCGTTTGTCTGTTCAAACTCATAAATATTTGAGTATTGCTTAGACGAGAGGCTCGTCATCATTCGAAGTGGCTTTTCTATCTAATCCCGGTTTCGCGAGTAATGCCGTTGGTAGCTTTGCTATCGAAACATTGTCGATATATCTAAACAGTTTATAGCGTTGTAAAAGCTAAGCAGTGTTGGCTGTTGTGGTGTGGTGCTATCTTTGGTTCGACAATCGTTTCGCATTTAATTGATGCCACCAATCTGGCGGCATCAAAATGAAGCTCTGTTGGCTGGAGTTTCACGCTGAGATAAAACGTTTAGAAGCTAACGCAAAAGGTTTTATCCCAGCGCTATTACCGCTAACAAAGACTATTTGCTCGCTAAGTATTCTTCTAAGCCGCTTTGTCGCAGTAGGCACGCTGGGCATTCACCACAGCCTTTACCAACGATTCCGTTGTAACATGTTAACGTATTGTTTTGGACAAACTCCAACATATTGTGCTTATCAGCGAGAGCCCAGGTCTCTGCTTTAGTAAGCCACATTAAAGGAGTCTTAATATTGAAGGCTTTATCCATACCTAAATTGCAAGAGAGATTTAGAGAGCGAATAAAGTTGTCTCGGCAGTCAGGGTAACCACTAAAGTCTGTTTCGCAAACTCCCGTAATGATGTCTTGAATACCAAGCTGGTAAGCATGGATACATGCGTAAGTAAGAAAGAGGATGTTTCTCCCTGGAACGAATGTATTGGGTACGTTAGCATCGCTTAAGTCATTAGATACCGGAATGTTGTCTCTTGTCAGCGAGCTTATCGCTAACTCATTAATTGATTTTACATCCAGGACTTTGTGGCTTTTGATGTTAAGTTGCTTACCTAATTCGATAGCGATATCTATTTCATCTGAATGACGCTGGCCATAATCAAACGTTATAGCATGAACCTCATCATATGTATTTAATGCATCGATTAAGCAGGTCGTAGAGTCCTGCCCACCGGAAAAAACCACAAGTGCTTTTGTTGTAGCCATGTTGAACCCTTAGTTATGCTCTTTGATTCTTTGGTATTGATACGTATTCTTAGGCGTTTAATCCCAATTACGTACTCGACTTGTTCGTAGCGATTGCGTCCGCAATCAACTGGGCTGTGCTCTCAAGCACTCTTTGCTTGTCATCATTTGACAGCTTGTGGAGATTCACAGCAAGTTCAGCGGTGATTTCATCTTCACAAAAAAAATAGTTTAGAGGCACGTTTAGCTCATCTGCGATAAGTTTGAGCGTTTTTACGTCGGGAGTATGGCGCTCCCTTTCGTATTGATTCATCCTTGCACTTGCAGAACTATCATCCATGCCGATACGGATGCCCAGTGCTTTTTGGGACAGATTCGCTTGTTTACGCGCATGCTTAAGGCGGGCTGGGAGTGGGTTATTAAACAACACTTAAAGTTCATACGAAGGACTTGGATGACTAAGATTATCTTAGTTTTTCTGATTTGTGTATACTAAGTAATGCTTAGTTATTGCCGAGGTCGCCAAGGCCGTGTATGTATAGCTAAACAAGATTTCGTCTCTTTAGGTTGATTAAGTGACGTTGAATCTACTTCTTCAAAAACTGCCGTATGGAGGCGCGGGAGGAGCGAGTAAGGGCACGAGAAACCGCAGCGATTTGTAGAGCAGAATTTGCTCTTCACATAAACGTAGTCGTCTAAGTTGAAGAGCAATATTGTTCTTGATGATCAACTATATACTTAAGTAAATAACTGTGTCGCACAATAGATCAGAGCTGCTGCTAAGCTCATATTGATGACTTTGCCATATCTCTGGAATTGCGATTGAAGTAGCTTTCCTGCAACGGCCCAAACTACGTTGCTAAGAAGTGCGATCAAAGCAAGAATGAGGCTAGTCGCTAAGATCCAGTAGATATTCTGAGTGTGGGGCAGTACGAACGTAGAAATAGAGGTAATTCCATAAAGAATGATTTTCACATTAACGAACTGCAAACCGAAACCTGTTAAGAAACTGATACCTTTAGAATTATCCGATGAAGTTTTGATCTCACTCGTAGCAAGCCCCCAAGCCAACCAAACAATATAAGCTGCTCCAATCCATGTTAGCCAAGGTGTAATCACGGGCAAGAGGCTGATCATGTTATACGTGAAAGCGCCACAAAGTAGCATCAAAACAACATAGCCACAAAACATCCCCGAAATCACTTTTGTTGAGCGTTTTAGTCCATATTGCGTCGCGATGCTGAGCGATAAAATGTTGTTTGGCCCTGGTGTAATTGAAGTAATGATTACGTAAGTAAAAAATGCGGTGTAGATGGCTGTCATCTCTATCTCTCCTGTTTTTACTGCACTATACTTCGCTACAATTGATTAAAAAATTGAATAAATTAAAACTTAGACTTTTAATTTATTGAACTGTTGGTTGTGGAGTCTAGTCATGAATCTAAAACGCTTTCTTACTTTTAAAGCTATTGTTGAAGAAGGATCGTTTCTAAAAGCGTCACAGAAGCTTTATTGCACGCAATCAACCGTCACCTTTCAAATCAAGCAGTTGGAACAAGATCTGTCTCTGCAGCTGTTCGAAAAAATAGGGCGTAAGATGGTTTTGACTCAAGCAGGAGAAAAGATACTGCCTTACGTCTATGAACTGGCGC
The DNA here is from genome assembly GCF_033340495.1 of Vibrio sp. 1249-1. Taxonomy (NCBI): domain Bacteria; kingdom Pseudomonadati; phylum Pseudomonadota; class Gammaproteobacteria; order Vibrionales; family Vibrionaceae; genus Vibrio; species Vibrio sp. 1249-1. Next base: position 121,950 of record NZ_JAWOWJ010000010.1, read on the forward strand.
GAGTGATGGAAAATATTGAGGGAACAGCACAGCAAGAAAACTCGGAGCCGACCGGTGAATTGAAAGTGCTGATTGCTGAGACTCAACTTGCTTATAAGATGGCTAATGTTTTAAAAGAGTTCAGGATCAGAGCGCCCAATGTCCGACTCTCTCTGCAATCACAAAATTGCTATCAGATTCGAGATGAGTTGATAGCGGATAAAGCTGATTTAGGTGTGTTTTATCGAGTAGGTAATGACGATACGCTCAAGGTCCACGAGTTTGAGCAGGAGCCACTGGTATTGGTTGCTTCACCGCTTTTAAAAGGGCTAGATTTAAAGAAGAGAGAGCAACATATTGATTTAGGGTTTATAAGCAATGGCCCTAAGTGCCTTTTTCGACAGATGTTTGAGAGCATTATTCAAGAGCGTGATATTAGCATCGACAACATGATCGAACTTAGCAGTATTAATACGATCAAAAATTGCGTTGAGAGTAATATTGGTATTTCTTACTTACCTCGTTTTACGGTTGAAAAAGAGTTGCAAGAGGGCAGTTTACAAGAGCTTGAGTTCACCGAATTTTCACAGATGATCAAGCCACTCTGCGCTTATCATGCTGGGAAGTGTGTGACGCCGGCGATGGAAGTCTTTATTGATTGTATGCGTAACGAGTATGAACGGTTTTCTACTCAGAGTCGGTGATCTTTAATATGTTCTATCTGACATAGTTTCGTTTTTACTCCTTTTTATTTTTTTAAGTGACCACTTCTAATTTATTGATTTTTTTTGCTTTGTTGTGAATCCGACTGTTGTGGGATGATAAATGGGATCTGATGTGAAGAGCTATTTATTGACGGAAAGAGATAAGATATCAAAACGACGGCGTGTGATAACTAGATTAGATAAGGTTACATAATTAACAGTGTAATAAATGCCATTCTTTATGGATTATTTTCAACGAGACTTAATTGTTACGGTTCGTTATTATTAACTCGTTAACGCATCCATTGCTAGGAAGTTAACTTACGCATATTGTTTTTTTCATCATTTGCAGCAAATTATATTTGCTGCTTTTTTTTAACCAAAAAAAGTTCAAAGCTTGAACTACAAGCTCTGAACTTTTGTTTATACTTAGTGGTTTTCTACTTTAATAAGTAAAACACCGTTTAAAAGTATCGCGTAACCTAGTAACTCTAAGCTTTCTTCGACCAAGTTTTTCACGTCTCTATTATATGATTTCCCCATGAACTCGACCCAAAAATCACCATACCCTGCAAATCGTGAGAATAAGAAAACAATAAAAAAGCCAATCGTTAATGTCGTGAAGCTAGAATGAGAAATGAAAAATTTTACCTCATTTTTTATGTTAACTATGTTATTAAAACAAAAATAACAGACCGAGACTATTATAATCCAAGCAGGGTACTTCCATGAACCGTGAGGGAAATACTGCTCTATGTGGTAGTCCATTTCTCTAACGAATATAACCATAAAAAATGAAGACATTATTACTAATATGTGTTTGAGTTCAAGATATTCCTTAGATTTATACAAACACATTAACGATGAAAAAAGCACAAATGCTATTTGAGTCATTTCTATAAGAGAGTTCTCCGATGTGCTTTTGTCCATTTGTACGCTAAAATAAATCGTTGCTAACGTATAAATAACCAAAAAAATAAGATAAGATATTTTATATACTAACAAACTAGTGATCGAGGTGTGTTTTTCTTTAATATACATCGTAACTTGCATAGGTGATGGATTTGTTAGTATTATAAATCAAGAGTGTTTTATATTTAGTGAATTAAGCGCCATTTAGAATGGAACTTAATTCACCTAACATTAAACTTCGATGGATCTTAAACATTTCTGTTTTAAATTATTGATTTTATTTGATTTTCTGTTAATTTTGGTTAAATAGAATCAACTAGCTTTTATTGAAATGCTTTTCCCATATTGGTGGTATGCCAACTTCTTCTTGAACGATATCAATGAATGCCCTAACCAATGGTGATTGCTGACGGTGTGAGTACATGGCATAAATATCACCAAAATCTTGAGTTTCATATTCTGGTAAAAGTTGGACTAAATTAGAAGACTCTAGGTTTTTAGGAAGCATAAATTGACCTATAAGTGCTGCGCCCAGACCTGACTTTACGCTTTCAATTATTAGCTCAGCTTCATTGACCATGTATGACCCTGATATTGGGTATGTATCTAAACCATCTGATTTTGCTTTGTCGTAGAATTTAAGTTTATCGACAATAAAATTACCATTTGAATAAATAATAAAAGGTAGCTTAACTAACTCATCAGGCGTTTCTGGGTTACCATGTTTTTCAATTAAATTTCGAGAAGCAATGATTGCAGTCGTATTTTTTGCTAATTTTCTTGCTACCATTGATGAATCCCTCATAGGTCCGATTCGAAAAGCAATATCAAAATTACTTCTAATCACGTCTACATGAAGATCATCTAGCATTAGTTCAACACTTGCTTTTGGGTACTTATGTAAAAACTTCTCTATCGAAGGTTGTAGATAGAGTTTTCCAAATAATGTTGAGCTTGAAATTCGTACTTTCCCTGAAGGCTCAGTCTGAAAGTTCTCCGCTATTTGTTGAGTATCATCAAGGAGTTGAGATATTTGGTCTGCTTTTTCAACTATTTGCTTGCCGACTTGTGTTAATGAAAGAGAGCGAGTCGTTCTGTTTAATAGCCTAACGCCTAAGTGCTCTTCTAACTGCTTGATGTGTTTAGATAAAACAGAGCGGTCGATATTCATCCCATCTGCTGCTTTTGCAAAAGATCCAGCTTTAGAGACTTCTAAAAGCAGGTGTAGTTTATTTGCTAAATCCACAATGTTTATCCAAGTTAGATATTAGCGTATTAGTTTCATGTATAACTGCTGCTCTGTCTAGAAATTATTAATATACTTAATAACCAAAAGAAAAGGGAGCAATAGCTCCCTTTAGTATGAATATAAATGAGTATTTATATTATGGTTATAGTGTTTGACGTTTTTTGTTTCGACTCACTAACATGTAAAAAACAGGTGTGAGTAGTAATCCAAATACCGTTACGCCTACCATACCCGAGAATACGGCAATACCCATTGCTTGTCGCATTTCCGCTCCGGCCCCTGTACCAATCATTAATGGAATAACACCAGCGGTAAATGCAATTGATGTCATTAGAATCGGTCGAAGACGTAAACGACATGCTTCCAAAATCGCTGATAAGGTATCTTGGCCATTGTCTTTAAGTTCTTTAGCGAACTCCACCATCAAGATGGCATTTTTACACGCTAGAGCCACAAGGACAATCAAAGCAATTTGTGTGAATATATTGTTGTCACCACCAATGAACCAAACACCTGCTAGTGCAGAAAAAATGGTCATAGGAACGATCAAAATGATAGCGAATGGTAGTTTTAAACTCTCGTACTGCGAAGCTAGCACCATGAAAACTAACAAAACAACAAGTGGGAATATATACACCATCGTGTTACCAGCCAAAATCTGCTGGTAGGTTACATCAGTCCATTCATAAACCATTCCCTCTGCTAGGTTTTGATCCAGTACTTCCTCAATAGCCGTTTGGGCTTGGTCAGAACTGTAACCAAAAGCGGGACTGCCGTTTAGTTCTGCACTAGGGTAGCCGTTATAGTGCATCACGCGGTCAGGCCCAATCGTAGGTATGATCTCCAGTACAGCGCCGAGAGGAACCATTTGTCCGGCAGCATTTCTTACTTTGTAGTTAAGTATTTGGTCAGGTTCGAGACGATAGTTCATGTCTGCCTGGGCATTCACTTTGTATGTTCTACCAAACATATTGAAGTCATTGACGTACAACGATCCTAAATAAACTTGAAGCGCATCAAAAACCTGCTCTAGAGGAACACCTTGCAGCATCGCTTGTTCACGATCTATTTGGATGTCCATCTGCGGCACTTGTATACGAAATGTGGAATATAATCCCATCAGCTCGGGTCTTGTTGATGCCTCACTTATTACCAAGTTCAATTGCTTGAAGAGCTCATCAAACCCCTTGTTCGCACGGTCTTCGATTTGAAGCTTAAAGCCGCCAGTAGATCCAAGTCCTTGGATTGGTGGTGGTGGAAAAATCGCAACGAAGGCTTCATCAATAATTGAAAAGCTCTTATTTAAAGATGCAACAATCGCATTTGCGCCGAGAGTTGGATCATTTCGTTTATCGAAGTCCTCAAGCGTAACAAAAACGATGCCACTGTTCGGACTGTTAGTAAAACCATTGACCGATAAGCCTGGGAAAGAAATGGTTTGTGCTACGCCAGGTGTTGCCAGCGCGAGGTTTTCCATTTCTTTAATAACGGACTCTGTTCTATCTAAACTTGCTGCATCTGGAAGTTGGGCGATCGCAACTAAATACTGCTTATCTTGTTGAGGAATGAATCCTCCAGGAACCGCTTTGAATAGAGAAACCGTTCCCCCGAGTAACGCAATGTATACCACCACAACAACAAGGCTAAAGCGAATAAGCTTCTTGACCAGAGCTTGATATTGGTTAGAGCTGTACTCAAAAATTCTATTGAATGGCGCAAAAACATACTTACCAAAAACCGCATCCAATAGCTTGGTTAGCCGATCGGGTTTTGCGTTCTTATCTTGTAATAGCAGTGCTGATAAAGCAGGCGATAACGTCAACGAGTTAATTGCTGAAATAATCGTCGAGATCGTAATTGTTAGTGCGAACTGCTTATAAAACTGACCGGATAACCCTGTAATAAAGGTCGTCGGGATGAACACCGCACATAACACTAAAGCAATTGCAATAATTGGCCCGGTAACTTCGGTCATTGCTTGTTTCGTTGCTTCTAGTGGTGCAAGACCATTATGGATGTTCCGTTCCACGTTTTCGACGACGACAATGGCGTCATCGACAACGATGCCTATGGCGAGAACAAGTCCAAACAACGAAAGCGTGTTAATCGATACTCCGAGCATTTGCATTACGGCGAACGTACCGATTAATGAAACAGGCACCGCAATGATAGGGATGATAGACGCGCGCCATGTTTGCAAAAACAAAATGACTACAACAACAACTAGTACAATTGCCTCTAGCAGAGTATGAACCACAGCGTCTATCGATCCACGAACAAAGACGGTCGGGTCGTAGGCTATTTCATATGAAACTCCAGCTGGAAAGGCTGCTTGTAAACGGTCCATGGTTGAACGAACCTGATTAGATAGCTCAATAGCATTAGCACCAGGGCGTTGGAATACGGGCATCGCCACCGCTGGTTTACCATTTAACAAGGCGCGCAGTGCATAAGAGTTTTGACCTAGCTCTACGCGTGCAACGTCTTTAAGACGTGTCAAAGCCCCTGTTTCGTCAACTTTTACTACAATGTCGTTGAATTCATCAATATTCTCCAAGCGGCCTTTTACGTTCAACAAAACTTGGAATTGGTTTTCATTAGCGGCTGGTTGCGCACCTAATGAGCCTGCTGCCACCTGTTGGTTTTGAGATCGGACGGCGGAGACAACGTCCATTACGGTTAGATTTCTAGAAGCGAGCTCATCTGGATTTAACCACAAGCGCATTGAGTACTCGTCACCACCGAAAAGGCGCACATCACCAACGCCTCCGAGCCGAGCTATCTCATCTTTCAAGTTTAAATTAGCGTAGTTAGCTAAATAACTGACTTCACGGCTAGAATCTGGAGAATATATATGCACAACCATGGTGAGATCAGGAGAGGCTTTTTCGGCAACAACTCCTAACCGTTGGACGGCTTCTGGTAACCGGGGCAAAGCTGTAGTGACGCGATTTTGAATTTGAACCTGAGCTTTGTCCAAGTCCGTACCTAAAGCAAAGGTTACGGTCAATGTCATTCTGCCGTCACTGGTTGCCTGTGAAAACATATATAACATGTTTTCTGTACCATTAATTTCTTGCTCCAGAGGCGTAGCAACTGTTTCTGCGATTACTTTTGGGTTCGCACCAGGATAGTTTGCTGTAACTACTACTGTAGGAGGGACAACCTCTGGATATTCACTCACAGGCAACTGCAAAAGTGAAATTGCGCCTACTATTAATATCAATAGCGATAACATAGAGGCAAATATGGGTCTTTGAATAAAAAAGTGTGCAAATTTCATTCGGTTGTCTTCTTAGTCTTGAGCTAAACGTTTGTTTGGCAACGATGTTGAGTTTGAAGCCATAATCAATGAAGTATTGCTAATATCTAGCGTGACATTTTTTGGTGTGACTTTGCTATTTGGGCCAACTTTTGCTGGGCCATTTACCGCAATAATTGAGTCGGCGTTCAAGCCATTCTCGATAGCACGAAATGTTCCGTAACGTTCGCCTAAGGTTACGATGCTGTATTGCAACGTATTCTCTTCATTGAGTGTTAATACAAAGCGGTTTTCTAGATCTGTGCCAATAGAACGCTCTGGAACGAGAACTCGTTCAACTGGTTTGGTTGTTGATATCTGAACTCGGCCAAACGATCCCACTTTTAAGTTTGATTTTGTTGCATCGAATACCGCTCGAACCTGCAAAGTACCGGTGTTTTCGTTGATGGAGTTGTCGACAAAGTCAACGCGTCCAAAAAACACCTGCCCATTTTGTCCAGATAGTTCAAGACGAGTAGGTAAGTTAGAGTCGGCATTGATTGTCGAGAAGTAACGGTTCCAAGTTCGCTCATCGACATCAAAGTATGCATATACCTGATCGTTAGAGACAATGTTTGATATAACGCTTTGATTTGCGTTTACATTGTTTCCTTTAGTAATGAATGCTCTTGAAATAGTGCCGCTAATAGGGGCATATATCTTCGTAAACTCAAGATCTAACTTTGCGGATTCTAACTGAGCACGCAAAGCCATTAGTTCTGCAGAGCGTTGTTTTACTGCGGTATCTCGGGCCTCTGCTTGTTCCGCTGAGATGGCTTTTCGCTTAACCAGTTGGGCGGCTCTCTTTTGTTCGTTTGCTGCTTGCTCTAGCGCAGCTCGAGCACTCTTAACTTGCGCTTCAAGTCGTGAGACCTGAGCTTTGAAGGTTCGATCATCAAGAGTGACGAGTAAGTCACCTTTGTTGACACTCTGTCCGTCTTTGAATTCTACCGTTTCAATAACTCCGGAAACGCGTGGCATTAAAGAAACTTTCTCTGGGGCTTGAAGCCTTGTTGTAAAGGTGAACCACGATTGAACCGGCTCATAGATGACTTTGGAAACGTCTATCGTAGGTAAGGGAGTATTAGGTTGTTTGGTTATCTCTTCGTCTGCACAAGCAGCTAAAACGGATAAAAGGCCAATGCCGAAAACTTTCTTTAACATTTGTCGCGCCCTAAATGATTCTGTTCATACTAAAAGGAACGGCATTGTATTCATTGTACCTATGGGTAAATAGGCCCTCAGCGAACATAGAGTAGTGATAAAAATGCACGATTAAATATTGGTCAAAATGCTCGCATTTTGGTTTGAAAAAGGTCAGTTTAGGGTTTTAAAGACGTGGAGTATTGTTAAATGTAATAAGCCATAATAGATGGGAATAACTAAACAGAAGCTAAAGATAGCGACGAAAATTAAAGCGTTTTTAATTCGTGCATTATTTGCAATTCACTGATGCAATTTGAACCATAAAAAATTGAAATTAATTTTGTAAAATCCATTTCCCATCACATAAAGAATAAAAACTAAATAAGGAATTGTGCAGTGGATCTCGCAAGCCAACTTGAATTACTACTGGATGTCTCTGAATACGGAACTTTTGCTAAAGCTGCTGACAGAAATCATATAGATCGTTCAGCTTTGTCAAAACAGATCAAAAAGCTAGAGGATGAATTGGGCTTACGGCTGTTAAACCGTTCCACGCGTTCGCTATCCCTGACCAATGCTGGTGTTGAGATGGTGGCGCAAGCTAAGAAAGTAAGAGAGGTTCTAACTGAAACTCGTAGTATTGCTGCTACATTTCAGGATGAACCGAAGGGTAACCTGAAAATATCAAGCTCCACTTTCTTTGGCAGAGCTTACTTAAATCAGGCAGTTAAAGAGTTTATAAAACAGTACCCAAACATTACTGTAGAGCTGCTGCTCGATGATAATCGAGTCGATGTTATCCACGAAGGTTTTGACGTTGTGTTTCGTATCGGACCAATCCGAGAGTCCAATATGATAGTACGTAAGTTGGCAAGCAATAATATGGCACTGGTTGCATCGAAGAGTTTTATTGACAAGTATGGAACCCCGAGCTCTCCAGAAGAGCTTATAAAAATGCCAGCAGTAATATACTCTAATGCTAACTTTAAGGCAGATAAGCTACGTATAGCGCCAAGCCAGTCATCAAGCGACGTTAGAACGTATAATATCAATGGGCAGTACTTCGTGAATGAAACTGAGTTAATGCTCGATGCCGTAAAATCTGATCTAGGGTATGCTTTAATAGGGCAGTTCTTTCTTCAGGAGAGTTTGAGTAAACAAGATCTTGTACAGTTGCTTCCTGATTATAATCTTCCCGCGATAGGGGAAATATATGCAATGTATACTCACCGAAATCAACAACCATTAGCCAAACTGTTCATTGATACTGTTCAAAAAATAATAGGGACGCCTCCTGTTTGGATGGATTATCTCAACTAATATGAGTACTAGGACATAATGTTTTAGATTGAGGGCTTGTTTATATTTATCCATAGAATATGGTTGAATTTGCACTTTAAAAATAATTGCCACTGTTCATAATTTCACTCGATTCAAACAACACAAGTAGTGGTAATTAAATGAAAATGACAAGAACGTCGATCGCAATCGCAGCACTTTTTTCTGCAAGTGCTGCAAATTCAGCCGTAGTTTATGAAGATCAAGAATCAGTATTAAATATTCATGGCCGAGCGCAAGGGATGTATTATTTCTCTGATGATAAAAATGCAGACGGAGATAATAGCTACATTCGTGTAGGACTTTCAGGTGAGTCTAAAATAAATGAAGATCTTTATGCCTTCGGCTTATATGAGTTGGAATTTAAGTCTAATCGCAGAGATGCTGATGGGATTGAAGATGATGAATTTGATATCCGAAAAGGCTATGTAGGAGTTGGTGCAGATTACGGAACAGTAAGTTATGGACGTCAATACGGTGCGGTCACTTTAGTATCTGACTACACGGATATTTTCCCGGAGTTTGGTAATGAAGCTGCTGGCGTAAGTGCGGATCTATATGGTACCGGTCGCTCCGATTCAGTATTTAAGCTAACGACAAGCTATGAAGGTTTGAATATTCATGTTAGCTATCAGGCTGAAAACGATGAAGTGTCAACAGATGCAGCCTCTTATGGTGCGGCGGCGGACTACAAGTTGCCATATGGCTTCAAAGTTGCGCTTGGTTACAACGAAGGTGAAGGGCAATCGGGTGCAGAAGATGCAGAGCTGCTAACGGGTGCTATTGCATTTGAATACGACAAGTTTTATGCCTCTGTTTTATACAGTGATGGTGAAAACTGGGCTAAAGATGGTTCTGAAAGTAATATTGATTACACCGGTATTGAAGCAGTTGCCACTTATGAAGTAACAGATAAGCTTTGGGCACTAGTTGGCTATAACAATCTAGAGCGTGATGATGAAGATGTCGTCGATTACTACTCACTAGGTGCAGAGTACGATTTGACTTCTAATTTTAAAGCACTAGCAGAATACAGAATTACAGATGTAGACAATGAAGACGATATTCTTGCAATAGCTGCGAGATATTCATTCTAAAAAATTAATAAAGCTAAAAAGCCTGAAACTATTTTCAGGCTTTTTTATTTATCGGTGTAAGTTCATAAGTGCTGACTTTCGTCCATATATAATGGATTATATTGATCGTTACTTGTTTAAGTGTTTTGAATATAATTGTTTTGTTAGCTAGTCCACTGCTAGTTTTCATTTTCATATTTTTTGAATGATGATTTTTTCTTTGGCAACAAGAAGTATCTTGTTGCCTTTTTTTACGTCTTATGGTTAATTAAAACAAAAAGAGTTTTTCTATATATTGCTATAAACGAGAAAAATATAACGAAAATTGTCAATCTTAGGTTGAGTTAATCGTCATAAAAAAGTGAACTCAATTTCAAGGGTCTTTTTCATTTAAGTGATGTGGAATCCATATGGCGAACCAAGTGAATGATAAAGCGCCAAACGACGAAATGTATCTCAATGAAGATTGGAAAAATTATTTTTATGTAAACGATAGAGGTAGGGATTGATACTGTTTATGTAAGGAGAGAGCGATTTATGAAAAGCAGTCGTTTCAATATGATTAGACACCTTTACTTTCTTAAAATAGGAAGGACTCTAAGAAAGTAAAGGTGCAGATGATTTTTTAGTTTTTACCGCCGTCACTTGTTCTGAAGTGATAATCGAAGTTTATGATTGCACGATATTTAACTTCATCACGGTTAAGTGCGTATTCTTCAACTCTCACCTTACTATCATCGATTGCAATATCACGAGGGAAACCGCTTCCAATGATGTTTAGACGATTTCTAAGTTCATGTTTTGATAGCGTTTGGTATTCATCGACAAGATCAAACGCAGAGCTATAAGCGGCATCTTTTGTCGTAAAGTCATTGAGAACAACTTTGTTTGTAGAGTGTTCGACATGAATACCAGCAGTAGCAGATAAACTGAATAATAATAGTGATGAGAGCGTCATTAGTTTTTTCATATAGTCACCTTTTTATTTGTATTACAAAGTCAAGATGTCCAACGAATCCTTGTTAATATCTCTCGACAAAGGTGATAGTGCCACTATAGAAATGTGCTGTACATCACATTTGTGACCATTGACTATGGAAGAATTGTCAACAATAAAACTCAAGCACTTTTGACATTACGGTCAATGTGGAAAAGCGAATATCTGTATGGTTTCGTTAATAATTAAACCACTCTCGGAAACGCTGACTATTCAGTCAAAGCGTATGTTTCTTGTCGTTATAGTGACCTGCCTACAGCTCAATCACTTAATGCATGCAATTCAATTGCAATGGCTTGGTATAGATTTTCATTCAGATCTTCCGTCTTAGTGACGATTCTACAAATTCTAGTGATTAAAAAGTCATTATTTGTGGTTTTTTATTCTATTGTCGTGTATAAAAAAACTTTACAACAAATGATAAAGGAATATCCATGAAAAAGTTATTGTGTTTTGCTGCACTGGGGTTAGCTGTTTCGACGACGGTTAATGCAGACCCAATTTTAGACGACATCAAAAGTACAGGGGAGCTAAAAGTCTGTTTTGATTCTGGGTATATGCCTTTTGAAATGACAGCAAAAAATGGGCAGTACATCGGGTTTGATATCGATTTGGGTAAGCAAATGGCGCGTGCCATGGATGTTAAGTTTGTGCCGGTAAACACTTCATGGGATGGCATTATCCCAACACTGTTGACTGGTAAGTGTCACATGATTATGGGCGGGATGACTATCACACCTATGCGAAATACTCAGGTGAATTTCGCTGATCCCTATGTGGTTATTGGTCAATCCATTCTCGTAGATCTCAAACATGAAGGTAAAGTGTCTAGTTACCGCGATCTCAATAGTCCAGAATATGTTGTTGCAACTAAGCTTGGGACAACGGGTGAGCAAGCGGTAAAACGATACCTTCCGAAAGCTAAGATAAATCTATACGAAACTCAGTCTGAAGCGGTACTTGAGGTTGCCAACGGAAAGGTAGATGCGTTTGTTTATGACTTTCCTTACAACTCTATTTATGTAGCGGAAAACAAAGGGCAGTTAATGCACTTGGCTAAACCGTTTACTTACGAGCCTTTGGGTTGGGCTGTGCCGCAAGGAAATCCAGATACGCTTAACTTCTTAAACAACTATTTACGTCAAATTAAGGGCGATGGAACTTACGATCGCATTTACGATAAGTGGTTTAACGACGATAAATGGTTAAAGCAAGTTAAGTAATCATTTTGTTATTGTAGAGGAGCGGCTAGCTTCTGGCTCGGCTCATCGCCAACCAAACGGTTCGCGCTGTGAAGCTAACGCTTTTCTTTATTCAAATACCCAACCAACTTTAATCAAAGTCATTCTCGGAATCACATGCAAAATAACTTTAAATCCCTATTGTGGAACGCTGTTTTTGTTCTTGTTTTGCTATCAATTTGCGGTCTTGTCTATCTGTCAGGTAAGCGAATCGATTACAGCTGGAATTGGGAGCGTGTCCTTCCTTATATTGCCACTAACGCTGCTTCATCCATTACCGCGCCTGTCGATGGGAACATCATTCTCGACGAGAATAACCAACTGGCTCTGGAGAGTATTCATGGTGATATTGTTCTTGAACTAAGCCAATATAAGTCTGTGGACGTCTATGAAGGTGATCTTATTTTTGAAGGAGATACCTTAGCAACTATAAAAGAGTGGCGCTCTGGCCCAATTTTAGATGGTGTTGTGACGACCATTAAAATCTCACTCTGGTCACTTATCATTGCTCTAGCGTTGGGCTTAGTTGTCGGACTAATGCGCATATCCAGCAATCCGGCATTAAAAAAGCTGGCGCTTGTGTATGTCGAGGTCATTCGTGGAACGCCTCTTTTAGTACAGATTTTTATCGTTTACTTCTTTATTGGTACTGTGCTTGACCTTGAGCGTTTTACTGCGGGAGTGATAGCGCTCTCCGTGTTTACCGCCGCTTACGTCGCAGAAATTGTGCGGTCAGGAATCCAGTCAATCCCAAGAGGACAAATGGAAGCGGCGCGTTCACTAGGAATGAATTATCCCAAAGCGATGATTTATGTCATTTTACCTCAAGCGTTTAAGCAGACATTACCTCCCTTAGCCGGGCAGTTTATCAACCTGATAAAAGATTCCTCACTTGTCTCCGTGATTTCGATTACTGATCTGACAAAAGCGGGCAGGGAAGTCGTAAGTGGTAGTTTTGCCCCATTTGAAGTTTGGTTTACCGTAGCGGCCCTTTATTTGCTTCTGACTAGTACCTTATCTTGGGCAATACAAACGTTAGAAAAGAAATTGGCAGCAAGTGATTAATGGTGGAGTCATTAATGGAATACATTATTTCAGCAAAAACAATTAATAAAATTTACCCTAATGGCTGCCATGCGCTCAAGGACGTATCGGTAAATGTAGAAAAAGGGGAAGTGATTGTCATCGTAGGACCGTCAGGTTCTGGTAAGTCAACATTCTTACGGACGATCAATCAATTAGAGACAATAAATAGTGGGTCTATAATCGTAGATGGTATCGATATGTACCACAAATCTACGGATATCAATAAACTACGCGCTGATGTGGGCATGGTATTTCAAGGCTTCAACCTTTTTCCACATAAAACGGCGATAGAGAACGTCATGTTAGCACCTTTAAAGGTTTCTAAACGTGACCCTGAATCGGTGAAGAAAGAAGCAAAAGATTTGCTTTATAAAGTCGGTCTGTCGGAGAGAATGGATAATTATCCTAATCATTTATCAGGTGGACAGCAGCAGCGCGTCGCAATCGCTCGTGCGTTAGCAATGAAGCCCAACATTATGTTGTTTGATGAACCCACATCAGCACTAGACCCTGAAATGGTTGGAGAAGTTCTTGATGTGATGAAAGATTTGGCCAAGGACGGAATGACGATGGTAGTGGTTACTCATGAAATGGGTTTCGCAAAAGAGGTCGCTGATAGGGTGTTGTTTATGGAAGATGGTGAGCTTTTGGTTTCTGACTCTCCTGAGCGATTTTTTGATAACCCCTCCAATCCTAGATTACAGAAGTTTTTATCTAAGGTCTTATAATAAAAAGAAAATTTGATTGAGGGTTAGTCCCTCAATCACTTCATGCACTATTGTGGCTCGTAACGCCCGCCTCGCCGAGAGACATAGATAATGGGCTTTTTACTCGAAGTTAATGGCGATAACATTATCTTGGTCCGAATGAAAGGTCTGGTAAATACTAGAGTGTTTAATCAGCCATTAAGTATTTGTTCACTTTAAACATAACAATTTCATTTTGAATTGATAAAAATTGTGTTTGAATAGAGCTTGTGGATGTTTGGCGGTATGGATGTCTAAATGAAGAAAGTAACAATTTTAGATGGTGGCATGGGGCGAGAGTTAAAACGTATTGGCGCCCCTTTTTCTCAGCCGCTTTGGAGTGCACAAGCGCTAATTGAATCACCACAATATGTAAAAATGGCACATGAGAATTTCATAGACGCTGGCGCAGAGATTATCACTGTCAACAGTTATGCATGTGTTCCATTTCACTTAGGCGAGGAACTCTATGCAAAACGGGGGACTGAGTTAGCAAAATCTGCAGCCAAAATTGCAAGAGATGTAGTCACCAGCTCTAACGATAGAGTGCTCGTTGCGGGTTCTCTTCCTCCTGTAATGGGGTCTTACAGGCCTGAATTATTCGAGCCGAAAAGGGCACTGGAAGTGGCTTCTGAGTTATTTGAAGCTCAAGATCAATATGTTGATATTTGGTTAGCTGAGACCGTGTCTAGCCTCGCTGAAGTTGAAGTTCTATCAATAATTTTAGCCAAAACAGATAAGCCCAATTATCTTGCTTTCACCTTAATGGATGAGCCTAACTCTTTGCCTCGCCTTCGCTCAGGGGAATCTCTTAAAGTCGCGGTTAATACGCTGTTGAAAACAAATGTTTCAGGTATCTTTTTCAATTGCTCTATTCCTGAAGTTGTCGAGCAAGCGATCATAGATACACAAGCAGTATTGAGTGAGTCAGGTAGAGAATTGACGATAGGTGTTTTCGCAAATAGCTTTGCTCCGATAAAGCAAGCGCACCAAGCCAACAAGACCATTCAGGAAGTTCGTCATTTCTCTCCGACTGAATATCTTGAGTATGCTAAAAAGTGGCATGCGCAGGGAGCAAGCATTATTGGTGGTTGCTGTGGGATTGAACCACGTCATATTAAATTGCTAGCGACTTGGAGAGACACTCTCGAAAACGCCTAATTTTGGTGAAGCGCAGGGAAGTATGGCAAGAGGTTTTGTTTTTCATTCATCGTTATAGACAAAATAAAGGTCTTTCATATCTGGCAAAGTAACAAGATGCTTTAACTTGCTCATTACTTTGCCAGTTTGCCTCGAGATCTTTATTAATTATTTTTGGTTCAGATTAACGACAATCTTTCCAACTGTTCTCTGATTTCGCATGTCCAAGAGTGCGTTACCTACATCCTCTAAGCCGATGATCTTCAGTTTCGGTACTTCCAATTCTCCATTTTCTAATAGCTCAGACACTTCCTTTCCGGCATTAACGATACTTGCAAACCCTCTCTCGCCAAAGACATGACCAGAGCCCAAACTTATTTGGTGGAAGCCCAAGCCTTTTAAGAAGGCATCTGGATATTGAGAAGGGTCGACAGTCTTGACGAGCTCCACCATTTCGCCCTCAAAGGTTAACACCGAGGCTGCAATTCGGTCGTTATCACCGCCTACACAATCGAGTGCAACCTCAACGCCATGATTTCCGGTAATGTCCATTACTCGCTGAACTACATCTTCATGATGATAATCAATCGTATGGGTTGCTCCTAACGAGGACAAATATGCGTGATTAGCTTCTGAACTAGTAGCAATGATCTGTTCAACACCAAATGTCTTTGCTAACTGAATAGCAAAGCTTCCAACGCCGCCAGCACCTCCGGCGATAAAAATGCTGCTTCGATTTGAAATATCGAGCTTGTCTACCAAAGCGCGATATGCGGTCCAGGCTGCGCAAGGTGTAGATGCTGCCACTTCAACCGGAACCTGAGGGTGCTTTATGAGCGTTCTTGAATCATGGATAGCAAATTCAGCGAATCCACCGTGATGGCGTCTCATGTTTCCGTGATACAACACTTTATCGCCAACCTTCCAATCAACGACCGCATCGCCTACAGAGACTATTTCTCCTGATACGTCTAACCCGCCAACAAAATTGTTATCCATGTTAGTGACCATGTCTGACCAATAATGAATTTTTGCATCGACAGGGTTCAAACCAACAGCGTTAACTTTAACCAATACATCAAATTGGGTTTCTAGTTTTGGTGTAGGTAATTCGGATAAAGAGAAAGTATCGTTATCTCGTTGGTAAGTTATCGCTCTCATAGGTTTTCCTTATTATTAAGAATGGTCGAAAGTCATACTAACTCAGAGGGTGCTGCTGCAATAATTATGGTTTTTTCTTATTTTGATAATTTTAGGTTATGTTTGATAAAAAGGAATCGAGATGCTCTGAAATTATCATCGACAACCAGTCTGCATAGCTAACGACATGTAACTTTATGATAAGTAATGACTAGTTTTATTATTCCATTTTTATGGAAATACTCTGTTGATTTTTTGTTTTATGATTCTATAATTCCAGAAATATCGAAATAAAGGCTTATCTATCAGGTAAGCTCGTTAGCGAAAAATGACTAGGAGAGTAAATGTGAATACAGAAATTATAACTATGGCTAAAGAAGCGCTGGATATGTTTGCGTTTCTAGCAACCGAACTTATCATCTTATTTCTGGCAATTAGCTACATTGTCGGTGTGTTGCAAGATTTTCTAACGCCAGAAAAAATTCAATCTATTCTCAGCTCGAAAAAGGGTAAAGGTTACTTCATTGCTGCGTTGCTAGGTTCGATTACGCCTTTCTGTTCGTGTTCGACCATTCCTTTCTTAAAAGGCTTGTTGCGTGCAAGAGCAGGTTTTGGACCTATGATGGTGTTCCTATTTGCAAGCCCGTTGCTTAACCCAGTGATTATTGGCTTGTTTGTGGTGACTTTTGGTTGGAAAGTTGCGGTATTTTACTTTGCTATCGCGATGTCAGAATCAGTGGTAGCAGGCTATGTACTTGAAAAACTAGGGTTTGAACGTTACGTCAAACCAGAAGCATATCAAGCGGTAGGTTCTTCTTCGTGCGGTACTTCTTGTGGCGATTCAAGCAAGAAAAAAGAAGAAGCGAGACCAGCATCAATCTGTGGTACCAGCGCCTGCAATGAACCTACGCCAGTTGCGGCGAAAACATCTTGTTGTGGTGATGCACCAAAACCTGAACCTAAAGTGGAAGTGTCTTGCTGCTCATCAGACGGTAGTGCAACAGCGACAGTCGTGGAAGAGAAAGAACCTAGCCGCTGGGTACGTATTTGGCAATCAACTTGGAAAGACTTTAAGCAAGTGTTCCCTTATCTCATGATGGGCATTGCGATTGGTTCATTTATCTATGGCTTCATCCCGACGGAGTTCATTGCGGAGTTCGCTGGTGAAGCGAAGTGGTACGCGATTCCGGTCGCAGCAATCATTGGTATTCCATTGTACATCCGTGCAGAGGCGGTCATTCCACTTAGCGCGGCACTAGTACAAAAAGGTATGGCTCTTGGATCTGTTATGGCGCTTATTATTGGTAGTGCTGGCGCAAGTCTTACAGAAGTGATTTTGTTGAAATCAATTTTTAAGAACCAAATGATCGCTGCCTTCCTAATCGTTATCTTAACGATGGCCATGGGAGCGGGTTACTTATATACGTGGGCTTTTTTATAAAAATAACCCTCGGGCGACTGCTCGAGGGCTCCGTTTTTGTCGCCATATAGGGAAAGGGAAGTTTCCTATACCGCGCAGGCTATAAAAAGATAAAGAGGTTACTCGTAAATACTATAGGAGAAATACTTGCTGGCGATGGTTTTATGCTTACCGCTCTGGATCAATTTTTGTATTCCGCTATCGAGTAATGCTTTTAATTCTTTGTCTTGTTTTCTCACTGCTACGCCAATGCCACGACCGAACCACTTTTCCTCAGTAAACGCTGGTCCAGTAAAGTGATAGCCTTGACCTTGTGCAGTTTCAAGAAAACCAGCACTTAAACCGATTGAGCCGCCAAATACAGCATCTAACCGTCCATTGAGTAGATCGGTAAATGCCTCATCGAACGTACCATAACGACGAATATCAATATCTGGATACAAGGCCGAAAGGTACTTATCACCAATTGTGGCTCTTTGAACTCCAATAGATAAACGATTTAGGCTGCCGTCATCCATGTTGATTTCTCTATCATTTTTCATTACAAAACGAGTCGGTACTTTTGCATAAGGGACGGTGAAATCGACTTTCTTTTCTCGTTCTTCTGTGATTGTCATTGCAGCAATAATCGCATCGTTCTTGCGACTAAGGAGAGAAGGGATGATGCCATCCCAATCCATTTTTGAGATAACGCACTTTACTTCTAACTCTTTGCATAACGCGTTAGCGAGGTCGACTTCAAACCCTTCTAGCTTTCCCTCTTTTGTCGTCCAGCTAAATGGAGGGTAAGCCCCTTCAACAGTGAAGCGAATTTGTTTCCACTCTTTCGCATGGCTGAAAACTGAAAATAAGCTAATAAACAATACGACTATCCATTTCATAAACGTTTCCTTGTAACTGTTTGGAAACCAATGTTTAACACAAAGTAAGTAAATATCAATGAAAGTGCATATATGTGTGACCTTTCGCCCGCATTGTGTGAGCGAAAGGTTTTACGTGTATTACAGCTTATCTTCAATAGTTACGAGGGGAACTCTCGTTGAGACAGCGTGAAGTGCAATGTTGTGAATCATTTCATCGACCGTGGTACAGCTATCCATTAAGATCGAAACATCATACTTGTCCGCAGATTTTGAGATAGCAGTATGTGTCACGCAGTTTTGTGTCATCATTCCGCATACAAGTAACTCCGTTACATTTTTGCTTGCCAATACTTCTTCTAAACGTGTTCCTTCAAAGCTATCTGCGAAGTGCTTTACCACGATTTCGGAATTCGGCGCTAAAGCAAGAACTTCTGGGTGAATATTGGCACCGTCGCTGCCTTCATTGAAGAATGGGGCAATACCCATGGCAGGGTCGGCAATATGCTGAATATGAATCACAGGAATGTTTTGCTCATTGGCTTTAGTTATTGCTCTCTTAACATTGTCTAAAGTTGATTCTGTATTCCATAAAGGAAACTTTCCTTCTGGGAAATAGTCGTTTTGCAAATCAATTACAAGTAGGGCTTTTTGAGTCATTTTCTTTTCCTTTTATTGAGGATCATTGCGGTACGAATAATATAAAGACTTTTAGCCACCTTCTTTAGAGTCTAAAATGACACAAAAGAGTCAAAAAGCGACACTTGAAGATAAATGAAAATAGCACTCGTTAATTACCCAGATAGCTCGCAAGCCTCCGTATATGGTTTAAGCGAACTCTTCGAGATGGCAAACCGTGCGGCGGCTAAATTGGGCGTTGATGTGCACTTTGAAGTAGAGATATTGGATCACTGGTCAAACACGCACTTCGATGTGAAAACAGCGGTAATGATTCCGCCCAGCGGCACTGGTCAATATTACTTAGAACCAGAGCCAGAGCTACTCGACTGGTTAAATGTCCAATATAGTAAAGGTGCGATTTTAGCCTCCGCCTGCGCTGGTACTTTTATTCTTGCTCAAACCCAGTTGTTGACCAATAAGTCTTGTACAACACACTGGGGCTTGGCTCCTTCATTAGCGAGTCAGTTTCCCGATATCCACGTAAGACAAGAAGCCATCCTTATTAACGAAGGAACGATCATTACGGCTGGGGGTATGATGTCATGGGTGGATTTAGGCTTGGAATTGGTTTCCTTATTTGCGTCACCGGCAGTAATGCGCCTGTTAGGAAAAATGTTGGTTATTGATACTGGTCCGAGAGAGCAACGCTTTTATCAACAGTTTACCCCAAACTTCCAACATGGTGATGAGGTAATTGTTCAACTACAGCACTATATAAACGATCATTATCAAGGAAAACTGAGCAATAAAGAGCTTGCAGAGTTGAGTTGTTTAACAGAAAGGACATTGCAGCGACGCTTTAAAAAGGCGACAGGTTTCAATGTTAACCAATACATACAAAGCTTAAGAGTCCAAAAAGCTTGTGATTTACTTGAGTCGACAACCCTAACATTTGACGCAATATCATTTAGAGTGGGTTACCAAGATGTGAGCGCGTTCAGGAAAATATTTAATAGGATCGTAGGTTTAACACCAAAGTCGTTCAGATCTCGGTTCTGTTCATAAACGCCAGAAGTAAGATAATGTTGGTATTAAACATTTATAACTCAGAAACAAACACATATTTTTACAAGCTGGCTTAGCGTGATGAAAAGGGATAACAAGCTAAGCCAACCGTAGCGCACTCCTAATTACTGAACATTTTGTAGAATGCTTAAAGGGTTCTCAAATTACAATGACTTGTATAGGTCTTTGTTAATCACAAAAGCTATGTGATTTCCAAAACCAGTTTCCCAATATGTTGCTTGCGTGAAAATACTTCTTGCGCTTGACCTATCTGGTTCAAGGGAAATGACTCCGCGACTAAGGGACGAATTGCGTTCTGTTCGATATAGCGAACCAAGTTACCGAATACTTCTGGTGCCAAAACGGTACAACCAAATAACGCTAGGTCTTTAAGGTAAAGAGTTCTTACATCCAGCTCGACAATTGGGCCGCCTATGGCGCCGGAAACAGCGTATCTTGATCCTGGCTTTAGTACCTGAAGAAATTGTGGCCACTGCTCTCCTGCGACCAAATCAATCACTACGTCAACGCTGTTTTCTCCGAGAGTCGCCGGCAAATTTGCATCGCGAGGGATAACTTGGTTTGCTCCTAATGCCGTGATCTGTTCTTTCTTTTCTGGGCTGGCGATAGCAATGACGTATGCTCCACGCGCCTTCGCCAGTTGGATTGCGGCAGAGCCAACACCACCGGATGCCCCTGAAATCAGTACAGTATCGCTCGCTGTGACATTAGAGCGGACAAGCATGTTCTCTGCAGTTGAATAAGAACAAGGGAAGGAGGCCAAGTCGATATCCGATAAACTACTATTCACTGCATATGCATGTTTACTGTCAACAACAGTGAACTGAGCAAAGCCACCATCACATTCTGAACCGAAGTACCAAGGCAAGCTAAGTGCTTGACTGTTGAAGCGCGTAATACATGGTTCGATGAGCACGCGCTGGCCGACTCGTGATGGGCAGATATTCTCACCAACAGCGACGATGGTACCGCATACATCGGCACCTTGGATTCGAGGGAGAGATAGCGCGTCTCCTGACCAACTTGCATCCATGCTATTGGCGTCGTTTTTAGAATACCATGCTGTTCGGGTATTGATGTCGGTGTTATTGACTCCGGCGGCGGCTACTTGGATCAATACATCATCAGGCGAGGGGACTGGCACAGGTATATCATCGCGGTAACGAAGCATATCTGGCCCACCATGACCGATAAGTTGGACGCCTTTCATTACTTTCGGGATTGTGGTCATTGATTGTTCTCCTTCATTAGTTCTAGCAGAGTGTGTTCAGCGGATGCAAAGGCAGCGTGACCGAGAACCGGCCATGCGTTGGATAGACCTTCATGTAACAAGAAGAGTGTGGTTGCGAGGTCTTCTCGCTGACTTAGTTGGACCATAAGCTGACGAACCGCCAATTTGTGTTGTTTTACTGCTTGATTAATAGATAGATTTTCTGGATAGGCTGCTAATGCATTGATGGACATGCAGCCATTCGGTGCAAACTCCTTCATCCAATCCTCGAGGCGAGTGAATAGGTGTAATACAGCCGGTGTTCCATTGGCAGGGGCGTCTTCGAGCAAAAAACTCAAATACCTTTGATGGCGATGCTCGAGAGCTGCAACAATCATCGCTTCCTTGGAGGGGTAGTATTTGTACAGGGTTCTCAGGCTGACTTCGCAGGCGTTTTTGAGTTGGGGTACGCTAGGCTCGGCGAAGCCATACTGACTGAATGCTTTTTCTAGGCTTGCTGCGATTTTTTCTTTCACTATTTGATACACCAGGTAGAACGTTTGTTTTACCTAAGGGTAGAATAAACTTTCTACCTCAGTCAATGGTGTATTTAAACTCTGTATTGAAAGCCCGACGTAATGCCGGGCTAATTTAAGTGATTTTTATAGATTCGGAACGTGAATCAGTGTGCCGTTGCGTGCTGCTCTCCACGCTTGTCTAGCATTCCGCTGAAACGGGTTAGTAGTAGAGCACCTAATACTACGATCGCGCCAATCCAAGGTGTGTGCATCAGCCCAGCATTGGCCACGATAAGGCCACCGCCCCAAGAACCCAGTGCAATACCTACGTTAAATGCAGCAATGTTGAGACCAGAAGCGACGTCGACTGCATCAGGTGAATATTTCTCTGCTAGTTTGACAACATAAACTTGAAGTCCTGGAACGTTACCAAAGGCAAAGGCACCCCAGACAAGAATGGTCACTACTGCAGAAATTGGATTAAATGCTGTGACACTAAACACGAGCAATACCACAATTAGGCCCGAGAAAATCGCTGTCAGAGCTTTGATTGGCCCCATAGAGTCGGCCATCTTTCCGCCCCAGATGTTGCCGAATGCGACTGATACACCATAAACCAACATAATTAGGCTGATAGCGCTAGAGCCAAACCCCGAAACTTCTTCCAAAATAGGAGCCAAGTAAGTGAAGGCTGTGAACGTACCACCGTAACCGAGCGCGGTGATTGCGTACACCAAAAGTAGACGAGGCTGAGTCAAGACTTTTACTTGCGATGACAGCTTGGTTGCTGGTGGTTGTTTCAGATTACTCGGCACTAGCAGAGCGCTTCCTATCAGTGCGATGATTCCAAGGATCGCGACGATTAGGAAGGTTGCCTGCCAACCAAATGTCTGGCCAATCCAGGTGCCAAGTGGCACGCCCGTCACTAGAGCTACGGTGAGACCGGTAAACATAATAGCAATTGCGCTAGCGGCTTTTTCTTTTGACACTAGGCCAGTGGCGATAGTCGAGCCGATCGAAAAGAACACACCGTGTGCAAGCCCGGTCAGTATCCTTGCTGTAACTAGTGTGTTGTATCCAGGTGCTTGCCAGGCTAACAGATTGCCAAGAACAAACAGTGCCATAACAGAAAGCAGAACGTACTTTCTTTTCCAGTTACCAGTCAGCGCTGTTAAAACGGGAGCACCAACCGCAACACCAAGTGCGTACAGGCTAACTAAAAGACCCGCTGAAGGTAATGATACGTTGAGGTCGGAGGCCATAGTCGGTATCAGACCGACAATTACAAACTCCGTGGTTCCAATAGCAAAGGCGCTAAGCGTCAATGCAAGTAAAGCTAAAGGCATAACAACTCTCTCTTATAATCATTGAATATGAATGGATAAACGAATAGCCCGTTTCCATGTCGTGTATTATTAAAGAGTTATTCGTTGCGAAAAATGGTGTTTATTACAAAATACTTTTGTTATAAATGATGAAAATGCGCAGTTAAGAAAGGGGATGAAATGTTAACCCGATCAGATGAATTAGAGATTCTCATGGCAGTTGTGGATAGTGGTGGATTTTCTTCCGCTGCTGATGCACTAGGTATTCAAGTCGCTAGGGTATCTCGTGCGGTTAGTAAAGTTGAATCACAGTTGGGGGTAACCTTGCTGAATCGCACGACACGCAGAGTGGAAGTTACTGAGGAAGGGCATCAGTTTGTTGAAGCGGTTCGCTTAGGTTTACTACAAATACAGCAAGCTGAAGAAGAGATCATTACACGAGGTGAACTACCCAAGGGGCGCTTAAGAGTTGATGCCGCTAGCCCATTTGTTTTACATCAACTTGTGCCGTTAATTCAGCCATTTAAAGAGGCTTATCCTGATATTCAGCTCGATCTTACCTCTAATGAGGGTTTTGTGGATCTATTGGAAAAAAGAACCGATGTGGCGATACGTATTGGACGATTATCGGATTCAACACTGCATGCTAAACCTTTAGGAACAAGCCCACTATTTATCGTTGCCACGCCTGGTTATTTATCTAAACGAGGTTTCCCTGAAGCGGTGAGCGATTTGCGCAGTCATAACTTGATCGGTTTTTCTGGCGCTAAAGTGTTAAATCAGTGGCCATTACGAGGGTTTGAGATGATAGAGCCTGATATCCTATCCAGCAGTGGTGAAACGGTTAGACAGTTAGTGCTGGCAGGGAACGGCATTGCATGTTTATCTGGCTTTATGGTGAAAGATGATCTTGATTCTGGACGGTTAGTGGCATTGTTTGAATCGGAAAAAATCACAAATACTGGACGAGAACAGGTCAATGCTGTGTTCTACAAATCTTCTTCAGTCTCTAAACGTATTTCCGCGTTCATCGACTTTATTCAACCAAGACTTACTTTAAAATAACTCTATTATTGTTGTTTTAACAAAAGAGTTTTGTCGTTATTGCAGCTTTTGTTTTTCCAAGTGCCAAGCCTAGCGTGCCACCCCTTAGTAAGGTGGCACATATTTTTATTTGATCTTAGTTAAAGCGTGGCAACACGTACTGAGCGATCTGTTCCATTGATTTCTCAATTGGTTGGCTATTACGACGGAAATGCAACCCGATGTGATTGACTCCTGCTTCTTGCATTTTTTCTAGCTCATCGCTCAAGCCATTGACTCCGGCCCGGATACCAAAATGATGCCGAACGACTGGTGCATTTGGGTTATCGACTAAATCAAGATGAATAAAGCTGGCGTAGGGTTTGTTTCCCGCTACGGAGCGCCAAAGTGCAACGCGGTGTTCATGATCATCAGGTGTGCCTGGGTAGGCGAGCCAGCCGTCTAGGTTTTCTCCTATCCATTGTGGACTTTGCTGCGCTAACCCTGCGACATAGATAGGAATATCAGCAAACTCGGGTAATAACTGTAGATCGTTACCCAGTTTATCATTTTTCGTATCTTTCAAAATCTCTACACTTTCTCGAAAAGCTGATCCACGGCTGTCAAAGTTGGCATTAAAAACGGGATATTCACTAGGGCGGTCTCCACTAGCCACACCGAGTATCAGGCGGTCACCACTTAACTCGTTGATGGTCGCAGCGGCTTTTTTCACTAGCCAAGGTTGTCTTAACGGTAATACTATCGCTGCTGTCCCTAGTAGAATGTTGTCGGTGCACGCAGAGAGATAGCCAAGATAACTGAACGGTTCATAAATTTGTGCCGCGTCTCCAAAGTTAGGGTCGTACAACGGGACATCTCTCACCCACGCTACGTTAAAGCCTAACTTATCGGCTAACATAATACGCTGTTTATGTGCACTCATGTCTGGTACGCCGAACGGTTTTCGTTGGAGCAGGCGTTTTTTCTGGCCTTCTTGGGTCCAGTCATTATCTAGGGGGAGCTCAACCCCGATGGTGAATCTGTTACTTAAATCTTTATGCATTATGAAGCCTGACTATTACTGTGAGTACTAGGAGGCAAGGTGCCTCCCTGATATTCAGGACACTATGAGATTTTTGTTGTGAGAAAAAGCGGCAAAAAGACAAAAGTGTTTTGCTACAAACAGCGGTGGTCTTTAAAGGAACTGGTGGTTCTCTACCTTGATTTCTTGCTTGATGAAGTCAATAAAAGAGCTGATCCGGCGTGAGGTGCTGGCATTTTTGTAATACACCGCATGAACGGGCTGTTCGACATTATGCGTGTGTTCACTAAGCACGCCCACTAAGCGACCAGCTTGTCGGTCAGAGTAGGTCATAAAGTCAGACAGGCAAGCTATCCCCGCACCATGTAAGGCTAAACATCTTAGCGTCTCGCCATTATCAGATCTTAGGCTACTCATAATACGCAGAAGTTTGTTCTTATCATCCATGATCGGCCATTCCTTAAGATACTCCGGCTTGTTGAATCCAAGTAGCTTGTGATTGAGTAACTGATCTATTGAGGTTGGAGTACCATGTTGTCTTAAATACTCTGGACTCGCGACGATTCGAATCCGACTTTTACCAAGAAATATCGCGCGCATGGTTGAGTTTTGTAGCTCACCGATACGAAAAGCAATATCGGTTTTTGTTCCCAAAAGGCTAATATTTTCCTCATTGGAATTGAGATCGATTTCGACTTCTGGATACAAGCTCTGATATTTAGCAATGTGCGGAGTTAGTACGTGCAGTAAGAAGGGGGTAGCTGCGTTTATTCGTAGGAGGCCAGAAGGCTTATATTTCTGGCTTTTCAGTTGTGCTTCGGCATTCTCTACTGCTTCTACAATATGTCTGACTTTATCGAGGTATATCGTTCCTTCATTAGTAACATCTAACTTACGGGTTGTGCGATTTAACAAGGTCGTTTCGAGTTTGGCTTCTAGCCGAGATACCGATCGACTCACCGCCGAGACGGTCATCGATAACAGTTCAGCCGCAGAGCTGATTGAACCCGTATCGACCACGG
Source organism: Vibrio sp. 1249-1 (assembly GCF_033340495.1). Lineage (NCBI taxonomy): Bacteria > Pseudomonadati > Pseudomonadota > Gammaproteobacteria > Vibrionales > Vibrionaceae > Vibrio > Vibrio sp. 1249-1. The sequence continues at coordinate 148,132 of NZ_JAWOWJ010000010.1, forward strand.
CCATAAAGGTGCGCATTTCATCTAGAGTAGCTTTCATTGTTGAATATATTTCAAATTAGATTTGAGTATTGTTAACTTTACGGAAAGTTTCTTGCGGCGTAAAGTTTTGCTTCGAATCAACTATAAAATCGATAATTCAGGAGATTTAGATGAAAGTACCATCATTTGGCGTCGGCACGTTTCGTTTAGAGGGTGAAGTAGTTAAGGATTCAGTCCGTAATGCGTTAGAAGTGGGTTACCGCGTAATTGATACTGCACAGATTTACGGTAATGAGGCAGAAATCGGTGAAGTATTGACACAATCCGGTATTGCACGTGATGAGCTATTCATTACGACCAAGATCTGGGTTGATAACATGAACACGGAACAACTCATTCCAAGTCTAAAAGAGAGCTTAGAAAAGCTAAATACAGATTATGTGGATTTGACCTTGATCCATTGGCCTGGCAATAACAATAACTTGAACGAATACATGGCTTCATTACTTGAAGCTAAATCGCAAGGGTTAACCCGTAATATTGGCGTATCCAACTTTAATATTGACTTGTTGCAACAAGCGATAGAAGTGGTCGGTAAAGAGAATATTGTTACTAACCAAATCGAGCTTAGCCCTTATTTGCAAAATCGTAAGTTGGTCAGCTTCATGCAGGAAAACGATATTCAGGTAACGTCTTACATGACCTTGGCATATGGGAAAGTACTTGGGGACCCAACTATTGCAGGTATTGCTGAGGACTATCAGGCCACGCCCGCTCAAGTCGCGCTTGCTTGGGCTTTGTCAAAAGGTTACGCGGTGATCCCGTCTTCAACTAAACGAGAGAATTTGGCAAGTAACCTGAAAGCACTTGAACTTAATCTGAGTGAAGAGGCGATTGCAAAGATAGATGCGTTAGAAAGAAATGGCCGCGAAGTAAACCCTGAAGGGCTAGCGCCTGAATGGGATGATTGAGTGAGTTTCACAGGAAATCATTGCCTAAATGACGCCTCTGCAATCGCTGACTTCCTCAGCGTTTGACAGTAGTACAACACCATAGACGATAAGGGCTCGCTTGTCTGACGATAGTGCGAGCTTTTATCTTTTTGGCCTATTAGTTTACTGTATTCTCCCGGCCTTCAATTTGGCCGGGAGACGTCATTTAGAGATCAATTACCATTCGATTGTAGAGCCATCAAATACGCGGAAGCTTCCGGATTGCTCAAGTGTTAGCTGTTCTGCGACCGAAACAATGCCTGCAACACTTTCCTCGGCAGAAAAGGTTGCGTCCTCACCGCCCATATCGGTTTTTACCCAGCCGGGATGAACTGCGACAGTTTTTACTCCTCGCGATTCGAGATTGCGTGCTGCTGATACTAGAACCTGATTAAGCGCTGCTTTAGATGCTCGATAACTGTACATGTTACCTGAACTGTTATCGCTTAAACTCGCAACTCGGGTTGAGATTCCCACGATGGTTTTGTGCTGACTTTTCGCAACGTTGTCTTGTAGGGCTTGAATTAGCAGGGCAGGTGCGACGGTATTTATGTTTAGTACTTCTAGCCATTTTTTCTGGGTCATTTCGCCAAGCTTTGCACACTCTTCGCCTAATACACCTGCATTAAGAATTAAATGATCGAGCGGACGATCCGCTAATCGAGTGGCTAACTGATCGATATCTTGTTGGTTAGTGACGTCTAGAGCCATCAGTTGAAGTTGATTAGATTGGGTTACTAGTTCATTGAGCTGCTTAGCATTTTCTGGTGAACGACAAGTTGCGATAACTTGCCAACCTTTTCCAAGGTAGTGGCGGACAAATTGCAAGCCTAAGCCACGGTTAGCGCCGGTGATTAATACAGTAGACATCGCTTCTCCTACGTTGTTGAGTTGAACAACGACCATATTAGAGGCGACGTATAAGCATGTAATCAAAACAGTATAAAAATGGCCTAGGATTCGACATTGTCAAATCTTAAAATTTGAGAAAGATGCTGGCAAAGTGTTTTAGCCTAGTGACCGTCAGTTCGGAGGCAGCACCGCTAACACCTGCAACAGCAACGACTTTACCATCCAAGTAAAGGGGGATCGCTAAGCAATTGAGGTTTGGCTCTGCCTCTTCTAAATCGAGTGCGTAACCTGATAATACAACCTGATTAAGTTCAGTTTCTAACGTGGGGGATATTTGGTTTTCAAGGCGTAATGTTCGACGAAGCTCATCATCAAAACTAAGAAAAACTTTGCCGATCGCAGATGTTGTGAGTCCTTCTCGTTTCCCTCTCGGGCTACGGATAGTAAGAGGGTTATCCTGCTCTATAGCATCGATATACAAGTACTCTTTAGCGCCACTTTGTACAGCGAGGTAAGCTGTGTTGTTAGTCACTTGGGCCATTTTTTTCAGCAATGGAACAAAATGTTGTCGGATAGCTTCGTTTTTTTGTTCAATCGGCTTAGACAGTTCATAGCATCTAAACCCTAGGCTGTAGCTATGGTTGTGTTTGGATACATATCCAAGAGAGTGTAGAGTCGCAAGTAACCCGTGAACAGTCGTCTTATTTAACTGGATCGCATTACTGATCGTCTGTAATGATAGGGGAGACTCACTCATCGAGAGCAACTCGAGGATTAGAAAACCTCGCTCTAGAGACTGAATGTTTTTTCTTGCCTTGGGCACAAAGACTCCTTGATGATGGTGTTGCATCTGAATGGCTTACTGATGCTTCCACCTATAACAAACCACTACGCTGGTGGTTTGGTTTTATTAGAGAATATACTCAGCACTTAAACTGATCGGCTCGTTGTATGCATCCACAAGGGAGTTTTTTCCTTGCTTCTTAGCATTGTATAACGCTTGGTCTAATATCGAATAGAGCTCATCAAAGTTGGTGAGTGGCATTGAGGTTGATAGATAGGCCAGACTCGCAGATATATTCAATTGATGGTTATTAAGCGAATGTACACTCTTTTCTGAAATTGTTTTATGCAGACTTTGTATTCTAAAGGGAACGTCAATCTCATCGACGTTTTTCAATAGCAAGATAAACTCTTCTCCACCTAAACGACCCAAGTACTCTCCCTTATTAAGTTTAGCTTTAAGCGCTTTGCATACCTGTTGTAGTACTAAGTCGCCAGTCGGATGACCATACTGATCATTAATCGCCTTAAAGTCATCTAGATCGATTAATGCTAGAACGTAGCGGAAGTCTCCTTCCGCTTTGGAGGTGTGGCTTTTAATCGTCTCTATAATTGCCGCTCTGTTTAATGCACACGTTAAGCTGTCTATTTTGGCTTTTAAGCGTGTTTGTCGCTGAACCATCAATGCCAGAGCGAGGAGAATCAATAAACAGAAAACAACAAAATTATAAGTGCGTTGTTGGTCTGTGAGTTTTTCAAACTGGTACTGACTTAGAAGAGTTTCGTTGTTCAACTGCGCGACTTGTAGATCATATTCATACTCTTTTTTAGTGAGATCTAGTGCCTCTAACGCCTTGATATTACTCGCGTCTCGGTTCGTTAGTTCAATCGTCGAGTAGGCCTTGTGATGCTCCAGCGCCTTTTTGTAATCATTTTGAGCTTGGTATGCTTTTGAGAGGAGTAATTGGGCTTGCGCTTGCAATAAGGGCCTAGCGTTTTTTACCGCTAATCTTAACGCAATTGTACCGTGTTCAATCGATTTTTCGGGTGTATGGTTCTTTAAATATGCCAATCCAGCAGCCAAATGACCCTCTGTTTCAAGGTGCGTATTCTCATAAGTTTGGGCAATGTTTAATGCTCTTCCAATGTAATCTACCGCGGTATCCAATTGCCCAGAATCGGCCAAAGCAGCAGATAACCCTAAATAGGTCAACCCTTGCCCGTATGGATAATGAAGTTGTTCGAGAATCGTTAATGCATTTTTGTAGTGGCTGATGGACTTATCGAGTTCTTTGGATTTTCTGTACATCGCTCCTAGACTATGTTCGACTTGCGCAACTTCAAGAGGTGTCCCTTCATCTTGGCGAACCAGTAAGGCTTGAATGAGATATTGCTCTGATTGTTCAAATTGCCCCAGCTCTGCAAGTAAATTGCCGACGTCATTGTAAATCCCTGAAGGATCGCTTTGCGTCGACATGTTGGCCATCAACTGTCGATACAAACTTAAGGCTTTTTCATAGTCACCGCGGTAATTGTAGTTATTTGCTACCACGCGCAAAGCGAGATCAACAGGGAAGTTTTCTTGATGCTTATGATTTAAGTGGCTCTCTAAGGATGAGCAATAAAAGTTTGCTTTGTGATAACGACCTTGTTGATTCAGCGTATAACAAAGTTGATAGTTCATCAGAGCCTTGCCTTCGGAATCGGATATTTTCTTCATTGTCTGTCGCAAAGAAGAAAAGCTATCTACTGAGGCCTCGTAACTACCATGCTTACGTTCATTTAAGGCAAGAATATATTCTGATTCTAATTGAGAAAAAGGGTTGTCTAAGACTTGACTGCTGCCGTAGTAAGGCTGATTTATGTTTGACATATATTCATAAATCAATCCACTTACGTAGAGCTTTTCGCTGTCCGATTTCGCTGTATGGTAGCGATCTTGAAGCATGCTCAATGCCGACTCAGGGTTGCTTCGTAGTGTGGTTTGGTAGACAGAGTGCCACTGTGTGATATTTTGGTTTGGTTCAATATCTTGAGTGTCGCTTGCATATACTGGAGTGAGCAAAAGTGACGCAAGCAAGGGATAGAGCACGCGCATGTTTAAACGAGCCTTTAATTTAAGGTGCCTTTAAAGTTGAGTTATCATAGCGCTTTTAACGCATCAGCGTTGTGATTGAGTTGGGTGTACTAAGAAAAAGAGTAGTAAAACTATGCACTTGGTCGAGATATTGAAAGAAGAGGCATAAAAAAGAAAGACCTCAACATAAAGTTGAGGTCAGAAATCTTTAATCAATGTAAAGCTTTGCTAGATCTTGAGGCTCCATTTCTTTGCCTTCTAACTGATCGTTCCAGTTAGTTCCAACAAGAACACCATCTTCAGCAAGAGTCAAAAGCCAATCTTCAACAAAGATATCTAATGGGATTTCTAGTACAGTAAAATCTGCCCATTCTTCAACATTATGTGCTTCTGCATCTTCTTTAGAAGACCAGAAAGGCATGACTTCGCTGTTTTCGAATTCAGTTGAATCGCAAGATAGCCAACCTTCTTCATTGCGTAGACCCCAAACCAATTGGTTTTCTTTCGTTTCTGCAACAAAAAGGTCAAGGTTCGCTTGGATATCTGATGTAAGTTTGCTCATTTCAAAACTCTCGTTGTTATGACGTGGCTAGAGTAACACTAAAGTGCCGATTCCTAAAGCATAATACGGTTGTCGAAATGAGTAAAAATAAAGGAGCCGAAGCTCCTTTTCTGAGGTTAAGTATTCACTCGTTTTTGTTTGCTTTGTGCTTGCAGAGCAAACAAAAACAGGTACTTTACCTTTCTGGAAGAGTTGTGAATATTGTCCACTCTCTTTTTATCTCGCCTTTGTAACCAACGACTGATGCGGTTACTCGACGATTTAAAGCATGGCTGACTTCATCGGTCCCTTGCTGTGCTAAGTGAGTGTCACCAAAACCAACAATGCGGACTCTACTCGGTTCGATGTCGTAGCTTAGTAGGGCTTCACGGACATTGCGTGCTCGTCTTTCAGAAAGATCTTGGTTATGCTTTGAACCACCAACTTTACTAGCATAGCCGTGCAGCTCTATCGAAGTAGTAGGGTACTCTTTTAAAAAGTCGGAAAGCTCTCGGACTTGTCTTCTGAAGACTGGATTGATCTCATCAGAGTCGTTAGCAAAAAGTATCCGCACTTGCATGTTATCTGATGCTTTAATGTATTCTCCACAACCGTCGTTGTCGACCTCTGAGCCTTCAGGTGTACCTGGGCACATATCTCGAGCATTGATGACACCATCGTTATCGTCATCTTGCAAATCTGCTATTTGTTCTGCATTTGGTACAGGACGATACTCATATTCGTCTTCAGCAACAACGTGTTGAGTGATGGCGAGCATACCCAATGCAAATAGAATCTTCACTGGTTTCATGATCAGTACTCCACCTTTTCATTCCATTCTGTAGGTACATCGACACGCAAGGCATTTAACAATTGGCCAGTCGCGTTCATAACGCGGTACTTGGCGTACTGCTCTGAGTATCGAGCATCCAAGTAGTTCTTTCTCGCTTCGAAAAGTTCGTTTTCAGTATTTAACAAGTCCAGCAGAGTGCGTTTTCCAATGCGATACTGCTTTTCGTAGGCGATGACAGTTTCAGAGGCCGAATCTACGTGATCCGCTAGGAACTCTTTTTGTTGAAGTGTTAAATCTAACGCACTCCAAGATAGACGAAGACCTTCTTCGACTTGGCGGTATGCACGTTCTCTTAAGTCTTTTGCTTTATTTAGTTGGTAGGCAAAACTTTCAGCGTTGGCTACGTCACTACCACCGTTAAAGAGGTTGTAACGCATACGTAACATTGCTGTTGTCTCTTCGCTGCTTCCTTCAATACCGCTTGCATCATCACGCCATGTTTGAGCCGCTTCTACCGATATCGTTGGGTAGTAAGCTCCCTTAGATTGCTTGTATTGGAACTTTGCAGAGTCCACATCAGCTACCGAGATTTTGATTACTGGGTGTGACTCGAATGCCAAGTCAATCGCTTCATCGATGGTGTAGGGAATAAAGTTTTGGTCCGCTCTTGGGAAAATCAATCCTTGTGGTGACTGTCCGACAAGGCGTGTAAAGGTGGTGTGGCTGTCATATAAGTTGTTCTGAGCTGCCACCAAGTTACCGTGAGCCTTTGCTAAACGAGCCTCTACCTGGGTTAGGTCTGCTGTAGAACCGATACCTGAGTTAACTCGCTTTTTAATGTCTTCATAGATCTTCTTATGCACTTTCAAGTTATTCTCGGAAAGTGTAAGAATTTCATAAGCTTTTACTGAGTCTAAATAAACTTTCGCGACCTCTAGAGCGGTGTCTTGGGCATCAGCTAGAAGTTGATAACGGACCGATTCAGCATCAGCTGCTGTTCGATCCATATCATTAAGTGTCGCTGAGCCATCCCATATTAGCTGGGTTAGTGTCACGGTGGCTTCTTTTCTTGTCAGGTCGGTTGAATCTCGCCCTGACTCTGCGGGTTTGATTCCTTCGTAACCGATACCGGCATCTAAGTCTACGGATGGGAGGTAAGCACCACCAGATGCTTCATTCACATACTGCTTGCTAACGAATTCATTGAACGCACTTTTGATGTCAGGATTGGTTTTTAATGTGTTTTCAACCGCTTGCTCTAGCGTTTGCCCAAACGCATGACTAGCGGTGAACATACCAATACAAAAGGCGTTGGCACGAGTCCACTTCACTGTGATTCTCCTAGATAATGGTAAAAATTCTCGAGGTGATAGGGCTTATAAGTGGAATACTTATAAGGGCGTCAATAATTTAGCGCACAATAACATTAATATGCGATGAAGTAACCTGTTGATTCGCTGTTCATTTGTTTCAATTTTGATAAATCAACCTACTAAATCTGCCTAAAACTTGAATTAAGATCTCAAATTAAAGATGGAGGTAATAGCTAGGAACGTGTGTCCAGATTTTAATAAAATAAAACACTTATGCATCTGGATTCTTATTGATGTATGACACATAATTACTTTATTGAGCATCAAATTGCTGTTATTGCACTATATATTCGGGCAATATATAGCAAATTAGTATTGTTAGTCAAAAACTTGACAGTTATTTAGGGTTAAGGTTTATATGGATCATACAGCATTAGTGCCACTCGGTAATCAAGTCGTCGTAATAGGTTTGGATGGGCAGCTGAGAGTCCTTGCAGAAGGACAGCAGCCTCTACCAGGTGAAGTGATAGTGGCAATGACAGATGCTGCGCCTCAAGACCTGAAAATTCAGCTTGCTCAAGAGCAAGGTTTAAAAGATATTTCAGACGATGTAGCACAGATTATTAGTGCTATTGAGCAAGGTCAAGACCCTTCTGCTATTGATGAAGAACTCGCACCTGCAGCGGGTGAAAATAGTGGCTCCAGTTTGCAAAATAGTGCCACGATTGTACGAGATGGTACTGAAGTGCTAGCCTCAACAAACTTTGAAACTATTGGCTTAGAATCCCTCGGCTTATCTGAAACTCAAGCGTTGACCTTAAATGACTTCTTCACAACAGGTATCGAGACAAGTGGGGATGGCTCAAGTAAGCCACTTACTAATTCTCCAGTGACATTAAGCGCTGTTGAGGAAGATAGCGATCCAATCACGATAACTACTGAAGAATTACTATCGAACGTCAATATTGATGATGCCGATACTCTTGTCATTACAAACGTCACTATTGAGAGTGGGAATGGCACCTTAATTGATAACAGCGATGGATCTTGGACTTACATTCCAGAGGCTGACGATGACACTGAAGTGTCATTCTCCTATGACATTATTGATAAAGATGGCGGTGTTATTAATGGCACTGCTAACTTAGATATTACGCCTGTTAATGACGCGCCAATAGCAACTAATGATGCGATTCAAACTGACGAGGATTCCCAGGTTGTAATTGATGTGCTCGCTAACGACAGTGATATTGAAGGTGATGATTTAATCATTACCTCTGTTTCTGTACCAGAAGAGCAAGGTATCGTTGAGATTATCGATGGTAAGCTTGTTTTCACTCCGGCCGAAAATTTCAACGGTAATGCAACGATTAGCTACACCATCACAGATGGTGAGTTAGAGGATGAAGCTCAAGTTTCGGTAACAGTAAACTCAGTTAACGATGCGCCTATTGCCTCTAATGATACAACAATTACAGAGGAAGATAGTTCAGTAACGGTTGATGTCCTGCCAAACGACACCGACATTGATGGCGATACGCTGTCGATTGAATCGGCTTCCGTACCTGAAACACAAGGTACAGTTGAGATCGTTGATGGCAAACTGGTCTTCATACCGGCTGAGAACTTCCATGGTGACGCTGAAATCACTTACACCGTGACCGATGGTGCACTGACTGACCAAGCGACGGTTAACGTCACCGTGAATGCGGTGAACGACACGCCTGTGGTTGAAAGCAGCATTGCAGACCAAACCTTGGCGGAAGATTTCACACCATACAGCATCAATCTGAATACCGCTTTCAGCGATGTGGATAACGTGGATGGCGAGTTAACGTTTAGCGTCTCTGGCAACAGCAACATTCAAGTGGCGATCGTCAATGGGATTGCTACGTTCACTCCAACTGCAGACTGGAACGGCTCAGAAGCGCTGACGTTTACGGCTACCGATCCAAGCGGCGAGAGCGTTAGCCAAACGGTGAACTTCACAGTAGCGCCAGTGGCGGACATCGTGGCAGATAAAGCGACGGTTGTGGAAGATACGCCAACCATCATTAAGGTCTTAGATAACGACACGTTCGAAGGCGACGACAAAGTGGTGTCGCTGGATACCAACAATGGACCAGCTAACGGCACGGTCTCGGTCAACCCGGATGGCAGCGTGACCTACACGCCGAATGACAACTACCACGGTACAGACAGCTTCACCTACATCGTTACGTCGGGTGGGGTATCAGAGTCCACCACGGTGAACGTCGATGTCACACCAGTCAACGATGCGCCAGTGGCAAACGATGACACGGCCATTACTGACGAAGACACGCCAGTGACGATTGATGTCCTGCCAAACGATACTGACATCGATGGTGATACATTACGTATTGACTCGG
>NZ_JAWOWJ010000011.1:0-150582 GCF_033340495.1 Vibrio sp. 1249-1
CTACAATCAAAAATTGCAACGCAGTTATCGAGTATTTTAACAAGCTAGAATGACCAGTTATTTACTACGATTGGTATAACCTATACTCAATCTCACTAAAGCAACCAACCCCATGTGAAACTCCACAAACAAAAGGCTGAGGAGCAGATCTTTACCCTACAAACAATGTACTAGCTATTTTGATTTTGTTAGTTCGTATGGCCTTAATATGAATGTTCAATATAAATAGGAAAACACTTGAGGACTTACTAGAAAAAGTGGGCTCGCAAAATTACCAAACGGACTCAATTAGTGATGTTTGCATAAAAACACGTACAAGAAATATAAATGATAGATACAAAAAATCCCGCAGGGGATGCGGGATTTTTACTAGTGACTAAATTGGTTTAAAGGTGACTAGCCTTGAATACCAACGATTAACCATGGCGCATTAGGCGCAGTCAAGTCACGCTCTAGGTGCCAGATATCTTCGATTTCTTCTTCAACACCTTCTACTGTGTCACGGTAACGACCGCTAAACTGCAGACTAAGCTGTGCTTTATTTGCATCGTAATCAGCACGGACGATCTCCGCATCAACGTACATTACGTCAGTATGCTGCTCACCGTCGAGCTTCGCGCGCTCTGCTTTTAGGTCTTCAAACAAGCTTGGAGAAACATATTCTTCAATAGTTTCTAGCTGGTTGTGATTCCACGCACCTTGCAGGATTCGATAGTGTTCACGAGAACCATTAATGAACGCTGCTTGGTCAAAACCCGGTGGGTAGTTATGTGGTACGTCTGTTTGAGCGCCAAAACCACCAAAGCCACCATTATTTGTGTTTGGTTGTTGCTCAAAGTTTTGCATGTTTGGTTGCTCAAACTTAGATGCGTTGCCACCAAATGCAGGCTGTTGACGATGCTGGTTCATACTGCCCTGCTTCGCACCTAGCATACCGCGCATTAGTTTAAAGATGACAAAGGCAATCAAACCAATAATTAGGATATCCATAAACTGGATACCTTCAAAAGCACCGCCAAAGAATGCAGCAAGTAGACCACCAGCAAGAAGTCCGCCTAGCAGACCCCCCATAAGGCCTTTCTTACTTGAAGACTTTGTCGTCTGATCTTTGCCGACCGTATTGGTGTTTTGTTGCTGTTGTTTCGGTGCTGGTGCAGTTTTGTAGCTCTTACCGAAAGACTTACTGCCACCAAACTTCTTCGCTTCCGCGATAGGCGTTACAGCAACAGTAAACATCAATAAAGCAACAATAGAAAATAAACGTTTCATCGTTATCCTTAAAGTTAGCTATCTAAGATAGTGCCCCATTTTCAAGACGAAACAATCGTTGTTTCAAACAGTAGCACGCCAAAGATGATTTTTAAGTCATCATACTCTGTATACCGATTGATGAAAATAGCTTATAGAAGCTGACATGTATCAGAATATTGCCAAAAATGCAGACTGCTCACACTGCTTGCAATTCAGCTGAAGGCGCTTGATCAATGTAAAAAAAGTATGGAATAAGTTCACTAATACTCCAGATTGTTTTACTTGAATTAGAATCAGTGACACAGCTCAGAATCCTACACCTTGAGGGCACTTGGACACATTGCCTTGTTGACGGTTAATAGGTAGCTGACTATCATATTGAACGATGTTCAATAAAGTAGTTTGAGAGTATGGCGCGCAGAAACGATCACACCCGAGAAGAGTTAGTGAATTTGACGTTAACAACGGTCAAAAACTTTTTAGATGAGAATTCTTACCACGAACTCAGTCTTCGTAAAATAGCTAACATGATTGGTTACGTGCCAAGCACATTGGTAAATGTTTTTGGTAATTATAATTTGTTGTTGCTTCATGTTGTCGCTCAAACTTTAGATGAGTTATCTCAAGAAGCACGCAAAGCGACTAATGACAGCAAAGACTCCCATCAAGCGCTTTTTGAACTCGCTTATTGCTACCACGATTTTGCTCAAAAACACCCATACCGTTGGCAGTTAGTGTTCGAACACAACATGAATGGAGCAGAACTTCCGGAATGGCATGCCAAACGTATCGATGGTATGACGGGAATGCTAGAGTCACTATTGGCTCAAATCGCACCACATCGTACTGAATCCGAAGTGATTCAAGCGAGTCGAGTCCTTTGGTCTGGCGTACATGGCATTACTTTACTCAGTGTTGATGATAAGTTTTTCTCTAGTGAACCGATTGATGGCAAAGAATTGATCAGTAATCTTCTTTCTAACTACCTCACGAACTGGTAACAAAGGATTATCCATGTCATCCGACAGACAGCCGTCCTTACTTACGCAGAGAAAGTTCCTGCCCTATTTCATTACTCAGTTTTTTGGCGCTTTCAACGACAATATTTTTAAAAACGTTTTGCTGTTGTTTGTCGCATTCGCTGGCTCCAGTGCACTACCTATTTCGAGCAATTTGTTCATCAACCTTGCGGCAGGCTTGTTCATTCTACCGTTCTTTCTGTTCTCTGCTTCCGCTGGCGTATTAGCCGACAAATATGAAAAGTCATGGTTTATTCGTAAGGTCAAACTATTTGAAATAGCCATCATGCTGTTAGGTGCCATCGGATTCATAACCGAAAGTTATGGTGTGCTTTTATTGCTACTGTTTTTAATGGGCACACAGTCAGCATTTTTTGGCCCAGTTAAATATGCCCTTTTGCCTCAAAAGTTAAATGCTAAAGAGTTAGTGCCCGGCAACGCTCTTGTTGAAGCTGGTACCTTTATCGCCATCCTTATTGGCACCTTAGGCGCTGGGATTATAGCCTCTGCAGACAACGCAAAATACCTCGCCGCATTTTGTGTCGTGATCTTCGCATTGTTAGGCTACTTGTCGAGCCGCTCAATCCCCTTTGCTGCAGCCAGCGCGCCCAATCTCTCTTTTCGTTGGCAACCATACAAGCAAACCAAACACACGCTCTCTATCGCCAAATCCGATCGAGTTGTTTTTCAATGCATAATGGCAATAAGCTGGTTTTGGTTTTTAGGCGCCGCATATCTAACACAATTCCCGAATTTCACTAAGATTTACCTAAATGGCACCGAGAGTGCGGTGTCTTTCTTGCTCGCTCTATTTTCCATTGGTATCGCGCTAGGGTCGCTACTTTGCAATTGGATCTCAAACCATCGTATCGAAGTCGGTATTGTGCCAATTGGTGCCTTTGGCATTACGGTATTTGGGTACCTAATGGCCACTTCCATTCCCAATGATCTACCTACTTTCCATAACTTTGTAGACTTCTTTAGATATGAGCCTTTTTGGCCATTATTTTTCTACCTATTGATGATTGGCGCTTCGGGCGGTTTGTTTATCGTGCCTCTTTACGCATTAATGCAGCATCGAGCAAAGGAAACCGAACGTGCTCAAGTCATCGCAGGGCTCAACATTTTTAACTCTCTGTTTATGGTCGGCAGCGCTGTCTTAGGTATTGTGTGCCTAAGTGTAATCAAGATGACAATTCCTCAGCTGTTTGCATTGTTAGCCATTTTAAATTTCTTAGTCGCCGCTTACATCTTTTTGCAAATTCCTATTTTTGTAGTTCGCTTTGTCATGTGGATGCTTACGCACACCATCTATCGAGTTAAGCATAAGAATCTACACAACCTACCCGAGCATGGTGGGGCATTGATTGTATGTAATCATGTAAGCTACATGGATGCATTGCTACTTAGTGCCGTATGCCCAAGGTTGATTCGTTTTGTGATGGAGGAAGATTACGCCAACCTACCTCCATTAAGGCGCTTTTTACGTCGAACTGGGGTAATTCCAATTTCAGCGAGTAACAGAAGCTCTATCAGACGTGCATTTAACGATGTGGAAGCTGCGCTAAGCGAAGGTCATATCGTCTGTATTTTCCCTGAAGGAAGATTAACTTCAGATGGTGAAATGAATGAATTCATGCGCGGTATTGATATAATCCTACGTCGTAGTCCAGTACCTGTCATACCTGTTGCACTTAAAGGCTTATGGGGAAGCTATTTCAGCCGCGCAAAAGGTCGCGCATGCTGTGGCTTACCGACTCGATTTTGGTCAAAGCTAGAAATAGAGGCAGGACAACCGGTGCCACCAAACGAGGCAACGGCAAAAACAATGTTCGATAAAGTGCATCAACTTAGAGGCGACTGGCGATAAATACACTTGAACACATGTTTAGGATAACTGAACATGTGTTCAAATCATTAAGACAAACTGACCACACCCAGTGCGATATACTCTCCCTTTCATTCACAACAGCGAATAAAAACCTTGAATAGAAACTACCTCCTGTTTGGATTGGCGTTACTTTTTTGTCTAACCCCTCTTGCCTCCTCTCCCATTGCTCTAGTTATCGGTTTTCTACTCGCAAGTTTTGGTTTTGTGCCTTCCGAGCTGCCCATCGCTTCTTTTACTAAAAAGCTGCTGTCTTACTCGATTATTGGCTTAGGCTTTGGCATCAACTTTGAGCAAGCACTTGCAGTCACATCGGATGGTATCGGCCTGATCATCGCCACTATTACAGGCACACTGATCATGGGCACTCTCATTGCCAGGGTAATTAAATTGGAGCGAGTAACCGCTTACTTAATCTCATCAGGTACTGCAATTTGTGGTGGTAGCGCAATTGCTGCTGTGGCACCGGCGATTAAAGCGAAAGACGAGCAGATTGGATTAGCACTGGCAACAGTGTTTGTCCTGAACTCCATTGCACTCTTTGTGTTTCCTGTGATTGGACATGCTTTAGGGCTAGATCAACACACGTTTGGCACATGGGCTGCGATTGCCATTCATGACACATCTTCTGTTGTCGGGGCTGCCTCGGCCTATGGGGAAGAAGCACTAACGACGGCAACAACATTGAAACTCGCGCGCGCTTTATGGATCATTCCTGTTGCTTTGATCAGTGCCGTCATCTTTTCAAGAGGCCAAAAAGAGAATGGAAAGAAAAAACTAGCTATCCCTTATTTCATTTTTTGGTACTGTGCAGCTATCGCGTTTAGCGACTTCTTTCCTCAATTTGAAATGGTCTATCACGGCATTTTCATTGGAGCAAAGCAAGCGTTGGTTGTATGTCTGTTCTTGATAGGTTGCAGCATTTCAATTTCAAAACTAAAGTCAGCTGGAGCTAAGCCGCTGTTGTTTGGTGTGACTCTGTGGGTGCTAATTTCTACCACTTCTCTAAGTTGGTTACTGTTTTAGATATTGGTGGTCTGCTTATCGCGTTGAGGGGACGGTATTTCCCGTTTGCTATTTTTGTATATAACGACCAACGCAATAGCGATCAAAAATGCCGTTAGCTCTGCAAGAGAGCGGGCTAGCCCTTCACTACTTATCGCGATACCAATTTGTAGTGCTACTGCCGCAATTAAAACTAGCTTTGCCATCCTGAACCTTATGCATTTTCTCTCCACTAAGAAGCATAATTATGATTCAGAGTTATAAGGATACGAAATTCTCTTTATGACTAATACATAGCAAAATTGACTAATGCTGAAGTGATGACAACAGCCACTCTTTCACGGCCTTACGTGAAATTTTGATCCCACCTTCTAGTAGAGTTTCTGGCATTACATGGTATTCCACTGGCCATTTAAACTTCTCTAACTTTGATTGCAAGTGCTGGTCATACTCCGACTTGCTGCGCAATCCATTGGTCTGAATCACAGCTACTGGTCTATGACCAAACTCCGCGTCTTCGACTGGAACCACTATACTCTGCACTACACCATCAATTTGGTTCAAAGCGGCTTCAATCTCTTCACAATGGATATTCTCACCACCAGAGATAAACTGATTGTCGGCACGGCCGATTATCTTTAATTCATCACCTTGCCACTCGCCAAGATCTTTGCTGTCAAACCAGCCTTTCTCATCCAGAAATGGGGTAACATGTCCTTGATGGAAATACCCTGCCGCTAATGTCTTACCGCCAACAAAAATGCGTTGGTCAACTAATTTTATCTTACGGTGCTTCAATACATGTCCAGCATTACTGGTGCTGTCAATTCTCTTTGCGGTAACGGTAGAGGCCGCCTCCGTCATCCCATAACCTAACCACGTCTCAATGCCTTGCCCTGATGCTCGTAGTGCCAACTCATGATCAACGTGACTGCCGCCCAGTAGCACATGTGTCAATGACAAATGTGCATCATCATCCAATAACCGTTTGAGCTGAGTCGCAACCAAAGAAGCGTGTGATACGCCCTGAATATCATCAACAAGTTTCCCTGAACCGACTTTTAGTGTTGCTCCGACATATAGCCAACGATAGACAATCGCTAATCCAGAGACGTGATACAGCGGAAGCGATAACAGCCAAGCATCTTGCTGAGTGAAAATGAACTCCTGCAACAAGCCCTCTGCAGACGCAAGATGCTGTCGATGTGTATGAACCACAGCTTTAGGCTCCCCTGTAGAGCCAGAAGTAAATACTACTGAAGCTAGCCGATCATGATGATAGCTATCTTCAGTCAACGAATCACTCTCTTTCTGTGATACTACAGGCGGTGAAAGCAATGTTGCCTTGAGTTTTTGTATATCATGTTCAGAAAAGGTCGAAGCGCACTCCAGAGAAAACCAGATAAACCGAGTTTGATCAGGCCTGTAAAGTGTAGCAAGCTTACCCTGCAACTTATCTAGTGGTTGTTCCATGGTCAGCGCAGCGAGCGCGCCTAACTGTTTGGAGGCAAGATAAAACAACAGTGTTTCTACTTGGTTCTTGCCAACCAAAGTCAGCACATCCCCCCGAGTTACACCCAAGTCATTCAAATAGTGAGTGTATTGGTCAATACGCTTCGAGAGTTGTTGCCAGTTTAATACTTCTGTTGATGTCTTGAGTGCAATAGAAAAAGGGCTCGTTTGAGCCCAATATTTCCATGGTGCCTTCGCAATATTGTCTACGCAGAATGCCACACAATCTCCTGGTCTTTTAGAGGAAGAACGGGAAGTTCACACTTAGGCCAGCCCTGCTCTAGCTGAGCTTTGAATAAGCCAATCGTATCCAAACCTGGAACTTCATCAGGCAGCTGCCATTGGGCAAAGCGCGCTAATTGAGTTAAACCGAGACTGGATTCAATGCTCGAGCTAATCACTGCTTTCATCCCCAGTGACTTCGCTTTCTCTATCAGTGTAATACAAAAATCCACTGAACCAATGAGTGTGGGTTTGATGATGATCGTTTTCACACCAGTTAGATCTTCAAGACGGAAATCTTCACGACGAACCGCATCTTGCAATGTTTCATCCCAAGCGATAGCAATACCAGTATTAATCGCAAAAGAGAGACTATCGCCAGGAGAGCGGCACGGCTCTTCTAGAAACGTGATTCGTTGACGCAGAGACGGAGCAATGTACTTAGCGAACTGCTGCGCTTTTTCTGGTGTCCAAGCGCGATTGGCATCGAGTCGAAGCGTTAATTGAGGGATTGATTCAAGAAAAAGGTTCACAAGCATGCCATCGCGAATTGGCTCATAAAGTCCAACTTTCACCTTAGCGACTTTCTCACCTTCCATTTCGTTCAGCTTTGGAATGAGCTCATCTGGGTCGCCAGTGCATAGTGGCGCTGTTTGGTATTTACCTTGTTGTGGTAAGCCACCAGCTAATTCAAGCTGTGCCATCGATAAACCAAACGCAACCGACGGGTACATCTTGGCATAATCCACATCCAACTCTGCTACCCAACGCTCCGCCTGTTCTTGTAGCTGAACACCCGCATCTTCGGTGCTCTTTAAGCTAAAACCAGGAAGAGGAGCGACTTCTCCAAGCCCTGTTTTACCATCTTCGGAAAGCGCAACAACATAACCAACACGTTCGGTTAGCTTGTTGTCACGTAGGATGACACCACTATCCATGGGCAAGCTATAACGATAAATTTTCGCTTCACGCATAATTCAAGTCCTATGTAATGCCGTATATTTGAGCGTTCTGACGAGCAATCCCACCAGCCTCCCAGAGGGCGAGGCGCTCAGGAAAAAAGGAACAGAGGAGCTAACACGCTCCTCATTTAGACGGATTATGGGTTGCGAGGGAATTTATCGAAGTCTGGGCGACGCTTCTCGTTAAAGGCATTACGACCTTCTTGGCCTTCATCAGTCATGTAGAACATCATCGTTGCGTTACCCGCTAGCTCTTGCAGACCCGCTTGACCATCACAATCTGCGTTTAATGCAGCTTTCAGGCAGCGCAATGCCATTGGGCTGTGCTGTAGTACTTCACGACACCAACGAACGGTTTCTTTCTCTAGATCCGCTAGTGGTACAACTGTGTTTACTAGGCCCATGTCTACCGCTTCTTGAGCATTGTAGAAACGACATAGGAACCAAATTTCGCGAGCTTTCTTTTGGCCTACGATGCGAGCCATGTAAGATGCACCCCAACCGCCATCAAATGAACCCACTTTAGGGCCTGTTTGACCAAATTGAGCGTTGTCAGCTGCAATCGTTAGGTCACACATCATGTGCAGAACATGACCACCGCCCACAGCCCAACCCGCTACCGATGCGATCACTGGTTTTGGACAAGTACGAATATCACGTTGGAAGTCCAATACGTTTAGGTGGTGCGTACCTTGGTCGTCTTTGTAGCCGCCGTAGTCGCCACGGATCTTCTGGTCACCGCCAGAACAGAATGCGTCTTCACCTAGACCTGTCAGAATGATCACGCCAACACCAGAGTCGTAACGCGCATCTGCCAACGCATCAATCATCTCTTTTACCGTTTGAGGACGAAACGCGTTACGCACTTGAGGACGCGCAATGGTGATTTTCGCGATACCATCTTCAGACTTATGGTAATGAATGTCCTCGTATCTCTCGCCGCAATCTTTCCATTGAACCGGAGCGTAAAGTTCTTCTTCAGAAATGCCTACTGTTTTAGCCATGGTGATTCCCATTGTTCTCGTTACTCTCACCAAAGTGAGACTGAATTATTTGCTTGGTATGTATCGCAAACTGTTTGGGCTGCTCTTGATGGACGTTATGACCAGCGCTTTCAACTTGTCGATACGCCAACCCGCTACGTTGTGCCAGTTGGCTAAATTTTTGGTCTTTCTCACCACACAAGTAATACACTGGTATGTTCTGCTTTTGCAGTGAGGGCAACAAATATGCCTGTTTGGCTAACGATGTCGCCATCAACATATTCGCCACCGCTGAGCCAAGATTATCACTTCGCTTCGCAATGAATGTTTGTCTTTGCTCATGGTTTAGTGAAGAAAACACCGCTTGTTGGTACCAATCGTTCAAAACACGTTCAAGTGGTTCAGTTTTGAAACGCATTGCCCAGCGAGCATCATTCTCTAATCTCACCTGTTTCTCTGACTCAGTTTGAAGCCCGAAGTTTCCCCCTTCAACAATCGCGCCCGCAATATTGAGATCTGGAAAGCATTGATGGGCAATACCATGCATCGCAATGCGGCCGCCCATAGAGTAACCAATCAAAATAAGTGGTTGTTGTGAGGGAAATAATAAAGATAGTGTGGAACCAAGAAGTTTGCAGCAATCATTTAAATCGCAGCAAAAAATAGATTGGCTGCGTCCGTGACCAGGAAGGTCAACCGTAACACGCTCATATTCGGGTAATGCATTTAAACACGCGAGCCAATCGGCACCGCTACCGAGTAAGCCATGCAAAAACACCAAAGTGGGCAACGTTCTACTTTGGTGTTTTTCTAATACAGGGAAACGTTCAAAGTAAAGCATTCAGACTCTTATTAAATGCCTTGAGTGTCTCAGCAGCTTGGTTAGATGGGGTTTGAACCTCGACCAGCAACGTTCCTTGGCCGTGACATAAATGCTCTTTTACAGATGATTGGAATTGCTCCAGTGTAGAAACATGCAAATACGCCAAACCAAACTGCTTTGCCGCGTGTTCAAACTGATAACCATGAGGCATTTGATAATATGTCGTTCTGCGCTCTGGTGGTACTGGCAACATATCAAAAATCGCACCGCCGTCATTATTAGTAACAACAAGTATCGCCGGCAGTTTATTGTGAGAAAATAGCGCCAGAGAATTGAGATCATAAAGTGCTGCTGTGTCACCGATATACATTAGTAACGGATTACCTCTTGCCCGTTGCACGCCTGATGCCGCAGCAAACAAACCGTCAATCCCTGACGCGCCTCGATTAGTGAAAACCTCTACACCATCCAATTTTCCGTACATATCAACAAGCCGAACAAACAAGCTATTACCCAAGAAAACATCTACGTTCTTTGTGCGCTCGTTGATGTCTGCTGCCAACGCAATTTCGTCAATGGCAGACGCTGAATCAGATAGGAAGGCTTCTTCGATACGTTGATGAACTCGCTTAACGTCATTCGCTAACCTATCAGCCCACCCAGCAAATATTGACTTCTCAAAACTAATGCGAGAAACCCACGTTTTAGGAGGCTCAACCCAGTGCATTTGCGCCAGATGATTTTGGTTATTCCGGTCCATACAAGGTGAGACATACCAATACTGAACGTCTTTACTTTGTTGATTTTTCGATACTTGTTTATTAATCCATTGGTTCAAACGTTTGGAGATGATTCGGCTACCAAATTGGATAATAAGTTCACAAGATTCAAGCTCGTTTGCAAACTCGGGAAGTTGAAGCCATACATCGTAATACGCCCAATCCGAACTGAGGCCACTTTGCGGGTCTGCAAGTACTGGCCATCCCATCTTTTGTGCAAATGCCTGCGCCGACTTCGCTTGTTCAAGCGGTAAGCTGCCAATCACAACCAAGCCTTTTTTGTCCGAAAAAGGCGGGATGTTCGCCTGTGACAAATGGCTAAAACGCTGAGTATAAGTGCCGCTTCCTTTTCGCCATCCGGCGACCGAATCTAAGTAAGTTTGATAATCCGCTTTTGCGCCGTTGGAATACAAAGGCTCTGGAAATGCACAATTAATATGAACAGCACTACCCTGCAATTGCTGAGTAAACATCACTTCGTCAACAGAGGTCAGCAACCAGTTAAGCGACGTTGCTAAATTTGGGCTTGGTAAATTCAAAATGGCCGAAACATGATGTGAAAAAATACCCAATTGATTTATCGCTTGGTTTGCACCACAGCCGACAAGTTCTACTGGACGATCTGCTGTCAGCAGCACCAGTTTTTCACCAGTAAGTTTGGCTTCGGCAACCGACGGTAATAGGTTCGCCACTGCCGTACCAGAGGTAACGATAATTGCCACTGGCTCCTGAGTAGCTTTCGCTAAACCAAGAGCCATAAAGCCCAGTCCACGCTCATCAAAATGAGTATGAATGGAAAAGTCGGACTGTTCTGCCGCTTCTAAAGTTAAAGGAGTAGAACGAGATCCGGGAGCGATACAAACATGCTTAACGCCAAATCGCTGAAGCTCAATCAATATGGTTTCTGACCAAACTCGATTGAGCACCGCTTGGTCATGACTCATGATGCGACTCCCAATGGCGGATGATCAGAAATCAGCGTAAGTAACGTCGACATTTTCTTATCAAGTTCTGCCCACTCATGTTCTGCCACAGAACCAGGCACAATCCCTGCGCCCGCAAACAGTTGTACTTGATCACCGAGCACAAGCGCGCTTCTGATTGCGACACAAAACTCTGCTCGTTCATGGCTTATATAACCCATTGACCCCGCGTACCAGCCGCGTGCAAAGGGCTCATTATCAAGAATAAACTGCATGGACTCTTGTCGGGGTAAGCCAGCAACCGCCGCTGTTGGCTGAAGCGCCGATAACAACTGAACACCATTTATCCCCGCTCTTAGACTAGCGTGAATATTTCGCTTAAGGTGCTGCACTTTTCGTAGTCTGACCAAACTCGGTTCAGCTTCCACTTCAACCATTTCAGAATGCGGTAATAGACGATCAATGATGTCGTCCACCACATACTGGTTTTCGTTGAGGTTCTTTTGGTCTTGGGATAACCAATTCGCCAACTCCATATCTTGAGTGGCATTGTCTCCCCGACCAATCGTACCTGCTAACGCTTCGGTATGTAGCTCATGCCCTACGCGAGAATACAAACGTTCTGGCGTAGACCCCATAAAACTGTGCTTACTGTCTAAGCTCAGCATGAAATGGAAGCTATGATGGTTATTTAAGTAACTTGCTTTAAGTAGCTGTGCAGCACTTAATGTGTTATCAAGCTGCACGGTAGAGCGACGCGCTAAAACCACTTTCTTAAAATCATCATTCTCTATACCAGTCAGAACCTTATGAACTAACTCATTCCATTGAGGCTGACTTGGCGTGTGAACAATAGAGCGGATGTGAGACGAAATTGGAGCTAAGGCCGCGACCTCACAAACCAGTTTATTCAACCCAGCTAGAGTTCGCGCTTTGTCTTCTGAAATATTAACTGCGAGAGAGCACTGTTGGTCAAAACGAATTAACTCAATTTGAGGCAAAAAGAAAAAAGAAGGCATACAGCGACGATTCTTCTCATGCTGTCCATCAAAAGAGCGCCCGCCCCAGACTCTTTGCCCTTCACCTAGAATGGTATAAGCAGGACCTGGCTCAACAAAAGCGTGCAATTGCCCTAGTGCAACGACCTCTTCACGTGTATCGCGGGACTGCCAATAAAACTTAGGGAAAAGTGGTTGTGCATCAAGCCAATCAATAAATGAGAAATTAGGTTTCTCGCTAAGGGGCTCGACCAGACGTGTTTGATTGCCTTCCGATTGCTGAACTCGCTCGATAATTCTCTTTACGGCTTGATGGAACTGTGACAAATCAACCTCGTTGTATGTGAGGATAAATGGTAACTGACGGCTACTCTAAGTTTAGACCCAAAGCAAATCAAGGTCGTATGCGATCTTTTGCGAAATCCTGTGATAGCAAGCGAGCAAAACTTAACCAGCAGACAGATTATTTACAGATATATATTCTAATAAAAAACAAATTATTGTATTTTAATAAAGAAATTAACGAATTTTTAGGAATTAAACAATGCAAAATATCGGGATGTCGTCAAAACTCGACAATGTCTGCTACGACATTAGGGGTCCTGTACTCAAACATGCTAAGCGCATGGAGGAAGAAGGGCATAAAATCCTAAAGCTAAACATTGGTAACCCTGCCCCATTTGGTTTTGACGCCCCTGATGAGATTTTAGTCGACGTGATTCGTAATCTGCCGACTTCTCAAGGCTATTGTGATTCCAAAGGTATTTACTCTGCTCGTAAAGCTGTGGTCCAACACTATCAGCGTAAAGGTATACGCTCCCTAGATGTCGAAGATGTGTATGTAGGTAACGGCGTGTCTGAGTTGATCGTAATGGCCATGCAAGCGCTATTAAACAATGGCGACGAAATGCTGATCCCAGCACCAGACTATCCGTTATGGACAGCTTCAGTTGCACTATCTGGTGGTAAGCCGGTTCATTATCTATGTGATGAAGAGGCTGACTGGTACCCAGACCTTGAAGACATCAAAAAGAAAATCACACCAAAGACACGTGGCATTGTTCTGATCAACCCGAACAACCCGACAGGTGCGGTATACAGCCGTGACTTCCTACTTGAAGTGATTGAGATAGCACGCAAGCACAAACTGATCATTTTCGCAGATGAGATCTACGACAAAGTGTTGTACGACGGTGCAACACATACCTCAGTCGCCACACTCACTGAAGACGTGCTAGTCATGACATTCAATGGCCTTTCAAAAGCCTACCGTGTTTGTGGTTTCCGTGGTGGCTGGATGTTCCTAACGGGGCCTAAACATCTGGCTCAAGGGTACGTGAATGGCTTGGAGCTGCTTTCATCGATGCGTTTATGTGCAAACGTACCAATGCAACATGCCATTCAAACCGCGTTAGGTGGATACCAGAGTATCAATGAACTGATTTTACCTGGCGGACGCTTATTAGAGCAGCGCAACCGAGCGTATGAATTGATCAATCAGATTCCTGGTGTTTCTTGTGTCAAACCTAAGGGTGCGATGTACCTCTTCCCGAAAATCGACACTAAAATGTACAACATCAAGAACGATCAGCAGATGGTTTTAGATTTCTTAAAACAAGAGAAGGTCTTACTGGTGCAAGGTTCCGGTTTTAACTGGCCAAAACCAGACCACTTCCGCATCGTGACACTACCGCACGTTGAAGATCTAGAAATCGCTATTGGACGTTTTGAAAGATTCCTATCAACCTACAGCCAGTAATGAATCACTGGTAGTAATTAGTGCTGATCTCTCATATGCTTAGAGGAACTCCTAGTGAGTTCCTTTTTTACACCAGAAACGGAGAAAGCCATGAAAGAAAGCCATTTTTTCGCCCACCTGGCTCGAATGAAGCTGATCCAACGCTGGCCTTTAATGCGGTCCGTCTCACCAGAAAACGTTTCAGAGCATAGCTTACAAGTTGCTTTTGTCGCTCATGCCCTTGCCCTAATTAAAAACAAAAAGTTCGGCGGCAACCTTAATCCAGAACGCATCGCTATTCTTGCCATGTACCATGATTCCAGTGAAGTATTAACGGGTGATCTTCCAACTCCAGTGAAGTATTACAACCCTGAAATTGCCAAAGAATATAAGAAGATAGAATCGGCAGCGGAACAAAAATTACTCTCAATGTTACCGGAAGAGTTCCACGATGATTTTGCCCCCTATCTTCTTTCTCACTCTGCACACGAAGAGGACGCAAAAATCGTTAAGCAAGCCGATTCCATCTGTGCCTATTTAAAATGTCTTGAAGAACTAAGCGCCGGCAACCATGAGTTCGCTCTGGCAAAAAAACGCTTAGACGTCACTTTGCAAGAACGCAGAACGCCTGAAATGGATTACTTTCTCAATACCTTTGCCCCAAGTTTCGAATTATCGTTAGATGAAATCAGTTAGCTTACGGAGATAATCGTGTCGTTTGAATTACACCCGCAATGGCAAGAGCGCCATGATGATGAGCATAAAATCCGTCGAGACGACCATCGGAGCCCGTACCAACGAGACCGAGCGCGCATTCTTCACTCGGCTGCATTTCGACGCCTACAAGCAAAAACCCAAGTACACGGCAATAGCTTGGAAGACTTTCACCGCAGTCGGTTAACACACTCCTTAGAAGCGTCGCAACTAGGGACCGGTATCGTCGCCCAGTTAAAGAAAAAACAGCCAGAGTTCCGTGATCTATTACCATCAGACAGCTTAATTGATTCATTATGTTTGGCTCACGACATCGGGCATCCTCCATACGGTCATGGGGGAGAAGTCGCTCTAAACTACGTAATGCGCGAACATGGCGGCTTCGAGGGGAATGCCCAAACCTTTCGTATCGTCACTAAGTTAGAGCCTTATACTGAGCATTTCGGAATGAATTTATCACGCCGCACACTGCTTGGTTTGATTAAGTACCCTGCCCTCATTAGTCAAACACGCTCCGTCAAGTTGCCTCAACCAGCCGAGCATCAACGTAAACTAAAAGCAAAAGATTGGAGCCCAGCTAAAGGCATTTATGATTGTGATAAAGACTTATTTGATTGGGTAATTGCACCCCTTTCTGACAACGACAAGGCATTGCTTAGTCTGATGCGTTCAACGCCAGAATCGGAGTTTGAGCACAGTAAAACGCGTTTTAAATCACTCGATTGCTCAATCATGGAGCTAGCAGATGATATCGCCTACGGTGTTCATGATTTAGAAGATGCAATCGTACTTGGTATGGTGACACGTCAGCAATGGCAAGAAGGCGCAGCAAGTCAATTAGCGGACTGTGGCGACCCGTGGTTTGAAGCTCATATCGATTCCATCGGACAGATGCTATTTAGCGGTAAGCACCATGAGCGGAAAGATGCTATCGGTGGTATGGTTAACGCGCTACTGACCAGCATTTCAATCAAAACGGTGGATGAGCCGTTTAATAACCCGTTACTGTCTTGGAATGCGTGTTTAGAACCACAGATGGCACGTGCACTTGACGTACTCAAGCACTTTGTCAGCACCTTCGTTATCCAAGTCCCGCAGGTCCAGATCGTTGAATATAAGGGTCAGCAAATTATTATGGATATTTTTGAAGCGTTAACAGCAGACCCAGAGCGATTACTACCCGTTCATACAAAAGATCTGTGGTGTCAGGCGAAGAGCGAGAGCAATAAGATGAGGGTCATCGCCGATTATATTTCTGCAATGACCGATGGTCACGCGCAAAAGCTACACCGCCAACTTTTCTCTTCCATCGTTCTTTAGTAACACTCAACCTTTCAAGTAATTCTTTTCAAAAACGCCCGGAGGCATCTGGGCGATTTGGAATTCGATCATATTTTCAAAGGCATGCATAAGCGGTGTAAAGTCGCGCTCGGGTTCAAGCAAGCGAAGCGAATGATAACCAGCCTCGACTGTCGATAAGCTATTCTCAGAGGGCGCCTTACGAATGGTGTAGTGCCCTTGTAGTTGCTTAGGCAACTGCACGGTTGGGAGTGGATGTAAGTTGCTTGAGAGTTGCCACATTTTGTACGCTTTTTTCCACGTACCATCGAGCAAAATCAAACGTATTTTCTTAGATACACTATGACTCGCTTGAGTGATTTCAGAAATGCATCGTGACTCTTCTGATGGGTAAAGAACAAAATGTTGATATGACTCATCCGCTAATAAGTGATTTAAGGCATCATCACAAGAAAAGTCCTCTCCTATCAAACAAATACAGTTATCTAAACTCAAATTGAGAATCCGTGCCGTACCAAGCGGACGATGTTCTTCACTCGTGTGCTGAAGAATGATAAGTTCTACCTCGCTTGCCAGCGGTACAATCCATTGGCAAATACACGCTTTTTGCGATTTTCCACAACGAGAACAATAACGAGACATAGAGTGAACCTTTATACCTTGCTGAGTATTATCAGCGTGATCTGTTTGATACTTCAATTTGAACCAATGGCAAGCCTAACCGAGTGGCACAGCTACAATATACGCCATGGTGAATGGTGGCGAATCGTAACAGGAAATCTCACACATACCAACTTTGCGCACTTAGGAATGAACCTCGCCGGATTGTGGATCATTACTTTTATTTTTCGCCCAAGCACTCGTAACTTCCTTATCGTTTTTTCAATCTTATGTGCATGTGTTGGTGCGCTGAATTTGTTTACCAACATGTCGGTGTACGTGGGTTTATCCGGCGTATTACACGGATTGTTTGGATTTTGGGCGCTCAGAGAAGTCTTTGAAAGCAGAAGAAGCAGTGTGTTGTTAGTCGGAGGGCTAATCGCCAAAGTAGCATGGGAGCAGGTCTATGGCCCATCCAGCAGTACTGCTGAGCTTATCGGTGCAAACGTTGCTATTGATGCTCATATGTTTGGCGCACTCGGTGGGTTAGTAATGGCTTTACTGGAAAAAGGCCTTCGCCGTCGTTTATTCGGATAAAAAATCCCGAACCACGAAAGAGGGGCTGGTTCGGGAAAGCAGTAATAGGGAAACAGATATTGTTCTGAATTCAGACTCAATATCTGCAATACATCAAGCTACAGTAAAATGCGGTCTTCGTTTTTCTTAACTGTCGCTTCACCTATGCCTTTTACGCTCTTCAAATCTGCTGCCGTTTTAAAAGGGCCATGTTCCTCGCGGTAGTCCACTATACTCTGCGCTTTCTTCTCACCTATACCTTTCAACATGGTCGCAATTTCTTCAGCAGTGGCCGTGTTGATATTTACAGTAATTTCAATTCCTTCATATTTGTCAGTGGCTGAATCCGCAGCCATGCTAAAAGGTGCAAAAACAAATAAGCACAATGTCAAAATCCATTTCATATTGAACATACAATCTCCAAAATAGTAGGCTAAAAACAGTCGTCGAGAGCGAGTCACTATCAAGTTTGCAATGGAAAGCAATATGGTTATGCATTTAACAAACTGAGATGACCCGGAATTCACAACGGCCGCTATCACTTAAACGCGCACTAATTTAAGTAATGCCTATTGATGATTGAAGTTCATAAAGACAAAAATAAAACGGACCGCTTATGCGGTCCGTTTTATTCAACATACAAATTACACTAATTGTGCTTAGTTGCTCACAACAAAGTACTCAATGTCAGTATTTGCACGCAGTACGGCTAGTACAGATGATAAATCTTGCTGAGAAGATGCACGCTGCATTTGCATCGCAACTTGATCTTCTAACTCACTATCTAGCTCTGCATTTACAGCATCAAGCTCGATGATAATGATGTTACCTTCAAGATCTTTAGACTGACCGTATACTGGTTTACCATCGACTGGTTTTGCCATCGCGAATACCGTTGTTGCTAACGGAGAACGACGGTCTACTGTCTCTTGTTCACCAAAGGCAAGATTGTTTTCAGCAAGCACGTTCGTCTTACCTTCTTTCAATGCCGCAACGACTTGTGTTCCAAGTTCCATCGCTTCTTGCTCACCTTTAACACGAGATAGCTCTGCAACAACCTGATCTTTCACTTCTTCTAGTGGAAGAACTGTCTCGTCACGCGCATCTTCAACACGAACAACGATAATATGCTCAGGCGCAACTTCGATAGCTTCAGAGTTTAGGCCATCTTCTTTAACTTCAGGGCTTAGGATAGCTTGCATTACCGCAGGGCTACGAAGCACTTCAGGTGCATCAACCTGAGAAATAAAGTCCGTTGTCTTCACTTCTTGGTTAACCGCTTGAGAAGCATCATACAATGAGTCTGGGTATTCAAACGCTACGCGCTCAAGCTCATTTTGCAACTCGTAGAATTGATCGATCGCTTGTTGGTCGACCATCTCTTGTTTGATTTCAGCAGCGACTTCTTCAAATGGCTTCGCCACAGAATCTTTTAGCTCTTCAAGCTTGATAATGTGATAGCCAAAGTCCGACTTTACTAGACCCGACGTATCGCCAGGATTCTTCAGTGCGAATGCCGCTTCTTCAAAAGCAGGGTCCATCACATCACGCTCAATCCAACCTAGGTCACCACCGTTTTCAGCGCTGCCAAAATCGTCAGATTTCTCTTGAGCAAGCGTCGCAAAATCTGCACCCGCGTTTAGCTCATCTAGGATAGCTTGCGCTTTTGCTTCATCGTCCCCTTCTACAAGAATGTGAGCGACACGTCGTTGCTCTTCTGAAGAGTATTTGTTTAAGTGCTCGTCGTAGTACTTTTTCACCTCAGCATCAGAAACATTAACTTGTTCCTTTAGCGCTTCAGCTGACAGTTCGATGTAAGAGACTTTAACCTGCTCTGGGCGTGTAAAGTTGTCTGGGTTTGCTTTGTAGTACTCTTGAATTTCTTCGTCGGTCAATTCAATATTTTTCGCAAACTCCGCTAAGTCGATCTGAATCGTGCGAATATCACGAGTTTGAGTGAACAGCTTGCCTTCTGCTTGTACTTCACCCGGCAGAATAAATTCACTGTTTTGTAGCGCATTCAGCAGTTGCTCACGAACCAATTCACGACGCATGTACTCAGCAAAAGAGTCTGGCGAAAAGCCTGCACGACGCAAAGAAGCTTGATAGATCTCTTGATCAAACTGACCATTAGATTGGAACTGAGGCATGTCTAGAATCATGCTACGCACTTGAGTGTCGCTGATTCGCAGACCCAAAGCTTCAGCTTGTTGGTCAAGCAACACGTCATTGATCATTCGATCTAAAACGGATTTGCGGAAAGATTCAACATATGCAGGGTCAGCCAGCATTTGAGAGAAGTAGTCACCCAACTGAGCTTGCATACGGTTACGCTCATTTTGGTATGCCATCTCGAACTCACCACGAGGAATCTCAGTGTTACCGACTTTCGCTGCAGAGTTGTTGCTACCACCAACGATGTAGCTACCTACACCTGCAAATACGAAAGACAGGATGATAAGTCCAAGGATAATTTTGACCGCGATGCTATTCACGCCTTCGCGTAGTCGATCCATCATAATTTAACTGCTCTCCACAATTGAAGCCTACTGCTTCTATCTAATAGAAATAATGGCGCAATAATATCAGAAAAAGAAATGCGCATCAGTATGATGCGCATAATTTAAGAAAGTTCGGCTCGAAGTTTGTAAATTTTTGTTCGAAACTTATTGTTTGAGCAAAAGTTAAGCAAATGGCCGGTTACAGAAATAACGCCGTGATTAGTTACAAGCGTCTTTCAGTGCTTTACCAGCTTTGAAAGCTGGTACTTTTGCTTCTGCGATTTGGATTTCTTCACCAGTTTTTGGGTTACGACCAGTACGTGCAGCACGAGTACGAACGCTGAATGTACCAAAGCCAACTAGAGCGACTTGATCACCAGATTGAAGAGTTCCGCTTACTGCTTCGATGAATGCATCTAGAGCACGACCCGCTGACGCTTTAGAAATATCTGCATTTTCTGCGATTTGTTCTACTAACTGAGTTTTATTCACTGTAATTTCCCCTTTGTGTCATCTGTGATTATTTTTGTGATGACTTTCGTTCCATTGTTAAGAAAATATGCTCCACCCCTTATTCATCAAGGGCTGACAGCTATCGAAACTAACTTAGCGCCCAAAAAAAACGCTGACAAGCCTTTTTGGGCTTATCAGCGTAAACTTTTACTTATTTTTGCTACACATCACTATTTTTGAGACTCAAACTCAACGCCCGTCGGGTCTCGCTCTAGTGCGACTTTCAGTACTTCATCAATCCACTGTACAGGGATAACTTCCAGATCAGCGATAACATTATCAGGAATCTCTTCCAAATCACGCTCGTTATCTTTTGGAATTAGCACTGTCTTAATGCCACCACGGTGTGCCGCAAGTAACTTCTCTTTTAGGCCGCCGATAGGTAGAACCTCACCACGCAATGTGATTTCACCCGTCATCGCTACTTCTGCTTTCACAGGGTTGCCTGTTAGAGAAGAAACCAATGCTGTACACATTGCTGTACCCGCACTTGGGCCATCTTTTGGTGTCGCGCCTTCCGGGACGTGTACGTGAATATCTTTCTTCTCGTAGAAGTCAGTATTGATACCTAGCTTTTCTGCACGAGAGCGAACCACTGTCATTGCTGCTTGGATAGACTCTTGCATCACATCACCAAGAGAACCCGTTTGTGTCAGCTTACCTTTACCTGGCATTGATTGAGTTTCAATCGTTAATAGATCGCCACCCACTTCGGTCCAAGCTAGGCCAGTTACTTGACCAATTCGGTTACTTTCATCCGCTTTACCGTAATCGAAACGTTGAACACCTAAGTACTCTTTTAGGTTGTCCATCGTTACCGTTACTGACTTGATGTCCTTATCCAGCAAGATGTTCTTCACCGCTTTACGGCAGATCTTAGAAATCTCACGCTCTAAGTTACGGACACCCGCTTCACGCGTGTAGTAACGAATGATGCCAATAATCGCAGAATCTTCAATGACGATCTCATCCGCTTTCAAGCCATTACGCTTCACTTGTTTATCAACAAGGTGACGTTTTGCAATGTTCAGCTTCTCGTCTTCGGTGTAACCAGATAAACGAATAACTTCCATACGGTCTAACAATGGACCCGGGATGTTCATCGAGTTCGATGTCGCAACAAACATAACGTCAGAGAGATCGTAATCCACTTCTAGGTAGTGATCGTTGAACGAGTTATTCTGTTCAGGGTCAAGTACTTCTAGTAGAGCCGATGCCGGATCACCACGCATATCGGAAGACATTTTGTCGATTTCGTCCAATAAGAACAGCGGGTTCTTCACACCAACCTTCGACATCTTCTGGATCAATTTGCCTGGTAATGAGCCGATATAAGTACGACGATGACCACGAATTTCCGCTTCATCACGCACACCACCCAACGCCATACGAACATACTTACGGCCTGTAGCTGAAGCAATTGAACGACCAAGAGATGTTTTACCGACACCAGGAGGACCAACAAGACAAAGGATAGGACCTTTTAGCTTGTTGATACGGTTTTGAACCGCCAGGTATTCAAGGATACGTTCTTTGACGCGTTCTAGACCGTAGTGATCTTCATTAAGAACCTCTTCTGCTTTCGCTAAGTTTTTCTTAACTTTTGAGCGCTTAGCCCAAGGAACGCTGACCATCCAATCGATGTAGCTACGAACCACTGTTGCTTCAGCAGACATTGGAGACATCATCTTAAGCTTTTGCAGCTCTTGCTCTGTCTTTTCACGTGCCTCTTGAGGCATTTTTGATTCGTCAATCTTCTTCTGTAGCGTTTCGAACTCGTCTGGTGCGTCTTCCATCTCACCAAGTTCTTTCTGAATCGCTTTCATTTGCTCATTCAGATAGTACTCACGCTGAGATTTTTCCATTTGCTTTTTAACGCGACCACGAATTCGTTTTTCAACTTGCAGCAAGTCGATCTCTGATTCCATCTGGCCCATCAGGAATTCCAGACGCTCAGTGACATCAACAATTTCAAGCACTTGCTGCTTATCCACCAACTTTAACGGCATATGAGCCGCAATGGTATCCGCTAAGCGTGCAGCTTCGTCGATACCATTAAGTGACGTTAGCACTTCTGGTGGAATCTTCTTGTTTAGCTTAATGAACCCTTCAAACTGATTAATCGCGCTGCGCACAATCACTTCTTGCTCACGCTCATCCAATTCTGGCGTAACAACAAATTCAGCTTCCGCTAGGAAGAAGTCACTCTCTTTAAAGTGATTGATTTTTGCTCGCTGCTGGCCTTCGACCAATACTTTTACTGTGCCATCCGGAAGCTTCAAGAGCTGGAGAATGGTGGCTACCGTACCTACGTCAAATAGGTCGTCAACCGTAGGCTCGTCAGTATCCGCTTGCTTTTGTGCCACAAGAAGAACTTGTTTGTTGGTTTCCATCGCCGTTTCTAGACAGCTAATCGATTTCTCACGACCAACAAACAATGGAATAACCATGTGTGGGTAGACCACTACGTCACGTAGAGGTAGTACCGGGATCTCGATACGCTCGGAACGTTCCAAGTTCATATAATTCTCTCTTCCGCTTTCACGTTTAACGTATTACTTAAGGCAGTATATGGGGGCTAATTGTTTGGATTCAATAAGAGAAATAAAAAAAGGAGGTAATTACTTACCTCCTTTTTCATTATGGCTGAATTTACTCTGCTCCAGCTGCCTGATTGTCTGCGTTACTGTAAATAAGCAGTGGCTCTGACTCGCCATTAATGACGGACTCATCAATCACGACTTTACTAACGTCTGTTGCAGATGGTAATTCGTACATAGTTTCAAGTAGCACGCCTTCAAGAATCGAGCGTAAGCCACGAGCACCTGTTTTACGCTCCATTGCTTTTTTCGCGATAGCGCGCAGCGCATCTTCACGGAATTCAAGTTCGGCGTTTTCTAGCTCAAACAATGCTGCATATTGCTTGGTCAGTGCGTTCTTCGGTTCACATAGGATCTGAATCAACGCTTCTTCATCAAGCTCAGTCAGTGTTGTTGTTACAGGTAGACGACCAATGAATTCTGGAATGAGGCCGTACTTCACTAAGTCTTCAGGTTCAACTTGAGTAAATAGCTCACCAACTGTCTTCGATTCATTCTTCGAACGAACTTCAGCACCAAAGCCAATACCTGTACCTGTTGCAACACGCTGCTCAATCACTTTGTCTAAGCCAGCAAAAGCACCACCACAGATGAACAGAATCTTAGATGTGTCCACTTGTAGGAATTCTTGCTGAGGATGCTTACGACCACCTTGAGGTGGAACCGATGCAACCGTACCTTCGATAAGTTTTAGTAGCGCCTGCTGAACACCTTCACCAGATACGTCACGCGTAATAGATGGGTTTTCAGCTTTGCGTGAAATCTTATCAATTTCATCAATGTAAACGATGCCGCGTTCCGCTTTAGCTACATCGTAATCACATTTTTGCAGAAGCTTTTGGATGATGTTTTCAACGTCTTCACCTACGTAACCGGCTTCGGTTAGTGTCGTCGCGTCTGCCATTGTAAATGGCACATCCAAGAATCGAGCTAATGTCTCCGCAAGTAGTGTTTTACCGCTACCTGTAGGACCAATTAGAAGGATGTTACTCTTACCAAGCTCCACACCTTCGCTCGTTGTATCACCATTGCGTAAACGCTTGTAGTGGTTATATACCGCAACTGCGAGCACTTTTTTCGCGTAATCTTGCCCGATCACATAGTCATCAAGGTGTTCACGGATCTGTTTTGGCGTTGGTAACGCTTCAGATTCTTTCTTAGGGAGAACATCCTTGATTTCTTCGCGAATAATATCGTTACATAAGTCGACACACTCGTCGCAAATGTACACTGACGGACCTGCGATTAGCTTGCGAACTTCGTGCTGACTTTTGCCGCAGAAAGAACAGTACAGCAATTTACCGCTGCCACTTTCTTTGCTTTTATCTGTCATTCGCTAACCTCTTAGCCTTTACTCTTCATGAATGAGTGTATATCAATTTTTGCCAAAATGCGCTGGCAAATTACTCGCCACGGTGGCTTAACACTGCATCCACGATACCGTATTCCACAGCCTGCTCTGATGACATGAAGTTATCACGATCAGTATCGCGCTCAATGACTTCAAGAGGTTGGCCTGTATGTTCTGCTAACAACTTGTTTAGCTTCTGTTTAATCGTCAGGATTTCCTGAGCATGGATTTGGATATCAGAAGCTTGACCCTGGAAACCACCCAATGGTTGGTGGATCATTACACGTGAGTTAGGCAGTACATAACGCTTACCTGGCGCACCACCTGCAAGCAGGAAGGCACCCATTGAACATGCTTGACCCATACATACTGTGCTCACATTTGGCTTAATGAACTGCATGGTATCGTAAATAGACATACCTGCTGTTACGCTGCCGCCTGGAGAGTTGATGTATAAGAAAATATCTTTATCTGGATTTTCAGATTCTAGGAAAAGTAGCTGAGCCACGACAAGGTTTGCCATGTGGTCTTCCACTTGACCCGTTAAAAAAATCACGCGCTCTTTAAGCAGACGTGAGTAGATGTCGTAAGAGCGTTCGCCTCGGGAAGTTTGTTCAACCACCATTGGTACTAGCGCGTCCATAATTGGCGACATTGCATTTTTTTCTTGGTAGCTCATATTCTTATGTCCCTAAAATAAATGGCCCGGATGATGACTATCATACGGACCATTGTTAGCAGAATAGTTAACGTTAAGTCAACCTTCTACGCAAGATATTGCTTATTAAGCAGCAGGTTGTTGTTGGTTAAGTAGCTCGTTGAAGCCTACTTCTTTCTCAGAAACCTGTGCTTTAGCGATGATCGCGTCGATTGCTTGCTCTTCTAGAGCTACGTTGCGCATGTTGTTCATCATTTCTTCGTTTTGCTCGTAGTAAGCAATAACTTCTGATGGATCTTCGTATGCAGTAGCCATTTCTTCGATTAGAGCTTTAACTTTCTCGTCGTCCGCTTTTAGCTCTTCAGATTTGATTACTTCACCTAGTAGAAGACCAACAACTACGCGACGTTTAGCTTGTTCTTCGAACAGTTCACGTGGAAGCTGAGCAGCAGCTTCTGGGTTACCACCGAAGCGTTGTGCAGCTTGTTGACGTAGAACTTGGATTTCTTGCTCGATAAGCGCTGATGGTACGTTGATGTCGTTTTGCTCAACTAGACCGTCAATCGCTTGCTCTTTGATGCGGTTCTTAACAGCTTGCTTAAGTTCGCGTTCCATGTTCTTGCGAACTTCAGCTTTAAGTGCTTCAACACCACCTTCAACAACACCGAACTTAGCAACGAACTCGTCGTTTAGTTCTGGAAGTTCACGAGCTTCAACTTTGTTCACTTTGATTGCGAACTTAGCTGCTTTACCTTTTAGGTTTTCAGCGTGGTAATCTTCTGGGAAAGTCACGTCGATGTCGAATTCCATACCAGCAGTTTTACCTGCGATACCGTCTTCGAAACCAGGGATCATGCGACCAGCACCCATTTCTAGAGGGAAGTTCTCAGCTTTACCGCCTTCGAACTCTTGACCGTCGATAGAACCAACGAAGTCGATGCTTACGCGTTTGCCATCTTCTGCTGCTTCTTCAACTTCAACCCAAGTTGCTTGTTGCTTACGTAGAGTATCGATCATCTCTTCTACGTCTGCATCTTTAACTTCTGTTAGTGGTTTTTCAACAGTGATGCTCTCTAGGCCTTTAAGCTCAACTTCTGGGTAAACTTCAAAAGTTGCAGTGAAAACTAGGTCTGAACCTTCTTTGTTCTCTACAGGAGCGAAAGTTGGAGCGCCAGCTGGGTTGATTTTCTCTTTAACGATAGCTTCGATGAAGTGGCGTTGCATTACTTCACCAAGAACGTCTTGACGTACTGCTTTGCCGTACATCTTAGCAACCATTTTTAGAGGCACTTTACCCTTACGGAAACCATCGAAACGACGGTTTTTAGCGATGTTGCGTAGTTCAGCTGTTACAGCGTCTTCGATGTTTGCAGCTGGAACAGTAATGTTTAGACGGCGCTCTAGGCCCTCTAGCGTTTCAACAGTAACTTGCATTATATATAAACCTCTAAAGTGGCTCGGTTTTCCGAGCGTATGAGCGAAACTCAGAGGAGCTTACGCTTCATCCTTGTGTAGTGTTCTGTCCGAACACCTAATTTAAAATCGAGTATCGATACTGGTTGTCAGTACCGGACTAATCAGTGATATCTTCGATAAAATAACCAAAGGTATCTCCTATTAGCCTCAGGACAGAATTTTTAGACGCGACATTCTAGCGATCTGTCGCAACCCTGTCGAGCCAATAGCCACTATGTGGACATTGTCTGCGCTAAATTCTCGAATGCTGACCCATTTTTTCTTCAAAAATGCGATTCAGACACCGTCTAAGCATCGCCAGCATATCTAGAATGGGGACAATAGCGACTTTTTCAAGAGAATCGACCGGTTTTTTTATCGAAAAGCCTAAAAAGAGATCTTGCTCTTGTTTTACTCCACAGAGTTGAAAACTAAATCCCTAATCCTTCCTACAAACTATTAACATTTTCTTACGTGACCAAAGCGAAGTTGTAAGGAGTGTAAGGATGTCGCAAAAAAAACGGATTCTGCTGACATTTTTTGCTTTCTATTTCCTGTGCGCAATTATCGGTGGCCATTGGGTTTGGCAGACCAGTTATCAATCTCTACTTGATAAACACCAATCACAGCTGGAGCAGTTTTCTGGCCATATAAAAAATAAACTCGATAAGTACGCCCATATCCCAAATCTTCTCGCTAAAGATGATCCTCTTTATCAAGCGCTTCTGCACCCCAACAACAGTGCGCAACTGGAAATCACTAATCGGTATTTAGAATCCGTTAATGGCGTGATTGAAGCAGCGGACACCTACTTAATCGATCAATGGGGTACAACGATCGCGGCCAGCAACTGGCGTAAAGAGCGCTCCTTTATCGGTCGAAATTTTGCATTTCGGCCTTATTTCAAACAAGCCATTGTAGGTAAACGAAGCCAATACTACGCACTGGGCTCAACATCTGGTAAACGTGGCTACTACTATTCTTATCCCATCGTATACGCTGGCGGTGTACTTGGTGTCGTCGTGGTGAAGATGGACCTAAGTAAGATAGAGGACAACTGGCAGCAACCTAACAGTGTTTTTGTCGCCAGCGACCCATACGGAATTGTTTTCATGAGTAGCCGAAGTGAATGGCTACTCAAAAGCTTACAACCACTGACAAAAAAAGAGAAAAAGCAAGTTTGGGCAAGCCAACAATATCTTGATGCGCCAATTGAAACGCTTGGATTAGTGGGTAGTTTGGACGAGGTGCATTCTGAGCTTAAACAGGGTTACCCATACAATAAAGGAACCTTGGTAGTCTCTTCGCTGCCCCTACCCGAACTCAAACTGACTATTCGTGTGCTGTCTCCTAAACAGTCGATCGTTTGGTTCACCATGGGTTACATCTTTGTACTCACTCTAGCATTCATGGTTTTGTTTTTAATTGGTCAGCTTATCTATCACCGTCAACAGCGTCACTTGCAACTTGAACGAATTCAACAAGAAGCAAATCAAAAGTTGGAATATCAAGTCATGGCACGGACTGCCGAGTTGCAAGCGGAGATCGCACAGCGTATCGATACCGAACAAACTTTACGCGTTACTCAAGACGAATTGGTGCAAGCAGCGAAACTCGCGGTGTTAGGACAAATGTCGGCCAGTATCAGCCATGAACTGAATAATCCACTTGCGGCAATTCGTAGCTTTGCGGAGAACGGCAAGCTGTTTCTAAAAAAAGAAAAATATGAGCGAGTGGAAGATAATCTCACTCGCATTTCTGCTCTCACTGACCGTATGGCAAATATCAGTCAGCAACTTCGCTCTTTCGCCAAAAAAACCAGTGGTGACGAGTTGGCTCAATCTCGACTGTTCCCTGTTATTGCCTCTGTAAAAGAACTGATGAAGCCCGCATTTAAATCAGGGCGCGTCACGTTAGAAACAAATTTGCCAGAGCATGATGTTGAAGTGCAGATCAATATTATTCAACTGGAGCAAGTGTTGGTCAATTTACTGACTAATGCGATAGAAGCACTCAAAGAGCAACAAGACAAACAGGTAGAATTATCTGTAGAACACGATGAGCACACTGATTTGGTTTGGATTCATGTTGATGATAATGGCCCAGGGCTTGGCTCTTTCTCACTTTCTGATTTATGTGAACCGTTTCTAACCACTAAACTGAACGGTTTAGGTTTGGGTCTCTCTATCTCGCAACAAATCTTAGCCAGTATGAATGGAAAATTATGTGCCCATAATCGAGAACAAGGCGGCGCTCGATTCTCATTGTGTTTACCTATCACTTCTTACAACACTGAACCATCAAAAGGATAAGATCATGTGTCAGGTGTTTTTTATTGATGATGAGGCCGATCTCAGAATCGCTATAGAACAGACCTTTGAACTGGCGGATATCGACGCCAAGTTTTTTGTGGATGCAGAATCGGCTTTAATAGCGATGCAGCAAGGAGAAGAAGCTGGCGTCGTGGTCACTGATATCTGTTTGCCGGGCATTTCTGGTATGGATATGCTGACAACTTTGACTCAACGCGATGCAAACTTACCCGTCATCATGATCACTGGACACGGTGATATTTCCATGGCTGTGCAAGCCCTTCATCAAGGCGCTTACGACTTTATTGAGAAACCTTTTGCGCCAGAACATTTGGTTGAAACGGTTAAGCGGGCGATTGAGAAGCGCAAACTAACCAATGAAAATGAAAAACTGCGCCTGTCACTTAAAGCCAGTAAAACCCTTGGTCCACGAGTTATTGGTGAAACCTCTAGCATCCAAATATTACGAGAGACCATCACCCAAATCGCCGATACCGACGCCGATATTTTATTGTTTGGTGAAACCGGTACAGGGAAAGAGTTAATCGCTCGTTCTTTACATGAGCAAAGCTCTCGCCGGAACCAAAACTTTGTCGCCGTAAATTGTGGAGCGGTTCCAGAGAACTTAATTGAGAGTGAACTCTACGGCCATGAAAAAGGCGCATTCACTGGCGCCGAAAGCCGTCGTATCGGTAAATTTGAGTTTGCACAAGGCGGCACACTTTTCTTGGATGAGATCGAGTCGATGCCTATCCAAGCCCAAATTCGTTTATTGAGGGTATTACAAGAGCGCGTGATTGAGCGTGTCGGTTCCAATGAATTATTGCCTTTAGATATTCGAGTGATTGCCGCAACAAAGGTCGATTTAAAACACGCAGCTGAAGAAGGTACTTTCCGTCAGGATCTCTATTATCGGCTCAATGTCGTGACCCTGGATCTCCCGCCACTACGCGAACGAAAAGAAGACATTCCCGCCCTCTTTCACCACTTTCTGTTGGTAGCAGCTTCACGTTATGGCAAAAGCTCACCTAGCTTGTCACCCCAAGATCTAGCGCAACTGATGAGCCATGACTGGCCTGGCAATGTTCGAGAACTCAGAAATGCTGCAGAGCGTTTTGTGCTATTGGGTAAGTTAATTCAGTTGGGAGAATCGAACCCAGTCGCTAAGTCTTCCTCAAGCCTTGCAGAGCAAGTGGCGGAGTTTGAGAGAGCAGCCATTGAAGGCGCTTTATTAGAAAACAACGGTAGTATTAAACAGACAATGTGCCAATTGAATGTGCCAAGAAAAACCCTTTACGACAAGATGCAGCGCTACCAAATAAATAAAGACCTTTACAAATAAAACACGTTCAAATAGCTGGCATTATATTCAACTTGAATCATAATTTTTAACAACGGGTTTATCATGGTTGTTATAGATATGAACGAAAAAGTGAGAATACCGATTGTTACAGATACCGTGCTCGTAGACGGTTGCTATCAAGAAGAGAGAAGATTCGGTGAAGAGCGTCGTAAAAATAAAAAGAGGTGGCGACACTATGAACGTCGAATTAATTCAGACCCGCGCAAAACTTGTTACAAGTCAATAGACGAAGAGGTGTGAATTCTCACACCTCTTTCTACTTTCTGGCTTCCATTACTTGGTAATGATCTCCGGCCCCATCAAGGTAGTAGGCAACCAAGTCGATACCCATGGTACATATGTGACGATAATTAGGAATAAGAACATCACTCCAACCCAGGGTAATGCTGCCTTCACTACGTTCATCATCGACATTTTGGCAACACCAGCGGTCACAAATAAGTTAAGACCCACGGGCGGCGTTATCATTCCTATCTCCATATTCACCACCATCATTATGCCCAAATGAATTGGGTCTATGCCTAATGCAATCGCAATTGGAAACACGAGCGGCGCAACAATGATCAACAAGCCTGATGGCTCCATGAACTGACCACCAATCAACAACAAGACGTTCACCACAATCAAGAAAGTGATGGGTCCGAGACCAGCCGAGAGCATCGACTCGGTGATCATTTGCGGGATGCGTTCTTCCGTTAAAACATGCTTCAAAATTAAGGCATTAGCAATGATGAACAGCAGCATGATGGTGAGTTTGCCCGCTTCATACAGGGTGTGTTTGGTGTCTTTATGAACAAAGGTTTGGAAGATTTTAACGAGCGCAGGTTTAGTGTTTTTCTTGTCTGCAAATGGCCCCATGTCTTTGTATACAAAGTTAGCAATAAAGAATGAGTACACAGCAGCAACCGCAGCGGCTTCTGTCGGCGTAAAGATACCGCCATAGATACCACCAAGAATGATGACGACCAACAACAAGCCCCAGCTTGCATCCTTGGCGGCATCAAAAGTTTCTTTCCAACCGACAAAAGGTTGCTTTGGAAGGTTCTTGATTCTCGCGGCAATGTAAATCGCGATCATCAACATGACACCCGCCAGCAAACCGGGAATCACACCACCAAGGAACATACGTCCAACTGACACATCCGTTGCGGCTGCATACACCACCATCACAATCGAGGGTGGGATCAAAATCCCTAGCGTACCTGCGTTACAAATTACCCCAGAGGCAAACTCTTTTGAGTAACCGTTTTTGATCATACCTGCGATAACAATACTACCTATGGCAACAACCGTTGCAGGTGAGGAACCTGACAACGCGGCAAACATCATACACGCTACAACCGAAGCCATCGCCAAACCGCCGCGGAACCAGCCTACAATGGCAATGGCGAAACGAATGATCCGCTTTGCTACGCCACCCGTCGACATAAAGCTTGAAGCCAATATAAAGAATGGAATAGCCAATAGCGTGTAGTGGCCCGCGAATGCATTAAACAGCGTTTGAGCAACTGACGCTAAAGAGGCATCCGAATGCATTAAAAGGAAAAGAACACTGGAAAGGCCCAGCGAAATAGCAATTGGCACGCCAACCAGCATAAAGCCAATTACCATCAAAAATAGAAATAAGATATCCATGGCTTATTGCTCCTTGTTTTTAGCGTCTTGCGAGGCCTTTGGAGCCATTACGTCTTCAGCGTCACTCATCTCAGCTTTAAGAGATTCGAGCTCTTCCTCCGCTTCATGTCCTGCAATCAAGCGATCGAGCTTACCAGTAGCGATTTGCCACGTGACTTGAACAAATCTAAACGTTAGTAGCGCCATTCCAAGTGGCAAAGCGAAGTAAGGAATAAAACGTGGCAGCTTTTCATAACGCTCTCCCTCATTTAACCAGTCGGCCATGAACTGGAGCATTTCAGGCATCGGAATATCGTCCGTTTCATACCACGCTCGGTCAGTAGCGAACGGATACCAGTAGTTCCAAGCGCCAATTAACAGCAAAATAGAGAAGGCTAAGCAACACATTGCTGCAAAAAGCGCCAGGGCTTTTCGTTTACCTTCCGGAACGATGTTAATAATGACATCGACACCAATATGAAAGTGTTTTTTCACACCATAAGATGCGCCAACCAACACCATCCATGCGAACATGAAAACGGTGAGCTCAAGCGCCCAAAGAATATTGTCGTTAAAGACATAACGAAAGATGACATTGGCAAAGGTCAGCAAGGTCATGGCACCCAAGAAGAAAGCAATCAAAGTCTCTTCAATGGCATCAGTGATTCGTCCAGCCTTGGCAAAAAAAGTCTGTTCCATAATTACATCACGTCGTCTGTAGGGGGAAAGAGCCCCCTCAGTTTGAGAGGGCTAAATGTGCTAGGTGTTATTATTTTTGGTTAGACGCCAAAGCGGCTTCGATTAGGTCAGAACCAATGTCTTTTTCGAACTTC
This sequence comes from Vibrio sp. 1249-1, assembly GCF_033340495.1. Taxonomy (NCBI): domain Bacteria; kingdom Pseudomonadati; phylum Pseudomonadota; class Gammaproteobacteria; order Vibrionales; family Vibrionaceae; genus Vibrio; species Vibrio sp. 1249-1. Next base: position 32,493 of record NZ_JAWOWJ010000011.1, read on the forward strand.
TTCCATACTGGTTGAAGTGCAGTGACCCACTCTTGGCGCTGTTCTGGCGTTAGAGTACGAACCACACCACCGGCTTCGATGATATTGTTCTTATTCGCAAGGTTTACTTTGGTTGACTCAGCATTACGCTGCGCAGTTACCTCTTGAATAATGGTATTTAACTGCTCGCGCTGATCATCTGGTAGGTTTTTCCAGAAGTCGTTTGACGTCACAACTAAGTAATCCAGAATTCCGTGGTTCGTTTCCGTAATGCCATCTTGAACTTCGAAGAATTTTTTGCCGTAAATGTTTGACCAAGTATTTTCTTGACCATCAATAACCTTAGTTTGCAAGCCGCCGTAAACTTCTTTGAACGACATTTTTTGTGGGTTAGCACCTAGCTGCTCAAACTGAGCAACGAGTACATCAGACGCTTGAACACGGAACTTAAGTCCTTCAGCATCAGTTGGAGAAATGAGCGGCTTGTTGGCTGACATTTGCTTCATGCCGTTATGCCAAAACGCAATGCCTTGTAGGCCACGACGTTTCATTGAGTTTTTCAGCTTTTCACCCGCTTCCGAGTTTTGGAAACGGTCAACCGCGTCGACATCATCGAACAAGAAAGGGAGATCGAAAAGGCGGTACTTCTTGGTGAATTTCTCAAACTTAGAAAGAGAAGGAGCAGCGAGTTGAACATCACCATTCAGTAGCGCTTCCAACACTTTGTCATCATCATAAAGAGTTGAGTTAGGAAACACCTGCATACAGACTTTACCGTTCATCTCTTCGTTGACGCGCTTTTCAAGTAACGAAGCCGCGATGCCTTTAGGGTGTTTGTCCGCATTCGTTACATGGCTAAACTTAATGACCGTTTCACCCGGGTCACAATTTGCGGCAGCATTAAAACTGGTAACAGCAAGTGCAGAGACAGATAGTAGAGTTAGAGGCTTAAACATTATTATTCTCCTTGTTAAATCACATCCCATCCCGTCCATGAGTAACTAGGTGTTAGGCGATGGGTACGGATGTTCAACAAAGAGCAATTAATGGACCATGTTAAAATTTATATGTATTTCAATAAATTAACATAGCCCATTAACATAAATCCGAAGTGTAACGAGTGAATTCCACCCAAGAAAAAGATACAAATGGGTGGGAAATGACCCATTTATGAAGAACAGCTTATCTCCATTTTCTTCCCCCATTCCGGCGGCAATTTCGCGTAATCATCAAACTCGGGTTGCTCATCAAATGGGCGTTTTAACAGTTCGGCCAATCGGTGTAATTCGCTAAAGTCCCCTTCTTCCGCTTTATCAATCGCCAACTGAGCCAAGTAGTTACGCAAGATGTATTTGGGATTGGCTTGACGCATCTGTTTGCAACGCTGTTCGGTTGAAATCAGGCCCCCTAGTTCATCAACCTCTAGTTCACACCGAGCTAAATACAGCTCAAGCCAAGCTCGCGCTGCTTCTCGGTCGAGAAATAAATCGATTACGGCTTGGGAAGGCGCATTATCAAGGTTTGAAAGTGTTCTGAAGAAGCGAGTGTAGTCCGTTTTGTTCTGGTGAAGAAGCTCAAACATAGCTTCAAACAAACGCCCGTCTTCCGCTATCTTAGTTTTTAAGCCCAACTTCTCACGCATGAGGCGGCTGAACTGCTGGCTTAAATGAACTTCAAATTGACTCAACGACGATTCTAAATCTTCTCGTTCAACGAGTGGCGATAGCGCATGCGCCAGTGCTGACAGGTTCCAAAGCGCAATTCTAGGCTGTTGATCAAATGCGTAACGACCCTGGTAGTCTGAATGATTACAAATGTATCCCGGCTCATAATCATCAAGAAAGCCAAACGGACCATAATCAAAAGTTTGCCCAAGAATTGACATGTTATCGGTATTCATCACACCATGCGCAAAACCAAAAGCTTGCCAATATGCGATCATCTCGGCTGTTTTAGTCACGATGGCGTCAAACATCGCGGCATATGGTTTCTCCGCCGATGCACAATCAGCAAAGTGCCACTCAATCACCTTATCCGCCAACAGCTTCTGCTCTGCTAACTGGTTGGTGTAAAAGAAATGCTCAAAGTGACCGAATCGAACATGGGTTTCAGCCATTCGAAGTAACAAAGCGCCCGATTCCGTTTTTTCTCGATAAACAGGTGTATCACTGACCATCATACCGAGAGCACGTGTCGTGGGAACCCCAAGGCCCGCCATGGCTTCACTGCACAGGTACTCACGGATAGTTGAGCGTAATACCGCTCGCCCATCTCCCATTCGCGAGTAAGGCGTTAGCCCTGCACCTTTGAGGTGAAGATCAAACCAAGTACCATCCTGATGCTCAATTTCTGCCAACAGTAATCCACGTCCATCGCCCAAATCTGGGTTGTAAACGCCAAACTGATGGCCTGCATATTTCATCGCAAGAGGACGAAATTGTTCGAATTCACTTAGCCCAGAAAAAACCGCCAATAACTCATCGTTTTGCTCTTCTGGTAAACCAAACTGCTGTGCAAACTCACCATTCCAAGCGACCCAGCGAGTGTTGTCCAAGGGTTGTGGCTCGACCAACGTATAGAACGCTGACGGTAATTGACTAAAGCGATGGGTGAAATTGACCCGTTGCCAAATGGACATGTAGGGTTCCTTAATAAAAAGAAGTACTGTTGTGAGTATACGTGTGAATGTCCCTGTCATTCAGCCATGAAATGGGCATGGGTATTTTGCGTGAATAACGCGAAGGCGGCAGGAAGGTATCAACCTGCCGCAGACCGTCTCCTAAACAGAGGTAGCATGTAAAAACGATCAAAGGGTTAAGCGGAAAATTCTTCACCCGTTTTTGGTGGCTGTGATGGCGTATCAAAACGAGCGCGTTCGATATCCACTACCGTTTTATAGCTCAACGATAACAATGCCAGCTGGTACGCGCCAAAAATACCATAGGCCACACCGACGAGGCTCAACATAAAGAGATTCGTAAAGTGGCTAAAGATCAGCTGACTGAGCAAGCCCGCACCCAATGGAATTAGTCCCATCAAAATGAATACTTGTTTGTTGTATGCTCTGCTCTGGTTCCACGAACGACGCAAACTGCGCGGTTGATGATCCATTGCAGTCGCTGGCAACACAAATGACCATCGCGCCATTACCCAATAGCCAGGAACGCTTGCAATCGTTGTGATAATAGCCATAGCAACAAAGTCGGCTTCACCACTTTCTGCAATGTAGATAAACGACAACACAAAGATCGGGATACCAATAACGAGCATCATCATCAGTCCAAACAGTATCCACCAGCCTATGAAACGGAATTCTCGAGCTGACAAACGAAATACATCCAACGCAGAGTGCATGTAATCGCCGGCTAAATAAATTCGATGCACACGCACAGCCGCCATAGCGGCAACAAGTGGGTACAAAATAATTGTGACGAAATAAAATCCTGCGACATTGCCTTCTTGAACGTTCGCTTGATCTTGCCCCGTCATTTCAGGATACATAAAAGCAAAAACTGAGTGCACGATAATCAACGGAATACAAGCAATAACAATTGCGAGTAGATTCCTTCTGACCATCACTGCCGCTTCTCGGCATATTTCCGAAACAGAAAAGCCCTCGGTAGACATATAACATCCTTAGTTCATAAAAATCGGCCCCTAGGGTAACCGCAGAGTAGAAAAATCACTTTAAAAATAATGAGAAACACATCTCATAAGACAATGAAAACGAAACCAAAATAAATCAGATAAAAAATAAGCCACTCAATGTGAGTGGCTTATACCGCAATTCAATACCGTTTTAGACGCGACGTCGCCAGCCTAATGTTGCAAGTAACATCAAAGCCCAATAAGAAACACTGCCGCTACCTTCTGAGTTCTTGAATGTCGTTGTCTTCAAAGAAGCAACAACCGTCACGATAACTTCCCCCGTAGCAGTGGCACCATGACCGTCTGAAACCGTATATTGCAGCTTGATGCCGTCAGTAGGGCTATCCGGTGCTTGAAAACGGATTTTGCCATTCTCTACACTCGCACTTCCCACACCCGTTACGTTCTGTACGCTTTCTACAACCAGTTTATCGCCGTTCACATCCGAATCATTGCTCGCTGCATCAATCAGAATACTTTCACCAACGGCAACGGTCGCCGTATCTACGAGCGTAACTGGCACTGCGTTTTTCATGGTTAAATCGACGGTAGCACTGGACGTTTCATTACTAGGGTCAGTCACGGTTAAACGGAATGTCAGAACCTCACCCGCTTTTGCACCTTGAGGCACCGTAAAGCCTGTGCTAACACTGGTTGCATTGCCAAGAGAAACTGAAGTGCCAGCCAACTGCTCCCATTTATAACTCAACACATCACCATCAGCATCCGTACTATTTAACGCAGACAACGTGACTCGCTGCCCAACCGTCATGTCTTTACTACCAATATCAATCACAGCCACTGGCGCTTCGTTGCTGCCAAGCACTTCCACCTGCACATTCACGATTGAAGATGAGTACGCACCATCAACCGACAACAAACGATATTGGAAAGTGTCCAGACCAACGAAGTTAGCTTCAGGTTGGTACTGGTTACCAGAGATGGTGCCGTGCTCAGGCTTCTGCACAATGTCCACATTGAACTGATACCCTACCGCCATGAAATCATTGTCCATCAGGTTCAGTTTGATTGGCGTATTTTTATTGGTTTGTAACGAATCAGATTTCGCTTCAACCAAGTTGCTCGCATCCACATTCAATAATGCTGCAAACGGAATATAAGAGAACCCGGCTTTTTCTAGACCAAACGTGCCAATCTCACTGTAATCACCAGTCCACATTACAGGTAGAGAGGCTTTTTCAGTTTTTAGCAAGCGACCGAAATCAAAGTTTGCATCAAATTGACCGCCTTCCAATTCAACGACCAATAAATGCTGACCCGCACTCAATTGGCTTGGTTGGGGGAATAAAATTCGAGATGACTTTTGGAAGTTACCTTGCTGTAAAAGCTCAGCGTTGTTTTGATTCAATATTAATCGATAGCCAATGTTTCCAGAAAATGGGAATCGCCAAACTCGATAAGTCATGTCACTTTGAGCGCTATCTCTTTGCGCGTAAAGTTGAAGACCATCAAGCTCTGTATCACTATTCAAGTCCAGTGACACCGCCAGAGTGTTACTCCCACTCGCGTACACATAACCTTGGTGAAGAGAGTTCAGCCATGCTGATTTATTTGGTTCGTTTGTATGCTCAAGAGAAAAGCTACCGCCGTTGGTGTTGCTGGCAATGTTGGAAATACGAACCCCAGTATCAAACCCTGTGATCGCTCTCAGACCCGGGGTCGATGTATCTGAAATGACATCGCCACCATTAGGGTATAAATCGTCAGCGTCACTCCTACCATCATTTTCTAACTCATTCAGACCATCAGCCTGCATGATTTGAACCTGCATCGCGCCAACATCATTAAAGCGGTTCTGGACATTGACCGACGTCGCTAGGATACCTTCAGCCGCCAATGCTCGGTCGTAACCGCTAAAGGTGCGATTTTCCAAGTAAATACGTGGACCAAACTCTTTCAAGTACGGGTCGAGATACACCAGCTTGACATCGTCGTTGTTCACAGAAATAGGCGCTGGACTTTCATGAGTTACCGTTGGTACAACAAAACCAGCAGCGTGTTTGCTCCATGCACTCATGTTCACCGGAGTGTCACCAGCGTATGAATCTCCCGGTTTCTGCGCCCATGAACCGCCACCCATCACGCCCCAAGAGCCAATCGAGGCATCACTGTTCCTTGCGTACAAATCCGGTAAGCCAAGCATTAAGTGACCAAGCTCGTGTACGATCACGCCCAACGTCGCTTGATGATCAACTTGATAGTCAGCGAACACACAATAGTCTGTGATCTTTTTACCATCTAATGTGACATCATTGTGAGAGAATTTGTGCGGCCAAATCGCAGGACGGTTGAGAACCCCTGTTGAACGATCACCCCCCGCAAAAATAAACATGACAGAGAGTTCTGACGGTTCTACGGTACCATTTTGATTGCTGTCGTAGGCCGAAAGATTAAAGTATGGATCCAGTTTTTGATAAGCCTCGGTGAAAACCGCATTCAACTTGGCGGTGCATGTCTTATCAGTCGAACTAGAGTGACAGTTAGGGTGGCTTTGTGCCACAGTCACATCTATCACACCGTCATTGGCGGTGCCGTAACTCTCAAGTGCAGGAACAACTTTGAATTTACCTTGAGAGTTTTTATCAAAGTAATCCACAACGCTTTGACCATTGGTATTAAATACGCGTTGCTCAAAATCATGCACCATTGCTTGGTCATCAAACGAAACTTGCACAACCAATAGGGGCTGCTGCTTCACCGTTGAACTGCTCATCGCCTGGTAACCTTGCGCCGAACGCAGTAGGTTTTTTCGTGCCATCGGCTCAATGGTTTTTAGAGAAGATAATTGCGGTTTAACTTGTAAATCCGGGCGAAACTTCGCCGACTCAGGTGGCTCACTCGACTGCGTTTTCACCACACCTGTCGAGATCAATATTGGCGTGTCTGACTCGCGCTGAATCTGCGCGAAAAACCAAACGCCGTCTTCCTGAAGTAAGGCATTGCCCTGCTTATCTTCAAACCAGTGGAAATCTGCCGTTCCACGTAGAATTGCCTCACTGGAGCTACCATCGCTCAACGCAATAGTATGCCAAACCGGCGATGGCGGAGTAGTTGCCATGCTCTTCCCTGCAAGAAGCGCAGTTAGCATAGCCATGGCGAGTGTGTTGAATTTCAAAGTACGACTCCATCTTTTCGATTCGTTCATTCATACCAAGCACAACAAACACAAAGTAACCCTATGGGCATAGAGTAAGACTGAGTGACTATTGACGAAGGCTGGTATCAATTCGCTCAGATAACACGACGTAGTTTGGTGTCACACTACAAAAGCGTCGGATTCCAAAACGCTGTTATGAGCGTAGCTTCTGAGAATATAAATTGAGTGAATGAATAGTATCGAAACGAAAGGAAGAAGAAATGAACTTCTACGAATTTATAGGTAAAACTGGGCAACATTCCACATATTCTATAAATGTACGAGCACTGCTATTAATCAATGCTCGTAGTGGTCGCGCGGCCATTGTTTAACGCTATATTAACCTGTAAGAACGGCGTCTTCTGGGTATTTGACCAAGGTAGGTTCAGGACGTGCCAACATGTAGGCAAGCGTGAGCGGCCCAATACGACCAATGATCATCACCACGATCATAATGTATTTACCAGGTTCAGAAAGTTCCGCAGTCAAACCGGCGGTGAGCCCCACTGTGGCAAATGCGGAAATGGTTTCAAACATAACTTTATCAAAGCTGGCCTTCTCGGTAAGCATCAATAAAAACATTGCGCTTGTCAGGATGGCTCCGCTCACAACGATAATTGCCAATGACTTAGTCACAGTTTGCCAATTTATGGTTCGCTTAAACATAACCACATGTTTCTTTTGGCGTAAAAAGGTCCACGTAGCCATAAACGCAACAGCAAATGTGGAAACTTTAATACCGCCCCCCGTTGAGGTGGAACCCGCTCCAATTAACATCAGAACAATCATGACCAGTAAGGCTGGCTGGGTAAACAGCGCCAAGTCAACACTATTAAACCCTGCCGTTCGAGCACTCGCAGATTGAAAGAATGCCGCCAACCATTGCCCTGCTGCAGGTAAAGACGCCATTGTGTTTGGGTTGCTTCGTTCAAGTAACCAAAACAGCATCGTTCCGACTAAGAGCAATATCGGTGTCGCAATCAGCATGATTTTGGTGTGAAGATGCCAAAAGTGGAAACCTTTGCGCCAGTTTAGCCAGATGTCACCCACAACAGTAAAACCAAGCCCGCCAAAAATGAATAGCCCCGCCAGTGTAAAGATAACCAACGGATCATTCACAAAGCTCATCATACTGTCAGAAAACAGCGCGAACCCAGCGTTGTTAAATGCAGAAATTGCATGAAACAAGGCGTAAAACATACCAGTCTGCCAGCCCATTTCAGGGACCCAGCGGATAGAGAGAAAAATAAACCCGATCGTTTCTGCAACAAGCGCGAAAACAACAATCCGCTTTACTAGTCGGTGTAGATTGACTTGCCGATCTTGCCCTAATGCTTCTTTCGCCAGCGCTTGTTGACGCAAACTCAAACGCACGCCGAACATATAGAGTAAGACCGCCGACAAAGTCATCTGCCCCAACCCACCGATTTGCATTAAAAACATCAGCAAGATTTTACCCGCAAGCGTAAAGTGTTGCCCAGTATCGACAACACCAAGCCCTGTCACACTAATAGCGGACGTTGCGGTAAACAAAGCATCCGTTATCGACAGGCCCGTAACAGAAAAAACTGGCAAGGTTAGCAATACCGCAGAAGGCAGTAAAACACCGAGAAAACTGAGCAATATAATTCGCGGTTCGTTGCCTTTCGCTTTCTCTTGTTTACCATCTGGTGCGTAAAAAACACCTTTCTGATGAAAATACGTCATAGCGATTTTAATTTATTTGCGAGCGCATCTTGAGGGCCGACCACAATAATTAGGTCACCAATTTCTAGTGTGGTATTAAGGTCAGGTGCCTTGGTAATTTCTGGGCCCCGTTTAAACCCTAGCACTTGCACGCCATCGACTTTGCACAGAGCCAAATCACTTAGTGTCTTACCCATCCAACGAGAGCCAATCACAAACTCCGTCATAGCTAAGCCACTGCCTAATGGGTGGAACTCAAGAACCCGTTTATCGAGCATTTTACGCGCGACACGTATTCCCATGTCACGCTCAGGCATGATAATGTGGTCTGCGCCAATTTTTTGCAGAACACGAGCTTGGAAGCGGTCGTTGGCTTTAACCCATACTGACTTTACTCCCGCCTCTTTAGCAATCAATGTCGCAAGAATACTGGCATTGACATCCGCTCCGATGGCAATCATCACCATGTCGTAATCATCAAGTTTGAGCTCAGCAACCGTCTCTTCGTGAGTACAGTTAGCCACAACCGCCTGACTAACAAAACTGGCGGCTTCTTTAACTCTGTCTTCGTTGATGTCAACGGCTAAAACTTGAGCGCCTGAATCTTGTAACTCTTTACACACTGCCAAACCAAATCGGCCAAGACCAATAACGGCGAATTGCTTATCACCTGTTTTCATTTGTGCCCCATCTTATGCATTCATTAGCAAGCAAAAAAGTTTGCGCCCATTCCTTACCTTGTGCAAACCTGCGGACAGATAATTGACAAAAGCTTAACGCACCTTGATTCACTTTACGTGTTAAGCGTATGACACTGATTAACTTTTTTCCTCATTACCGAATAGAAACCGTCGCGATGGCTACATAATTGGATGCCTTAAAACGCAAAAAGCCGCAAGAATGCGGCTTTTAGATCATGGGATAAACTGGCTATTTTGATTCGCGCTTATCGTGCGGTTTACGTTTATTCTTAGGCACGTAATTTAAAATTGAAATTGGTACTGGCTTTCTTGGCGCAAAACCTTCAATTTCCACTCGCTCTAGCAAGTGCCCTAAACGACTTTCAATCATGCAGAGGTTCTTAAAGTCGTCTTTTGAAACCAGTGATATCGCCTCACCTTTCGCGCCAGCACGACCTGTACGACCAATACGATGTACATACTCATCCGCTGGGTAAGGTAAATCGTAGTTGATGACAACTGGCAGATTATCAATATCAATACCGCGCGCAGCAACGCCGGTTGCGACTAAGTACTGGATTTCACCCGCTTTAAACTTTTCTATTAATTCCTGGCGAACACGCTGATTACGGCCACTGTGGAATGCTTCTGCCACAATGCCACGTTTCTCAAGTTGGCTTACCAGTTTGGCTGCGCCGTGTTTAGTTTCAATAAATACCAGTACTTGCGACCAGTCATTTTCTTTAAGCAAGTGACTTAACAGCGACGACTTCATGTCTTTATCGACGGTCGTGATCCACTGTTTAATATTTGATTTTGAGGCACTGTGCTTTGCAATCGTGATCTCTTCAGGATCAATAATCGCATTTTTCGCCAAGTCACGAACAGGGTTAGATAACGTCGCTGAGAACAGCAAACTTTGCACATGTTCTGGCATACAGTCGACGATTTTGTCGATCGCATCGATGAATCCCATATCCAACATTTTGTCGGCTTCATCAAGCACTAGTATTTCCACTTCATCAAAGTGAATCGCGCGTTGACCGTACAGATCAATCAAGCGCCCAGGCGTGCTTACCACAATATCGACACCCTCGATCAAGGCTTGTTTTTGTGGTGCATAATCCACACCACCAAACATCGCCATTGAGCGTAATGGTAAGTTTTTACCATAAGCTTCAATACTTTGATGAACCTGAAGCGCAAGTTCGCGTGTTGGCGTTAGGATAATCGCACGAGCGCGTTTTTTACGTTGCGTTTCGCCTCGACTAAGCTTTTCTAAGATTGGCAGAACAAAACTGGCCGTTTTACCTGTGCCCGTTTGCGCTGCTGCAATTAAATTGCGGCCACGCAATACGATTGGAATGGCTTTTTGTTGGATAGAAGTGGGTTTTTCATAACCTAGCGCTTTTACTGCATCAGCAATCGATGCGCTTAAACCAAGCTTAGAAAATGGCATAGAAAGGTCTCAACAGAGGAAATGGGCGCGTAGTGTATCAGAATCCCCGTGAAGTAACAGAAGGATTCATGCGCGAAAAACTAGGAACATGATACAATCTTAGCCCAGGAAATTGGGCTGCAAACCTTTTTCTAATTTTTTCCTCACTTTGTAGGAAACATCATTAAGCGTGATTTTCCCCGTTTTGTGGCGGTCGATACCTGCATTCTGTCGATAGGCAATTGAGCCTTGTCTGAACAAAACGAAAGACGGCGGTTTACCAATCGCAGCAGGGTAGAGAATGGCCATGTAAGCATCTTCTAAGCTATTAATTTTATTTCGATAGGGCCAATAGTACGCTTTCACATAGTCAAGTTGCTCAAGCGCGCCCATTCTCGCAAGAGTCTTTGTGTTCACTCCTAATGACTCTGCGGTAGAGGGCATAAATTGAATTAACCCTGTAGCCCCGCTTCCGGAACCATTTTTGATGCTTGGACTGAAAGTTTCAGCAGTTTCAAATGCCATGCACGCCATAAGATGATTAGGATTGATCTTTAGCTCTTTACTAATACGGATGACTTTAGATTTGAACTCTGGAGAAACTTTACCTCCCCACGCTACCGCGTTCTCGGGATCTGCAATCGAAGAGACCGTTGATGCGTCATGTTCTTCGACAATTTTAGAAAGTAGAGGAAGCGTTTGGCGTAGTCGATGGCTCGAACTCACCAAGCGAATTGATTTGGTAAGAAACTTGTCTTTTTTTTGGTGTAGTTTTTGGAACTTTACTAACTTATACAGTTGCTTATAAACCGTTTTCACAACGAAGCCGGATGTAGGGAACACTCCCAGAATGTAATCCATTTCCTACAAATTTAATATAAATATCAGCAACAGGAATTCTAGATGTGATCAATGTCACCATAAAAATTCTCAAATTCGATACACACCGATGTAAGTGGTCAATGTGTCTCCAACACGCTAGAAGTAAAAGTAAAGAGGCATTAAAAAGGTCTTACCAATTTTTTGGTAAGACCTAGGTTTACTGATTCTCGGATAAGCGAATGTATATTCTTACAGTTCAGCTTCCCGAACCAGTTCTGCAAGCGTCGACAAACGCTGCTCACTTTGTTTTACGTAAGGATTATTCGTATCCCAAGCATATCCAGCCAAAATCGCACTAATCATCTGTTTAATACGTGGATTCGGGTTTTGATAGAAAATCACATCTTGCAACGTGCCGTTGTACCAGCCTTCCACATAAGTGCGGAATGTGTTCACTCCCACCATTAAGCGTTGCGAGTACTCTTCTTGCCAATCAACCTTTTCACCATTCAGCTGACGAACCACGCAGTCCGCTGCAAACTCTGCCGATTTCATGGCGATAGTGACACCCGATGAAAATACAGGATCAAGAAACTCACCAGCATTACCAAGCAACGCGTAGTGCTCTGTCGCTAAACGTTTGACGTTAGCAGAATAGCCACCCAACTCGCCTGCTGGATTCGGGTAATTCGCGTTTCGCAATAAAGCAGCCAAACCCGGCTCTTCATTGGCTAACTGCTGCAACGCTGCAATCTTATCTTCTGGGTATTGTTCAAAAAATTCTGGCTCACCCACCACACCAAACGAACAGGTACCATTAGAGAATGGGATTAGCCAGTACCATACGTCGTGATTTTCAGGATGAACTGAAATTAAAATTTTGTTGCGATCGTATTCCGGCTCTTGGGGAGAGATATGATCTTCGATATGGGTAAAGATCGCTTTTCTAGGCGGAAGACAAGAAGGTTCTTCTAGCTCCAACAAGCGTGGCAAAACACGCCCAAAGCCACTTGCATCCAGCACAAAATCTGCTTCGATTTGATAAGCCTTCTTATTTGAGTCGAGCACTTCTAATCGAGACTTTTTCCCTTCAAACACTAGGTTGAGCAGCTCATGCTGATAACGAATCTCTACGCCTTGCTCTTCAGCGCTATCTGCCAATACTTTATCAAAGTTGGCACGTTGAACCTGAAACGTCGTGCCCGGTCCTGGTGTGTATTTGTTTGTAAAGTCGAACTGGGTGTATACGCCATTACGACGAAATGCAGCACCATCTTTATACTGGAAACCAAACTGCTTTACTGCATGAGTCATTCCTGCTTGTTCAACAACTTCCATACATGCAGGGAGTAGGCTTTCTCCTATGGAAAAACGTGGAAAAGTCGCTTTTTCTAAGACAACAACATCTATGCCACGCGATTTTAATAAGGCAGAAACGGTTGAACCTGATGGCCCCGCTCCTACGACAACAACTTGCTTGAGCTCTATTTTCATTCTGAATTTAGTTTGCTTGTAGTTTTAATAAGGTATGACCAAGGCCAATATTGTCGGTTCTTTCAACGACAGATAAACCTGCCGCTTCGACAATTTCTAAGAAATCATCACTGCGATAAAAGCGACTATTACCGTTAGCTAAACAGGTAAAATAAAGAGAAGTGGCATTAAGGCTATAGGAAGCTCCCGCGTATTTTTGAGCATCCCAAAACAGCTCCAATACGTAAATAGTATCTCCCTTCGTTAACTGGGCTTTAACTTTTTTAAGGATATTGAGGATCTCAATTGGGGAAAAGCAATCCAAGAACTGGCTCATCCACCATACGTCAGCATGCTCAGGCAATGTTTGTGCTTTATCAAGCATGTTTGCAGGGTATGGACGTACACGCTCGACGAACTGGTTTTCTGAAACATTCTTCATCGCTACTTCTAATTGCTGCGGTAAATCAACAATCGTCACTTGAACGTCAGGGTCATGTTTACAACACTGAATCGCCCATTTTCCCGTATTTCCGCCAATATCCACAAGATGCTTTGGCTTCCTTGCAAATACCTCTTTAAGCAGAAGTGGGAACGAGCGATCCGAATAGAAATGATCGAACTTAAACCAGCTCTGTTTGGCTTGTTCTGGTAACGTCGATAGACCTTGATAAATGGTCTCCCAATTGCCCAACTCTTTCAAACCTGACGGTTTACCTTCTTGAATTGCTTCCGTCAAATGCATCATCGCGGCGTAACAAACATCTGCCGTAAAATCCATGTTTGCATTCGTCATACCATCATGAAGAAGGTAAAAACCAAGGTTTGCAAGCGAATAGTTAGGTCGTTCCCATAAAACAATATGCGCACTAATCGCCATATCCAACAGTACTTTAACACCATATTCTGATACTCCCGTTTTCTCGGCAATATCTGTGGCACTCATGCCTTGAGCGCCAGCGCTGTCTAAAGCGGCTAAAATACCTAAATCTCGAAGCGTTTTGGCGGTCTGGAACACGATTGGTGCAAAAGATAACTTCTGAGCTTCTGTCTTCGCTTCAAAAGCATTAAAAGGGTCATTATTTTGATTTAACACGGAAAAACCTAACTGCAATTAATAGTTTTATTGTTGAGATTGATTGCCCAACAATGCAATAGCTCGCTGAATATCAACATTCAAGTTGTTTACCCAACGATTGTAATTGCGGTGGATTTTGCCATCACTTGCTTTGAGATTTACTGAGTTGAGATAAATAATTGAGTAATATTTATTATTGTATGGGATTTTTACTTCTGCAGAGTGTTTACGAACGTGGATTTTTGCAATAAGAACACCAGGGCTTACTTCTTCGATCGTCCAGCCTCGGTTAGTTGCTGATTGCACTATGGCCATTTTTACTTGTTTATTTTGAAGATCATAAGCAACTGGAGTATCCTCCACATTCATTACAGGTTGTACTCGTCCACAACCAACAAGAAGCAAAGTTAATAATAACGAGACATACAGCTTAAAACGCGACATGATAATTTCCTTTTTATTGTGAATTTGGGTCAACCCCAATTTGTATCGAGCTGTAAAATAAACAATTTAACCCAATATGCCAAACTCGAAGATCAACATTTCGTTCAATATTGATGCGTGGACAGCGAATTCATTCGGTTTATCCGAATCCAATGAATGGAAACAATGGGCAACAGAGATAAAATGGCCAGAAGATGGCAAAATCAATGTTGCAAATATTCCTGCGATGATGCGCAGAAGAATGAGCCCACTCAGTAAACTGGCGGTACAAACTGCAATCGAAATGCTTAATCAACATCAAGTTGATTACCTTGTATTTTCAAGCCGTCATGGTGAACTGCATCGCAGCGTCGCACTAGTTGAAGATATAATTAATGGAGAAGAGGCGTCTCCGATGGCTTTTTCTCAATCGGTGCACAATACCGCCGCAGGGCTTGCCACTATCGCAACTAAACAACCCATTCCCCTAACTTCTATCGCTGCGGCAGAAAACACATTCCAAAGCGCAATATTAGAAGCATGGCTGTTTTTGTCCGACAATCCTGACAAAAAAGTACTGCTTGTTGATTTTGATGAGCCTATGCCTGACTCTTATTTAGAATATGAAAACCAACAATACCAAGGGTTTGGACTTGGCTTAATACTTTCTCATGGAGACAAGTTCGCGATACAAAGCTCCATAAACGCAGAACGTTCCGGTCATCCTCTTCCTCAAGGTTTAGTATTTTTGCAACAATACTTGTTAGATAAAAGCCAGTGGACTATTTTCGCTCCGCAACAAGCTTGGGAATGGCACAAAAAATGACTCGCTTAAATCAGTATTGGCGTGTGCTAGCAACAGGCTTTTGTTTTTCAGTATTTGGGTTAGGTGGTTTAGTACTGAGTTTCATTGTTATTCCGACCATTCGTATTTTTGTTTCAGACCAAACGGAACGCGAATATAAAGTTCAGGGTGCGATTCGATATTCATTCAACACATTTTGTAAATTGATGAAGCTAAGTGGCGCAATCGATTATCAAATTATTGGTGCCGATATTCTTCAACAAGATCGTAATTGTTTAATTGTTGCCAACCACCCTAGTTTAATCGATTACGTTCTCATTGCTTCACAATTAAATCGCTGCGACTGTTTAGTAAAATCGGCAATATGGTCGAATCCTTTTATGAAGCACATCGTAAAAGCAGCCGGATATATTCCCAATGAAGCACCGGATGATTTATTAGCACTTTGTGATGAACGATTTAACAAAGGCAACGTGTTGCTTATATT
This sequence comes from Vibrio sp. 1249-1, assembly GCF_033340495.1. Lineage (NCBI taxonomy): Bacteria > Pseudomonadati > Pseudomonadota > Gammaproteobacteria > Vibrionales > Vibrionaceae > Vibrio > Vibrio sp. 1249-1. The sequence goes on from NZ_JAWOWJ010000011.1 coordinate 48,169, forward strand.
TCCTGAAGGAACAAGAACAACACCAGGTGTAGAGCCGAAATTACAACGCGGTGCAGCACAAATTGCGGTAAGAACAGAACGAGATTTAAGAGTTGTCCATATTACGGTAACACCAAGTTTCCTCACAAAAGAGAAAAAATGGTATCAAGTACCGGCAACAAAGCCCTTTTTCAGGGTTGAAGTTAAGGATAAAGTTGAGATTACCCCCTTTATAAAGCAAACTACGTCGCCGACAATAGCGGCGCGACGCTTACAACAGCACCTAGCTGAAAACATTTTTCCAGAAAACTTTTATTAATAAGCAGGTCCCAGTGGAACAGTTACACAACGACATTAAGCAACTTATTATTGATGCTTTAAACCTTGAAGATTTAACCGTAGATGATATTGAAACGGATGCACCACTTTTTGGTGATGGACTTGGCTTAGATTCTATCGACGCGCTTGAGCTTGGACTCGCAATAAAAAAACAATACAACATCGTTATTGATGCCGACGACTCAAATACGCGCGAACACTTTGCGTCTGTAGCAAATCTAGCGAAATACGTTTCTTCTCAAACTAATGAATAAGTTGTAGGTATATTCATGACTGATGTAAATAAAGATCAAGTATTTGAACAAGTTAAAGATGCGCTTGTTGAGCTGTTCGAAATTGACGCAGCCGACATTCAATCAGATGCGCACTTATACCAAGATCTCGATCTTGATAGCATTGACGCCGTTGATTTGGTCGTACACCTACAGAATGTCACTGGCAAAAAAATCAAGCCAGCAGAGTTTAGTGCAGTAAGAACCGTTGACGATGTGGTTAACGCTGTCACTGAATTATTGAAGGAAAGTTAATGCGCCAATTGCTGACTGGTCTGTCTGCAATTGTACTGTTTGCCTACCCCTTCGCCGTCTATTTCGGTATAGATAAATTTGGCTTGAACTTAGTTGGGGGCTTGTTAATTGCTGCGTTACTTTTGCGTGTTTTCGTCGCAAATAAGACCCCACTAAAAGAGTTTAAGTTCTTGGCGCTCGTTACGGGCGCTGTTGGCATTGTCCTAATTACGCTTGGCATGGTGTTTAAACAACATGGGTGGCTTCAGTTTTACCCTGTCGTTGTCAATGTATGTATGCTGTGTGTATTTGGACTGAGCTTAAAACAGCCGCAATCGATCATAGAGAGGCTTGCTCGCTTGCAAGAACCCGACCTTCCGGCTAGTGGCGTGGCTTACACTCGCAAAGTGACGATGGTTTGGTGCGCCTTTTTTACGCTCAACGCTGCCGTTGCACTCTATACCTGTTTCCTACCAGTAAAAATATGGACGCTTTATAACGGCCTCATCAGCTACTTACTTGCTGGTGGCTTGTTCGCTGGAGAATGGATCGTGCGTCAATTTGTTCGAAAGGAACACTAATCGTATGAATACAACGTATTCGAGCTTTACCTCCCTAGCGACCTTGTTCATCGCGGAGAGGTCTGAGCAATCCCCAGTCTCTTACGATCGCGATACGGTTATCACGTGGGGTGATTTCCAACAGCACGTCGCAACACTTACTCAACAGCTAGAAACCCAACCAACGCAAAACATTGCGTTGTGTTTTGGCAACAGCTACCTGTTTGCCGTTGGCTTTTTTGCTTGTTGTTATGCAGGAAAATCCATTGTATTACCTGGTAATTACCAACCAGAAGCACTCAAAGAGCTCAGTGAGCACTACGATTTGTTGCTGCATGATGCCGATGTCTCGGCTCCAGAACTCGTGAGCTCGCTTTTGATCGAAGCTCAATCATTGCTAGAAACCACCGTGATTAGCGAGCCAGAGGCCAAACAACCTTATTTTTGGCGTGAATTAAACCTGGCAGAAATACCAGTAACGCTATTTACTTCGGGTTCAAGCGGCACACCAAAAGCCATTGCAAAAACGCTGAAACAGCTCGATATCGAAGTTGCTATTCTAGATAACCTGTGGGGCGACACGGTTGCCAGCACACGCGTTGAAAGCACCGTTTCTCATCAACACATTTACGGCTTGCTGTTCCGCGTATTGTGGCCTTTGTGCTCCGCACGTCCATTTTCAGCACACAACCTTGAGTTCCCAGAGCAACTTGTCCATCACGCTGATGCTGACACCACGCTAGTAAGCAGCCCTGCGTTACTAAAACGACTCAGTGAAGAGCACAATCCGGTTGCGATTCGGTGCGTATTTTCTTCTGGTGGTCCCTTGCCAAACCAAGCCGCGCAGCACAGCCAGTTGTTGTTTGGGTCATTTCCTATTGAAGTTTTTGGCAGCACAGAAACCGGCGGCATCGCTTACCGTCAGCAGCACGAAGCCAGTACTCCCTGGACGTTATTCCCTGGTATTGAAGCCGAGCTTAACCATGAAAATTGTTTAAAGCTCCGCTCGCCACACATTGATGAAAACACTTGGTACCAAACTGCGGATAAATGCTATTTCCATGATAGTATTTCTTTTGAATTGCGTGGACGCACTGACCGAATCGTCAAAGTCGAAGAAAAGCGTATTTCCCTTGTCGAAGTGGAAAAACGTTTAGAGCAATTGCCGTGGGTTCAAGAAAGCGTGGTGATCCCAATGGAAGAATCTGGTCGCCTCACGTTAGTCTCGATCATCGTACTTAACGATCAAGGCAGCGATGTGCTTAATGAACTTGGTAAAGGCAAATTTTGGCTTGAGCTTCGCAAGGCACTGCGCAATTGGCTAGAACCGATCGCTATCCCGAGAAAATTCCGAGTGGTCGACGAAATTCCATTGAACAGCCAAGGCAAACGCCAAGTTGCTGAAATTGAAAAACTATTCCAATAAAGCTAGTAACATGGATAAAAGAAAACCAACTATTCAGAATATTGAAGTGAGTGACCATACCGCGGAGCTGTCGCTGCGAGTGGATGCTGACATCTTAGATTTCCAAGGTCATTTCAATCACTTCCCTCTTTTACCCGGCGTCACTCAAATTGATTGGGCGCTGTTCTACGCCGTTCAATATTTGAATACTCCCAAGGTATTTAAAGGAATGGAAGTCATCAAATTTCAAGAGCCGATTCTACCAAACGCAGCCGTTTGCCTCTCACTCTCTTGGGACAATGAGCGCGAGAAATTGACCTTTAAGTACACATCGAAAAACGGTGAAACCTTGGTGACTCACTCGTCAGGAAAAATGAAACTGGGTGAGTCACGTGAGTGATTATCGCCCCTGCTTTTTAATTCCTTGCTACAACCACGGCAGCACAATTGCAGACGTGGTTGCGTCGTTATCCTCTTTCGCTTTGCCAGTGCTGGTCGTGGACGACGGCAGCAATGAAGACACCAAACAAGCGCTTTCTGCTTTGAGTGAACAAGGGCTGATAAAACTGATTAGTTTGAGTGAAAACCAAGGCAAAGGTGGCGCGGTGATGGCAGGCCTACATCAAGCTCACCAACTTGGTTTTACGCACACCATTCAAATCGACGCAGACGGTCAACACGACCTAGAAGCATTGCCGAAATTGCTCAGCGCCAGCGAAACAAAACCAGATAACCTGATTTCGGGCCAACCGATATACGACGAGAGCGTACCTAAATCCCGTTTGTATGGTCGCTACGCTACGCACGTGTGGGTGTGGATAGAAACCTTGTCACTGTCTATCAAAGACAGCATGTGCGGTTTTCGCGCCTACCCAGTGGCGAAAACGGTCGCCGTGTTGAACAAGTACAGTATCGGCAAACGCATGGATTTTGATATCGAAATTCTAGTGCGAATGTACTGGGAAGGCGTCGACATTGATTTTGTTCCAACGCGCGTGATCTACCCTGAAGGTGGCATTTCCCACTTCGACGCATTGTGGGATAACGTCAAGATAAGCTGGATGCACACTCGCCTATTTTTTGGCATGTTGCCGCGCATTCCTTCGCTACTCGCCAGAAAGCACAGTCACACAGACGACAGCAATGCCCACTGGTCGAAACGAAAAGAACAAGGCACGATTTTAGGCATCAAAACCTTACTCGCGGTTTACCGCTTGTTCGGCAGAAAAGCGTTTGACCTGATTTTAAAATTAGTCATGCGCTACTACCACTTCACGGGTAAATCTGCCCGTGAAGCGTCTGAGATTTACCTGCAAAACTTGCAGTACTACGCAACGCAGCAGAGCATCGCACTACCAAAACAGTTGGACAGCTATCATCATCTGCTTTCTTTTGGGCGAACCATGCTCGACAAACTGGCAGCATGGCAAGGTGACTTTAACGTCGATAACCTAACCATTCACGGCCAGCATCATTTCGAAGAGATGGCGCAGAAAAAACAAGGCGTGCTCATTTTAGGCTCGCACCTTGGCAATATCGAACTCTGCCGTGCGCTTGGTCGTCGACACTCTCATGTCAAAATCAATGCCTTGGTATTTACCCAACACGCTGAACAATTTAATGCGGTAATGAAGGCGGTAAACCCAAATTCGGAACTGAATCTGATTCAAGTCAGCTCAATGGGACCAGACACCGCGATTCTGCTTCAACAAAAAATCGAGCAAGGCGAATGGGTGGTGATCGTTGGCGATCGCACTTCCACCAGCAAAGAAAATCGTGTCGTTTGGGCAGATTTTCTTGGTAAACCTGCACCATTCCCGCAAGGCCCATTCATGCTAGCCTCGGTATTAAAAGCGCCGGTTTACTTACTCTTCGGCCTACGCGACGATGAAGCGAACACTCCGCATTTTAATGTGTACTTTGAACACTTTAGTGACCAAGTCACGCTACCACGCAAGGAGCGTCAGCAGGCACTAGAACGCGTTGTTCAACAGTACGCACAAAGATTAGAACACCACACACTGCAAGCGCCGTTACAGTGGTACAACTTTTTTAACTTCTGGACTTTAAGTAATCAGCCACATGACAAACAACAATAATCACAACATCACTTTTGGTGCCCAATCTTTAACCATCGAAGATGTCGTTGCCATTGCTCAAGGTGCAAAGGCACACATGAACACCTCGCCAGAATTTACCGCGAAAATTGATCGTGGCGTGGCGTTTCTGGAACGATTACTGAAGGAAGAAGGTGTTATTTACGGCGTGACCACGGGTTACGGCGATTCATGTACTGTGGCGATTCCACCCGCTCTTGTGGATGAACTTCCGTTGCACCTTACACGCTTCCATGGTTGTGGCTTAGGTCAAATCCTTTCTCATGAGCAAGCTCGTGCGGTGCTGGCAACACGTTTATGTTCATTGTCGCAAGGCGTATCTGGCGTGTCTCACGATCTGTTAAACCAAATCGTTACGCTTATCAACCACGACATTGCGCCGCGTATTCCACAAGAGGGCTCGGTGGGCGCAAGTGGCGATTTAACGCCTCTGTCTTACCTAGCGGCGACCTTAATTGGCGAACGTGAAGTGCTTTACAAAGGTGATGTGCGACCAACACAAGAAGTGTTTGCAGAGCTGGGCATTGAGCCAATTCGCCTAAAACCAAAAGAAGGTTTGGCGTTAATGAACGGTACATCCGTGATGACTGCCCTCGCCTGTCTTGCCTACAAACGCGCAGAATACCTAGCGCAGCTTTGCACCAAGATTACGGCAATGGTCTCTGTGGGTATGCAAGGTAACGATTTCCACTTTGATGAAGCGTTGTTTGCGGTAAAACCTCACCCTGGTCAACAGCAAGTTGCGGCTTGGCTGCGTGATGATCTCAATGCTGAACGTCCGCCACGCAATAGCGACCGACTGCAAGATCGTTACTCGCTGCGTTGTGCGCCACACGTGATTGGCATGGTGCAAGACTCACTGCCTTGGCTACGTCAATTGATTGAGAATGAACTAAATAGTGCCAACGACAATCCAATTATCGATGGCGACAATGAGCGCGTTCTGCACGGCGGTCACTTCTACGGTGGTCATATCGCAATGGCGATGGATACGTTGAAAGTGAACATTGCCAACTTAGCTGATTTGCTGGACCGTCAGATGGCGCAACTGATGGATTACAAGTTCAATAACGGCCTGCCGTTTAACTTAACCGGTGCAGAAGGCGAGCGTAAACCGATCAACCACGGCTTTAAAGCGGTTCAGATTGGTATCTCAGCTTGGACGGCAGAGGCGTTGAAAAACACCATGCCAGCAAGCGTTTTTTCTCGCTCAACCGAATGTCACAACCAAGACAAAGTGAGCATGGGCACCATTGCGGCTCGTGATTGCTTACGCGTACTTGAGTTAACAGAGCAAGTTGCTGCGGCTTCACTCCTAGCAAGCGTTCAATCGGTTGAGATTCGTCGCCGTCATAACGAATTGGACGAACACCACATGAGTCAGAGTTTGCGAGTAATTCGTGACGCCGTACTGAGCGAGTTTGAATTTGTGATTGAAGATCGCCCATTGGAACAAGATTTGCGCCATTTCATTGAACGCATTCAGCAACGTCATTGGCCACTCTACGCGGAGGTATAATGCAAGAGCAGGTTCTCTACCCATTAGAAGCGGAGGTGACTATGGTCACCTCTTTTCAAGATGCTGACCCAATGGGCGTGATTTATCACGGCAACTTCTTTCGATATTTTGAAGAAGCGCGTCGTGTGCTGATGGAGAAGATCCAATACAGCTATCGCGATATGCAAGACTCTGGGTACATGTGGCCGATCATCGACACGCGCGTTAAATACGTGAAGGCGGTTCCGTTTAATCACACCATTCGTATTACCGCGCAACTCACTGAGTGGGAAAACCGCTTACGTGTGGATTACGTGATTTACGACGCCGAAACGAATCAACGTATGTGCAAAGCGCATACAACGCAAGTCGCCGTATCCATTGAAAAGCAAGAGATGTGCTTTGTTTCTCCAGCAATCTTTTTAGATAAAGTAGAGAAATGGCACAACCATGGGAGTCTGGACTAATGCAAAAGTGGTTACTCTCTTTTTTGTTGATATTTTCTGTTCCAGCACTGGCCACACCGACAGCAAACGTAACGGATTTGGCATCGCTTCAACAGCAGTTGTCTCAGCATGAAATCGTACGCGGAGATTTTACGCAGCAGCGTCATCTGGAAATGTTTAGTCAACCTTTAACCTCTAAAGGTCAGTTCACACTGAGCAAAACACATGGCTTGTTGTGGCAACAAACTGAACCTTTCGCAGTCAATTTGGTATTGACGGAAAACAAACTTCGTCAGACTTTTGCCGACCAAGCTCCGAAAACGATTTCTGCTGAAGAAAACCCAATGGCGTTCTACTTTAGCCATGTGTTTTTATCCGTGTTCCACGGGGATACTTCTGCACTGCAAGAACAATTCACACTCGATTTTTCAGTTGAGAACAATCAATGGCAGCTCGTTTTAGTGCCAAAACAGTCGCCATTAAATGCGGTGTTTCAATCCATCACTCTTTCCGGTAAAACGCACATTGATCGCCTAACCCTACAAGAGCTGCGTGGCGATAAGACCGAAATCACGTTTACGAACCAGACCTCTCTACCTCAGGAACTCACGGATGCCGAAGACGCTCAATTCCGTTTCTAAACTCAGTCTCGGCACTCACACCTTTGCTCTGGTTTGGCTCAATCTCGTTGTTTTAGCGGGCGCGTTGCTACTCAAACAATGGGTTTGGAGTGCAGAATCTCCGATTGAGACCAACATTTTAAAACTGTTGCCGAAGAACCAACAAAACCCGGTGGCTGAGCAAGCCTTTGAGTCGGTCTCGGCAAGTATGAGCGACAAAGTCATTTTCGTGATCACAGCGCCGGACAAAAATGCCCTTTTTGCAGCGGCCGCTGAATTTGATAGAGGGTTACGCCAAAGTAATCATTTTCGCGATGTGGTGGGAAAAATCTCACCTCAAGAACAGCAAGCTTGGGCGAGTTACTACTTTAAGCACCGCTTCCAATTGCTGACGCCTCAACAACGAGAGCGTTTAAGCCAAAATCCAGAACAGCAAGTGCAGCATGTGATTCAGTCGCTGTACAACCCGTTTTCTGGAGTGACCGGGCAAGAGTTACAAAATGACCCTTTCTTGCTATTTCGTGATTATTTAAGCCAAGTTACCCAGCAATCGTCCTCTTTCCGATTGGATAACGGCTATCTATCCGTCGAAAAAGACGGTGCTCAATACTTGCTTATTACTGCCGAACTAAAAGACTCGCCTTATAGCCTAACTGGGCAGCTTGTAGTCCCTGATATTCAAGCGCTAGAACAAAGCGTCGCGCAGAAATATGGCGCTAAAGTGGCACATACTGGCGTTCTATTTTACGCCGACTTTGGTACGCAAAGTGCCAAATCGGAGATCAGTACCATCGGTGTGTTCTCTCTGCTCGGTATCATTGCATTGCTCGTGTTGGTCTTTCGTAGTGTGATGCCACTGTCTCTGGCACTGCTTTCCATCACCATTGGTTTGCTCGTTGCTTTGTCCGTTACGACGTGGATTTTTGGAAAAGTCCATCTGTTCAGTTTAGTGTTTGGCGCAAGTTTAATCGGCGTGTCTATCGACTACGCATTCCACTACCTAACCGAACGTCTTGCGGCGGGAAATGAATGGGATAGCGAGCAAGGATTAAAGCATATTTTCATAGCTATCACACTTGGCTTAATCACCAGTTTGATCGGCTATTTGGGCATGTTAGTGGCACCGTTTCCAGGTTTGCAGCAGCTTGCGCTGTTTTCATCCATTGGTCTGATTGCTGCTTACATCACCGTGGTGGCTTGGTATCCGATACTGGCTCGTAACCCATCGCGATCCATTTCGAACTTACCAGGACAATCACTGTTGGCGAAATGGTTAACGCTTTGGAATCAACCTCGAATTAAAGTCGGATTACCGATGTTATGTGTGGTTGCGAGTGGCTTTTTCTTGCTGCAATTGAACTACGATGACGACATTCGTCTGCTGCAAACGATGCCGAAAGATCTCAAGCAGCAAGAAACCTTGATTACGACGCTCAGTGGCATGCAATCTTCGCAGCAAATGTTGGTCGTTACCGCCGACGATGACGAAAGCCTAATGAAAAAGCTGGAGTCTTTGACACCAACTTTAGAAGCGTGGAAAGCGGACAGCACCATCGAAAGCTACCAGAGCCTGAGCCGCTACTTGAGCTCAGTGGAACGTCAGCAACAAGACTATCAATTGATTCGCGATCTTTACGCGACACAATCCAGCCCACTTGCTTCCGGGCTGGGCTTAAGTAAAAAGCCCAAAATGGACGCCGACTTTATCCCTGTTACGGTTGAACAGTACTTGCAAAACCCGGTATCAGCGCCTGTACGTTTTCTTCATTTGGGTAAAATTAAAGAAAAATCGGCAACGGTTGTGGTGTTAAACCAATTGCAAGACTCCGCTGTTGTTAAGGCATTTGCCAAATCACAGTCTGATGTTGTCTACCTAAACAAAGCTGAAGAATTATCCGCCCTATTTGGTGAATACCGAATCAAAATCATGGAGCTATTGGCAGCCGCCAGTGCTGTGATCTTTCTGGTATTAATCAAGCGGTACGGTCTGCAACACAGTTGGCGAGTTTTACTGCCATCATTGATTGCTTGCGCCTGCGGTCTGGCAACGGCTGTCGCGATGGGAACAACATTAAACCTGTTCAACTTGCTTGGCTTGGTGCTCATTCTTGGTATAGGGATCGATTACACTCTGTTCTTTGCCGAGAAAGCGCGCAGCGTGAGCACACTATTGGCGATCACCCTTTCGGCAATCACCACTGTGTTGTCATTTGGATTGCTGTCACTCAGCCAAACTCACGCGATTCACAGTTTTGGCATTACGGTGTTAAGTGGTATTTTTGTCGCTTGGCTGCTCTCTCCGATTGCAATTAAAACAGAGGAAACGACGTCATGATTTTCAATCACGCCTTTCGCTGCGCGACGTTATTCGCACTGAGCCTGTTTTTAAGTGCATGCAGCTTGGTCCCTCACCAATCGACGCCTCAGGTCGACATTGCCGAGCACACCCAAGTTAGCTTGCCCACTCCCGCAAGCTTGGGCTATCAGTTGTCTGCCAGTCAGTTAATTACGGCTTCTTGGGCAATAGATGGTAAAACCAAATCTGAGCAACTTCCGGTGCAACTGCAAGTGATCAACAACGAAGTGGTGCTGGCAGGCTTCTCATCCTGGGGGACGAGAGTACTCTCACTGTCTTACGATGGAGAACAAATTCAAACCGAAGTGCTCAACGGTTTACAAGGTTCGCTACCGCAGCCAGAACAGGTATTATTTAACCTGATGATCACGCTCTGGCCGAGTTCCGCTTGGGAAGGGTCGTTAAATGAGGTAAGGTGGCGAATTATTGATAAAAATAATTCTCGCGCCATCTTTGATAGCGACGGTGAAAAGATCATTAAGATTCAATACAGCTCTTCTAACAAGTTAGAGGGTAAGATTGATTTTCATCACCTCAAACATCAGTTTTCAATTTCTATTCAAACACTGCAACATCAGATTAATTAAGAACAATTTAGAATAACAATATGCCTATTCGCTCTTCTCAACCTTTGTATATTCAGGCCTGTGGCTTTCACTCTGCCATGGGACAAGATGATGCGCTCATCCACCAGTGTTTATCAGGAGCGAAGCCATCCAACATGGTGGTTGACCAAGATATTTTAAATTCAGGCCGCCAAACAGTAATCGGTCGAATTGCACAGACGTTACCGCAATTACCGACCGCACTCAGCCAGTTTGATACGAGAAACAACCGCCTCGCACTTTCGGCTTTGCTGCAAATCGAAGGCGACGTGCGTGACGCCATTGCTAAATATGGTCGTGACCGTATCGCAGTCGTGATCGGCACCAGCACATCTGGCATTTCAGATGGCGAAATCGCATTTGGCGAAAAGCTGGCAAAGGGTAATTTTCCTGCCGACTACCATTACACCAAACAAGAGCTTGGCAACTGCAGCGATTTTATTGCCGCCTACTTTGATTTGAGCGGCCCACATTACTCAGTTTCAACCGCCTGCTCTTCTAGTGGTCGTGTTTTTTTAACCGCGCAACGCCTGATTCGCTCTGGCATTGTTGATGCGGTCATTGTGGGTGGTGTGGATACCATTTGTCGCCTAACACTAAACGGCTTTAACGGTTTAGAAGCTCTATCCGATACCCTTTGTAAGCCGTTTGACCAACATCGCAACGGCATCAATATCGGTGAAGCAGCAGCATTAATGTTGCTAAGCAAAACACCTGCGCCCGTTGCTCTTCTCGGAGCTGGCGACAGCTCAGACGCACACCATATTTCCGCACCACATCCAGAAGGGTTAGGCGCAGAAGAAGCGATGAAAAAAGCGTTGGCCAATGCAGGACTTACAGCGCAAGACATTGGTTACATCAACGCACATGGCACAGCAACGCCGTTAAACGATGCGATGGAAAGCAAAGCCATTCATCGCTGCTTTGGAGACTCCGTTCCCGTAAGCTCGACAAAGCCACTTACCGGACACACATTAGGCGCAGCAAGTGCTACGGAAGCCGCGATTGCTTGGCATATTCTCAAGTACAACCTTGATTTGCCAATACAACACTGCGAAACCAAAGCAGACGATATCCATATATCGTTAGTTGAGACGCCAACCAAACTTGGCAACAAAGCGATTCTCAGTAACTCTTTTGCTTTTGGTGGCAACAATATTAGTCTTATTTTTGGTTACGCTCATGACTAAACTTCCTCCCATCGAACAACTTTTGCCACACGACAAACCAATGATTTTGGTTGATCGTGCTATAGATGTTCAACAAGATACGATTCACTGCCAGGTTGATATCGCAGAACACAACCCGTTCTTCGACTCGGCATCACACACCGTGCCAGCTTACGTTGGCATTGAGTTTATGGCGCAATCGGTCGCGGCGTGGTCTGGTTACCACGCATTAATGAAAGAACAAGCGCCACCAATTGGCTTTTTGCTTGGTAGCCGTCGATACACGTCTGAATGCGATGCGTTTTCTCGCGGACAAATGCTCGATGTGTATGCCGAAAAAGTCATGGAAGATAACGGTATGGCGGTATTTTCTGCCCGTATTGAGCTACAAGGAACTGTTGTAGCGACTTGCCAATTGAACGTTTACGTTCCATCAGAAGAAAAATTACAAGAAATGAAAATCAGGAGTCAACAATGACCCGACAAGTCCTCGTTACAGGTGCCAGCAAAGGCATCGGTAAAGCCATTGCCGTTCAATTAGCCAAAGATGGTTTCCAAATCATTGTCCATTACATGGGCTATCAACAAGGCGCGCAAGATACCCTAGACACCATCGAACAGCATGGGGGTAACGGTCGTCTTATCCAATTCGACATCAGTGACCGCGCAGATTGCCGAGAGAAACTAGAAGCCGATATCGCCGAACACGGCGCTTACTATGGCGTCGTGAACAACGCTGGCATCACAAAAGATACCGCTTTCCCTGCGATGACCGAAGAAGAATGGGATGGCGTGATTCATACCAACCTAGATAGCTTCTACAACGTTCTTCACCCTTGTGTTATGCCAATGGTGCAAAAGCGTAAAGGTGGTCGAATTGTTACCCTTGCATCAGTATCTGGCCTAATGGGGAATCGTGGTCAAACTAACTACAGCGCAGCAAAAGCGGGCGTAATTGGTGCAACAAAATCACTCGCGCTTGAACTGGCAAAACGCAAAATCACCGTCAACTGCGTTGCTCCAGGGCTTATCGACACAGGCATGGTAGACGAACACGTGAAAGAACACGCGATGCCGCAAATTCCTCTGCGCCGCATGGGAGAGCCAGAAGAAGTTGCTGGTTTAGTCAGTTACCTTATGTCTGACATCGCAGGCTATGTAACTCGCCAAGTCATTTCGGTAAACGGAGGCCTAGTATGAGCCGTCGAGTTGTTGTAACCGGAATGTCGGGCGTGACTGCGTTTGGTAACGATTGGCAATCTGTCGAACCAAAACTGCGTGACTGCCAGAACGCGACGCAATACATGCCTTCTTACGAACAGTATGAAGGTTTGAACACCAAGCTCGCGGCACCCATTTTAGATTTTGATCTGCCAAAGCACTACAAGCGCAAGCAAGTACGCGGCATGGGCCGTGTTTCCAAATTAGCGACCGTCGCAACAGAAAACGCACTAAGCCAAGCAGGTTTGATTGGTAACGACGTACTCACCAATGGTCAAACGGGTATCGCATACGGCTCATCAACAGGCAGTACTGACGCAATCGGCGCATTTGGTGTCATGCTGAATGAGAAAACCACTAAAGCGATCACCGCAACGACTTACGTGCAGATGATGCCACATACCACGGCGGTGAACGTTGGTCTATTTTTCGGTTTGAAAGGCCGAGTGATCCCAACCAGTAGTGCATGTACCTCCGGCAGCCAAGCAATCGGCTACGCCTACGAAGCGATCAAACACGGCTACCAAACGGTCATGGTTGCTGGTGGCGCTGAAGAATTGTGTCCAACGGAATCCGCTGTCTTCGATACCCTTTTTGCCACCAGTCTGAAGAATGAAGACCCGAAAAGCACACCAAGACCTTATGACTCCGATCGCGATGGTTTGGTGATTGGTGAAGGTGCGGGAACGCTGGTTCTGGAAGAGTACGAACACGCCGTCGCTCGTGGCGCGAAAATCTATGCAGAAATCATCGGTTTTGCCAGCAACTGTGATGCCGCACACGTCACTCAACCACAGATGGAAACCATGCAAATCTGTATGGAAATGGCTTTGCAAAACGCGGGCATTCCTGCGGAGAAGATCGACTATGTATCTGCTCACGGCACTGCCACCGACCGCGGTGATATTGCAGAAAGCAACGCAACAGCGAATGCTCTGGGCAAAGTGCCAATCAGTTCACTCAAGAGCTACTTTGGCCACACACTAGGCGCGTGTGGCGCAATTGAAGCGTGGCTAGGTTTAGAAATGATGCACACAGGCTGGTTCAACCCAACGCTCAACCTAGAAAACCTCGACGAGCAATGTGGCGATTTAGACTACATCGCCGGACAAGGCCGAGAACTGGACGTGAAATATTTGATGAGTAACAACTTCGCCTTTGGCGGCATCAACACCTCCATCATCTTTAAAAAGGTGTAATGCCCTTAGTAAATGCAAAAGCGCTGGTTAACCAGCGCTTTTTTGTTGGTGGCTATCCAGATTGCTAGAAATTGCAATGGCTAGAATGCCATTCAAAAGTTGTAGATAGAGTGGCAATTACAGCCAAAAACCTAAAAACGACAAAGCCCCGACAACTCAAAGAGTTATCGAGGCTTTTGAATAAATGGCACGCCCTATTGGATTCGAACCAATGACCACATCCTTAGAAGGGACGTGCTCTATCCAGCTGAGCTAAGGGCGCGCTACAGGGACAGGATTATACGAGTTCAAACGGGTAAATCAACGGGTTTTCATAACATTCTGATCTGAATGCCTAAAAAAAGTCCATTAAAACGCTTAATGTTCAAAAACACCACAAAGCAAACGTTTGCGTATGGATGTTGATAAGAAATTCTGCGACAATGCGCCGCAGATAATCTGCCTTCTTAATTTATAAGGAAAGTCATGACTGCTCAAAATATAGACGGAACTCTCATTTCCCAAACTGTTCGATCCGAAGTGGCTGCACGTGTTAAAGCACGTGTTGAAGCTGGGCTACGTGCTCCTGGTTTAGCAGTGGTTCTAGTTGGTGAAGATCCTGCTTCTCAGGTTTATGTCGGTAGCAAACGCCGCGCATGTGAAGAAGTTGGGTTTGTTTCTAAGTCTTTTGACCTTCCTGCGTCTAGCTCAGAAGAAGAGTTACTAGCTCTGATTGATGAATTAAACAACGATGATGAAATTGACGGCATTCTAGTGCAATTACCCCTTCCTGCGGGCATAGACACAACACATGTTTTAGAGCGCATTCACCCAGAGAAGGACGTGGATGGCTTCCATCCTTACAACGTTGGTCGTCTTGCGCAGCGTATTCCAAAGCTTCGCTCTTGCACGCCAAAGGGCATAATTACCCTACTCGACCGTTACAACATTGAGCTACGTGGTAAACATGCGGTTGTGGTTGGTGCATCAAACATTGTTGGTCGTCCAATGACACTT
This sequence comes from Vibrio sp. 1249-1, assembly GCF_033340495.1. Lineage (NCBI taxonomy): Bacteria > Pseudomonadati > Pseudomonadota > Gammaproteobacteria > Vibrionales > Vibrionaceae > Vibrio > Vibrio sp. 1249-1. Next base: position 63,185 of record NZ_JAWOWJ010000011.1, read on the forward strand.
GAGCTGCTGCTTGCGGGCTGCACAACAACAACATGTCACCGTTTTACCAAAGACCTAGAGAGTCATGTGCGTCAAGCTGACGTTGTCGTGGTGGCGGTTGGTAAGCCTAACTTCATCCCTGGTGAGTGGATTAAAAAAGGCGCAGTGGTGGTCGATGTCGGTATTAACCGTCTTGATTCAGGCAAACTAGTTGGCGACGTGGAATACGACAAAGCACGTGAAAGTGCGAGCTTTATTACTCCTGTTCCTGGTGGCGTTGGCCCAATGACCGTCGCAAGTTTAATTGAGAACACGATGCTCGCTTGCGAACAGTTCCACACAGACAAATAACGTAAAACTTCAGATACGAAAAAGGCTCCGCAAGGAGCCTTTTTGCTAATTGTTGATATCTATTTCAATTACAGACTTAAAATCACGCCCGCAATCGAAGCGCTCATTAAGTTCGCCATGACACCAGCGATAATCGCACGGAAACCATGCTTAGAAACAAATGCACGCTTTTCTGGTACCAATGAGCCCAACCCACCAATCAGCATCGCCATGCTTGAGATGTTTGCAAAGCCACACAAAGCAAACGTCACGATTGCTTGTGAGTGTTCACTAAGTTGAGACTTCACTTCTGCAAGCTGGATGAAAGCGACGAACTCATTCACCACAATCTTGTTACCAATCAGCGAGCCTGCTGTGGTTGCTTCTTGCCATGGTATACCCAACAACCAAGCGACTGGCGCAAACACAAAACCTAGGATGAGCTCAAAACTTAATGGTGTCCCAATAAGATCACCTATCCAGCCTAACATGCCGTTTAGCATTGCAATGACACTAATAAACGCCAGTAACGTACCACCGACCGATACAGCAATGCGTACACCCGCCATGGCACCATCGGCTAATGCTTCTACTACGTTGGTTGCACGTGGAATTTCAACTTGGCTAATGTCGATATCTGCTGCTTTATCCGTATCTTCTGGCATTAAAATTTTTGCCATCAACAAGCCGGCAGGTGCTGACATAAATGCAGCAGCAATAAGATAGTTGAGGTCGACACCCAGTGATGCGTAACCAACCAACGTTCCGCCAGCAACTGACGCTAAACCACCTGTCATAACTGCAAAGAACTGCGAGTCAGTCATGTGTTTTAGGTAAGGCTTTACCATTAATGGTGCTTCAATGGTGCCAACAAAGATATTCGCCGTAGCAGACAAAGACTCAGCACGACCGATACCCAGCAGCTTTTGAATACCACCACCGATAAAGTTAATGATTTTTGGCATCACACCAATGTGATAAAGACCTGAGATAAGAGAGGAGAAGAAAACGATGATACCCAGAACATTGATCGCAAAGGTGAAGCCCCCTGTCGCCAAATTACCGAATAAAAACGCAATGCCCTCTTGACCATAGTTGATCAAATTCGACACAACACTGCTCACTGAATTCAGCGCATCTCTTCCTGCTGGTACATATAAAACCAACAACGCAAACAGTACCTGCAAAGCAAACGCAAACGACACCGTTCTCAGCTTTATATTTTTTCTATTTGTAGAAAGTAGCCATGCTAGGAATAGTATGGCTACGATACCAATAATTGAGTTCATAAAATGAATCCGACAGAAGGGGGATATGGAAGGCACCGGATTGTATAGCGGACTCAAAATGCTGCAAGTTGAGGATGTTAACAGTGTGAAAAGTTTAAGCGACCAATAACTGACCAACAAAATAACCAATTGAATTTATTGAAGATAAACGTTTGCTTATTTTAATTATTTCCATATAGAAAATATGTTTCTGGTTCAGGAAAAATTTTTGTGAAGTGAATCACCTTATGTGTCGTTCTACAACGTCATTGATCCTGTTATTTAGGAATAGAGATGTAAGGTGCCAAACGTTGGTCCCAATGACAAGGGTTGCCGATCTTCTGTTTGATAAAGTTAATCACTGCGGATATTTTTTTTGGCATATGCTGGCGGCTTGGGTATACCGCATAAAACGGCATCGACTGGCTGGCTTTCCAGTCAGGTAACAGCTGTATTAACTTACCCGTTCTAAACTCATCCCCCAGCAAGTAAGTGGCAAGGTAGGCAATACCCCAACCTGCAATAGCCGCATCCCGAACGGCTTCTGCCAGATCTACTGAATAGTTACCCGAGACTTTTACGTTCAATTCTTGCTGATCTTTGGTAAACGCCCACCCCGTATAGTCACGCTCCCAGCTTCTGTATATGAGGCAGTTGTGAGCAGATAGGTCATCCGGTTCTGTTGGCGTGTCATGTTTCAATAAGTAATCTGGCGATGCCGCAACAACAAACTGGCAATCCGTCAAACGCTGCGCAATGTAACCTTCAGGCAAATGCTCGTTGTTGGTTACCCATAAATCGAGCCCTTCGGCTAACATATCGACCTTATAGTCAAACAGATGTACTTCCACTTGAAGTTGAGGATACAGTTCGCGTAACTCTTGAATCGCTGGAATAATGTGTAAGGTACCAAATGATTGCGACAACCCAAGACGTACCAAACCTGCTACTTCATCCCGCTGGGTTTCCATCTCTAATGTGGCGCTGCTCACCGCTTGTACCACTTGCTCACAGTGATGAAAAAAGGTTTTCCCTGCCTCTGTCGGCGTAAAGCTTCGCGTAGTGCGTTGAACAAGCTTGATACCAAGAGACGCTTCTAACTGACTCAACTGTTTACTCACATGAGACACCGACACGCCTAAGCTCTTTGCAGCAGCTGTGAAGCTTTTGTGTTTAAGAAGAGCGGAGAAAATCACCATTTGTGCGGCACGTTCAGATAACACGCTTTACCTCGATTTGGTTATAGAAAAAACAAAGGGCTCCGAAGAGCCCTTGTATTGAAGACTGGATGCCGAATTGTTTGTGGCAGATCAGTATTTAATACGGTCAGCCAAGTGGCTCACAGCAAGTGCGAAGTAGTAAGAGCGGTTCCACTTCATCAATACGTTGTAGTTATTGTAAACCAGATACGTACGACCATTCTCGTCGTCCGGCATGATCAACCATGCTTTGATGTCTTCATCCAGTTTTGGCAACGGGCTACCGTCATATTTTGTGATACCTAATTGGCTCCACTCTTGAAGGTATTTGCCTTTTTCAGCCGTGCGCCCTTCCAGGCTGCGATCAATATTTTTAGGAACCTTAACTTGGCGACCCCAAGTATATTTATCATCCCAACCAGACTTGCTCAAATAGTTAGCGGTTGATGCAAACACGTCCGCTTCAGATTGCCATATGTCTTTTTTACCATCACCGTTGCCGTCAGCAGCAAAACGAAGGAAAGAGCTTGGCATAAACTGGCATTGACCCATCGCACCAGCCCATGAGCCTTTAAAGTTCTCTAGCTCAATATGGCCTTGATCGAGGATCTGCAGTGCCGACATGGTCTCTTTACGGAAAAACTCTTCACGACGGCCTTCAAATGCCATTGTGGATAGTGCATCAATCACTTTAAAGTTGCCGGTAAACTTACCAAAGTTACTTTCAACTCCCCAAAGTGCCACAATAAAGCGCGGGTGGACACCGTACTCATCGCCTATACGCTTTAGCTCAGTGTAATGCTCTTTGTAGAGTTGTCTGGCTTGCTTCACCTTCCATTCAGGCACCGCGCGAGGAATGTACTCATCCAATGTCAGTTTCTTTTCTGGTTGGTTTCGGTCCGCTTTTACTGCTCGCGGCTTGTACTCAACATTAGCAAAAGCAGCACTAATGACCTGCTCTGAGATACCTTTATCACGAGCTTCAGCACGCAGCTTATTCAAGTATTCATCAAAACCCTCGCTACTTGCAAAAGCCGAGGTACACATACCAACGCTAAGCATGGTAGCCAGTATCTTTTTCATATTGCCCTCCTTGAGCAAGGCAGAAATCCCAGATGAAAAACGATGACGTTATTCGCCTTTCTGCTGGGCTTTTTGTTCTTTGTACTTTTCTAATAGGTTCTCCGGCGGCGGTGGAACCTGAAGAAAGAAGCCATCATTTTGTAATGAAGCCTTCACTTTTTCGATATCAACTTGTGCCAATTTACGGCCATCAAGTTTAATCGTCATGACAGCGATAGGCTTACCGAACATCTGCATTAAGGTGTCAGGAACCTGTGAAAAATCATCCTTTTTCGGAATATAGAGATAAGTACCTTCTTTTTTCGAGCTTTTATAAATAGAACAAAGCATGACACGCCTTTTATGCTGATTTAGCCGCGTTGAGTGCGGATTAGGTTGAAAACGTCAAATTCTCGCAAACTTAATAGCAAATTTGAGATTAATTCACCTATTTGCCCACGAGAGAACTTGCTGCGTCAAAGGATGAAATATAACATGACATACCTAGTTTAAGGCAACGCTCTTTCAATAAAGGCAAGAAGTCCACGATGACCCATTCACCAGACCTTAAAGGTAGCAGTTTTACATTGTCAGTTTTACACCTTTCTGACAATGAGATCGCAAAGACTGTCGAATTTTTGCAAGAAAAAGTTTCTCAAGCACCTTCTTTTTTTGCATCCGCGCCTTTGGTAATCAATATAGCAAAAGTACAAGGCGACATTGATTTCCCTAAGCTTAAACAAGGCATCTCAGATGCCGGTTTTATTCCGGTCGGTGTAACGGGCTGTAAAGACAAGCGTGTACAAAACCTTGCTTCCGAAGCTGGCTTCGCCATTATGTCGGCGAGCAAATCGCCAAGCCAAGCACCTGCCAAAATGGCACCAACGAAAGTAGTTCGTACGCCTGTCCGCTCAGGACAACAGATCTACGCAAAAGATGGTGATTTGGTGGTGCTAGCGCACGTAAGTGCAGGTGCTGAAGTCATTGCTGACGGCTCTATTCATATCCATGGCACACTTCGAGGTCGTGCGATTGCAGGAGCAAGTGGTCAGCAGGAAGCGCGTATTATTTGCCACGATTTACAAGCAGAACTGGTATCCATTGCGGGTGACTACTGGTTAAGCGATCAAATTGAAAGCGAGTACTGGCAAAAGAAAGTAATGATCAGTAAAGCCGATGAATCATTACATTTAGAAGTTCTCGCGATTTAATCTAAAAAGGAAAAAAAATGGCACGCATTATTGTAGTAACGTCTGGTAAAGGTGGCGTTGGTAAAACCACTTCAAGCGCAGCCATCGCCTCTGGTCTAGCTCTTAAGGGAAAAAAGACCGCGGTGATCGATTTTGACATCGGTTTGCGTAACCTCGATCTAATCATGGGCTGTGAGCGCCGCGTCGTGTATGACTTTGTGAACGTCATTAACGGCGAAGCGACATTAAACCAAGCGCTGATCAAAGATAAGCGCACGGACAACCTATTTATTCTTCCTGCTTCTCAAACTCGTGATAAAGACGCACTGACAAAAGATGGTGTTCAGCGCGTATTCGGCGAACTTGATGAAATGGGCTTTGATTTCATTATTTGTGATTCACCAGCAGGTATCGAGCAAGGCGCGTTAATGGCCTTGTACTATGCCGATGAAGCCATTGTCACAACGAACCCAGAAGTCTCTTCTGTACGTGACTCTGACCGCATTCTCGGTATTTTAGATTCTAAGTCACTGCGTGCAGAGCAAGGGCTAGAGCCAGTAAAACAGCACCTGTTACTGACTCGCTACAACCCATCTCGCGTCACTCAAGGCGAAATGCTAAGCGTTGAAGACGTAGAGGAGATCTTACATATTCCACTACTGGGCGTGATTCCAGAAAGCCAAGCCGTGCTTAACGCGTCAAACAAAGGTGTGCCAGTCACTTTTGACGATAACACCGATGCGGGTATGGCTTATTCTGACACCGTTGATCGCTTATTAGGCAATCAGGTTGAATTTCGTTTCCTTACTGAGGAGAAGAAAGGACTCTTTAAACGACTCTTTGGAGGCTAGACATGTCATTATTAGAATTTTTCCGTCCACAGAAGAAAACTTCTGCGAATCTAGCTAAAGAGCGTTTGCAAATCATTGTCGCAGAGCGCCGCAGCCAAAATGATCCTGCGCCGTCTTACTTGCCTCAATTAAAAGAAGACATCTTGAAGGTGATCAGCAAGTACGTGGCAATTGATCCAAATATGGTTGACTTAACATTTGAGCACAAAGACGACGATATCTCAGTTCTTGAGCTGAATGTGAAGCTACCAGACGAAGAAAAGTAATCAGTTTCTCTCGCCAGACGAATGCTCTAATTAGAACGAAAAAGGTTGGCATCGAGGCCAACCTTTTTCATCTTTCATTACTTTAATGCTTTATTCATCTTGTCGCCGAGTAAATCCAAACGCCACCCTTGCATCAAATCAGGCAATACTTCTGGGTCACGATCTTTTTTCCAAACCCAACTGATCAACTGATTGATCTGCTTTTTAGAGGCAAGGAACTCCGTGGCTAAACCTGACTTCTGCGAAGCCGATTTCACCAAGTCTTTCATATTTTTGAAGACCTGCTTGTAACCCGGATAGTCCATTAAACGCTCAATTTTCGCAGGATACTCTTCAGAAGGTGTTTGCTTCGCTTGCTTAACAATCGCGGCAATCTTCGCGCCATGGCGGTTAATCGCTCGGATATCAATATCTTCTGCTTCCATCTTCTTAAAGTTCGTTAAACCAAGACGAGCGACCGTTAATAGATCACCTTCTTTGAAGATAAAGTTCAGCGCTAAATCTCGTTTGATTGCTTCACGATAACGCCACGTCGCCAATGGCTTTAAAATAGCCAGCTCAGAAGGTTTTAATTGCCAAGCGCCCTTAATATCAAGGTAGGCATTCTCTTCATTGGTTACGCGAATACGTTTCGAAACGAGTAAATCACTTTCTTGCTGTACAGCTTCCCACCAACCTGCTTGCGTCACCTTATCGAACAGCTTTTCGTATAACGGTAACAAGTAATGAACATCTGCGGCAGCATAATCTAATTGCTTTTGTGTCAGTGGACGAGCCATCCAGTCGGTACGTGATTCACTTTTGTCGAGCTCTACGCCTAAATATTCTTCCACCAGCGATGCGAAGCCTGTCGATAGGCCGTGACCGAGAAAAGCGGCCATCAGCTGCGTATCCACCATAGGGAATGGTGTACAACCAAAAGCGTTTTGGAAAACTTCTAAATCTTCACCACATGCGTGCAGCACTTTTAGCACAGAAGTATCTTTTAATAGCGCTACAAACGGCGTCATATCCGTTAATTCAGTCGGATCAATCAGCGAGAGGCGATTACCATCGAAAAGCTGAATCAGACCTAACTGCGGGTAGAAAGTGCGAATACGAACGAATTCGGTATCCAGCATCACTACGTCTGCCTCTCGGGCATGAGTGCAAACCTCTTCTAGGTCTTTGTTTTTAGTAATAATTTGATAGTTCACATACTTCTCGCTATAAAAAATGCCAGCAAAACGCTGGCATTCTATCATTTTTTAAATCTCTCGACTCGACGAAATCGGCTTATGCGCTTTTCTTCGCAAGTTCAGCGTCATTCTCTTCGCGTAAAACACGACGCAAGATCTTACCGACATTGGTTTTAGGTAAGTCTTCGCGGAACTCAACCAACTTCGGAACTTTGTAGCCAGTTAGGTGTTCTCGACAATGCGCGATCACTTCGTCTTTGGTCAAGCTCGGATCGCGTTTCACGACATAAATCTTCACTAATTCACCAGACACTTCATGCGGCTGACCAATAGCAGCAACTTCAAGTACTTTGCCGTGAAGTGCTACAACGTCTTCGATTTCGTTCGGGTAAACATTAAAGCCTGATACTAAGATCATGTCTTTCTTACGGTCAACGATATGCAGGAAGCCTTCGTCATCGAACTTAACGATGTCGCCAGTTGATAGCCAGCCGTCTTCGTTAATCGTATCTTTCGTTGCTTCAGGTCGTTGCCAGTAACCTTGCATAACCTGAGGACCACGAACTTGAAGTTCACCAGTTTCAGTATTCGCAAGAGCGTTGCCTTCTTCATCCACGATACGAACTTCTGTTGATGGTACCGGCAGACCAATAGAGCCATTGTATTCAACAAGATCATGCGGATATGCCGCCACCAACGGAGAACACTCTGTTAGACCGTAACCTTCGAGCAAATAGCAACCCGTGGTCTTTTGCCATCTTTCTGCCACTGAGCGCTGCACTGCCATGCCGCCGCCAACGGCTAAACGTAGATTACTGAAATCCAACTCGTGGAAATCTTCATTATTGACCAATGCATTAAATAAGGTATTCACGCCCGTAATCGCAGTAAACGGATGCTTTTGTAGCTCTTTCACGAACCCTGGAATATCTCTTGGGTTGGTAATAAGTAAGTTACGACCACCCATTTCAACAAACAGCAGACAGTTTACGGTAAGAGCAAATACGTGATACAGCGGTAACGCTGTCACGACTAATTCACGCCCCGGAGATAAAACCGGTCCGTACGCGCCTTTTGCCTGTAGAACGTTCGCAATCATGTTGCGGTGAGTCAGAATCGCGCCTTTCGCGACACCTGTCGTCCCCCCCGTATATTGCAGGAATGCAATGTCATCCCCAGACATAAACGGTTTAACGTATTGTAGACGACGACCTTTACGTAGAGCCTGACGCATTGAGATTGCACCAGGTAAATCGTACTTAGGCACCATGCCCTTAACGTACTTCACGACAAAATCGACAATCGTACCTTTCGCTCGTGGCAGCATTTGACCAAGACTGGTTAACACTACGTGTTTGACTGGTGTTTTATCGACAATTTGTTCTAGCGTGTTCGCAAAGTTAGACACAATCACAATCGTCGTCGCACCTGAGTCATTCAATTGGTGTTCAAGTTCACGAGGAGTGTAAAGTGGGTTAACGTTTACGGCGATACAACCTGCACGCAAAATACCAAATAATGCTACTGGGTATTGCAGTAAGTTTGGCATCATCAGAGCAACGCGGTCACCCTTTTGCAGTTTTAACTCGTTTTGCAGATACGCTGCGAATGCGCGACTACGCTCTTCCAATTTACGGAAGGTCATAACCGAGCCCATGTTCATGAATGCTGGTTGGTCTGCATATTTTTGTACAGACTGTTCAAACATTTCTACCAAAGACTCATATTGCTCTGGATTAATGGTTTCAGGTACGTCACTTGGATAACGTGAAAGCCATGGTTTATCCACGATGTTACTCCTCGTTTATAACTGGCTAAAAAATAGCGTCCTTTTTATTTTGAAAGCTATTACAGCACAGCGAACGTGCTTGAGCACGCAACTCTCAAACACTTGTTTAAATTTTGTTAACTACACCAAGAATTCGCGTTGCGACCTCGAGTATTTGCTCTAAATGACAGTGATGACCACCCTTGACAGAAACCACTTGCGGTGGGCTCTCTCCCCAATCAGCTTGGTTAGATGGTAAATTCTGAAATCCTTGATCGCCTAATACAATCAAATGAGGACAACGTATTTGGCTGGTAATCGAGTTAGCATGCGCTTGCGCCATTCGGTAAAGCGACGCACATTTTAACTTGGCGTCATGCCGCCAATACCATTTATCTCCTCGCTGCTCTGTTCCACGCTCGACTATCGGTAGAAGCTGCTCAGCGGTTAATTGGTTGGCTTGCATGCGTAATTTTAACGCCAGATCGAAGGAGGCAATGGCTCGCTCTGGCTTGTTTTGCTGTCTTATTCGACTTAAAACGCCATCGCGAAGACGAGGCAAACTGTTAATAGGCTCTTCAGTAAGAGGTCCTGCTCCCTCAATTTGCACAAGACCTTCGACCTGCTCTGGAAACGCAGCACTATAGCAACTTGCGATTAAAGCACCAAGTGAATGCCCTACTAATATCAGTCTGTTTGGTGATAATTCGTCCAAAAACTGATACAAATCGGCAATATAGTCGTGAAAGGGGTAATAATTATCGTGAGATTTATGACTCGATAAACCGTGACCAAAATGATCGATGGCGAGGAGGTGTAAGTGAGGATTAAGTTGATTCAACTGCTCCATGAGCGCTTTAAAGCTGCCCGCATTATCTAACCACCCATGAAGAAAAACGACTGACAAGTCAGCCGTTTTCTCGTTCCCTATCTCAAGGGCTGCCATTTTGCCGGCAGGAAGCTCGAATTGACGCTCATGCATCGCAGATTATTTGACCTGTTTTATCACTTTACCGTCTTGTGGGAAATCATTACGCCACATGCGGCAGTTAATCGAGTAACATGGGTAAAAGTAGGTTGGCGAGTCATACATGCGTACACGTTCTTCAATTTTCCATAAACGGTACCCTTCCCCCTTTATTACCGGGAAGATGTAACCGTGCTCACCGATCTTTCCTTCTTCTTCCCCTGCTCCTTTGCCTACAACCGTCACCAAACGGCCTTCACTAAAGGCGACAGGCTCTAAATAGCCATCAAAATAGGCGACAAAACGTCCCGTAGGCTCTTCATCGATATCAGGTTTACCAGACTTACTGATAGGAAGGTTTACAATCTCTAGACGCGTTTTATCTTTAAAGTTATCCACTTTAGCGATGATTCCACCAAGGCGAACATCTTCACTCACTTGCCCCTGAGACTCAGCAAAAGCTTTATAGTCTGTAACGACCAATTCTGTGCTTGCATTTAGCTCCTCAGGCAACGAGCTACACGCAGACAAACCAACCGTAGCAAATAATGCGAGAAAAAACCGTCCAAAAACCTTCATAAACCACCTTTCAATATTAGTAACCCCAAGCTGGGGAGATCTCACACGTAAATATCGACACCAAGTAATTGAGCCAGTTCCTCTTTTTTAGCTCGATTCATGACATCCATGTACTGCTCCATTGCTTTACGTGCGCCCCCTTCAGGAAGGTCATATTGCACTTGAGCTCGGTGAATTTGGGACTCATCCACGTGTTTTATGGAGTGCGCCACGGCGTTAGCAACCTTTGAAGGCTGACCTACAGGCTGCTTTGTTTGTGATTTATTTACCTGCTTCTTTTGACTGGCTTTATGAGTGCGATTTGCACCGGGAATCAAAGAAGGAGGCAAGCCATTAATCGACGCCATAGCACTCCATAAAAATACAGGGCAAACGCCCTGCTTTTTGTCAGGTTAATGAAAAACGGACTATTCGCGACCAGGAAGTTTTTTCCATGTCACATTATCACGTAAATAAACAGGGCTCGAATCTTCGACCGGCACGGTATTACCCTTTTTAAATTCTTGTTCAGCAAGAATCACGATGTCTTGTGAATCAGGGTACAGAACGTCACCATGCGTCAAATTAAACGGTAGGCCTGCTAATACTTCTTGGTAAGCATCCCAACCAGTACCTGCTGTCGTCCACGTTTTGTCGTCTGCTTGTGCTTCTTCAACGAGACGTGCTGGTGGAATTACGCACTCTGCATCCACCCCTGCCCACTCACCGTTTGCTTGGCGAGTGTAACGTGCCCAGTAAACTTCACCCATACGTGCATCAATGGCCACAGCGACATCGGTCACACCATGTAAGCGATAGCTACCTTGAGCCATTGCAGCCAGCGTTGAAACGCCGATCATAGGTAAGTCAGCACCGAACGCCAAACCTTGTGCGATACCAATACCGATACGAACGCCAGTAAAGCTACCTGGACCACGTCCAAACGCTAACGCATCCAGCTCTTGTAGAGTCAGGCCAGCTTCTTTGAGTACTTCATCAACCATTGGCAGTACTTTTTTGGTGTGATCGCGTGGTGCAACCGCGCTACGTGAAATCACTTGATCATTAGCCAACAACGCAACTGAACAGTTTTCAGTCGCTGTATCGATAGCAAGAATTTTTGCGCTCATTTAACTCTCTACAACTCTCATTTATTGGGTTATGCCTCAGCACTTGCGTCTGTGACAGATTGTTCTGCTTTCAGGAATGCTTTGATTCCATCTAAGTCTCGCGTCCTTGGGATAGGTGGTAGACTTCCGAGGAAAATACCACCATAGTCTCGCGTGACAAGGCGATTATCACAAATGATCAACGCACCGTGATCCTTCTGATCTCGAATTAATCGCCCGACTCCCTGCTTTAACGTAATCACTGCATCCGGGATTTGTACTTCAGCAAATGGTTCACCGCCACGTAATCGACAATCCTCGATACGGGCTTTGAGTAACGGATCGTCAGGGGCGGTAAACGGTAATTTGTCGATAATAACACAGCTCAGCGCATCACCTCTAACATCAATCCCTTCCCAGAAAGCGCCCGTCGCCACGAGTAAAGCGTTACCCAGTTCCATAAACTCCGCCAAGGTTTTCTGCTTACTCATCTCCCCTTGCATTAACACAGGCAGCTCAAGTACTTCTCGGAACTTCTCACCTAGTTCACGCATCATGCTGTGCGAGGTACATAAAAAGAAGCAGCGACCATCATTTTCTTCAATCACCGGAGCAAGCATTCGGACTAACTTATCCGCTAAGCCGTTACTGTTTGGCTCTGGCAAATACCTTGGCACACAAAGGCGCGCTTGTTTTTGATAATCAAAGGGGGACGGCAGAGAAAATTGCTTTGTAGGCTTGAGGCCAAGGCGCTCAGTAAAGTGCTTGAAGTCGCCCGATACAGCTAGGGTTGCTGACGTGAAAATCCACGCGCCTTGTTTAATCTCTATTTGCTCATGGAACTTGTCCGCGACAGAAAGAGGCGTAATGTGCAGAGCGAAATGACGAGGCGAGGTATCGTACCAGTATGAGTAACCGGTAATATCGACATCACAGACGCGGTCGATGCGGCCTTTGATCAAATTGGCTCGTTCAAAAGCGGTATCCAGTAATTGACTGCGCCCTAAAGCTATTTTGAGTACATCAATCGCCAATTCGAGGCTGTCAGTTAAGCGCAATAATTCTCGCTTAATAGAACCTGATTGCAACGCCTCACGCCAGTTGCCACGAAAGCCTGGCTCACCTAATACAATCCGCATGTCCATTGCGCTTTGCATGAGTTTGTCGCCCACTTTTTGCAATTGACGCATATCTTTGGCTTCGGTGCGGTAGGCTATTTCAATGTCTTTGGCAAGATCGTGAATTTGGCGGCTTGAAACTGACTGGCCGAAATATTCGCTCGCAATATCTGGCAACTGATGAGCTTCATCAAAAACAAACACATCGGCTTCTGGAATCAGTTCACCGAATCCTGTTTCTTTGATCGCTAAATCAGCAAGAAACAAGTGATGGTTCACTACAACAATGTCGGAATCCATGGCTCGCTTACGCGCTTTCAATACAAAGCAATCGGTGTAGCTCGGACACTCTTTACCTAAACAGTTATCATTGGTTGAGGTGATGGTCGGAATGATCATGCTGTCTTCTGGCAGATCATCACAATCACCAAGGTCACCTGTTTTGGTTTCTGATGACCAAGCACGCACTTTAACCAGTTGAGTTAATAACGTCGGGTCAGATTCATTAGTGTGGCTTTCGACCATTTGGCGGCTCAAACGATCCAAACACAGATAATTAGAACGCCCTTTTAATAATGCCACTTGACCATAAAAACCAAGCGCATTGACCATGAGCGGTAAGTCCCGATGGTACAACTGCTCTTGCAAGTTTTTCGAGCCTGTACTGATAATCACTTTTTTACCGCTCAACAGCGCAGGGACTAGGTATGCGAAGGTCTTACCGGTTCCGGTTCCTGCCTCCACCACCAACTGGGTTTGATCTTTGATCGCACTGCTGACGGCTTCCGCCATATCGATTTGTGGCTGACGAGCTTGAAAGCCAGGAATGGCCTTACCTAACGCGCCATCAGAGGAAAAAGTTTTTGCGATCATGCTTGGTATTGAGTTTGAAAAATTATCGAGAGTATATCAGAGGAATAGGAGTGACATCAGCCCACAATCTGACCAGCTTGCGGCGACACAAGGATATTTTGTTGAAACCAACGTAAGAATAGATTATTTATGGTGAAACATGGCAGTACAGTTACACCCGCCAGGGAATAATAACAAATTCGTACGCTAAAATATTAATGCATGGAAGTACCTGATTTATGGAAAAGAAAACACTGTTGACCCACTGTTCTGACGCCCCGGGTCTCATCTCGAAAATTACTAATATCTGTTACAAGCACCAACTCAACATCGTTCACAATAACGAATTTGTTGATAATACCAGTGGCCACTTTTTCATGAGAACGGAGCTAGAGGGATACTTCAACGATCAAACGTTTCTTGCCGACTTGGACCAAGCTCTCCCGCAAGGTGCTAAGCGTAAATTGGTTGGCTCTCGCCGTAAGCGCATCGTCATTCTCGTCACAAAAGAAGCGCATTGTTTAGGCGATATTCTGATGAAAACCTACGATGGAAGCCTAGATGTTGAGATCGCCGCTGTGGTGGGGAATTACGACAAACTGCAAACTCTCACTGAACGCTTCGACATTCCTTACCACCATGTGACCCATGAAAACCTTAGCCGTGAAGAACACGAGCAGAAGATGCTAGAAGTGATCGATCAATACGATGCTGACTTTTTGGTGCTAGCTAAATACATGCGCGTATTAACGCCGACGTTTGTTGAGAAATATCACCACAAAATCATTAATATTCATCACAGCTTCTTACCTGCTTTTATTGGCGCGAAGCCATATCAACAAGCTTACGATCGCGGTGTGAAAATCATCGGTGCAACAGCACACTTCGTGACTAATGATTTAGATGAAGGGCCGATCATCAAGCAAGACGTAATTCCTGTCGACCATACATTCAATGCCCAAGATATGGCGCAAGCGGGACGCGATGTAGAGAAGAACGTATTGAGTAAGGCTTTGAATAAAGTGATCAATGACCACGTCTTTGTTTATGGGAATAAGACAGTGATCCTTTAAGTTCATCGCTTTTGAATGAAAGAAAGGGTTGCTCATTTGCAAACCTTTCTTCTTTCTAGTCGTTCAAAACTTGCTTATTCAGCCTGCTCAGACTCCACAATACGCTTAAGTGAATGCGGGTGCAGTTTGATACAAATGTCTTGGTACTTAAACGCCACCGTTGGGTTGTTCAAGCGTTCGCCATCCCCTTTCGGGCTCGACAGTTTGATCTTCACACCCAGCTCTTCCAACTCATTAAAACGCGCCCCAAACGCTGGGTAAGTGTGTTTCAAATCAGCAAGAAACTCATCTGCGGTTTCGGCATGAGACGGAATCACAAACTCCACATGTTCCCAGCTTTCAATTGGGTAGATTTTGCCTTCCGCAGGGTATGGCAGTTCCAGACACTCAATCTTCCAGCCACGACTTTCCAACGCTTTATCGAATTCGATAACGATGATTGGGCGACCGTTGATTTTCGCTTGTGAAATCACCTTACCGTATTGATTCCATGCTTCATGCGCGGCTTTTGCTGTTTCAGTATCATTAATTCGCAGCGCAATATGGTCAGCTTGAGCAAAGCTCAGATCCAGTTTTAACAGGGATGCAAGCTCTTCAATCTTCGCCATAAATGCATCCAGATCTTGGATCATCAATTTAGGCGCTAGGCGTTTTTCAACTAGTTGAGTCGTCATTGTGGCTCTCTTTTGGGGCGATTTATCTCATTACTCTGAGCGCAATAGTAAACTCAAACCAAACCACATTTCCATTCAATCGAAAAAGTATAAATTTCCCCAATTCCTCTCTGTATGAAAAGCAATAAAGTTGTTATCATTAGCCCCATTTTTGTGAACTCCAACAGAACTCGGCACTTACTTCGCCGAGTTCTTCGTCCTTGAATTGAAGGAAACGCGTGTGAATATCCAAGCACTTATTAATGACAAAGTATCTCAGGCTCTAGAAGCCGCTGGCGCACCTGCAGGCAGTCCTGCGGCAGTACGCCAATCAGCAAAGCCACAATTTGGTGACTACCAAGCAAACGGCGTAATGGGCGTTGCTAAAAAACTGGGTACTAACCCACGAGAATTTGCACAGAAAGTACTGGATGTTCTAGACCTAGATGGTATTGCAAGCAAGACAGAAATCGCTGGTCCTGGTTTCATCAACATTTTCCTAAGCGAAGAGTTCCTAGCAAAACAAGCGGAAGCAGCACTGGCTGACTCACGTCTTGGCGTTGCAGCAGACGAAGCTCAAACTATCGTTGCCGACTACTCTGCACCAAACGTTGCTAAAGAAATGCACGTTGGTCACCTACGTTCAACCATCATCGGTGATGCGGTAGTACGTACTCTTGAGTTCTTAGGTCACAAAGTGATCCGTGCGAACCACATCGGCGACTGGGGTACTCAGTTCGGTATGCTTATCGCAAACCTTGAGCGTGTACAACAAGAGTCTGGCGAAGTTTCTATGGAACTTGCGGACCTTGAAGGCTTCTACCGCGAATCGAAAAAGCTGTACGATGAAGATGAAGAGTTCGCAGTAAAGGCGCGAAACTACGTGGTAAAACTGCAAAGCGGTGACGAGTACTGTGCAGAAATGTGGAAAAAACTCGTTGATGTAACCATGATCCAAAACCAGCGCAACTACGACCGTCTAAACGTGTCACTGACTCGTGACGACGTGATGGGCGAGAGCATGTACAACGACATGCTTCCTAAGATCGTTGCAGACCTAAAAGAACAAGGTCTTGCCGTTGAAGATGATGGCGCGCAAGTTGTATTCCTAGATGAATACAAGAACAAAGATGGCGAACCAATGGGCGTTATCGTTCAAAAACGCGATGGCGGTTTCCTATACACAACAACAGACATCGCATGTGCAAAATATCGTTATGAAGAGCTAAGCGCAGACCGTGTGCTTTACTTCATCGACTCACGTCAACACCAGCACCTAATGCAAGCTTGGACAATTGTTCGTAAAGCAGGCTACGTACCTGAGTCAGTATCTCTTGAGCACCACGCGTTCGGCATGATGCTTGGTAAAGATGGTAAGCCATTCAAGACTCGTGCGGGTGGTACCGTTCGCCTTGCCGACCTTCTAGATGAAGCAGAAGTTCGTGCAGCACAACTGATCGAATCTAAAAACCCTGAGCTAGATGCGGAAGAAAAAGAGAAGATCTCTAAAACAGTTGCAATGGCAGCGGTTAAATACTCTGACTTATCTAAACACCGTACGACTGACTACGTGTTCGATTGGGACAACATGTTAGCGTTTGAAGGTAACACAGCACCATACATGCAATATGCATACACTCGCGTAGCTTCTATTTTCGCTAAAGCTGGTGTTGCTATGGACGCTCTCCAAGGCGACATCAAAATCACTGATGAGAAAGAGAAAGCACTTATTGCTAAACTTATGCAGTTCGAAGAAGCGGTTCAATCTGTCGCTCGCGAAGGCCAACCGCACATCATGTGTAGCTACCTATTCGAACTAGCAGGTCAGTTCTCTAGTTTCTACGAAGCGTGCCCTATCCTAGTTGCTGAAGACGAAGCTGTGAAACAAAGCCGTCTGAAACTAGCTGCGCTAACAGCGAAGACCATCAAGCAAGGTCTGTCTCTACTAGGTATTGATACTCTAGAGCGTATGTAATCCGCTTTTACGTAGGTAGCTTAAGTAGCACAAGCTAAATGATGACAAAGGTTGACGTGAAAGCGTCAACCTTTTGTTTTATCTGGCGTATACTGATGTCATTCAATTCAAATCGGACAACATAATGAGTTTTGAACTGCACCCTCAACTGGCAAAAGACACCACCGTTATCGGCCACTTCCCACTGTGTGTGGCGCTTCTGCATAAAGATAACGCCGTGCCATGGGTTATCTTGGTCCCTAAACGTGCAAACCTAAAAGAGCTTCACCACTTGCCAATGCAAGAACAGCAACAGTTTTTGCTAGAGTCTCAAGCGGTAAGCCAAGCACTGGAAGCAACATTCCGTCCAGACAAGCTAAACCTTGGTGCGCTAGGTAATATGGTGCCACAGCTGCACATTCACCATATTGCTCGCTTCAAAGATGACGTAGCATGGCCGGGACCGGTTTGGGGTAACACCAAAGGTGAATTCCGTACAGAAGAAGAGCAAAACGAATTGCTTGGTCGTATTAAGAACGTGTTATCACTGAGCTCTATTTTCCAAAAAGCATAAGCACTGCAAGCGAAAATAATTCGCCTTTGAATACGGCTGAAACAGACAGAGAAAGATTAATACGTATTTGTAACAATCTTTCTCATTTTTCTGGGATTATCACTAAAATAAAACTTGTTTAGACTACCAGCTCAGTTAGAGAGGGTCATCATGAAACAAGTCTTCAACACATTCCGATACGTCAGCTGGATCGCCATCATCTGTTCTATGGCTGCTTCATTCTTGCTTTTTCTTATGGGTGCAGCAAAAACCTATTCAGCATTTGCGGTCTTCATTCTTAATCAAACACCTCCAGAAGCACTCGCACATTTAGATAAAGCAGACATCGCGATCGCTTATTTGATCAAGTCACTGGATACGTTTCTTGTCGCACTAGTTTTGTTCATCTTTGCTCACGGCATCTACACACTATTTATTTCCAACAAAGCTAAAGCGAAAACACAAGAGCAGTCGGTTTTGCATTGGATCAGAACCCCAAACATCGGCCATCTAAAAAACATTTTGGCTGAAGTCATCATCGTGATCTTGTTTGTGAAGTTCTTAGAGCTCGTGCTGATTAACTTCTACAGCTTAGATTGGACGATCTTAACATTACCTATTTCGATTTTAGTTTTAAGTCTTGGTTTGAAGTTCCTAGGGTTAGGCGCGACTAAACACTCTGAAGAGCATTAATTTCGCTGTATTCACAAACAATAACCAGCAAAATAAAAGCCGCATCATTGCTGATGCGGCTTTGTCGTTTTTACGTGATAATTTTTAGGTGACTAATTTTGATATTCGCTACATGGTGACTGTCAGAGACAAACCATCTTGTTTAGTCACTGAGTAGCGAACTCGAGTCACGTCATGAGCTTTATTGGTGTCAACTAGGCGGCTAATTTTGCCCTTCTTAATCCACACACTTAACATCGCGTCAGCACCATCTTCACTCATCCCAAACTGCTTAGCCAGATCTGACTGGGAAACGGTTCCTTTATCTGCAATGTATTGATAAAGCTCTTTTAAAATCATGCTACTTGCGCCTCTAATACACCGTTTTGTTTCTTACCAACTCGTTTGAACACACGGTATGTGCCAAAGAAGATAGCTACGATCACTGCCATCCAAATGCCACTTGTCACTGGGCTATCTGCGAAATGCGTCAATTGGTTGTAGAACGTCGCACATAGGTAAGCCAAGCCCATTGTCCAAACCGCGATAAAGCGTGCGAACTTATGACCAAACTCACGTACGTAAGCCCCCATCGCCGCCACACAAGGTGTGTACAGTAGGATAAAGATTAGGTAAGCAAATGCGGCATTACCAGAAGCAAACTGCGATTTAATGTTACCGAAGATAGAAGCATCGACTTCTTGTTCTTCGGCAACGGCATTTGAGTCAGTTAAGTCACCCACTTCAATGCCTAGTGGATCTGAGTAGCTCAAACCGGCTAAGTTTTCAGGGATACTCATTACTGCCTCTTCTAGGCTGCCCATTAGATCAAATTCTGCGTCTTCACCGTCACTTGGCGTGGTGTATAGACTGTTAAGCGTACCAACTACCGCCTCTTTTGCGAAGATGCCGGTAATGATACCAACCGTCGCTGGCCAGTTATCTTCTTGAACACCGATTGGCGCGAATACTGGAGTTACAACTTGCGCAGCTTTAGAAAGCACCGAGTTTTCGCTGTCTTCATTACCAAAACTGCCATCAGTACCCAATGAGTTGAAGAAACTCAGAATAGCAACAACGATAACGATGGTTTTACCTGCACCAAGTACAAAGCGCTTTAGCTTTTGCCAAGTTTTGATCACCACGTTTTGTAGCGTCGGAAGCTCATAGTCTGGCATTTCCATTACTAGGCTATCACTGCTACCTGGGTAAAGCGTATGCTTAAGGAAGAGACCCGTAAAGATCGCTGCCACAATACCAAGTAGGTAAAGTGCGAATACAATGTTTTGACCTGAGCCTGGGAAAAATGCCGCAGCGAATAGCGCGTATACAGGCAGACGAGCACCACATGACATAAATGGTGCCATAGAGGCAGCCAGTTTACGCTCACGTTCTTGGTCTAGAGTACGAGTTGCCATGATTGACGGTACGTTACAGCCAAAACCAAGAACCAACGGTACAAATGCTTTGCCCGGTAGGCCGATCTTCTGCATCACTTTATCTAGTACGAATGCTGCACGAGCCATGTAACCTGAGCTCTCAAGTACCGCTAGGAAGAGGTACAAACACGCGATAACCGGAATGAAGGTTGCAACCGTCTGGATACCACCACCGATACCATCAGCAAGAACCGTCACTAACCACACAGGCAAATGACCGTCTAACAAGTGATGCCCACCATCAACCAACAATGCGCCCACACCAATGTCAAAAAAGTCGATAAATGCACTACCGATGTTAATCGAAAACATAAACATCAGGTACATAACAACAAAGAAGAAAGGAATTCCAATCCACTTGTTCAAAATAAACTGGTCGAGTCTTTCAGTCACACTACGACTTAACTTGCCTTCGCTTCGGCGAACTTTTTTACACTGTTCATGCAGACGCGTGTACTTAGTATCCGCGACATGCAAATCGATATCCAAATCTAACGTCGTAATGACTTCCAAGACTTTGCTTCTATCAATATCAGAAAGACTATTGAGCACCATTGTGTCTTTTTCAAGCGCACGAATCGCTAGTGCACGATGAGCGACGTTTTGGTCGTTAAAAAGTGCGGAAACCGTTTGAATTGCCGACTCCATCTTCTCACCGTAATGCAAAGACAATTCTTTAAGTGGCACTCCTTGAACGATGGATTTATGAAGCTTTTCTTTAAACTCTGCCACTTGAGTTTTATTGGTTGCAGATAAACTGACAACCGGACAACCTAACGTTTTCTCAAGCTCTGCAACGTTAATCATCTGACGTTCACGCTTTAGCGCATCCATCTTGTTGAGGACAACAATCATAGGGCGACCAAGTTCGCGAAGTTGCAGCGTCATATATAAGCTGCGCTCTAAACTTGTAGCATCCACCACGTTAATAATGAGATCAGCAGGATGAGTTAGAACCGCACGCGATGCGATGGATTCATCAATACTATTACTATCATTACCACTGTCTAATGAGTAAATACCCGGAAGGTCAGTGAGCAAAAACTCATCCCCAGCATGCTTGAATTGTCCCGTTTTCTTTTCAACCGTGACGCCTGCCCAGTTACCAACTTGCTGTTTTGCGCCAGTTAAACCATTAAATAGCGTCGTTTTACCACTATTAGGGTTACCTACGGTTAGCACTTGATATTGCATTACACTCGCTCCACTTCAATTTTCTGAGCAATTGTTTCTCGCAATGCGACAGACACACCACGGACTTCGACTTGTAAAGGATCGCCCATTGGCGCACGTCGAATCACTTTGACTTCTGTATTGGGAAGCAGCCCCATTACCATGAGTTTCTTTCTGATATCTGATGAAAGACCATCTAACAACCGAATCGTCACCGTATCGCCAGGATTAATCTCTGATAACTTCATAGTGGCCCTTAAGAGTATTGCTAATGAGAAATATTATTATTTAATAAGTTTAGGTTGCCAATATTACTCCCCTATACCCCTTCAATCCTTGTGTGAAATCAAAGATTCCGTAAATGTTTTCACGCTTTCAAACGTTAACTTCGTAAATTTCCTCTCGTTATTTACGTCAAAATTAACAATTAAAAATGACACCTAACGAAACAAAAATGTCACAAACCAAGATAGAAAACAAAAAATGCAAATTAAAACAGTGGGTTAATTAAAAAACAAAACGTTGTCGCTTTTCTCATATAAACATGGCGTTATTTTTATAAGAAAAATAAGTAACCTCTCGTATAGTTACTCCATCGAGAGGGCAACCTCTCTAATAAATTCCAGAAGTGGCATGGCAACATGTCACTCCGGCAGCAAGCGAAGGTGTCCTTGACACCCGTGGTATAGTCCCCCCGGCTATACCACGATATTTTTTTTCACCTCTTTCAAAACTTCTTTACCTTATCCATCTTTTCAACACAGTTTTCGTTTTCACGAATGTCGCATGCCATCATTCACCCAAATGAACAACGCTCTTTTGATACAGCAATACAACTGTCATTTATTTGTTGCAACTATCAGTAAATCATTCTCTTGAAGCCATTTATGCTTATTGCTATGAACATCGCGACTAACAGATAGAACGTGATCGTGCTTACGTGTTGAGAATGGATTTGTAGGCTAGATGTGATGAAGAAACAATGAAACTTACTGCGTTAGCAACTGCAGCAATAATAGAGCACTGTATGCAGCTCCCCAGCATCTTAACTATTAACTAGGGAGCGTATAATGAAGGTTTTCTAGTTAATTTCTTGGCTTTCTTGAGTCAAAGCAAACTTGGAAGGGGGCAAACCAAAATGCAGCTTAAACTTTTGGCTAAAGTAAGATGGATCATTAAAGCCACAGTTAAAGGCGACTTCACTGATTTTCTCACCCGCCAATAACTTTTCACACGCCGTTTCCAAACGAACCTCTGTGACATAGTCTTTTAACGTTCTTGACGAGGCAGATTTAAAACGTCTCTGCAAAGAGCGTTCAGACATATACAGCATTTTAGCGGCTGACGCAGTGCCAAATTCAGGATCATGGTAATGCTCTGCCACTAATTGATAGACTTTTTGCAACCACTCTTTCTCTGGTGTGACTTGATCTTCTGCAATAGTTACAGGATTGAGTTCTTGCTGCGGTTCATCCAGATAACTCCTTTCCTTCGCAGATGGCCATGTAATCTCGACTTTGTTTTGAGCATCAGAAGAGAAGACAGCCAAATAACCACCACTCGTTGTCACTAGTTGGGCAAGGTGGTCAATACTCAACTCAGAGTGATTTAAGTTAGATGGAAGCCCAGTCGCGACTTTATTAGGTAATTGCGTCCCGTAATCAAGAAAGCTCAATGACACAATATCATGTCCCTCTTCTAGCATAATTCTAACCGTTTGACCTCGGAAAGAGCGCTTGATGATATTGGCAAAAATGCTATTGAAAATAACATCAAGATTAAAACTTTCCAGAGCAACCCGGCTCTGCTTGCTCTCATCTTCTAGCTCTACCAAAATACCCGCTTTTGCAAAGTCATCTTGCCATACATCAACCACTGACTGAGTTATCTGACTCAAGTTGTAGTTCTGACTCCCACCACTTACATCACTTGGAACACTTTTGAGTTCATTTAACTGCCAATTCGTTTTAGCCAAATGATCCTCCGTCGCAGTATCGAGAGGCATAGGTAGTTTCGCCACAATAAAGTCGACGCTTGATTTTATGGATAGAGCTACATGGTCTACGAGTAGGTTTCTAACTTGAATCTGTTTACGTAATTGCTGGTTGCTCGTAAGCAACACTCTACTTTGATGTCTTAACTGATTCGTTTTGAGAGTCACTTGAGCTGCTAGATCACGGTTAGCCTGTACAACGTAGCGAGAGCGCCAGAAAACAAGTAATGCGACGACCGCAATACTAGCTACGACAAAGCCTAAAATAGCAAATCGCGATAGATACCAAGGATGAAGGACGATAAAGTGAGATTCTAAACCAACGACTCCAGCGGCAACTTGAGACTCATTACTGACCTGCAAGTGATATTCACCGGAACTAAGGTGCTCGAGTGTCAGTTGGCCCCCCTCTAACGTTTGCCATGGGTCATCGTTGTTCAATCGATAGTACAAGTTTTGACTGTCTGGTTTTGGCATCACACCGAATAAAAAACTCAGCGAAGATCCATATGGCAGTGTGAGCCCATTCAGATCGGCACTACCAACTTGCAGAACTTCATTTTCAAGCACAACTTGGCTAACAATAAACTTAGACTCTGGGGGGTTAGATACAAGCAGCTTGGATGCTTCTGCTTTTACGAGTCCGTACTTCGACCCCAGAACAAGCTCTCGCTCACCAATTTCTGTCTGCTGTATAACGCTACAAATACCAGGGAGGAACTCATTGTTCATTAAGCCTGATGACGATGAGTAATGTTTCACTAACTCACCCGAAAGGTGGTAATAGCTTAAACCGACAGAGGAAGCTAACCATACACCTTGCCTGTCTCTGATCAAGCAAGCAGGTCTGGCGTTGGGCTCACTCATTTCAACAACACGTTTTTCATCGCTTCGTGTATCAGTTTTAAACACACCATAAGATGAAGCAAACCACTGGCTGCCATCAACCGCCGTGGTCATGTCTAATGATTCACCAAACTTTTCTGAAAAACGGATAAACTGGATGTTGTCATTGCTGTATTGGTATACGCCATGATCGGTGCCTATTAATAGGGCGTCTTCAGTATCATATAGGCGCGTAACCTTAGCAGGCAAATACTGACTTACTAGCCACTCACTTCCAAAGTTTCGTACGCTTTGTGCAGCAGTATCAACATTGTAAAGGTGGTATCCGCTTGATACCCAAAGACGGTCATCACCATCAACGGTCACATGCTCTACGGCATGTCCGGCTATAACCTGTAAATAAGGAAATGTAATCTTGTTGAGACCATTTAGCTCAAATATTTCCAGCCCTTTTGAGGTTGCAAGCCAAAGCATGCCGTTTTGAAACGCAAATTCATTGATCTGCGACTCCAACTCTAAGACTTGGTTAATCCCACTCTTTCCTGAACGATAAATCTTTCGGTCATCAGCAAACCAAAGCGCACCATCAGGACCTTCAATAGTTTGCCGAATTCGTCCTGATAGGGTGTGTGAGTCATAACTACTAAAGGTCACTCGTTCAAATTTTTTACTAAATAGCGAGTAATAACGAATACCTTGGTTAGTCGCAATCCACATCCCTCCTATATTGTCGCTCAACAACGAATAAATCTTCGTGTTGTCTAACTCTAACTCAAGAAAACTTGCAGGCGCGACTTCGGTGACCTCACCTGAAAAAAATGAGTACAAATAAAGGCCATGCTCTGTCCCCACCCAATACTCTTGATTTGTCTCTGCGAATGTCAAAACATGTGAGCCGCCAATTCTAATCACTTCTTTATCAGGCTGGTAAATGTTGAAAATTAAAGCGCCACGCAATGTACCTATCAAAATTTCTCTTCGCGTGTGTGAATAATAGACTTTCTCAATGTAGTTTTGACCTGAGGCAGCGACATGGTCAAACTTATCACCTTCAGAAAGATAGAAGCCGGAAGTCGTTGCTAGTGCCCACTTCGTTTCAACTAGCACCGCATCATTAATGTAAACGTAGCTATTATTACTATGTTGATAGAGCTGCAATAGAGAGAAAGAGTTTAATTCGCTAGTGTCGATATTGTAGGTATAGAAATGCGCGCCATCACTCACCCAAATATAGTTCTTTGAAGACCCTATTTTTCTTATTTGTGAGCCTGGATTTAAACTAAAGACTAAACGTCGTTCCTGATTTGGATAGGTTCGATAGACCTCATTTTCAATAAAGGTCCAAAAAGCACCTTTATGATAAGCCAACTGCTTAGCCGACGTTTGTAGGAAGCTACCTGATTTAGGTAATATAGTTTGACCATCGTAAAACAGGACTCGTCCGTGTACGTCATGAATCCACAAACCGCCCTTTTCACCCAAGAACAACTTTTTAGCCGCGATAAAAGTACCCTTTGCCTGAGTTGGCAAAGGGTAAAAGATTGCATTTGCATTATGAAGCGCAAATGCTTGGTAGGATAAGACAAAGCCCAACAGAGCAAGGGCTAATTGGCGTAGCAAGACGAAAACCTTTTGTATCAATTTGTGCTCGGAAAGTGACCGTTCATCGTTTGTAAAGCATGGATTGATACGGTTATTTTGAGCTGATAATTATTGGTAATGATATCTCAATTACTTTCTGAGAAAAGGCTCGCCTTACCAAAGGTTGTAATTCTTACTACTGGATCACGTTAAAAAGACTACTCCTACATTACGACAGCACTTAATCTGACTTTTTGTTCAAGCATTGCTCAAAACTATTCGCCATATTGTTGAGAAAAGTAAAGTAACTGCCAGGTTTTGCTTCAATTGTACTCCCTAACGGGTCAAGCTCGCCTTTAGCGACGTCACTGCCTCTCATTACGCTCTGAACGACAGCCGGGGTAAACTGAGGTTCAGAAAATACACAAGCCACATCTCCACCACTTAGCTTTTGACGAATTTGAATTAAGGTCTTCGCTCCTGGCTTTCGTTCTGGGCTCACAGTAAAATGCCCCTTTTGATTTAGTTCATAACGATCTTCGAAATAACCGTAAGCATCATGGAATACAAAGTAACCTTTGTTTTTTACTGGTGCCAGCTTCTGCTTTATCTGTTGGTCAGTGTCTTTTAGCTCGAGTTCAAACTTTTTGAGGTTCGCTTGATATTGAGCTGCATTTTCCGGATCAAGTGATACAAGTTGATTCACAACAGCCTTGGCCACTTGTTGTGCTTGGCTTACACCTAGCCAAAAGTGCGGATCATGTGAGCCATGATCGTGCCCATCATGGTCATGGTTGTGCTCACTATCAAATTCACGCAATTCTAGATTTGGAATTTGACTAATAGTCAAAGTATTCGATCTATCCGAAACAACTTTCTCTAGAAACGGTTCAAGATCATGTCCGTACCAAATAACCAAATCAGCCGAAGCGACCTTTTTAACATCCGATGGACGCAAAGCATAGTCATGGGGTGATGTGTTAGACTGCAATAGCACGTCTGGTGAAGTTACTCCTTGAGTAAGCTCTGTTACTAACAACTGAATAGGTTTGATACTCGTCAGTACCGTTACTGCCTGTGCTGGAAGTGTTAACATTGCTGAGGCAGCAAGAATTAATGCTCTTTTCATAGTTTTACTTGGGATATGGCGTGGAAAGTGAGATAATGTTACATTATAACATTATTGATTTGCAAATGAGTTTCATTCATGTCTTCCTTAGTCCATCTTGAGCAGTTATGCGTCGAGTTCGATGGCCGCAGAGTTCTCGATAACATTAGTATGGAATTAGAAAAGGGCAAAATAACTACCCTAATTGGTCCCAATGGAGCGGGAAAATCAACGTTAGTCAAAGTTATCTTAGGTCTTCAAAAGCCAACTAGCGGCAAGTTGAACCGACAAAGAAAACTGAAAATTGGTTACGTTCCTCAAAAGTTGAAGCTCAATGACTCCCTTCCATTGAATGTAACCCGCTTCCTAAATTTAGCAGGAAAATACAGTAAGCAGGAGTGCATTGATGCATTAAGGCTTGTTGGCGCTGAACATTTACTTAATAGTAATATGCATCGCTTATCCGGTGGTGAAAACCAACGAGTGTTACTGGCGCGCGCTCTGCTTCAGCGTCCTCAGCTGTTGGTATTAGACGAACCAGCTCAGGGTGTGGATATCCAAGGTCAAATCGATCTCTATGACTTAATTGAGAGCATTCGTCACCGCTTTGATTGTGGCGTATTTATGGTGTCGCATGACTTACATTTAGTGATGGCGAAAACGGACGATGTTATTTGTCTGCATCACCATGTTTGCTGCTCAGGTTCACCTGCCACTATTACTCAGCACCCTTCTTACATCGCACTATTTGGCAATGCTGCGAGAGAGTCTCTCGCGTTTTATCATCACGACCATGAGCATCATCATCACGATTTATCCGGAACGCCAGTAAGCGGTGATGCGATATCATGCTCCCACCATAAACACGGACATCACCATCATGATTGAGTTTCTCCTACCTTCTATTCTTGCTGGTATTGGTATCGCGATCATTGCCGGTCCGCTTGGGTCATTTGTCGTTTGGCGTAAAATGGCTTACTTCGGAGATACCCTAGCTCATGCATCATTAATGGGCCTAGCGCTGGGTTTTTTGCTCAATGTAAATCTCTACCTTGCCCTACTCGTCTGCTGTTTAGCTCTGGCCGTTTTGCTTGTCACTCTGCAAAAGCAACAACTTGTGGCTACAGACACGTTGTTAGGTATCTTGGCACACAGTGCACTCTCTATCGGTTTAGTATCGGTTAGCTTTTTGGAAAACGTGCGCGTCGATTTAATGAGCTACCTATTTGGGGACTTACTTGCCGTCTCTCCACAAGATCTGATGTTTATTTACGCAGGTGTTGTTGCGGTAAGTGCGTGTTTGTACGTCTTCTGGCGCCCACTGCTTTCTAGTACTGTTAGTGAAGAACTTGCCGCTGTTGAGGGCGTGAATACAGACTTAGTTAGATTGGTGTTAATGCTAATGGTGGGTGTAGTAATCGCAGTAGGTATGAAGTTCGTTGGCGCGTTGATCATGACTTCGCTCCTAATTATCCCAGCAGCAACAGCACGTAAAGTCTCTTCATCACCAGAGCAAATGGCATTGTTCGCATCCATTATTGGCTCAGTGGCAGTACTGATGGGGCTTAGCCTATCATGGCACTTCGATACACCGGCCGGCCCTTCCGTAGTGATCAGCGCAACATCCTTATTTATGCTGAGCCAGCTGATTAAAAGCAAAGCATAATCGCATTGAGCATTAAACGCGAAAGACCTTGCTAACAACAAACATAAATCCACGGAAACGGAAAAAGAAAAGCCTGCGAAATCGCAGGCTTTTTAATACTTATTAAGTAGTGTGGTCGATTACCAACCCGTCACTTCACGTAGACCTTGGCCAATCTCTGCTAGAGATTTCACAGTTTTAACGCCAGCCGCTTCTAGTGCAGCAAATTTGTCTTCAGCAGTACCTTTACCACCAGAGATAATCGCACCAGCATGGCCCATACGCTTACCAGGAGGCGCAGTTACACCAGCAATGTAAGAAACCACTGGCTTCGTTACATTTTCTTTAATGTATGCTGCTGCTTCTTCTTCTGCAGTACCACCGATCTCACCGATCATAACGATCGCTTCTGTCTCAGGGTCTTCTTGGAACAGTTTTAGGATATCAATGAAGTTTGAACCCGGGATTGGGTCACCACCGATACCAACACAAGTAGACTGGCCGAAACCTTCGTCAGTGGTTTGTTTAACTGCTTCGTAAGTTAGAGTACCGCTACGAGATACAATACCTACTTTGCCTTTCTTGTGGATGTGACCAGGCATGATACCGATCTTACACTCATCAGGAGTGATAACACCCGGACAGTTAGGACCAATCATGCGAACGCCAGTTTCTTCTAGCTTCACTTTTACGTCGATCATATCTGTAGTAGGGATACCTTCAGTAATCGTTACGATTAGCTCGATACCCGCGTCAATCGCTTCTAGGATTGCATCTTTACAGAAAGGTGCTGGTACGTAGATGACTGTCGCTGTTGCGCCAGTCGCTTCTACTGCTTCACGAACTGTGTTGAATACAGGAAGACCTAGGTGAGTTTGGCCACCTTTACCTGGAGACACACCGCCAACCATTTGCGTACCGTATGCGATAGCTTGCTCTGAGTGGAAAGTACCTTGACCACCAGTGAACCCCTGACAGATTACTTTAGTGTCTTTGTTAATTAATACAGACATTATTTAGCCTCCGCAGCAGCAACAACTTTCTGAGCAGCATCAGTTAGCGACTCAGCAGCAATGATATCAACATCAGAATTAGCAAGAACTTCGCGACCTAGGTCAGCGTTAGTGCCTTCAAGACGAACAACAACAGGTACGCTTACGCCTACCTCTTTAACCGCGCCGATAATACCTTCTGCGATCATGTCACAACGTACAATACCACCGAAGATGTTAACAAGTACCGCTTTCACATTGTCATCAGATAGGATGATCTTGAATGCTTCAGCAACACGCTCTTTCGTCGCGCCGCCACCTACATCTAAGAAGTTAGCTGGTTTGCCGCCGTGTAGGTTTACGATATCCATCGTACCCATTGCTAGGCCTGCACCGTTAACCATACAGCCAACGTTACCGTCTAGTGCTACGTAGTTCAGCTCCCACTGAGCTGCGTGTGCTTCACGCTCATCTTCTTGTGAAGGATCGTGCATTTCACGAAGCTTAGGCTGACGATACAGTGCGTTTGAGTCGATGTTGATCTTACCGTCAAGACATAGCAAGTTGCCTTCACCAGTAATCACAAGTGGGTTGATCTCTAGCAGAGCAAGATCGTACTGAGAAAACATAGTGCCAAGACCCATAAAGATCTTAACGAATTGTTTGATTTGGTCGCCTTCAAGACCAAGTTTGAACGCTAGCTCACGACCTTGGTAAGCTTGTGGACCTACTAGTGGGTCAATTGCTGCTTTGTGGATGAGTTCCGGCGTTTCTTCCGCAACTTTTTCAATTTCCACACCACCTTCGGTAGAAGCCATGAAAACGATCTTACGGCTAGCACGGTCAACTACCGCACCTAGGTATAGTTCGTTCGCAATATTTGAAGCTTCTTCAACAAGGATTTTTGTTACTGGCTGACCGTTAGCGTCAGTTTGGTAAGTCACTAGGTTTTTACCTAACCACTTCTGTGCAAACTCTTTAACGCCTTCTTTTGTATCGTGTAGCTCTACGCCACCCGCTTTACCACGGCCACCAGCGTGAACCTGACATTTAACTACTTTCTTGGCTGTACTAATACGGCCTGCGGCTTCAAAAGCTTCTTGTGGTGTATCACACGCGTAGCCTTCTGGCACAGGCAAACCGAATTCTGCAAACAGCTGTTTGGCTTGGTATTCATGCAAATTCATTTCGATATTCCGTTTGTTTTTCCCTTAAGGGATTTATTATTTCCATAACGCTGCAGTCTTGGCTGCTTGTACGTCTGTAGGGTCTTCTCAAATCAATCCTTCATCATGAGTTCTCATACTGAAGGATTCAAATGAAGGCCAAACGTTGAGCTAGTCTAGCCATTGAAATTTTTAACGTCTAGCTACCTACGATAACTAGACGTTTTAGCGATATTAAACGTCTAATAGGAGACGTGCTGGGTCCTCTAGTAACTCTTTAATCGTTACTAGGAAGCCAACTGATTCACGACCATCAATTAGGCGGTGATCGTAAGATAACGCTAGGTACATCATCGGCAAGATTTCAACTTTGCCATCCACTGCCATCGGACGCTCTTGGATCTTATGCATACCAAGAATCGCTGATTGAGGTGGGTTGATGATTGGTGTAGACATTAGTGAACCGAACACACCACCGTTTGTGATAGTGAAGTTACCGCCCATTAGCTCGTCTACCGTTAGCTTGCCATCACGACCTTTAATAGCCAGCTCTTTGATGCCTTTTTCAACATCAGCGAAACCAAGCTTGTCACAGTCTTTTAGGACAGGTGTAACTAGACCACGTGGAGTTGATACCGCCATGCTAATGTCGAAGTAGTTGTGGTAAACAATGTCATCGCCATCAATCGAAGCATTTACTTCTGGGTAACGCTTAAGCGCTTCTGTTACTGCTTTCACGTAGAAAGACATGAAGCCCAAACGAATACCGTGACGCTCTTCGAACTGATCTTTGTACTGCTTACGAAGGTCCATGATTGGTTTCATGTTCACTTCGTTAAACGTCGTTAGCATTGCCGTGTTGTTCTTCGCTTCTAGCAGACGGTTAGCGACTGTCTTACGAAGGCGAGTCATTGGAACACGCTTCTGACTGCGAGCCGCTGCCGGCACGTCAACCACTGCTGGCGAGTCTTCTTTTGACGCAGATTTAGCGTTCGCAAGATGCGCTTCAATATCTTCACGCGTAATACGACCACCAACACCAGTGCCTTTCACTTGGCTTGCTTCTAAGCCATGTTCAGCCAACAAACGGCGCACTGCTGGGCTTAATGCGTCATTACTTTCTTCGCTAAGCGCAGCTTTGTGACGCTTATCAGGAGATGCTTCAGTACCTTCTGTTTTGTCTGCAGTTGGTTCACCTGCAACTGCGCCTGGCTTCAATTTAGCAATGATTTGTTTAGAAAGTACTGTCGCACCTTCTGCTTCAACAATAGCTTCTAAAACGCCAGCTTCCGGAGCTGGAACTTCTAGCACAACTTTGTCTGTTTCGATGTCAACCAAAACCTCGTCACGCTCTACTGCGTCGCCTGGTTGTTTGTGCCATGTCGCTACGGTTGCGTCAGCAACTGATTCAGGTAAATCTGGAACCAGAATTTCAATTGTCATATCTGTTTCTTCCTTTAACTTCTAATTCTTAATTCGAAGTTTTTGAGTTCACGTTCAGAGCGTCTTCAACCAACGCTTTTTGTTGTTTCAAGTGCACCGACATGTAGCCAACTGCTGGCGAAGCAGAAGCTGGGCGACCTGCGTATTTAAGATTTGCACCTGCAGGAATAGCGGCACGGAAGTTATGTTGGCTACAGTACCAAGCACCTTGGTTCTGAGGTTCTTCCTGACACCACACGAAGTCTTCAACGTTAGTGTATTGAGCAATTGCTGCTTGTACTTCTTCCATTGGGAATGGGTAAAGCTGTTCAATACGCACGATAGCAACATCGTCTTGCTCGTTGTTACGGCGCTGCTCTAGTAGGTCAAAGTAAACCTTACCAGCACAGAACACGACACGTTTCACTTTGCTTGGTTCTAAATCATCTACTTCTGGAATTGCAGATTGGAATGTACCATCCGCCAAGTCTTCAATCGTTGAAGTACATAGAGGGTGGCGCAGCAAAGATTTCGGCGACATAACAATGAGAGGTCGACGCATTGGGCGTACAACCTGACGACGAATCATGTGGTACACCTGAGCCGGTGTTGAAGGAACCACAACCTGCATATTTTGCTCAGCACAAAGCTGAAGGTAACGCTCTAAACGTGCAGATGAGTGCTCAGGGCCTTGACCTTCATAACCATGAGGTAGAAGCATAGTAAGACCGCACAAACGCGCCCACTTTTGCTCGCCTGACGAGATAAACTGGTCGATAACAACTTGTGCACCGTTGGCAAAATCACCAAACTGTGCTTCCCAGATAGTTAAACCACCTGGTTCGGCTGTTGCGTAACCGTATTCAAACGCCAACACAGCTTCTTCTGACAATACTGAGTCAAAGACTTGGAATGGCCCTTGGTTGTCATGAATATTCGCTAATGGAATGTAAGTGCTTGCATCGGTTTGGTTATGAAGAACCGAGTGACGGTGGAAGAAAGTACCACGACCCGAGTCCTGACCAGAAAGACGAATACGCTTGCCATCGTCAACCAATGTAGCATACGCCAATGTTTCAGCCATACCCCAGTCAATGGCTTTTTCACCGGTCATCATTGCTAGACGATCGTTGTATAGCTTATTAACACGGCTTTGCAGTTTATGGCTTTCTGGGTACTGACACAGACGATTGCCTAGCTCAATAAGGCGTGTCTTGTCGTATTTTGAATCCCACTCCATATCCCATTCGTGCCCTAAGTAAGGGGACCAGTCTACAGAGTGCAACGCCATTGGACGCCATTCTTTAACAACCACTTCACCGCGATCTAATGCATCGCGATACTCATTGACTAACTGAGTCGCTGTCTCGATATCTGATTCATTTTTATCGATCAGAACATCTGCATACAATTTGCGTGGTGTAGGATGCTTTTTGATTTTCTGGTACATCAAAGGCTGAGTCGCATTTGGCTCATCCGCCTCATTGTGGCCGTGGCGACGGTAACATACAAGATCGATCACGACATCGCGCTTGAACTCGTTACGGTAATCCAATGCAATGCGAGTAACAAAAGCAACTGCTTCTGGGTCATCTGCATTTACATGGAAAATTGGCGCCTGCACCATCTTCGCGATATCGGTACAGTACATCGTAGAACGCGTGTCACGAGGATTAGACGTCGTAAAGCCTACTTGGTTGTTGATGACGATACGTACCGTACCACCGACTTGGAACCCACGAGCAAGAGACATGTTGAACGTTTCGGCAACCACACCCTGACCAGCGATTGCAGAATCACCGTGGATGGTGATAGGAAGCACTTTGCTACCTTGATTATCACCCAAGCGATCTTGACGTGCTCGAACTGAGCCCATGACTACTGGGTTTACGATTTCTAGGTGCGACGGGTTAAATGCAAGTGCTAAGTGAACATCACCGCCAGGAGTCGCAAAATCAGCAGAGAAACCTTGGTGATATTTCACATCACCCGTACCCCAAGTTTCGTCGTGTTTACCGGCGAACTCATCAAACAGGTCTTGAGGTTTCTTACCAAGTACGTTCACCAGCATGTTCAAACGACCGCGGTGAGCCATACCGATAACCACTTCACGCATTCCACTTGTACCCGCATGACGGATCAACTCTTTCGTCATCGGAATCAGCGCATCACCACCTTCTAAAGAGAAACGTTTTGCACCTGGGAATTTCGCCCCGAGGTAACGCTCCAAACCTTCAGCGGCTGTTAGCTCTTCTAGGAATGTGCGCTTCTCATCTTTGTTGAATGATGGCTGGCCTACGACAGACTCAAGGCGTTGCTGAATCCAACGCTTTTGCTCTGTGTCAGTCATGTGCATGTATTCAGCACCGATGGAACCGCAATAAGTTTTGTTGAGGGCTTCATAGATATCTTTCAACTTCATGGTTTCTTGCCCAACAGCAAAAGAACCTACGTTGAAAGTTTCTTCGAAGTCATCTTCGGTAAGATTATGAAAAGCAGGGTCTAACTCCGCCACTGTTGGGCGTTGCCATAGACCTAGTGGGTCTAATTCTGCAGCTTCATGCCCGCGGAAACGGTATGCGTTGATTAGCTGTAGAACTTTTACTTGTTTTGCATCGACATCTGGGTCACTAACTTGGACATTGTAATGCTTTGTTTCTCTAGCGAGTCGTCGGAAGTAGTCACGGACACGTGAATGTGGTTGTTCTGCCACTTCTTCTGATGGCTTAGGCAAGCCTTCAAAAACACGTTTCCACTCCTCACTTACCAGATCGGGATCACTTAGATACAGTTCGTAGAGGTCCTCTACATACGTTGCATTGGCGCCAGCCAAGTGTGAAGACTCGAGCCATGCCTTCATCACGCCGTTGTGCATATTTTCCCTTAACCAGTAGTTTTCACGTTTGCTTCGGTCTTTGCCGAGCTATAAGAGCCGACTAAAAATACGGTCGGCAATTTTTGTATTCTTTACTCGAATATTACTGAAGCAGTGAAGCGGTCATATCGGGTGATCCGCAACACTGCGACATTCCTAAGAGCGAGTAAATTAAACCGAACGATTAACCAACATCGACTTAATGTGACCGATGGCTTTCGTCGGATTTAATCCCTTAGGACAAACACTTACACAATTCATGATGCCATGGCAACGAAAAACGCTAAATGCATCATCAAGATCAGACAAACGTTCATCTGTTGCCGTATCGCGGCTATCAATTAGCCAACGGTACGCTGCGAGAAGACCAGCTGGGCCGATGAATTTATCAGGGTTCCACCAGAATGATGGGCAAGACGTTGTACAACATGCACACATGATACATTCGTACAATCCATCTAAATGCGCACGATCATCAGGCGATTGTAGGTTCTCACGTGATGGTGGTAATGCACCATCATCAATCAAGAATGGTTTAACTTTCGCATAGTTATCATAGAACTGCGTCATGTCAACGATAAGATCGCGCACGACAGGTAACCCTGGTAGTGGACGAATAACTATCTTATCGCCTTGTAGAGCAGATAACGGTGTGATACACGCTAGGCCGTTTTTACCATTCATATTCAAACCATCAGAACCACATACCCCTTCACGGCATGAGCGACGGAACGCGATGCTTGGATCTTGCTCTTTTAGCAGAATCAATGCATCAAGCACCATCATGTCTGAGCCTTCGTCTACCTCAAGGGTATACTCTTTCATGTAAGGCTTGGTATCCACATCCGGATTGTAACGGTATAAAGAGAAGTTTAATTTCATAGTCGTATCCTCCCTTTAGTATGTACGTACTTTCGGCGGGAAAGCTTCACGATGCGTTGGCGTCATGTTCACATCACGCTTAGTCATCGCTTCTGTTTCCGGATTGTAGATAGAGTGGCATAGCCAGTTCTCATCATCACGCTCAGGGAAATCGAAACGAGCATGTGCGCCACGACTCTCTGTACGGTAGTTTGCTGCAACGGCAGTTGAAAACGCGGTTTCCATCAGGTTATCAAGTTCTAGACACTCAATACGCTGCGTGTTGAACTCTGAAGACTTGTCCGCTAGATGCGCATCTTTCAAACGTTCGCGAATCACTTTCAACTCTTCTAGACCGGTTGCCATCGCATCGCCTTCACGGAATACCGAGAAGCTGTTTTGCATGCATGCTTGTAGGTCTTTACGAATCTGAACTGGATCTTCACCACCAGTGCTGTTTTCCCAACGCATAGTACGCGCTAGAGACGCTTCAATATCAGATTCTGTTGCAGGACGAGCTTCTGCTTGCGCTGCTAGCGTTTCGCCAAGGTGCAAGCCAGTAGCACGACCAAATACGACCAAGTCTAGTAATGAGTTGCCGCCCAGACGGTTAGCACCGTGTACCGATACAGAAGCAATCTCACCACATGCGTAAAGGCCTTGTACTTCCATCTCGCTACCGTCGGCCTTCTGCTTAATTGCTTGGCCAGAGACTTGAGTAGGTACACCACCCATCATGTAGTGACAAGTTGGAATTACTGGAATTGGCTCTTTCACTGGGTCAACGTGTGCAAATGTACGAGACAGTTCACAGATACCTGGTAGACGTGATTCAAGTACTTCTTTACCAAGGTGATCAAGTTTCAACTTGATATGTGGACCCCAAGGACCATCACAGCCGCGGCCTTCACGAATTTCAATCATCATTGAACGAGCAACCACGTCACGACCAGCAAGGTCTTTCGCGTTTGGTGCGTAGCGCTCCATGAAGCGTTCACCATCTTTATTTAGAAGGTAACCACCTTCACCACGACAACCTTCCGTCACTAGAACACCCGCGCCAGCAATACCTGTTGGGTGGAACTGCCACATTTCCATGTCTTGCATTGGAACGCCTGCGCGAAGTGCCATACCAACGCCATCACCCGTGTTGATGTGCGCGTTAGTGGTCGATGCGTAAATACGACCTGCTCCACCTGTAGCTAGAATGGTTGCTTTCGATTTGAAGTAACAGATTTCACCCGTTTCCATACAAATCGCAGTACAACCCATGATTGCGCCGTCTTGGTTTTTCACAAGATCCAAAGCGTACCACTCCGAGAAGATGGTTGTTTTGTGTTTTACGTTTTGCTGGTAAAGCGTGTGAAGAAGTGCGTGACCAGTACGGTCTGCAGCAGCGGCTGTACGAGCAGCCTGCTCACCACCAAACTCTTTAGATTGGCCACCGAATGGACGTTGGTATATGGTACCGTTATCAAAACGAGAGAATGGAAGACCCATTTTTTCAAGCTCGATAACTGACTCAGGACCATTTTTACACATGTATTCAATCGCGTTCTGGTCACCGATGTAGTCGGAACCTTTAACGGTATCGTACATGTGCCATTGCCAATCGTCTTTGTGCGAGTTACCCAGAGCAACGGTAATGCCGCCCTGTGCAGACACAGTATGAGAACGTGTTGGAAATACTTTTGACAACAAAGCACATGATAGGCCTTGCTCTGAAATTTGTAGTGCAGCGCGCATACCTGCACCACCAGCGCCGATTACTACGGCATCAAACTCACGAACTGGAATAGACACTTACGCACCCCACAGAATAAATAGACCAGAGAAGACATAGCCGAATAGCACGGCAATAACACCAAGTTGTAGTGCGCCACGTAGTTTCGCGCACTTAATGTAATCAGTTAATACCTGCCACAAACCAACCCATGCGTGAATCAGGATCGAGACAAGTGCCAACATGGTGAATACTTTAGTGAAGGTACCACCAAAGAATTGGGTCCAAGATGCGTAAGAGATATCTGAAAACGCACAGAAGCTAATCAGATAAATCGTGTATAGCGTCATAATGATTGCAGTTGCACGAATTAGTAGGAAATCGTGTACACCATTACGACCAAATGAAGATACGTGTTTTACCATACCAAGATCCCCGCCAATAATGATAATACTGCTGTTGCACCAAACGCGACTTTAGCGCTCATCGTGCCTGAATCTAGTTCTTCAAAGTGACCTAGATCCATCAATAAGTGACGGATACCACCTGCGATGTGGTAGGCAAGTGCAGTAAGAATTCCCCACAGGATGAATTTTACGAAGAAGCTATCGACGATGTCAGCGGCTTCCATAAAACCCATTGGGGATGACAGAGAAATGGATAGTAACCACAGTAATATACCCACCGCAACAAACGTAATTACCCCAGACACACGGTGTAGGATGGATGCGATTGCTGTGATAGGAAAGTGGATGGTCTGTAAATCTAAATTAACAGGTCTTGACTTTCTTTCTTTCACGGGCTTGCTCACTCAGCTCCATTGAGCATTTATTGTTATAACCAATTTCAGCTTCCAAACGTACAAAAGTTAACATCTATTTAACAAATATCGCGAGTAACCACTCAGATAATTGTAAACAATTTGTTAACAAACGGAATCCAGCAACAAACCTCACTCTTTGTTTCTAGCCCCGAATTTATAAGGATTTAACTAAAATTTTCTTTGCCAATATACGGCGAGCAACATTCTAATACAATTGGTGTAACAAATTATGCTACATAGAACAGATTTTTAACGATTTTCATGAGAAAAATCATAACAAGTGCACACAAAGATGGAGAAAAATTGACTTTAAGCTTTAACAACAGTACAAAAATGGCACATAAACATCCTGGACGGATTAAATAATAAACAAAGGAGATTGTTATGGCGGATAAGAAAGCGACCCTTCATGTTGAAGGTCAAGCGCCAATCGAACTGCCAATTATGGACGGTACGCTAGGTACACCTGTAATTGACGTTCGTAAGCTGGGAGCCAATGGTTACTTTACTTTTGACCCAGGTTTTCTTGCCACTGCATCTTGTGAATCATCAATCACGTACATCGATGGCGGCAAAGGTATTCTTTTGCACCGCGGTTTCCCGATTGATCAATTAGCCAATAACGCAGATTACTTAGAAGTATGTTACATCCTTCTTTATGGTGAAGCCCCTACCCGAGAACAATACGAGCAATTCAAAACGACCGTTACTCGTCACACAATGGTACACGAGCAAATCGCAAGCTTTTTCCATGGCTTCCGACGCGATGCTCACCCAATGGCGGTAATGTGTGGTGTAGTTGGAGCACTTGCAGCCTTCTATCACGACTCTCTTGACATTAACAACGACGAACACCGCGAAATTGCAGCGTACCGTCTGCTGTCAAAAATGCCAACACTGGCGGCGATGTGTTACAAATACTCTATCGGTCAGCCATTTATTTACCCTCGTAACGACCTTAGCTACGCTGAGAACTTCTTGCATATGATGTTCGCAAACCCTTGCGAAGAGTATGAAGTAAATCCTGTGGTTGCCCGTGCGATGGATAAGATTTTCACTCTACACGCGGATCACGAACAGAATGCGTCGACATCAACTGTACGCCTAGCTGGCTCTTCTGGTGCGAACCCATTTGCATGTATTGCCGCTGGTATTGCATCCCTTTGGGGACCCGCTCACGGTGGTGCAAACGAAGCCTGCTTGAGAATGCTAGAAGAGATTGGCAGCGTCGATAACATCCCTGAATATGTAGACCGCGCGAAAGACAAAGATGACCCATTCCGCTTAATGGGCTTTGGTCACCGCGTTTACAAGAACTACGACCCACGTGCGACAGTAATGCGCGAAACGTGTCATGAAGTTCTCAAAGAGCTAAACATTCAAGACCCTCTGCTAGACGTTGCAATGGAACTTGAGCGCATTGCACTTTCTGATGAGTACTTCGTGTCTAAGAAGCTGTACCCGAACGTAGACTTCTACTCAGGTATCATTCTTAAAGCGATTGGTATTCCAGTTTCTATGTTTACGGTTATCTTCGCGATTTCTCGTACCATCGGCTGGATTGCTCACTGGAACGAAATGCACAGCGATCCACTGAACCGCATCGGTCGTCCTCGTCAGCTATACACTGGCGAAACACAACGTGAGTTTTCTCCACTTCACGAACGTGAATGATCTTTTAGTACGAAGATAGACAAACAAAAGGGTTGAGATTTTCGTCTCAACCCTTTTTTCTTTTTTGCGTTTAACGTTATTAATGGAGAACGCTAAACCGGATTATCAATATCGATAAACTCCACATGTAGGCCATATTCATCCGCTAGCCATTTGCCTAAGGCCTGAACACCATAACGCTCAGTAGCATGATGACCTGCAGCAAAGTAATGAATGTCCATTTCACGAGCAGTATAAGTGGTGCGCTCTGAAATTTCTCCAGAGATAAATGCATCCAGCCCGTGCTGTACAGCAAGTTCAATGAAATCCTGCCCTCCACCAGTACACCAGCCGACTGTCTCAATCATCTTATCAGTATTCTCTGGAGCGATATGCAGAGGCTCTCTTTCAAGAACTTGGTTGATCTTACTCGCAAATTCAACACCAGACATCGGCTTTTTCAAGCGCCCAAACATAGCAACTGACTGAGGGTGCCCTTCAAGCCCACCTTCTACTTCGATTTCAAGTAAGCGAGCTAATTCAGCGTTGTTGCCTAGCTCTGGATGAATATCTAGAGGAAGGTGATAACCATATAAGTTGATATCATTTTTGATCAGGCTACGAATTCGTTTACCTTTCATGCCACGAATTGGCTCAGGCTCACCTTTCCAAAAATAGCCATGATGAACAAGCAATGCGTCTGCATTAAGCTCAATCGCTTTATCGATTAAGGCTTGAGAGGCGGTTACGCCAGTGATAATACGCTTTACGGCTGGCGTCCCTTCTACCTGTAACCCGTTTGGTGCGTAATCTTTAATTAACTGCGGTGACAGTTTGTCATTAAGAATCTGTTCTAGCTTTAAGTTATTCATTATTACTTCCAATTTCTAGCGCATGTAAACCTAAATAACCTCTCGATGAAATCAGACCGAGAGTGTGCAACCTAGTTGATACAACAACGTTTTGACATCTGGCACCTTGATATCATTTAGGTATTTAAAGTGTATCTCGAACCCTAATATCGATGCTAGCCACCCTACCCTCAAAAGCAAATTTAGTTACAATAACAAAGCTTGTCGCCTCACCATACATTTAGGGATACGGATGAACCAACTGCAACGCTTTTACCAATGGATCGCCACTTCACCTCCGCTTTTCAAGTTACGCCCTCCGTTTGCAACCTTAGAAGATGTCTCGGTCAAACCTTTGAATAGCTCAGAACAATACAATGGTAATCCGAGACTGGGTTTTTTATATCAGCACCTATGCACTGCGGCTCTTTCTAATTCAGAACGATATCAGATTATTGCCGAAGAAATTCAGTTAAACGACGCTGAAGGTAAGACCATTGGTGCTGTCGATTTGGTGTTGAGGAATACAGAATCAAATCAGATAGAACATTGGGAAGTGGCGATTAAGTTTTATCTTCTTTACAACGGCATTTGGTATGGCCCGAATGCTCACGACCAGTTACATGCGAAATTGGATAGAATGCTCACGCATCAACTGAAAATGAGCGATCGCCCGGAATTTCAAAAAATAATTCCTTTAAACGACTCTCCAGAAGAGCGCCTAATGATGCAAGGACGACTCTATATTAATCCGTTTACTCCAGAGCCAACTCCTAAGGAGTGCTTGGGTTATGAATTAAATCCAAGTCAGATTAGTGGTTACTGGTGCTATCAAAGTCAATGGGATTTAATTAGTAAACCCCTTTATCATTTACATAAACCATGCTGGGCGACCGGTACAGACGATTTCTCTCAACCTATTGAAAAGCCTTTAGATCGATTCATACACGCACAAACGGAAGACGGTCAATTCTGGTTTGTGGTACCAGATTCATGGCCCGGAGATAAAGCTGTTCGGGGCACTTAAACATGAAAGGGTTGATGTTTTCACATCAACCCTTTGCTAGATACATTGACCATTGGATGTTTTACAAACCAGCGGCTGCAAACACTTGATTAACGATCTCTTGTGCTTCTGCTTCGATTTGTTTTAGGTGCTCTTCACCTTTGAAGCTTTCACAGTAAATCTTGTAGATGTCCTCTGTGCCTGATGGACGAGCAGCGAACCAACCGTTAGCTGTCGTTACTTTAAGGCCACCAATCGCAGCACCATTGCCTGGTGCATGCGTTAGACGAGCAGTGATCTCATCACCTGCTAGAGTTTCAGCCGCAACCATTTCTGGTGACAACTTCTTCAATACGTCTTTTTGTGGGCCATTTGCTACAGCTTGAATACGGTTGTACTTCGACTCACCGTGCTTCGCCGCTAGCTCTTCATAGTAATCTTGTGGGTTCTTACCCGTTACCGCAGTGATCTCTGCTGCTAGAAGGCATAGCAAGATGCCATCTTTGTCTGTTGACCAAGGCGTGCCATCTTTACGAAGGAAAGACGCACCAGCACTTTCTTCGCCGCCGAAACCAAACTTACCAGTGTACAGACCGTCTACAAACCATTTGAAACCAACAGGCACTTCACATAGCTCACGACCTAGATCCGCAACAACACGGTCAATCAGCGCACTTGAAACTAGTGTTTTACCAACAGCGACATCTTTACCCCACGCGTCACGATGACGGTACAAGTAGTCAATACAAACGGCTAAGAAGTGGTTCGGGTTCATCAAACCTTTTGGCGTAACGATACCGTGACGGTCGTAGTCAGGATCGTTACCAAATGCTAAATCGTATTCGTCTTTCAGTGCCAATAGACCCGCCATTGCGTAAGGAGAAGAACAGTCCATACGCACAACGCCGTCTTTATCTAGCGACATGAATTGGAAAGAAGGATCGATCGATTCACTTACTAGCGTTAGGTCTAGGTTGTATGCCTGACCAATTTGACGCCAGTAATCGATACCGCTGCCACCCAATGGATCTACACCAATCTTCAGGTTCGCTTTTTGGATTGCTTCCATATCAATAACGTTCACCAGGTCATCGATGTATGGCTTCACCAAGTCCATCTCTACAAACAGATCCGATGCTTTTGCTTCTGCTAGTGGTAGGCGTTTAACACCTTGTAAACCTCCAGCAATCAATTCGTTCGCACGATCTTCGATAGCTTGAGTCAACTCAGCTTCTGCAGGACCACCATGTGTCGGATTGTATTTGATACCGCCGTCTTGTGGTGGGTTATGTGATGGGGTAATAACGATACCGTCTGCTTTTTCATCGTGTTTGATGTTGTAAGTCAGAATCGCGTGTGAAATACCCGGTGTTGGCGTGTAACCGTTGTCTTGTTGGACAATCACTTTCACACCGTTTGCAATCAGTACTTCAATCACACTTGAGAAAGCAGGCTCAGATAGCGCATGCGTGTCTTTACCCACAAACAACGGGCCAGTTGTGCCTTGCTCAGCACGAACTTCTGCTACCGCTTGAGCGATCGCTAAAATGTGGTTTTCGTTAAAAGTGTGCTTGTCTGCAGTACCGCGGTGGCCAGAAGTACCAAATTGAACTTTGTGTTCTGCGTTTGCCGCGTCTGGTTGAAGTAAGAAGTAGTTAGCAACGAGTGCTGGGATATTGTGAAGATCTTCCTGCTGCGCTTTTTGCCCAGCACGAGGGTGCATAGCCATGTTTGACATCCTTTCTTTCAATACAAATAAAAATTAAAAAAGCCTCATAATATCCGCTCACTGCGACGCATTATGAGGCTTCTATCAGGTTTCTTAGATTGAACCTGTTACTTTTTCTATTAAGTCAGGTTGGAACCCCATGTGTGCCATCACTTGTTCAACCATCTGTCTTTTACGACTTGTATTGTTATTCGTGATAACCCAAAACGGTGTGCCAGGAATGGCTTTTGGCTTGGTCGTATTACCGTTTGCTAGCAAGGTTTCTTCATTATCTGCAAAGTACACGCGTTTGCGTCCTTTTACATTCGTAGCCTGGGCGAAACCTTCTGGATTCAATTTATGTAAGGTCGATAATACTAACATAAAGCG
Organism: Vibrio sp. 1249-1; assembly: GCF_033340495.1. Classification (NCBI taxonomy): domain Bacteria; kingdom Pseudomonadati; phylum Pseudomonadota; class Gammaproteobacteria; order Vibrionales; family Vibrionaceae; genus Vibrio; species Vibrio sp. 1249-1. Next base: position 107,040 of record NZ_JAWOWJ010000011.1, read on the forward strand.
ATCAATCGCTTTTTTTAGACCGGCAAACTCATCAGAAATAAGCAGCGAACGCATTTCTTTCACTACATCAACAGATTCCGTTTTACCCGCATCTTTACTTACTACAATCCCTTGTGGCTTCTCTACTACAGGCGCGGCTTTAGCTTCCTGCAACTGACCATCAAGGTTTAAAAGGCGTCGCAAAATATCCGAGGCGCTTTCACCGATATGCTTAGTTTGACTAGCTATATAACGGTATAGATCCTCATCAACCTCAATTGTTTTCATTCGCTTTTCACATTCTCAATGTTTAAACTCTGGGGGATTATAACGAGATCCACGCGGATACTCCACGTTAAACCCATCACGAATAAGATAAAATGTCAGCATTACTCAACTATAAGCAGGAAGGCCAAGGCCAAACAGTTGTTTTGATTCACGGATTGTTTGGTAGTTTAAGTAATCTGGGTCTACTCGCCCGCGATCTTATTAAAGATCACACGGTGATCAGTATTGATCTGAGAAATCACGGCCTCTCTTTCCACTCCGAAGTCCATAACTATACCGATATGGCAAAAGATGTGGCTCAGCTCCTTCAGCACTTAAACGTTGAGCCATCTATTGTTATTGGTCACTCCATGGGCGGAAAAGTCGCGATGGCTCTTGTGGACATTGCTCCAAATGTAGTCAAGCAGTTAGTCGTTCTCGACATGGCGCCTGTAGCCTACACTACGAACCGTCACGATAATGTTTTTAACGGCTTACATGCTGTTATTAATGAAAAACCAGCAAATCGACAGCAAGCCATGGATATCCTAGCTCAACATATTGAACTCGATGGTGTAAGACAATTTCTCTCTAAATCACTGTACAAAAATGGCGATAAGATGGATTGGCGGTTTAACGTACCGAGCCTTTTTGAGAATTATGACCAAATTATTGGCTGGCAAGAAATCACACCAACAGATATCCCAACTTTATTTATCAAAGGCGGCGACTCTGACTACTTAATGCCAGAACATCAGCCGGCAGTGAAGCGACAATTTAACCATGCTAAAGCACACATTATCGCTGGCACTGGTCACTGGTTACACGCCGAGAAACCGACAGAAGTAATGAGAGTCATTCGAAAATACATTTCGAGTTAACAAATTCGAAAAGCAACACTAGATTATTGAAATAACCTTTCTTGTAGTGCATTAACTTTACCGTTTAACAGTGGTATAGTGCGCCCAAGATTTTTCGGCATGAAGGGCTAAAATGCTTTACGACTATATGGATATGCTCGAGTCTATTGGGCTCGATCTTCTTTTTGCTGCTATCTTTTTTTTCATCGGGATGGCGATAAAAGATGTGCTAAAGCAAGGCAATGTACCTGTTTTTGGTCGTCGTATTGTGTGGTTAGTCCTTTTCCTAGGCTGTGCTGGCTTTATTGCAAAAGGTGTAATTCAGCTAACTTGGGAAGGCTCAGGGTTAGGTTAAACCCTTAGTAGCATCGCCAATAACAAACAATGTAAAGGTATAGACTCTATGGCAAGTGTAGGTATCTTCTTCGGTAGCGACACAGGTAATACTGAAGCCGTTGCAAAGATGATTCAAAAGCAACTAGGTAAACATCTAGTTCACGTTCAAGACATCGCGAAAAGCAGCAAAGAAGACATTGATAACTTCGATCTTCTTCTTCTAGGTATCCCAACTTGGTACTACGGCGAAGCACAATGTGATTGGGATGACTTCTTCCCTGAGCTTGAGCAAATCGACTTCTCTACTAAGCTAGTGGCTATCTTTGGCTGTGGCGACCAAGAAGACTACGCAGAATACTTCTGTGACGCGATGGGCACAGTCCGTGATATCGTTGAATCTAAAGGCGGCACAATTCTTGGCCATACCTCGACAGAAGGCTACGAATTTGAAGCGTCTAAAGCACTTGTTGAAGGTGACGAAAGCCAATTCGTAGGTCTATGTATTGATGAAGACCGCCAACCAGAATTGACTGACGAGCGTGTTGAAAGCTGGGTTAAACAGATCTATGAAGAGATGTGTTTAGCTGAGCTAGAAGGCTAATCAAATTGAATGATACAAAGACCTCCACTTGGAGGTCTTTTTGTATGTATTGTCACACAGCATCGGTAAGTACTTCCTCTTCGCGATACTGAGGTTTCTTTCTTACATAAAGCTTGCGTTGAACCTCTGAAACCACATTCCCCTGTTTATCTTTTACATGAGTAATAAACTCAGGAAAACACTTTTCTCCATTCCGTGTCATTTGATAAATGTTTTCCAGCATCCCTTCAGTGACCTCAAATTCTGCAAACAAATCACTTTGCCCCGGCTTAATAAAGTTAATGCTTGCCTCTTTATCCCACACATAATATTCCTCTCGTAGAATCCCCATCAGCATCAACGAGTAAATAGGATCAGTTAAAGAGAAAATACTGCCGCCATATTGGGTGCGATTGGCATTTTTATTCCACCAGCGAAGCTTTAAACGTACCTTTACAGTACGGAAGTCTTGAGAAATATGTAAGATTTTAATACCCGCCCCCCAAAAAGGAGGCCAAATATTGAGTGCGAACTTTACAATTCCTGGTTTGTATATCTTCGCTAGTCGCCTATTCATCGCTATCCCTGCCCTCTCCAAGCTTAATGTTACACAATTGTAACTGGTCAGAGCTGTAATATAATGGACCTGTTTCTAATTTACAAAAAGATTCTATTAACCCTTTGAAGTTCGTGGTTTAATGTTCCGAACGCTTATCCTATAATGGTAGGAAGATTGAATTCTGTTAAATCGCTGCAGATGATCCAACGGGAAAGTATATGTCAGATAATAATCAGGCGCTGAAGGATGCGGGTTTAAAAGTAACCCTTCCGAGGCTAAAAATTCTAGAAGTACTTCAGCAGCCAGACTGCCAGCACATCAGTGCTGAAGATTTGTACAAAAAGTTGATTGATCTAGGTGAAGAAATTGGCCTAGCAACTGTTTACCGAGTTCTAAACCAGTTCGACGATGCTGGTATTGTAACTCGTCACCACTTTGAAGGTGGAAAGTCAGTCTTCGAATTATCGACTCAACATCACCACGACCACCTAGTGTGCCTAGACTGTGGTGAGGTAATTGAATTTTCTGACGATCTTATTGAAGAACGTCAAAAAGAGATTGCAGCTAAGTACAATGTCACACTAACAAACCACAGCTTATACTTGTACGGCAAGTGTAGCGATGGTGGTTGTAAAGACAATCCAGATGCACACAAACCGAAAAAATAAGGGTTTGTTAATTTAAAAAGTAAACGTCAGCACATGCTGGCGTTTTTTGTTTCTAGAAGTCAGTACCTTAGACGTCAGTACTTTGGTTACAGAACAAAAGCTACTAAACACCCATCTTTTTTCTCCACAGTTTTGCACATCTATATAGCACTCTGTGGGATTAGGTATAAAAAATGCCAGCGTTTGCTGGCATTTTTTCATCTTTCTCAGCATTAAGTGAGATTATTGATTCTCAATTTTTGCCCAGGTATCACGTAGACCAACCGTGCGGTTGAATACTAGATTATCTGCTGAAGAGTCTTTCGAGTCTGCACAGAAGTAACCCATACGTTCAAACTGGTAACCTTTTTCTGCTTCTGCAGAAGCTAGGCTAGGCTCGACGAAGCCATTGATCACAACTAATGATTCAGGATTGATAGTAGAAGCAAAATCTTCCGCTGCGCCTGGGTTTGGCACCGTAAATAAACGATCGTACAGACGAATTTCCGCTGGAAGAGCTTTATCAGCTGACACCCAATGAATAACGCCTTTCACTTTACGACCATCTGCTGGGTTTTTACCTAGCGTATCTGCATCGTAAGAACAGAAGATCGTTGTGATGTTGCCTTCGGCATCTTTTTCAACGCGCTCAGCTTTGATCACGTAAGCACCACGTAAACGAACTTCTTTACCTAGCACTAAACGCTTGTACTTTTTGTTCGCTTCTTCACGGAAGTCTTCACGCTCAATCCACAATTCACGCGTGAATGGCACTTCACGCACGCCCATTTCAGGTTTATTTGGGTGGTTGGCAACTGTCAAGTTTTCTACTGCGCCTGCTTCAAAGTTTTCGATAACAACTTTAACAGGATCCAGTACAGCCATTGCACGCGGAGCGTTCTCGTTTAGGTCATCACGAATACAAGATTCTAATGAACTAAACTCGATCATATTTTCTTGCTTCGTTACACCAATACGCTTACAAAACTCACGAATAGATGCAGGTGTGAAGCCACGACGACGCAGACCTGAGACAGTCGGCATACGTGGATCATCCCAACCATTAACCAGTTTTTCAGTAACTAGCTGGTTAAGCTTACGCTTAGACATCACTGTGTATTCAAGGTTTAAACGACTGAACTCGTATTGATGTGGACGGCTTTCGATCGTGATGTTGTCTAGAACCCAATCGTACAGACGACGGTTATCCATGAATTCAAGCGTACAAATAGAGTGCGTAATGCCTTCTAATGCATCAGAAATACAGTGCGTAAAGTCGTACATTGGGTAAATGCACCACTTATCACCAGTTTGGTGGTGCGTAGCAAAACGCACACGGTATAAAACTGGATCGCGCATGACCATGAATGAAGAACCCATGTCGATTTTAGCACGAAGACACGCTTTACCTTCTTCAAATTCACCAGCGCGCATTTTTTCAAACAACGCCAAGTTCTCTTCAACAGAACGGTCACGGTATGGACTTGGTTTACCTGGCGCCTTTAGTGTGCCGCGGTATTCACGAATTTGCTCTGGACTTAGCTCATCTACGTACGCTAAGCCTTTGTTAATCAATTCAATTGCATATTCGTAAAGCTTATCGAAGTAGTTTGATGAGTAACATACTTCACCACTCCACTCAAAGCCCAACCAGTTTACATCTTTCTTGATAGACTCAACGTATTCGATGTCTTCTTTTTCAGGGTTTGTATCGTCGAAACGCAGATTACATTGACCCTGGTAGTCCTGAGCAATACCGAAGTTCAAACAGATAGACTTAGCATGACCGATATGCAGGTAGCCATTTGGCTCCGGCGGGAATCGAGTATGCACGCTAGTGTGTTTACCATCCGCTAGATCTTTATCAATGATCTGGCGAATAAAGTTTGATGGACGAGCATCAGCTTCACTCATCTATAGCACCTCAAAAATATTAGTATTGTCAGAGAAAACGGAACCCTGTATCCAAGTATGGTTTCACAGAGTACATTGTTCCTAATGATCCACAATTCTAAGCAATTAGACAACAAGAACTCGCTCTAAAACGACAATATTTATCGAGTTGGCGTGAAAGCAAAGCAGATTCAAAGGGCCTAAACGAAAAAAGGCCTCCTGCGGAGGCCTTTTGCGATGTTGTAGTATCAATTGTTTGCAATACCAATAACAAACAATCACACCACTATTAAACAGTTAAGCTGGTAGCTGAACACCACTTAAGTCTTCATCTTTAGATACATTCTTCATCTCACCAGCAACAATCTCTGCTAGTGGACCAAGGATAACTTGTAGGTTGTTTGTACCTAGCTTCACAACTCCCATAGCTCCAAGATCTTTCAGAGTTTTCTCATTGATAACGCTCATATCTTTCACAGAAAGGCGCAAACGAGTAATACAGGCATCGATAGAACTTAGGTTGTCATGACCGCCAAGTGCTTTCAAGTACTGACGAGCAAGCTCTGAAGAATTGCTTGATCCAGCCACGTTAGATGAAGCTTCTTCATCATCTTCACGTCCCGGTGTTTTAAGGCCAAACTTAACAATCACGGTACGGAACACGAAGTAGTAAACCGCAAAGAAACCAAGACCTTGTACAATGAGCATGTACCAGTTTACCGCTAGCGGGTTACGAGTCGACAATACTAAGTCGACTAAACCAGCAGAGAAACCGAAACCTGCAATCCACTGCATTGATGCCGCGATATAAACTGATAGACCAGTCAGCGCTGCGTGAAGAACGTACAGTCCTGGAGCAAGGAACATGAATGCAAATTCAAGTGGTTCTGTTACACCTGTAAAGAATGAAGCAAACGCAGCTGCAATCATGATAGATGCCACTTTCTCTTTATTCTTTGATTTCGCAGTATGGTACATCGCTAGAGCAGCGCCTGGTAAACCAAACATCATGATTGGGAAGAAGCCCGCTTGGTACATCCCCGTAACACCTACCGTTGCCGTGCCTTCAGCTAATGATTTCGCACCGCCAAGGAAGTTTGGAATGTCATTAATACCAGCAACATCAAACCAGAACACTGAGTTTAGTGCATGGTGCAGACCAACAGGAATTAGAAGACGGTTGAAGAATGCGTAAACACCTGCACCTGCTTCACCCATACCTTGAATGCTTTCACCAAAACTTACCAGACCGCCGTAAACTGATGGCCAAACGTACATCAGGATGAACGCAATAACGATACCAGCAAAAGACGTTAGGATCGGTACAAGACGCTTGCCAGAGAAAAACGCCAGTGCTTTGTGCAGCTCTACGTGAGAAAAACGGTTGTACAACTCAGCAGAAACAATACCAACCAAGATACCGACGAACTGGTTATTGATTTTACCAAATGCAGCAGGTACTTCACTTGGGTCAATGCCTTGAATTTGTGATACTGCACCAGGGGCCAAAAGCGTTGTGACAACTAAGAAGCCCACGAAACCTGAAAGTGCAGCGGCGCCATCTTTGTCTTTAGACATTCCGTAAGCAACACCAACAGCGAACAATACTGACATATTGTCAATGATCGCTGCACCAGCTTTAATAAGAAATGCAGCAAGTGCACTGTTTGCGCCCCAGCCATTTGGGTCGATCCAGTAGCCAATACCCATGAGTATTGCTGCTGCAGGAAGTGTGGCAACCGGCACCATAAGCGCCTTACCCACCTTCTGGAAGTATCCGAGAATGTTCACCTTAAGTTCCCCCTATAGGATTAGATGTTATGTTGAATGACTTATTTCAGCCGTCCAATTTAGTCATCCTAAGTTTATGATATTAATTTTGCTCCGCAAATTAAAAGCTCACCGTTTGTGATCATAATCACCACAATTTGCCCTTTCGGAAGGTTTTTGCTAGCGAGATCATAAAACTTATTTTATTATACGAAAAAATGGCGTTTTAAAGATAATATTCTCGCACTTTATGCAAGGCAGAATCAGTGTTATTTTGGTATCTAGGCGGGTAAATCACTGTAACTTTGCTCTGAAAAAGAATCATAAAAAAACCATACAATTATTACTTTTCAGTTAGTTACTATGACAATAACATCGATAAAACGCGACTTGCTGTATGTGACTCGTTATCTAATTCAGTGATACAAACTAAGTACCCATATGACTGAAGCAGTCTCTACTTAGATAACGATATAGAAATTGAATTCTCATCTATAAGGACTAGCTGACTATGTACGCGCTAAGTAACTGTAAAATTTATACCGGTAGTGATGTTCTTACCGATCATGCGGTCATCATCGAAAATGATCTTATTCAATCTATTGTGCCGGTTTCTGAGCTACCTCAAAGCATCGAAGTAAAAGACCTTGCAGGCGCTAATCTAAGTCCAGGCTTTATCGATCTGCAGTTGAACGGTTGTGGCGGTGTAATGCTAAACGATGCAATTACCCCTGAAACCATGCAAATCATGCACCAGGCAAACCTCAAATCTGGCTGTACTAGCTTCCTGCCAACACTCATTACGTCATCTGATGAAGATATGCGAACTGCAATTGCCGCAGCTCGTGAGTACCACAACAAGTATCAAAATCAATCGCTTGGTTTACACCTCGAAGGTCCTTACCTTAACGTCGCGAAAAAAGGCATCCATAACGTCGATTTTATTCGCCCATCAGACGAAAGCATGATCGACCTTATCTGCGCAAACGCCGATATCGTAGCGAAAGTAACACTAGCACCTGAGCATAACGACCCAGAGCATATTGCGCGATTAAAGGCTGCTGGCATCGTGGTTTCAATTGGCCACACAAATGCAACCTACGCCGAAGCACGTAAAAGCTTTGAAGCAGGCATTACTTTTGCTACACACCTCTTTAATGCAATGACACCAATGGTTGGTCGTGAACCAGGAGTTGTTGGTGCAATTTACGATACTCCTGACGTATACGCTGGCATTATTGCTGATGGTTTTCACGTCGACTACGCAAACATCCGAATTGCTCATAAAATCAAAGGTGAAAAGCTTGTTTTGGTGACGGATGCCACAGCTCCAGCAGGTGCTAACATTGATCACTTTATTTTTGTCGGTAAGAAAGTATATTACCGAGATGGTAAGTGTGTTGATGAAAATGGCACGCTAGGCGGCTCAGCTTTGACAATGATTGAAGCAGTTCAGAATTCAGTTGAGCACGCGGGGATCGCTTTAGACGAAGCTCTACGAATGGCCACGTTATACCCAGCAACAGCAATTGGTGTTGAGGATCGCCTTGGCCGAGTTCGAAAAGGGATGGTTGCAAACCTGACTATTTTCGATCGTGACTTTAAAGTAAAAGCGACGGTTGTTAACGGACAATACGAGCAAAATTAAGCATGAATGGCGGACAGATTGGTAATGTAGATTTAGTAAAACAGCTTAACAGCGCTGCGGTATATAGGCTGATTGATCAGCAAGGTCCTATCTCCCGTATTCAAGTCGCGGACGTGAGTCAGCTCGCGCCTGCTAGTGTTACCAAAATAACCCGCCAACTTTTAGAGCGCGGCCTTATTAAGGAGGTCGCCCAACAAGCTTCAACTGGTGGTCGTCGTGCGATCTCTTTGACTACTGAAGTCAAACCTTTTCATTCGATTGCCGTTCGCTTAGGTCGAGATTACGTACAGTTCAGTTTATACGATTTAGGTGGTACCGCGCTGGCAGAAGATCAGCATGAACTGCACTACACTAACCAAGCAGACTTAATCGCAGGACTTATCGATTTATTAAAAGATTTCGTAAGCCGTTGCGAAGACAAAATTGATCAACTCATCGCTATCGGCATCACTTTACCGGGCCTTGTTAACCCAACAACTGGCGTGGTCGAATACATGCCTAATACCGATATCGATAATCTTGCTCTCGGTGAAATTGTTGGAGAGAAGTTTAATACAGCATGCTTTGTTGGCAACGACGTACGTGGCATGGCGTTGGCTGAGCACTACTTTGGAGCAAGCCAAGACTGCCAGGATTCTATTTTGGTTAGCGTCCACCGCGGTACTGGCGCAGGTATTATCGTTAACGGCCAGGTTTTTCTTGGTTTTAACCGCAACGTCGGTGAAATTGGTCATATCCAAATTGACCCGCTTGGCGAGCAATGCCAATGTGGAAACTTTGGCTGTTTAGAAACCGTAGCTGCAAACCCAGCGATTATTCAACGAGTGAAGCAACTGATTACTCAAGGATACGAATCAAGCTTAACCGACCTTGAAAACATCACAATTGAAGCGGTATGTCAGCACGCAATGAATGGTGATGAACTTGCGAAACAGAGTTTAGTGCGAGTGGGCAACCAGCTAGGTAAAGCGATTGCGATTACGGTTAACTTATTTAATCCACAGAAAATTGTAATTGCTGGCGATATTACTGCAGCACAAGATATTGTTTTCCCTGCAATTCAACGCAACGTAGAGAATCAATCTCTTAAAACTTTCCATAACGACCTCCCTATCGTGGCTTCTCACATTGATAAGCAGCCAACGATGGGCGCATTTGCGATGATTAAACGCGCTATGCTAAACGGAGTTTTGTTACAAAAGTTACTGGAAGACTAAGTTTATACAACCAATTGAGTTACAATCTCGGGCTGTGTTTTCACAGCCCGTTTTTGTATATCAGGAATACAGCTCAACAGTATGGAAATTATTCTAATTACAGCCGCTTTTTTAGCTGGTTTTATTGCGCTTAAATGCAGCCTCCCTCCCCTCGTTGGTTTTCTACTAGCTGGATTTGGCTTGCATGCATTTGGTTACCAAAGCAATGACGTTATCGTCACTCTCGCAGATCTTGGTGTTACTCTTCTTCTGTTTACTATTGGACTCAAACTCGATGTAAAAACCCTGCTGTCCAAAGAAATATGGGGAGGGGCAACCGCCCACAACATACTCTCTACCGCTTTTTTTGCCCTAGCGTTATCCGGCTTAAAACTACTGGGCTTGACTTCGCTAGCCAGTATGGACGGCAGCCAAATCCTGCTTTTAGCTTTTGCACTATCGTTCTCTAGTACCGTTTTTGCCGTAAAAGCATTGCAAGAAAAAGGCGAAATGAACGCGACCTACGGCACACTCGCGATCGGTATTTTGGTTATGCAAGATATTTTTGCCGTAGTATTCCTGACTGCTTCAACCGGAAAAGTCCCAGAATGGTATGCCATCGGTTTGTTCGCACTGCCTTTCCTTCGTCCCCTATTCTATAAGCTGCTCGATAAAGTTGGCCACGGCGAAATGCTGGTGCTATTCGGTATTTTCTTCGCGCTTGTTGTCGGTGCTGGGCTATTCGAGTTGGTCGGGATGAAACCAGACTTGGGCGCGCTAATTTTAGGCATGCTACTCGCAGGTCACCCAAAAGCCTCAGAACTATCCAAGTCATTATTCAATATGAAGGAGCTCTTTTTAGTCTGCTTCTTTTTAAACATTGGTTTATCCGCCTCATTGAGCGTGAATGGCGTCGTTCTCGCCCTGCTATTTATCTTACTGCTACCAATCAAAGGACTCTTGTACTTCGTCACTATTAATCATTTTAAGTTTCGAGTACGTACCTCTTTGCTCGCCTCTTTATCACTATTTAACTACAGTGAGTTTGGTCTTATTGTTGCTGGGTTGGCCTATAAAATGGGCTGGATGCCAAGTGATATGCTTGCTGCGATTGCGGTTGCGGTGTCGGTATCCTTTGTAATTTCCGCGCCACTTAACCGCCTTAGCCATAAAATTTATCAACATTCAGGTAAGTGGCTGCAAGAGACAGCGGTAGAAAAGCTCAATCAACGCGACCAACTCATCAACCCAGGTCATGCCCAAGTATTGATCTTAGGTATGGGGCGTATTGGAACGGGCGCTTATGATGAGCTACGCTCACGCTATGGCAAAATTTCATTGGGTATAGAAATTCGTGAAGACGCTGCACATCATCATCGTTCAGAAGGAAGAAATGTGATTTCTGGTGATGCCACCGACCCGGATTTCTGGGAGCGAATTTTAGATACAGGTCATGTAAAACTGGTTCTGCTTGCAATGCCACATCATCAAGGTAACCAAACAGCACTTGAGCAGCTTAAACGCAGAAAATATAAGGGGCAAATTGCCGCTATCGCCGAATACCCAGATCAATTGGAAGGCTTACTTGAAAATGGCGTTGACGCAGCATTCAATATATATAGTGAAGCTGGTAGCGGTTTTGCTCGACACGTCTGTAAACAACTTCAACCTAAATTCACACCAATTAAATAAGCAACAGCACTGATATTTTTCGGAAGGCTTTCTATTGATAGAAAGCCTTTTTTGTATATTTTTTATACCAAACCTTGATCTCATTCACCAAAACAACGGTTGAGTTAAATATTTTCCACACAACAAGGCCTTTTATCATTTTTTTAATCACAAAACGTTGCTTTTTTTATTAGTAATGGCAAATTTAAACCATACCGATTAGAAATTGTTTAGTTTAGTAAGGATGTAGTATGTGTTCAGTATTTGGCATTTTAGACATTAAAAGCGATGCAGCCGCATTGCGCCCTATCGCATTAGAGATGTCGAAAAAACTTCGTCACCGTGGCCCAGACTGGTCTGGGATTTACTCTTCAGAGCGTGCTATTTTAGCGCACGAGCGCTTGGCGATTGTTGGTCTAAATAGTGGTGCACAGCCGCTATACAGCCCTGATAAGAAGCTCATCCTTGCCGTCAATGGTGAAATCTACAACCATAAAGAAATTCGTGCTCGTTACGAAGGAAAGTACGAATTTCAAACCGATTCAGACTGTGAAGTCATTCTTGCACTTTACCAAGATATGGGTGCAGATCTCCTTGAAGAACTAAACGGTATTTTCGCTTTTGTGCTCTACGACGAAGAAAAAGATGAGTATTTAGTCGGCCGTGACCATATTGGTATTATCCCTCTTTATCAAGGTCACGATGAGCATGGTAACTACTATGTGGCATCAGAGATGAAGGCTCTTGTTCCAGTATGTAAAACAGTAAGTGAATTCCCTCCTGGTAGCTACTACAGCTCTAAAGATACTGAGCCAACACGTTACTATGTTCGTGACTGGAACGAGTACGCAGCAGTACAAGGTAACAGCACTAGCAAAGAAGAATTGACTGAAGCGCTAGAAGCGGCTGTTAAACGCCAACTAATGACTGACGTGCCTTACGGTGTACTTCTTTCAGGCGGTCTAGATTCTTCTATTACATCTGCGGTAGCAAAACGCTTTGCAGCGATGCGTATTGAAGATGATGAAAAGTCTGAAGCTTGGTGGCCTCAACTGCACTCTTTTGCTGTTGGCCTAGAAGGCGCGCCTGACCTGAAAGCAGCTCGCGAAGTTGCCGACCAAATTGGTACCGTTCACCACGAAATGACGTACACGATTCAAGAAGGTTTGGACGCGATTCGTGACGTGATTTACCACATTGAAACGTATGACGTGACGACTATCCGCGCATCAACACCTATGTTCTTAATGGGTCGTAAGATCAAAGCGATGGGTATCAAGATGGTATTGTCTGGTGAGGGCGCTGACGAAATCTTTGGTGGCTACCTTTACTTCCACAAAGCGCCAAACGCGAAAGAGTTCCACGAGGAGACAGTGCGTAAACTGCTTGCTCTGAACATGTTCGACTGTGCTCGTGCTAACAAGTCGCTGGCAGCATGGGGAGTTGAAGGACGCGTACCTTTCCTAGATAAAGAGTTCATTGATGTAGCAATGCGCTTGAACCCAGCAGACAAGATGTGTGGCAACGGTAAAATGGAGAAACACATCCTTCGTGAGTGCTTCGAGCACTACCTGCCAGAATCGATCGCATGGCGTCAAAAAGAGCAGTTCTCTGATGGCGTTGGCTACAGTTGGATCGATACGCTGAAAGAAGTAGCAGAACAGAAAGTGACAGACCAGCAGATGGAAACAGCTCAATATCGATTCCCATACAACACGCCAACGACAAAAGAAGGCTACGCGTACCGTGAAATCTTTGAAGAGTTATTCCCACTTCCATCAGCAGCAGAGTGTGTACCAGGAGGCCCTTCAGTAGCGTGTTCTTCAGCGAAGGCGATTGAATGGGATGAATCGTTCCAAAACTGTGTTGACCCATCAGGTCGTGCAGTACAGACCGTTCACAACGACTCATACTAATTCTCTACGATAAAGATAAGGGTCGGTTCGTCCAATCCTTTTAAAACAGACAGAAAATTAGATACGATCAAAAAGAGGTGCTTTTGCACCTCTTTTTATGTTTGATGGAATTAGACTATTTTAAATCTAAATCACTATTGTCTATGCTGACAGGCACACGCTTGGTGATCATCTGAACTAGCATAATTGAGCGTTTCTCACCATCTTGTTCTTGGAAGATGGCATCTATGCCCGCAAATTGACCGCTTTTAACTCTAATTTGATCGCCTGGTTTTGGCATACATTCAGAAACGGTATTGTCATTACAACACTTTTCTAGCTGCATCAATTCGAAGACCAAGTCACCTTGAACTTCTTTCGGTTGAGCACCAAAACGCACAAAGTCAACAACACCTCGAGTAGAGCGGACTGAGGTGAAGTTTGGCCCTTGCTCATAATCAAAGTAAGCGAATACGTAACAAGGAAACAGCGGTTCCTCGACTTTTTGTCTTTTACCGCGCAAAATCTTCTCAACTTCTACAGTTGGATAAAAGCACTCTACACCTTGATTTTCAAGGTGTTGTTTCGCCCTAACCTGCTCCCCACGTTTACAATAAAGTAGATACCAACGTTTCATCTTTTTACTAGCCAATTCTATTTTGTTTTTATCCTAGCATTAAGCCAAAGTTGAGTCATTGATATTCAGTTTATCTATAAAAGTATGATTATACATCGCTCGCATTAACGACATTTTTCAGCAACTTACGATAAAGAAGTCCATAGGCAAAAATGGAAATTAAGTTTGTAACACAACCAATACACCATCATATAATCTGCAAATCCAATCAAAAACAGCCACTTAACAAACAAAAATAGTTGAATGGCAAAATTTTATTATTTGTCACTCGTTGAATTGCATTGTATACGTAGAAGTCGTTAAAAAATGTAATAACTATTATTAGAAGAGCTTATGTCAAACCAACATCAATATTTTGGTCATCCACGTGGCCTGCTCTTATTGTTCGGTACAGAACTGTGGGAACGCTTTTCTTACTACGCAATGCGTGCCATTCTCGTGCTTTACCTTACTGATACAACAATGAATGGCGGCCTTGGCTGGTCAACCAAAGACGCATTAGACCTATACGGCATATACACAGGGCTTGTGTATATCACGCCTCTTATCGGTGGTTACCTAGCAGATAACTATTTAGGTCAACGTCGCTCAATTTTGCTTGGTGGCGCGTTAATGGCCATCGGCCAGTTTACTCTTGCACTTCCTGCTGATGCTTTAGGTATTGGTTCGCTACACAGTTTCTATTTAGGTCTTGGCCTACTTATCACTGGTAACGGTCTCTTTAAGCCAAATATCTCAACCATGGTTGGCGACCTTTATCAAGAAGGTGACAACCGTCGTGACGGCGCATTCACTATCTTTTATATGGGTATCAACTTAGGTGCATTACTTGCCGGCGTCGTTTCTGGCTCTGTGACAACCTCTTACGGTTGGAAAGCTGGCTTTGTTGCCGCTGGTGTGGGTATGCTGGTTAGCCTAGTGATGCAAATGGTACTGGCTCAATCATGGCTTGGTGATATTGGTCGCGAACCAGCGGCGAAACGAGATCTAAACAACAAAAACGCCACCACGAAGCAGCCACTCACCAAAGAAGAAGTGAATCGACTAAAAGTAATTCTGGTCATGAGCTTATTCACTATTGTCTTCTGGGCAGGCTTTGAACAAGCTGGTGGTCTGATGAACATCTACACTCAACAATATACTGATCGCATGATTGGTGGTTTCGAAGTTCCTGCTGCGTGGTTCCAATCACTAAACCCATTTTTCATTATTACTCTAGCGCCAGTTCTGGCTGTCCTTTGGGTAAAATTGGGTAAACGTGAACCTACTTCGCCAGTGAAATTTGCGATGGCACTATTTTTCTTGGCGATTGGTTTCCTTTGTATGGTTGGCGCAGTGCTAGAACAAGGTGGAGATACAACAGTAAAAACATCGATGTTATGGTTGGTCGGCGCTTTCTTCTTCCACACATTAGGCGAGCTGTGTTTATCACCAATTGGTCTTTCATTGGTGACTAAATTAGCACCGCTTCGCTTAGCTTCACTTATGATGGGTGCATGGTTTGGCTGTAATGCGATTGCTAACTATGTTGCGGGCTATGTGGGCTCTCACGTAGGCGAGTTAGGCGCTATGGCTATCTTTAGTGGTATTGCGGTCAGCGCAACCGTAAGTGGCGTAATTTTGCTCCTATTCTCTAATACACTCGTTCGCTGGATGCATGGCGCTGAAAATACGCACAGCACGGCAGAGCAAGCAGAAGAGCAGCAAGTACAAGTTGCTTGATCGCTCAACTAAACGTAGAAAGGGTCGCTATTGCGACCCTTTTTTGTATCTAAAGTTTAGATTGAACTAACTCAACCATCATCTCGATATGAAGTTCACTATCGTTCAAACAAGGGATGTAGGTAAAGTTTTCGCCACCAGCTTCAAGGAAAATCTCTTTACACTCTTCCGAGATCTCTTCCAACGTCTCTAAACAATCTGACGAAAATGCGGGGGTCACAACATTAATATTTTTCACACCCTTTGCAGGAAGTGCCTCTAGGGTCTTATCGGTATAAGGTTGAAGCCACTCTTCTCTCCCAAATCGGGACTGATACGTCATGCCAATTTGTTGTTCGCTTAAACCTAACGCTTCCCCAAGCAAGCGAGTCGTCTCTTCACAATGCTGTGGGTAAACATCACCATTGTCAGCATAGCGTTTTGGAATACCATGATAAGAACACAGCAGGTAATCTCCCTGACCATTCTTTTGCCAATGTTCACGAACTGAATGCGCTAACGCTTCAATATATTTCGGGTGATTGTAATAATCACGAATAAAGCTAAAGCTTGGCATCACAGGCAGGTTTTTAAATGCTTTAGTGATTCCGTCAGAAACCGCTGCCGTTGTTGTGCCCGAGTATTGCGGATACAAAGGTAAAACAATGACTTCATCAACGCCTTGCGCCAATAGGGCTTCAAAGCCTGATTGTAAACCTGGGTTACCATACGTCATACCAAGCTCTACAGGTATATCAAGCTTTTGTGCCAACTTTTCCGTTTGGCGTTTAGAGTACACCATCAACGGCGAGCCCTCTTCCATCCATACTGATTGATAGAGTTTGGCAACTTTAGGAGCTCGGATAGGAAGGATAACGCCGTGCAATAGTGGACACCAAAGCCATCGAGTCATGTCTACCACTCGGTGATCATGAAGAAACTGACTTAAAAAGCGCTTTACGGCAGGAGCGGTTGGTGCGTCAGGAGTTCCCAGGTTAACTAGGAGTACACCCTGTTTATTATTCTCTTTCATAACATCCTATTCATGGTAAACGGCTTGGTTCATATATTTAAGTAACCTCGAAGTAACGAATAGCCGAGCTGAGGTTAATTAGATATATGTTTACGAGTAAACTAAAAAAGCGACCACTTGGGCCGCTTTCAATATATCAAAATATTAAATTTTTGACTTCAGCAAATTAAGATAGTGCTTTCTCGATATCCGCACTAACTTCAGCTACTTGCTTAGTACCATCAAACTTAAGGTACTTAGTCTTGCCTGCTTCAGCTTCTTTGCCGTAGTAGTTGATTAGCGGTGCAGTTTGCTCGTGGTAAACACCTAGACGAGCACGTACTGTTTCTTCTTTGTCGTCATCACGAACAACAAGATCTTCACCAGTTACATCATCTTTACCTTCCACTTTAGGCGGGTTGTAAACCACGTGGTAAGTACGACCAGAAGGAAGGTGAGCACGACGACCAGCCATACGCTCAACAATCACATCGTCTGCAACGTCAAATTCGATAACGTAGTCTACGTCTACGCCCATTTCTTTTAGGCCGTCAGCTTGAGGGATAGTACGTGGGAAACCATCTAGTAGGAAACCGTTTGCACAGTCTTCTTGAGCGATACGCTCTTTGATAAGACCAAGGATGATTTCATCAGAAACTAGCTGACCAGCGTCAATAACAGCTTTAGCTTGTTTACCAAGCTCTGTACCTGCTTTGATAGCAGCACGAAGCATATCACCAGTAGAGATTTGTGGAATACCGTATTTTTCCATGATGAAGTTTGCTTGTGTGCCTTTACCTGCACCTGGAGCACCTAGAAGAATGATGCGCATGATTTATCCTCTTTAATATTTAAGATTTATACCGAAGCTCACAATAGCTGACCTCTTAGACATCAAACCTGAGAAGCACCTGCAACGATAAGTTTCGGTATAACGTATATAGGCGAGCAAAAATACACGCCTTATTACTCACATTCAAGTCGCAGATTCTATCACAGGTTCTCTGAGCAAAGAGTGTATTAAGACTAAAGAATGTTAACAGTACCCTCTTTCACGCCCTATTGATTATTAACTCAGCACTTGAGATGCAAAATTTTGCGACAACAAACAAAAAGCTCGCGAAATGCGAGCTTTTTGATTTGCAGAGGTTATTACACCTTAGTCAAAAGTTGATTAACGGCTCCTAAGAACTCTGTTGGATCCTCAATAGAGCCTCGCTCCGCTAGCATTGCCTGACCAAGCAGAACTTCAACCCAGCGACCAAACGCTTCTTCATCGGCTTCGTCAGCCATACGCTTAACCAATTTGTGCTCAGGGTTTAGCTCAAAGATGTATTTCACTTCCGGCACAGCTTGACCAGCTGCCGCAAGAAGCTTCGCCATTTGAGTGCCCATTTCGTAATCGTCCGTTACCACAACAGCAGGCGTAGATACGAGTTTGAAGGTCGTACGAACTTCTTTCACACGATCGCCTAGGTAAGACTTCGTGCGCTCTACAACCGACTTGAACTCTTCTTCGGTTTCTTTTTGCTTCTCTTTTTCTGCTTCATCTTCAAACTGACTTAGATCAAGCCCAGCTTTAGTGATTGACTGGAACTGTTTACCATCAAACTCAGTTAAGTAGTTCATCAGCCACTCATCAATGCGGTCGTACATCAAGATAACTTCAATGCCTTTCGCTTTGAACTGTTCTAAGTGAGGGCTGTTTTTCGCAGCTGCATAGCTGTCTGCCGTCAAGTAGTAGATCTTATCTTGACCTTCTTTCATGCGCTCAACGTAAGACGCCAAGCCCACAGTTTGCTCAGAAGAGTCCACTTCAGTTGAAGCAAAGCGCAATAAACCTGCAACTTTCTCTTTGTTTGCAAAGTCCTCCGCAGGGCCCTCTTTCATCACAAGACCAAACTCTTTCCAGAATGATTGGTATTTCTCTTCGTCATTCTTGGCCATACGCTCGAGCATCGTTAGCACGCGCTTAGTACAAGCATTACGTAGAGACTGAGTCACTTTATTGTCTTGTAAGATCTCACGCGATACGTTTAGCGGTAAATCGTTTGAGTCTATTAAACCACGTACGAAGCGTAAGTATGACGGCATAAATTGCTCTGCATCGTCCATAATGAATACGCGCTGTACGTACAGTTTCAAGCCTGATTTGTGGTCGCGGTTCATCATATCCCAAGGTGCTTTCGATGGGATGTATAGTAAGCTCGTGTAGTCGTTTTTACCTTCTACACGGTTATGACTCCAGACCAAGGGATCGGCAAAGTCATGTGATACGTGCTTGTAGAACTCTTGATACTCTTCTTCTGAAATATCAGATTTGTTACGCGTCCACAGTGCTTGGGCTTTGTTGATTTGCTCCCACTTTTTCTCATCTGTTTCCTTGCCTTCGTCATCACGAACGACAGTTTGGATTGAAACAGGAATGCCGATGTGATCAGAGTACTTACTGATAACGTCACGTAGACGCCACTCATTCAAAAACTCTTTACCCTCTTCACGCATATGAAGAATGATGTCGGTACCACGTGACTCTTTGGTAATGTTTTCGATGGTGTACTCACCTTCACCCGCTGAGTGCCATTGTACCGCTTCATCAGCGGCTAGACCCGCAGCGCGAGTGCGCACGGTAACGGCGTCAGCAACGATAAATGCCGAGTAGAAACCAACACCAAACTGACCAATAAGCTGAGAGTCTTTGCTCTGCTCTTCAGATAGCTTTGAGAAAAACTCGGCTGTTCCAGATTTTGCGATTGTTCCTAAGTGCTCAATCACATCATCACGGCTCATACCGATACCGTTATCAGAAATGGTTAAGGTATTTGCGCTTTCATCAAACGACAGTTTCACGCAAAGATCTGCATTACCTTCGTATAGATCTGGGTTAGATAACGCCTGAAAGCGCAGTTTGTCTGATGCATCTGATGCGTTAGAGATCAGCTCGCGCAAAAAGATCTCTTTATTTGAATAAAGAGAATGGATCATTAAATGCAGTAGTTGTTTTACTTCTGATTGAAAACCACGAGTTTCTTTATTTTGAGATACGGTTTCGCTCATGTGTGCTCCATAACATCTAAACTAATTGGCTTTTTCATAGGGACAAGTTTGTGACTTTCCCCTTGAAATCACCTTACCGAGATGTCATTTAACATGTGGCTGACAAATGTAAATTCAAGGTCAATATTGCTAAAAACGGTGTTTTTTTAGAAAATTTTAATTATCCTACCCGTCTAAAAGCATCTAAAATGTCGTGCGCACTCCAAGCGCCCCGGTAATTTTGTGACATAAATCACCATAATTACAACATCATCCATCTAAGAAGAACTAAATGACTAACATTGGCACCAAATTTCTACTTGCTCAAAGGTTCACCTTTGATCCAAATAGTAATTCGCTCGCTGACCAACAAAACGGCAACGACGTTGTACGATTAGGAAGCAACGAAAGCCGTATACTTCTGATGTTGGCAGAGAGACCAAACGAAGTTTTAACCCGTAACGAGCTTCACGAGTTTGTTTGGCGTGAGCAAGGTTTTGAGGTGGATGACTCAAGCCTGACTCAAGCGATTTCTACTCTGCGTAAGATGTTGAAGGATTCAACAAAATCTCCAGAGTTTGTTAAAACGGTACCTAAACGTGGCTACCAACTCATTTGTTCAGTGGAACGCTTGAGCCCATTTTCTACTGACTCTAACACTGACGTTGAAGAAAGCGCTTCTGAACACGAAGCGCCAGCAGTGGAGTTAGAAGCGAGCGATACACCACCAACAGAGATAGTGACCGATACTACTGCTGATCTTGAGCCTCAAGTAGAGCCGACTAAAACTCAGCCGAAGCCAGCATCTAACACGATTAACTGGCTACCGCGTGTCATTATCTTTTTATCTCTGCTGCTTCCTGTTTGCGTATTGTTATTCACGAACCCAGCGGAATCCCAATTCCGTCAGATTGGTGAGTATCAAAATGTGCCGGTGATGACACCTGTAAATCACCCTCAAATCAACAACTGGTTGCCCTCAATAGAGCAATGCATTGAGCGCTACGTGAAGCACCATGCAGAAGACTCGTTGCCAGTGGAAGTGATTGCCACTGGCGGACAAAATAACCAGCTGATTCTGAACTACATTCATGACAGTAACCACTCTTACGAGAACGTAACACTGCGTATTTTCGCAGGTCAAAACGATCCAACAGACATCTGCAAATAAAGGAGGCCAATATGAAGATTAAATTAGCATCTGCGGTTTTGGCCGTATCCGTTCTTTTCAGTAGTTGGTTGTATTGGGGAAGTGACCTAAAAGTGGAACAGCTCCTCACAGCAAACGAATGGCAGTCGACCATGGTGACAGTCATTACAGACAGCTTGCCTGACGATACTGTCGGCCCACTACGCCGAGTTAATGTTGAATCAAACGTGAAATATCTCCCTAATGGTGACTATATTCGCGTAGCAAATATAAAACTATTCGCTCAAGGTTCAACCGCAGAATCAACGATAAATATCTCGGAAAAAGGCCGCTGGGAAGTAAGTGACAACTATTTGTTGGTCTCGCCTTCGGAGTTTAAAGATATTTCATCTTCTCAATCAAAAGACTTTTCCGAAGCACAGCTACGTTTGATTACTCAAATTTTTAAGCTAGATGCGGAGCAAAGTCGTCGTATTGACGTCGTGAACGAAAAAACACTATTGCTCACTAGCTTGAACCACGGTTCTTCGGTACTGTTTAAAAACTAATTTTGATTGGATGATAAGGGGGCAAGACGCCCCCTTTGTTTTGCTTATGGATTGGCTAGATACCCTTACCCTTTTTTTCGGTTCACTAATCGCCAACACGCTGGCTTCACTTTCTGGTGGCGGAGCAGGCTTGCTTCAATTCCCTTTACTCATCTTTCTCGGCTTACCGTTCTCCGTTGCGCTAGGCACACATAAGGTGGCTTCGGTTGCTTTAGGCTTAGGCGCAGCAAGCACGCATTTAAGATCAGGCACTATTAAATGGAAAGTCGCGCTCTACCTTATCTTGTCCGGTAGTATTGGCGTGATTTTAGGGGCTAACTTAATTGTACAGATCCCTGATGGTATCGCGGAAAAGATGCTCGGCACGATGATCCTAGCGCTAGGTATCTACTCGCGATTTAAGACATCGCTAGGCCAAGCTGAAGTAATACGTAACCGTCATCCTATCGGTTGGGTTATTGGTGGAATTGGCTTACTGTTTATCGGCATCATTAACGGATCTCTTACCGCAGGTTCTGGTTTGCTCGTGACACTATTTTTGGTGCGCTGGTTTGGTTACGACTACAAACAAGCCGTTGCTTACACCATGATTTGTGTCGGCCTGTTTTGGAATGGCATTGGAGGCATTGCCGTCGTACAGGCAGGGGCGCCTATTCACTGGGCTTGGTTACCTGTTTTATTGTTTAGCTCTTTTCTAGGCGGCAGTTTAGGCGCATGGGCCGCGACTCGATACAGTAACAGAGTGATTAAAGTTGCATTCGAAATTCTCACGTTTGCGGTGGGCATCAAGTTGCTGGTTTAAAAAGATTAAAAGGAAAGTTTCATGGATAAAGCAATCATTGATATTTATTACTGCCGCCAGTGCAACTGGATGTTGCGTTCAACTTGGCTATCGCAAGAATTACTGCATACTTTTAGCGAAGAAATAGAAACAATCAGCTTACACCCGGACACAGGTGGTCGCTTCGAAATTTTCTGTAATGGCCAGCAAATTTGGGAACGGAAAAAAGACAGCGGCTTTCCTGAAGCCAAGGTGCTAAAACAGCGCGTTAGAGACATTATCGACCCAGAACGCGATTTAGGACATTCAGACACAAAATAGGGAGCAATTCGCTCCCTATTTTTTTACTTAGTAAAACCGTTAAATCATGGTTTGTGCTAATACTTCGCCTTCTGGCGTTTTTACCGTTAGCTTATTGCCTTCTAGAGTACCAAAGCTTCTCGGTAAGCCATTACGTGGGAATGTCATCGAGCCTGGGTTGAATATAATGGCTCCATCTTGCATCTCTGCGACGGGAACATGTGTATGACCGTGGGCGATGATATCACCTTCGCGCAGTGGCGGCCGTTTTTCAGAGTTGTACAAGTGACCATGAGTCAAAAAGATTCTCTTGCCAGATTCAAGTAGCACCCATGAGTAATCCATCATCATTGGAAACTTCAATAGCATTTGGTCTACTTCACTATCACAGTTGCCACGTACAGAAATAATTTGATCACTGTATTGGTTCAATAAGTCTGCTACCTGTGGAGGGTTGTAGCCTTCCGGAATAGGGTTTCGCGGCCCATGGTTTAGCGTATCTCCTAGCAAAATCAGGTGGTGCGCACCAGAAGCCAAAAATAGATCAATGGTTTCTTTAGTTGCTGGCAAAGAGCCATGCAGGTCTGAGGCAAAAAATAGTTTCACGACATCGTCTCCTCAAAAAGTATGAGGTCATTCTACGGCATTTTTTTAGCAGCTCAACCTACGACGGTTTGAATACTACTGATAGCGCAATGATTCAATGACCATAGGCAAAACATAGAACCATGCTGCATACGCTGTTCCAACCAACACCAGTATCCAAAACACCATCGACATAAATTTTGATTTGGCTAGATGGTGCAGCGGATCGGGCTCTCCGCATCCTGGACATGCATGAGCGCGTTTTGAGATTTGTTTCTCACACACGGGGCAAGAGACTAAAGGCATGATACAGATTCCTCGACATTAGGCTTAGGGCGCAAAGAATAATGGTGAATCAACACATATGCAACCTAACATATATTAAATATTTTAGTTCTTTGTAACAGTCGCTGACTTGAGAAAAAATCGTTGATTTTTCATTTATATCAACCTATTACACTTCTTCTCGCACCATACCATTGATGACAATATTGTTATAACTCACCATCCCAATGACCTCGCCACTTTCAATGACCGGCGCTCTGCTTATGCCAAATCGCTCAAACAAACGGGCACAATATTTTACGTTCATATCTGGTTCGACACACAAAGCGGGCTTGGTCATGATTTCATAAATATTTGTGCGCTGAGGAGAACGATTATTCGCCAGCACCTTTTTGGCGATATCATTCATCAACACGATGCCATATTCATCATTATCATCTCGCTTTTTCACCACCAGCGCTTTGACTTGGTATTTTTTCGCCAACGTTATGCCTTCATAAACTGTCATTAGCCCATCAACCATGACATAAGTAGCCGCCATTACATCTCGAACTCTAATTATCGTTTGACTGCTCATAACTCATCCTCAACCACTTTGGTCAACGTTTCTACTTGATGCGCGACACCGACTGCATCTTCAATATCGATCTGAATAGCAATCCCCTGTCCCGACTCTCTGTCAAATTCACCAACCTCATTAATGGTTTCTAATATGTGTCGAGAGAGATGTTCCTCGACCACAAACAGCAGCACATCTTTTTGCACTTCTAGCGTTAAACCAAAAAACGTTCGCTTTTGATTTAAACCTTGCCCGCGAGCATTGTTAATCACTGTTGCACCGGTCGCACCAGCATCGCGTGCAGCGTCCAACACCTTGTCTGTTTTGCTGTCTTCAACAAACGCAAGTATCAATTTAAAGCGCATTTTCTTCTTCCTCCGAGACGTTTTTATTCAGCCACTGGGTTATTTGCGCATAGCCCATCACAGAGATCATAGGAAATAGACTGGCAAACGCGATCAAGCCAAAGCCATCAATCATTGGGTTTCTTCCAGGGACGGTCGAAGCAAGCCCTAACCCTAATGCAGTTACAAGTGGGACAGTGACGGTAGAAGTTGTTACGCCTCCAGAATCGTAGGCGAGTGGAACAATAAGCTTAGGAGCGTAAAACGTTTGAATCACAACGACGATGTAACCCGCGATGATGTAATAATGAATGGGATCGCCCACGACAATCCGGTAACTCCCTAATGCAATACCAATTGCCACCCCAAACGCAACGGCTACGCGCAAGCCGTTAATACTGATACTGCCTCCAGAGACTTGGTTTGCTTTTATCGCTACAGCGATTAAAGAAGGCTCTGCAATCGTGGTACTAAAGCCTATAAAAAAGGCGAAGGTGTAAACCCAATAATAGTCGACCCACATTAAGGCTTTCCCTACCGATACTTTGAACTCTTGTAAAAACTCCGGCGCCGTTAATTGCACAGCCATCGTCTCCCCAAGTGGAAACAACGCCATTTCTAATCCAAGTAAAAAAAGAGCTAACCCGAAAATCACATAAACGAACCCAAGCAAAACTTTCTTAAGGTTGCTAACAGGACGCCTTAACACCGCTAACTGAAAACCAAAAATAATGCTGGCGATGGGAACGACGTCTCGAACGGTCGATAATAAAGTGTCTAGGAAATGATCAATTGAAATCATGTTACGACCATTCCGTAAACCATCACAAACATCATCGGTAACAGCGAGGCAAAAGCGATTAAACCAAAGCCATCCACCATAGGGTTACGCCCTTTAATAGAAGACGCTAAACCGACGCCCAGTGCAGTGACCAGAGGTACTGTTATGGTGGACGTGGTTACACCTCCGGAATCGTAAGCGACACCAATAATGGCTTCAGGTGCAAACCACGTCAGTATTACAACGCCGACGTAGCCACCAATGATCATGTAATGAATCGGCCACCCTTTTAAGATACGCAAAACGCCGATAACGATGGCTATCCCCACAGAGAGAGCTACTGTTACTCGAAGTCCTTCTCCGTAATCCTGCATGGACTGCTCTGAGTTAGCGATCATTCCGCCCTCTGCAGCAACTTCTGAGGCTTCTTCCGCTACCGCGGTCAATGCAGGTTCAGCTATCGTGGTGCCAAACCCCAAACAAAACGCAAAGACTAATAACCAAAACACGCTGCCTTTTTTTGCAAAGGCTTGAGCCATACTCTCTCCGATAGGAAAAAGACCAAGTTCTAGGCCAAAGATAAAAAAGGTTAATCCTAAAACGACAAGCAACAAGCCAAAAAGAATGGAGACCAGGTTGGGCAGCGGCTCTTGCAAAACGACTAATTGGAAAAAAGTGATAACAATGATGATGGGTAATAAGTCACGAGCACTATTGAGGAGCGCTCGAAAAAGCGCAACAAATGCTTCCATGCCTATCCTCCTTGATTGTGCAAACTGATTACGCTCGTTCCAATGAGCGATAACTTCTAGTCTGGCATAGATTTCACTCTTCTACCGTGAATGCACTAGCGCCATCTATAACATTTAGTTACATATTTTCTAATATGTGAAGTTAATAGTATCTCTGCCAGCTTGTCACTATCCCAGAAATAATGGTGTTGAGATGATCAAGCTAAGAACAAAACGACTATAATGTTCTAATACGTGTACATTCAAAGAGATAACATGAAGATATTACTCACAGGTGGCACTGGGTTTATTGGCTCGGAGTTGCTCAAGCTGCTATCAACTCACCAGGTTATGCTACTTACACGCTCTCCAGAGCGAGCAAAACAACGCCTACAGCATGCTGATCTGGGTAATATCGAATACCTTGACTCGCTCGAGTCGTTCGCCGATCTCAATCACGTTGATGCCGTCATTAATCTTGCAGGTGAGCCTATTGCGGATAAAAGGTGGACCAGCGAGCAAAAAGAAAAAGTCTGCAAAAGTCGTTGGAAAATTACCGAACAAATTGTTGAGCTGATCCACGCAAGTACCGAACCTCCCTCTGTTTTTATTAGTGGCTCGGCAGTTGGCTACTATGGTGACCAACAAGATCATCCGTTTGATGAGTGCTTACATGTTAATAGCGACGGCTTTCCTCACGAGGTTTGTGCAAAGTGGGAGCAAATAGCTAAGCGCGCAGAGTCGGAACAAACACGGGTTTGTCTACTGAGAACTGGCGTGGTACTCGGCCTTAATGGTGGTGCGTTGGCAAAGATGCTATTACCTTACAAGCTTGGCGTAGGCGGCCCACTTGGGAACGGTAATCAGTACATGCCTTGGATTCACATCCTAGATATGATCCGCGCTATCATGTACTTGCTTGAAACACCACATGCCCACGGTGCATTCAATATGTGCGCCCCCCATCCTGTGACTAATCGTATATTTAGCGGCACACTAGCTAAAACGCTAAAACGTCCGCATATCTTGTTCACGCCTAAATGGGCGATGGAACTCCTAATGGGAGAATCTTCCTGCTTGTTGTTTGATAGCATGAGAGCCAAACCCAAAAAACTCACCGAACTGGGCTTTAAATTTAGCTACTCCAGAATAGAGCCAGCACTCAAGCACTTGCTTCATGACCGGAGCTGATGAATGATGGCTCCAATCAATGTTTCTGAGTCTTAAATTAAATTATGAAAAAGTCGATTCTTATTACGGGTTGTTCAACCGGCATCGGTTACGTGTGCGCTCACGCCCTACAAAACAAGGGATTTAATGTCATTGCATCTTGTAGGAAAGAACAAGATGTCCAGCGCCTAATTAATGAAGGGCTAACCTGCATCAATCTAGACCTAAATAGCCCAGAAAGCATTTCTTCGGGCGTGAAGCAAGCGCTAGAGTTAGCAGAAGGTAAGCTTTACGCAGTGTTCAATAATGGTGCCTACGGTCAGCCCGGAGCACTGGAAGACTTACCCACCGAGGCTCTTCAAGATCAATTTCAGACCAACTTTTTTGGTTGGCACCAGTTGGTCAGAGAGGTGCTTCCTCATATGCGCCAGCAAGGCGAAGGACGCATCATACAAAACAGCTCTGTTCTTGGTTTTGCCGCAATGAAATACCGTGGTGCCTATAATGCATCAAAATTTGCCTTAGAAGGCTGGACAGATACGCTCAGGCTAGAGCTTGCGGATACGAATATCAAAGTGGCATTGATAGAACCAGGACCGATCGAAACTCAATTTAGAAACAATGCATTACGAGCCTTTGAGAAGTGGGTTGATATTGAATCTAGCCCCCATCGTCATGCTTATGAAGGACAAAGAGAGCGACTCAACAACAACAAGTCTAATAATCGATTTGTTTTGCCTGCAGAGTCTTGCATCGCACCAGTTCTTCATGCATTAACTAGCGTTTCACCGAAAATTCGTTATCGAATTACTACACCGACTAAATTATTCGCAGTCTTGAAAAGACTATTACCAACCCGTGTACTTGATAAAATTTTGCGACAGGCTGCATAAAAAAGTTTTGTCGAAATGTAATTTCACCGTAACAATGTGATGTCATTATGAACATGTAGGTTAAAAAAACCTCAACTAAACGAATCAATTTCTACGCAATTCAGCGGGGATTCTTTCGCCCAAAGTGATTGAGTTGCTTAGATTTGGTATCGCCACCCATTACGTTTTGTAGCAATGTTTATACTACTGCGAGGCAACAATGACATTAAATCAGCTTAACTGGCTTAGTGTGGGTGTAGTGTTGACCATGTTCATCCTATTTTGATACCGCACTAACAAATAGCATTAGAATTGCGCTGCTTCGGCAGCGTTTTCTTTTTATCTAACACCTGAGCAGCAATAACCTCACTCTATTACCTCACGTTTTCTCAAAATAGAATGATTCATTATTGATGGTGAATGTCGCTTGAATTTCACCTAAATCAACTCCATATCTAATATCAACGACAAGACACAAGGCAAGGATACTCTGATGCAATCCCCATTTATCGTTGAGATAACAGAACAGAACTTTCGCGAAACGCTTGAAGGATCAATGAACACGCCCGTTTTGATCCACTTTTGGGCCAACGCTCAGCCAGAAAGCGCACAGATACTCCCTGAGTTGCAATCTCTTGCTCAACAGTACAACGGTGCATTTACGCTTGCTCTACTAAATTGTGAAGATCAGCCAGCTTTAGCGTCTCAATTTGGCGTGCAAGTATTGCCAACTATCGCGCTGTTTATAAATGGTCAAGCCGTCGATGGTCTGGGAGGCCCCCAGCCAATTGATGCCATTGCTACCATGCTACAAAAGCATTTGCCAAGCCCAGATGAACAACTATTAAAACAAGTCAGTGAACTTCTTCAGCAAGGTGAGCATGCTCAGGCTTTGAGTATCATCCACACTTTGCCGCCAGAGCTGCAAGAGCGTGGTGATGTGAAACTCGCGATGGCTGATTGTTTGCTAGAAACCAAACAATTTGATATTGCCCAAGAACTACTGAACGCTATCCCTCTCGAGTATCAAGATAACTACTACAAGAGCCTAATAGCCAAGCTCGAGCTGCATTTGCAGGCTGCAGATAGCCCTGAGTTACAGCGACTAGAACAAGCATACGCAGCAGACATGGCAAACTTCGAACTCGCTTGTGAATTGGCGGTACAATACAACCAAGTTGGTCGGGATGAAGAAGCGTTGGAACTGCTGTGGAATATTCTTAAAAAAGACTTGGGCGCCCAAGACGGTGACGTGAAGAAGACTTTTATGGATATTCTCAGTGCGCTAGGTCAAGGTAACGCATTAGCAAGCAAATATCGTCGCCAGCTTTACTCAATTTTGTACTAAGCGTCGCATTCTTCTAGGAAGAAGACAACAAAGGCCGGGATTTCCGGCCTTTGTCATATAAAAGACCAATAACCTCTCAAAGGTCTCAGAACTTCAATTGTCTATTGTCTATAAATAGGTAAAAATGGATCGAATATTATGCACTTAAGGGAATAACTTATGCCAATTGATTCACTGATCACCATCGGTATTTTCGTCGTTCTTGCTGTCGTTATCTTATCTTCAGCCATTAAAACGGTTCCGCAAGGAAACAACTGGACAGTTGAACGCTTCGGACGCTACACCCACACATTAAAGCCGGGTTTAAACTTGATCATTCCATTCGTTGATAAAGTTGGTCAAAAAGTAAATATGATGGAGCGCGTTCTCGATATTCCTGCGCAAGAGGTCATTTCAAAAGATAACGCTAACGTGGTTATTGACGCTGTCGGATTTGTTCAAGTGATCGATGCTGCCAAAGCGGCTTATGAAGTCAACGACTTAGAACACGCTATTAGAAACTTGACCCTTACCAACATTCGTACCGTTTTAGGTTCAATGGAACTGGACGAAATGCTGAGCCAACGCGACATGATCAACTCTAAGCTGTTGGCGATTGTTGACCAAGCAACAAACCCTTGGGGCGTAAAAGTCACACGAATTGAGATTAAAGATGTCCAGCCACCAGCCGATCTGACCGCTGCAATGAATGCGCAAATGAAAGCCGAGCGTAATAAGCGTGCGGAAATTCTTGAAGCAGAAGGAGTTCGCCAAGCTGAGATATTAAAGGCCGAAGGTCATAAACAATCAGAGATATTAAAAGCTGAAGGTGAAAAGCAGTCTGCTATTCTCCATGCAGAAGCACGTGAGCGTGCCGCGCAAGCAGAAGCAAAAGCGACTTACATGGTTTCCGAAGCCATTGCAAAAGGTGACATGCAAGCCGTCAATTACTTCATTGCACAGGGTTATACCGAAGCGATCAAGAGCATTGGTCAAGCCGAAAATGGTAAAATCATTATGCTTCCATTAGAAGCAACCGGACTAATGGGCTCGGTTGCAGGGATAGCAGAAATGTTTAAACAGCAAGGTAAAGAATAATTTATGGATTTTTTTAGTTTGCTGGAAGGTATCTCTTTCTGGCATTGGCTAGCGTTTGGCTTTGCTCTTTTAGCAGTTGAGCTACTTGGTACCGCAGGGTATTTTCTCTGGCTCGGGGTGTCTGCACTTATCGTTGGAGCAATCATGACCGTTTTGCCAATGAGCTGGCAATTACAATGGCTTTGCTTTGCAAGCTTCAGCTTAATCACCACCTGGCTTTGGTGGCGACGACAATGGTCTAAAGACAAGCAAGAAGACCAAGAAAGAGATCTGAACCAAAAGTACAAGCAGTTAATTGGGCGTACTCTTATCCTTGAAGAAGACTTTTCCGTCGGGCTCAATCGCATCAAGGTAGCCGATACCACATGGTCCGCACAATCGGATCAAGCACTTCCAGCCGGTACCCGCGTAAGAATCACCGATGTTGAAGGTATTATTTTAATCATTGAGCCTGATTCTAATTAATTTATGCCAAAGTAATGGGGCAAATCATGCTCCATTACTTTAATCTAAACAACTGCTTTCATTTCATTACCTTAATTAAAATCGAGAAAAAAATAAGTATTAGTAATATTATTAATACCCTACCTACCATTTCCTATTATTTAATTATTCAACACACGACAATCAATAAGATAGAAATATATCTAGGTAAATTATCGATCTAAATTTATTTTAAAAAATAAAACTTTATTGAATTATTTTTTGATCTTTTTATCCTCGGATACATACTTAACGCATGAGCATTTAAGTTGAGTGCTTTTTATTTGGTAAGTAAGAGGATGTACTATGAATAAGCTTCTCTTTTTAATGTTGTGCGGTATTTTTTCTTTTTCTTCCTTTGCCTACAACAACGGAAACGGCGGTACAACTAATTTGGGACCTATAGTCGAATGTAAGATGCCAAGTGGCGACGTTACGAATATTCCAAGTGAAATGTGTCGATTTAGAGGTGGGGAATGGGAATAGTAAAGAAGTAAGAGCTTAGTTTGATATAAGAGCCCTATTCAACCTTGCCTTTCTGCGTAGTCACGGTTTATACAAGTACGTAGATATTTAAAGTTTATATTAAGGTGATTATTATGAGATTTTTATCTGGTCTATTAGTAATATCTTTTGCCATAATTCCGTTAACCACTCATGCTAATGGTGCATCCGGTGGTCGTACGTTAGGCCCAGAGATAAAGTGTGAGTTGCCAAACGGTAATGTACATATGTTGCCACCGTTATATTGCAAAATATACGACGGCCGAGAAGTGAAATAGAAAAGGAGCCTAGCGGCTCCTTTTATTATCTAATTAAGTATTAGTGGAAGCTGTAAGGGATAAGAACTTGTAGACGTAAGTCTGTTTCATCCGCATCGCCAGCACCTGCGTACTCATCACGTTCTAGGATTGTACCGTGTAAACGAATGGTAGAACCTTTAAGCGCGCCACTTTGTAGTGAGTAAGATACTGTTGCGTTAACTGCGTATTCGCTTTCGTAATCCCAGTCACCTGATGCTCCGCTTGCTGCAGAGTCAGCGCCAGTACCGTAACCAAAGCCTAGGTAATAGTTCCAGCCGTTACCTTGGTTGTAAGATAGACGGTTGTACCATGCTAGCTCACCCGCTTTGTTCCAGTCAGACAGCGCGTCCCACCACTGAGACCAAGTACCATTGTTCATACCATATGTATGAATAGTACGAGGAACGAAGTCCGCACGGTTATCTGTGTCTGTGTAGCGCAACTCAGACATCCAAGCTAGCTTGCCGAAAGATTGATTCAAAGACAGACCAGTGTGGAAACCTAGACCATCGTATTTCACATCATCGTCAACACCGTAGAAATCAAATGCTAGAGTTGTACGGTCACTAACAGTGTACTTCAAGTAAGCCTTGTAAGAAGTGTTGTCAGTTTCGTTGTGGTAGCTAGTCACTTGACCTGCACCCCAGTCAACACCATTTGCATATTGAACGCCAGTTGCTTGGCCTAGGCCAAGTTGCATAAACAGGCTGTCAGTTAGGTTACCATTTAGACCTAGAGAGTGTAGGTAGCTCCATGACGTGTCAGACCAAAGCGCTGGTGCGTAATCATCTTCGTGAAGCAGCCAAGGTGCTGTAAATTGGTCTGCGCCAAAGTAGCTTAGGTTGAAATCACCAAGTTTAGCGTTCAGTTCGAAACCACGGTAAGTACCAGGTACAAAGCTCCAAACGTTACCGATTGTACCGTTACCACCAGCCTGTAACATACCGAAACGAGCATTAAAGTTTTCGTTTGCTTTGAATTTCAGCGCTGCTTTGTAAACTTTAAGCTGCTGACCATCACCTGCACCCCAGTCTAGGTTGTTACAAGTTGAGATTTCGTTACATAGGTAGCCTTCGTTTGAATTGTAAAGACTATCGTTGTAAAGATCGCCAGAGTAGTAAGCCGCAACATCTGCGCCCACCCAACCATCGTGGTAGCCAGAAGTGAAGTCTAAAATTGCGTTGTAAGAAGAGTAGTTTAGACGACTCCAACGGTCACCATTTTCACCGCCGGGCTTACCTGTTGTACGAGTTCGTGAACGAGTATCAACTATGAATAATGCATTCAGACTTGAGTCTTGCATAAATTCGTTCACTTTCTCTACGTACTCGCCACCTGCTGCACTTTCAGTAGACGCTGTAGCTGGAGCGACAGCAACAACACCAAACATTGCTGCGGTTAACGCTGAAACCTTAAAAAATTTGTCCATGGAAAAACTCCTAAAAATGGATATAGCTGTATTTTTCTATCTCACCTTTAGTTGGCCGCCGAAGGAGAGAAGTAAATTCCTGATCAAACCTCATTATTTCTAATTTGGCTTTTTTTAGTTCCTGCATACACACCGTGTATCCACGTGATTAAGACTAACTTCGCAGCTAAAAACATCCAAATGGAACTTATTTTTTTTCTAAAAAAATATGAGCCACTCCAAAGTTCCATATAACTTATTGATCCAGATCTTATTTTTAACAACATCAACACAACACAACACAACACAACACAATAAAAATACTTAAATTGAACTTAAAAGTATCAACTTGAAGTCACTCGCAGACTAAAAAAGCCAAAAAAACCAATAACCCAAGGTTCGATCTTGATCACTGAAAAGAACAAAGGCATCAATTACTCAATAAAAAAACACTTAATTATGAACAATAAAAAGCCCCGCATGCTTACCATACGGGGCTTTTAGTTATTTTTTAGCTTTTTTGAGAAGACTTAATTCATCAGTTCGAGTAAGTCTTGTTCTGTTTTAATTTCGATACCCAGTTCTTGTGCCTTTGCGAGCTTCGAACCTGCATTTTCACCAGCAAACAAAATATCGGTTTTCTTAGAAACACTACCCGTCACTTTAGCCCCCAGTGCTTGGAGGGCTTCTTTGGCTTCTGTACGCCCCAGTTGAGAAAGTGTTCCCGTTAATACTACTGTTTTACCTTCTAATGGTAATTCCCCCACCTGCTCAGTAGTATTAATCTCTGGCCAATGAATTCCTTGTTCAAGCAAATCTTTAACCACCGCTTGGTTCTGTTCTTCACTAAAGAAAGTCGTAATATGTTGAGCAACCACAGCACCGATGTCTTGCACTTCAATCAACTGCTCTTCGGTAGCATTTTGGATCGCTCCCAACGTTTTAAAGTGCATTGCTAAGTTTGCTGCGGTTGCCTCGCCAACTTCACGGATCCCCAGTGAATACAAAAACCGAGGTAAAGTTGTTTCTTTGGATTTTTCTAACGCATTCACAATATTCTGCGCAGACTTTGGCCCCATGCGATCTAGTACGGTTAAAATCCCCGCTGATAACTTAAATAAGTCAGCAGGAGTTTTCACCATCTCACGATCAACAAGCTGCTCGATCACTTTATCGCCTAAACCGTCAACGTCTAACGCTTTACGAGAAACAAAGTGTTTTAGCGCTTGTTTGCGTTGGGCTTGGCAAACTAAGCCCCCCATACAACGTGTTACCGCTTCTCCTTCGATCCGCTCAACATGCGAACCACAAACAGGACACTGAGTTGGGAAAACAATATCTCGAGCTGTTTCTGGTCGACGCTCTTTGATGACAGATACGACTTGCGGAATAACATCGCCAGCACGGCGGATCACAACGTGATCACCAATCTTGACCTGCAGACGTTCTATCTCATCTGCGTTATGAAGCGTCGCATTACTTACCGTTACCCCGCCAACAAATACAGGCTCTAGTTTAGCAACAGGTGTAATCGCACCAGTGCGACCGACTTGGAACTCCACTTCATTCAGTGTCGTCATTTCTTCCTGTGCTGGGAACTTGTAGGCAATCGCCCAACGTGGAGCGCGAGCAACAAACCCCAGACGCTCTTGCACGGCAATATCGTCAATTTTAATAACGACACCATCGATCTCATAAGGGAGGGCATCACGACGCTGCAATATATCTTGGTAGTAAGCTTTTACATCCGCCAAGCTTTCAACTCGCTTAGTTTCCGGACACATTGGCAGTCCCCAAGATTTGATTTGCAAAAAGCGTTCGTAATGACTTGCTGCCAATTCTGCGCCTTGCACCACGCCTACACTGTATGCATAGAAGCTAAGCGGACGAGAAGCCGTAATACGTGAATCCAATTGTCGTAAGCTACCTGCCGCAGCGTTACGTGGATTAACAAAGATTTTCTCGCCTTTCTTCCTTGCTAATTCATTGAGCTTTTCAAACCCAGCTTTCGGCATAAAGACTTCACCACGAACTTCAAGACGATTTGGCCAGTCATTACCTCTGAGTTTTAAAGGAATGGCTTTAATCGTACGCACATTCTCTGTGATGTTTTCACCCGTAGTACCATCGCCTCGAGTGGCCGCCTGAACTAATACGCCATTCTCATATAACAAACTTACGGCGAGTCCATCCAATTTAGGCTCACAACAGTATTCTTTCACACTCTGGCTGCCCACGCGCTCTTGTGCGCGCTTGTGGAAACTATCAAGTTCACTATCATCAAACGCGTTATCAAGCGAAAGCATCGGTACTTCATGTGTCACTTGGCTAAACGCAGAGAGAGGTTGTCCACCGACACGTTGGCTTGGCGAGTCTACGGTTATTAAGTCAGGGTTCTCAGCTTCAATATCCAGTAACTCTCGCATTAAACGGTCGTACTCGGCATCAGGGATCTCTGGGTTATCTTCCACGTAGTAACGCACAGCGTGGTAATGCAACGACTCTTTTAGTTCTTCTAGTCGCTGAAGTACTGATTCAGACATAGTAAAGCCCCGTGTATTTTCAATCGGTGAGGTTGGGAAATCCAAGAAAAAGGGCTCCATCCGGAGCCCTATTATTATTTGCTGTTAAGATTATGCGTTAGCGGCATTAAACTCAACTATTTGACGTCGATAAGATGCTAAACGATCTGGCGTCATTAAGTTGCGCTGGTCATCAAGTACGTTACCACCTAAGTCATCAGCAATTTGCTGCGCAGTTCGGAGCATTAAGTTGAAGTTCTGTTCAGCCTCGCCATAACAAGGCAATGTCATGAAGAATGAAATACCCTTCGTTGTAAACTCAGCAGGATCAGCATGCTCAAACGTACCAGGGTGCATCATATTAGCGACGCTAAACAGCACTTTGCCGTTACCGGACAAGTCAACATGACGATGGAAAATATCCATCTCGCCATAAATTAGACCGTTTTGTTGCATACTTTCAAATAAAGCAGTACCAACAAATGGCTCTTCACCAGCACAGTGCACATTCAATACAATCACTTGCATTTCAGGTTCTGGCTCTTCCTTAGGCTCTGCAACGACAGGCTCACTAACCGTTTCGACTTGCTGTTCTTTCTCCGTAATATCAAACGCGGCGGGAATAACGTCTTCTTCCACAGCAGGCTGGAATGGCTCTTCAGCTACTGTTGCTTGAACAACAGGCTCAACGTCCTCTTCTTTATCTTTTTCTGCAACAAATGAAGGGATGTCATCCGGCTCCTGCTGCGTCTGTTTGACTTCAGATGGACCACCGAATAACGGGTCAGATTCAAACTTGTTGTCGAAAGAGCTCGCCATCCCAAAATCTGGTTCTTTGCGATCTTTGCGAATGATCTCAAAGTCATCTTCAGGAGCGGGAGCGAAGTCTCGCTCTTTCTCAACAAGATCATTTTTGTCTTCTTGGTCAACATCCAGCTTACCAAGTGGCTTGTTACCAAACTTTGCTTTGCCTTCTTTTTTACTGCTCCATAAACCATGAAACAGTAATGCCGCGATGGCTAATGCGCCAACAACAATGAGTACGAATCGCAATTCCTGCATTATTTACTCTCAATATACTTGTTTTTACTACTCGCAGTTCCTTGAGCAGCAACCCAAGTGCAATAAATCTGAATGATACGTTTACTTTACCAAAACTATATGTAGATTTAGAACAACTTAATGCAAGAAGTTCCGTTTTTTGTTGTGATTCTTGCCACGATTCCACTTAACAAGACGTCATTTGTCAGGGCATTGAAAGAAAAGTCCTCACAGGTACAATGAGTTTTCATTTACACGAAGCCAAAATAGACATGAAGCAAAACAATCAGCAGAGAACCGGGTTCGGTTATTTTCTATACGGGATACAATTGGCACTTGCCCCTAAAATCAGACGCTTTGTCATCTTACCTCTACTTGCAAATATCTTGCTTGTGGGTGGTGCCATCTTCTATCTATTTTCAAACCTTAATATATGGATCGAAGACTGGATTGGGCAGCTGCCTGAGTTTTTATCCTGGTTAACTTACATTCTTTGGCCTTTACTCGCTCTGACAATACTCGCTACCTTCTCCTATTTTTTCAGCACACTCGCGAACTTTATCGCCGCGCCATTCAATGGCCTCTTAGCTGAAAAAGTGGAAGAGTACTTAACGGGACAAAAAGTAAATGATGATGGTTTCACTGCCGTCCTGAAAGATGTTCCTCGCGTTTTAGCTCGTGAGTGGAGAAAGCTCCTTTACATCTTACCTAAAGCAATAGGCCTATTCCTGTTATTGCTCATCCCTGCCCTTGGACAAACAGTAGGACCATTTTTATGGTTTATCTTTACCGCCTGGATGCTCGCGATTCAATATTGTGACTACCCGTTTGATAATCACAAAATCCCATTTAACGACATGCGTTACAAATTGAAACAAAAGCAAGGTAAGGCCTATGGCTTTGGGGTATTGGTGTCTGTGTTTACGACGATCCCAATTTTGAACCTCATTGTCATGCCTGTAGCAATATGTGGTGCAACCGCTATGTGGGTCGCGGAGTTTAAGCACCAACGATAGTCGACTAGAGATTAAGGAAAGGGATCAGCGCCAGCTTTTCCCTTTTCTTTTATCAAGTTCTGGGCCAACCTAATAAGATATAACTTTTTAATCCTTTTCCCTTTTTTTCATACCGCATATTCTTCTATCCATATTCACACAACGTGTAATGAAGGAACATCACTATGAGCAAAATCTACGAAGATAACTCTCTTACTATTGGTAATACACCTCTCGTTCGTCTAAACAAAGTAAGCAACGGCAAAGTTCTTGCGAAAATTGAAGCGCGTAACCCTAGCTTCAGTGTTAAGTGCCGTATCGGTGCAAACATGATTTGGGAAGCAGAGAAAGCGGGGCTTCTTAAGCCAGGTGTAGAGCTTGTAGAACCTACCAGTGGTAACACAGGTGTTGCTCTAGCATTCGTAGCGGCCGCTCGCGGTTACAAGCTAACATTGACCATGCCTGAATCAATGAGCCTAGAACGCCGTAAGCTACTTAAAGCACTGGGCGCCAACCTTGAGCTGACTGAAGCGGCGAAAGGCATGAAAGGGGCGATTGCTAAAGCAGAAGAAATCGTAGCAAGCAACCCTGAGAAATACCTACTTCTTCAACAATTTGACAACCCTGCGAACCCAGAGATCCACGAAAAGACTACGGGCCCTGAGATTTGGGAAGCGACAGACGGTGAAATCGACGTATTCGTTGCTGGTGTCGGTACGGGCGGTACTATCACAGGTACAAGCCGTTACATCAAAGGTGAAAAAGGCAAAGCCATCACTTCTGTCGCAGTTGAGCCAGCAGAGTCTCCAGTTATTGCACAAGCACTTGCTGGCGAAGAAATCCAACCTGCTCCGCACAAAATCCAAGGTATCGGTGCTGGTTTTATCCCAGGTAACCTCGATTTAGACATTATTGACCGTGTTGAGCAAGTTACCTCAGAAGAAGCGATTGAGATGGCTCGTCGCCTAATGGAAGAGGAAGGTATCCTAGCTGGTATCTCATCAGGCGCAGCGGTTGTTGCAGCGAACCGACTTGCGGAACTACCTGAATTTGAAGGAAAAACAATTGTAACTGTCTTGCCAAGTTCCGGTGAGCGTTACCTAAGTACAGCACTCTTTGCAGGTATCTTTACCGAAAAAGAGAACCAACAATAATATGTGTTCAAATCAATTTTTAGTTTAAAAAAGCCCCGTTTAGGGGCTTTTTTGTTGATCCCTGCCCTACCTTTGGTAATATCAGGGTGTTTTATTTCTAGCTTCAAAATAAAGAAGCAGAACACAAAAAGGTTTCAAAGTGATTACGCACGCAAACAGTTGCGTAGTTACCAAACTTTTGACTAGTATCAGAACTGACGCGCTTTGAACTCTTCCCGTGCTAGCGCACAAGATGTAAAGCAGTTAAGCTAAAATCTGGTCACAAACTAACAAAAAAATACATTTATTGGGGTATATCACATGTACGAGAAGCAAGTAGAAATCACAGCAGAAAACGGCCTTCACACTCGTCCAGCTGCACAGTTTGTTAAAGAAGCGAAAGCATTCGACGCAGACATCACTGTGACTTCTAACGGTAAAAGCGCTAGCGCTAAGAGCCTGTTCAAACTACAAACACTAGGCCTAGTAAAAGGTACTCAAGTTACTATTTCTGCTGAAGGCCCACAAGCTCAGCAAGCAGTTGACCACCTAGTTGCTCTAATGGACCAACTACACTAATCCGGTCTCCTACTCCAGAAGCCATTTTGTGAAAGCAAAATGGCTTCGTTGGAAATAGGCTCAAAACTAAGCTAAAACTATTCGTTAGCGCACCCATTATTCTCCCGTTTTATAAAGTTGACCAAACTTAAGGTAAGGCTATGATTTCAGGCATCCTAGCATCTCCTGGTATTGCAATCGGTAAAGCACTACTACTTCAAGAAGATGAAATTGTCCTAAACACAAACACTATTTCTGACGATCAAGTAGAAGCTGAAGTTCAGCGTTTCTTTGACGCTCGTAACAAATCTGCAGCTCAGCTAGAAACTATCAAGCAAAAAGCGCTTGAAACGTTTGGCGAAGAAAAAGAAGCGATCTTTGAAGGTCACATCATGCTTCTTGAAGACGAAGAGCTAGAAGAGGAAATCCTAGCACTTATCAAAAACGACAAGATGACTGCTGATCACGCTATCCACTCAGTGATCGAAGAGCAAGCATGTGCTCTTGAGTCTCTAGACGACGAATACTTAAAAGAGCGTGCAACTGACATCCGCGATATCGGTTCTCGTTTTGTTAAGAACGCACTAGGCATCAACATTGTTTCGCTTAGCGATATCAACGAAGAAGTAATTCTTGTTGCTTACGACCTAACGCCATCTGAAACTGCACAAATCAACCTAGACTACGTGCTTGGTTTTGCTTGTGATATCGGCGGTCGTACATCTCACACTTCAATCATGGCTCGCTCACTTGAGCTTCCAGCTATCGTTGGTACTAACGACATCACGAAGAAAGTTAAGAATGGCGACATGCTGATTCTTGACGCAATGAACAACAAGATTGTTGTTAACCCATCAGAAGCTGAGCTAGAAGAAGCGAAAGCGGTTAAAGCAGCATTCCTAGCTGAAAAAGAAGAGCTAGCGAAACTGAAA
Organism: Vibrio sp. 1249-1; assembly: GCF_033340495.1. Lineage (NCBI taxonomy): Bacteria > Pseudomonadati > Pseudomonadota > Gammaproteobacteria > Vibrionales > Vibrionaceae > Vibrio > Vibrio sp. 1249-1. Next base: position 147,133 of record NZ_JAWOWJ010000011.1, read on the forward strand.
GACCTACACGCAGAAACGACTGACGGTCACCGTGTAGAAGTTTGCGGTAACATCGGTACAGTGAAAGACTGTGACGGTATCCTTCGTAACGGCGGTGAAGGTGTTGGTCTGTACCGTACTGAATTCCTATTTATGGACCGTACTGCGCTACCAACTGAAGAAGAACAGTACCAAGCGTACAAAGAAGTTGCGGAAGCAATGAACGGTCAAGCTGTGATCATCCGTACTATGGATATCGGCGGCGATAAAGATCTCCCATACATGGATCTTCCAAAAGAGATGAACCCATTCCTAGGCTGGCGCGCTGTACGTATCAGTCTAGATCGTCGTGAAATCCTTCGTGATCAGCTACGTGGCATCCTACGTGCTTCTGCACACGGCAAACTGCGTATCATGTTCCCAATGATCATCTCTGTCGAAGAAATCCGTGAGCTTAAGAAAGCGATCGAAGAGTACAAAGAAGAGCTACGCGCTGAAGGCCACGCGTTCGACGAAAACATCGAAATCGGTGTTATGGTTGAAACTCCTGCTGCTGCTGCGATCGCACACCACTTAGCGAAGGAAGTGTCTTTCTTCTCTATCGGTACAAACGACCTAACTCAGTACACGCTAGCGGTTGACCGTGGTAACGAGATGATTTCTCACCTATACAACCCATTATCACCAGCTGTACTTACTGTGATCAAGCAAGTTATCGACGCTTCTCACGCAGAAGGTAAATGGACTGGTATGTGTGGTGAACTTGCAGGTGACGAGCGTGCAACACTTCTACTTCTAGGTATGGGTCTGGACGAGTTCTCAATGAGCGGCATTTCAATCCCTAAAGTGAAGAAAGTAGTTCGTAACTCTAACTTCGCAGAAGTGAAAGCAATGGCTGAAGAAGCCCTTTCTCTACCGACAGCAGAAGAAATCGAAGCCGTGGTAGAAAAGTTTATTGCTGAGAAAGCTCAGTAATCGGTAGTACCAAGTAATTCAATACTTAATGGCCATTAGACGGCGAAAAAAGTCGTCTAATGAGCTATATTGGTATACTATAATTCGACAGAATAAAACCAAACCTTAGGAGCATGACACAATGGGTCTGTTTGACAAACTTAAGAAGCTTGTATCTGATGACAGCGCTGACGCTGGTGCTATCGAAATCATCGCGCCACTTTCTGGTGAGATTGTAAACATCGAAGACGTGCCAGATGTTGTTTTCGCTGAGAAAATCGTTGGTGACGGTATTGCTATCAAGCCAGCAGGCAACAAAATGGTAGCTCCTGTAAACGGTACTATCGGTAAGATCTTCGAAACTAACCATGCGTTCTCTATCGAGTCTGACGACGGTGTTGAGCTTTTCGTTCACTTCGGTATCGACACAGTTGAACTAAAAGGCGAAGGCTTCACACGTATCGCTGAAGAAGGTCAAACTGTCAAAGCTGGCGACACTGTAATTGAATTCGATCTAGCTCTTCTAGAAGAGAAAGCGAAGTCAACGCTAACTCCAGTTGTTATCTCTAACATGGACGAAATCAAAGAGCTAAACAAGCTTTCTGGTTCTGTAACTGTTGGTGAAACTCCAGTTTTACGTGTAACTAAGTAATTTTTACTTAATCGAGCACGAAAAAACGCTGCCATTGGCAGCGTTTTTTATTACCTGAAATTTTATTTCTGATCGACTTACATCAATGAAACCCGCTCAGCTAAGTAATCCAAGTGCCGAACTCGGCCTTTGCTTTGCCTGAGCCAATAACGCTGTTGTCGCATCTTGGAGCACTTGAGAACGCACCATTTCCGTAGATTCTCTTGCGAAGTCTGTATCTCTTATTCGACTCTTGGATTCTGTAACACTCCGATTCACAGTATTTAAGTTATCCATCGAGCCGTTTACACGGTTCTGAAAGCTGCCAATTTCACTTCGGTGCGAATCAACGTACTTAATTGCTGCATCAATCACCCCAACTGAAAGCTGAGCCTTACCTGCCGTCGACATATCGATGTCATCCATTGTGACTAATTGACCAGCGCTCACATCAAGCTCATCCGCTAAACTCCCTTCGAGAACCACACCCTCTGGCGCCTCCATCGTAGAAGCGAAGAATTGCAGTTCGTTGTTTTCCGTTACTGAAGCATTCACTATCGATTGTTGAGCATTGATGTAAGTGGCGACCTGTTCTATACGGTCACCCAATTTGAGTCCAATGGATTCCGTTTGGGTTTGCCCTTTACTGTCTTGGTATTCGACTTTGAGAGTTTGGTTATCTCCAGTGACTCGCCAATCTTTATCGACCGCATCACCAACATAATGCTGCCCTCCCATCTCTGGGATATGGCTACGCATGTTACGTAACGTCAAAGAGATTGAATTAGCGTTCGCGCCAATATGGAAACTTTGTGAACCGTAAGATCCATCAAACAGGTTTTTATCCGCAAATGTTGTCGTGATCGCGACACGATCAAGCTCATCTTGCAGCGCTACGACCTCATATTGAATACTTTGCCGATCACTTGAGTCATAACTGCCGTTTGCTGCTTGAAGCCCCAGAGAGCCTAAGCGTTGCAATATGTCACTGCTTTCGTGCAATGCTCCCTCCGCTGTTTGAGCAACAGAAAAAGCGTCGTGCGCATTTCTTAAGGCGACATCAAGCCCTCTCGTTTGTACATGGAGAGTATTCGATATCTGTAAACCTGCCGCATCATCGCTCGCCGAGTTGATTCGAAATCCCGAAGTTAGGTTGCGTTGTGACTCAACATTTTGCGCAGCTGCTTGACTCAGGTGTCTCTGCGCCACCATCGCAGAAACATTGGAATTTAAAGAGATCATCTAATCGATATGAATGCCTTATCGAACATACTGTCAGGACACATCTGAATCGTTATAGCCAATAAGCAAAAAGCCAGGGATGAGCCTGGCTTTGGTTTCTTGCTTTGTTAAATTGATTAACCTAGCAGACTTAGCGCTGAGTTAGGCGCTTGTTTCGCTTGCGCAAGGATTGAGCTTGACGCTTGCGATAGAATTTGTGATTTGGTCATTGCCGTCGTTTCTTTCGCGAAATCTGTATCTTTGATACGGCTCTTCGACGCATTCACGTTCTCGTTAATGTTGTCCAAGTTGCTGATTGCGTGGTTGAAACGGTTCTGGAAAGCACCCAGCTCTGCGCGGTGGCTATCTACGTATTTCAGTGCCGCATCGATGATAGCAACAGATTCTTGTGCGCCACCAACTGAGGTTACGTCGATAGTATCTACCGTTACTTTTTTGCCTTCGCCCAAACCTAGTTCACCAGATAGACCGCCTGAAAACTCGACCTCGCCCTCAACTTTGTTGTTGCCAGCGAAGATTTGCAGTTTACCGTCTTGGTCTACTGACGCTTTCACTAGGTCAGTTTGACCGTTAATGTAAGTCGCAAGCTCTTCGATATCGTCACCCGCTTTTGCGCTGATGTTGATTTCTTGCTCTTGGCCGTA
>NZ_JAWOWJ010000012.1:0-144452 GCF_033340495.1 Vibrio sp. 1249-1
TCTGATAGGTATTTATCTACCCATCCCAAATAACACCGTTTTGACTGTAAGGAAAAGAATCTTCACTTCCATCATCCAGTTTTGGTGTTTGATATAGTAGACATCGTATTTATGCTTCCAAATAGCGTCTTCTACCGATGCGCCGTAAGGATATTTTACTTGAGCTAGGCCAGTGACCCCAGGTTTAACGGCGTGACGAAAGCGATAGTAAGGAATGGCTTTTTCCAACTCAGAGATGAACACTTCACGTTCTGGGCGAGGGCCAACCATCGACATCTCTCCCTTTAGTACGTTGATTAACTGAGGGAGCTCATCAATGCGAGTTTTACGAATAAAACAGCCGACTTTCGTTACGCGAGCGTCATTTTTGGTTGCCCATTGGGCTCCGTTCTTTTCTGCATCGTTCCGCATAGAGCGAAACTTAATCACTTCAAACTCTTCATTATACTGGCCGGTACGACGCTGTTTAAAGAATACCGGACCTGGCGATTCAAGCTTAATGAGTAGTGCCGTAATAAGCCCTACTGGAATAGCAACCCATGACAGCATGAAAACAAACAACAGATCGATGAAGCGTTTTTGCCAGCTGTTCTTACGATTAGAAAGGATAGAAAAAGCTTTTTGGTGTAAGAAGTAGCCGCTGTGCAAAAGCTCAGTTTCAGTATATCCGAGTGAACGGTCAAAATAGCTCACTAATGGCTCAACCCAAGCACCTAGCTCTGTCGCCGCGACAAGAAACGCTTGCTGTTCAGGATCTAGATGCGAGCTTTTGAAGTGGCAAAGCGTTTTGCTCTTGAAGTCTCTAAGAGAATAGTTATTAACCTGAGCGTTAATCTCAGGATGCCTCTTAAGTACTTGAGCAATTTTTGCTTCGTCTTCTTTTGGACAGTAGATATAAAGGCAAGCATTTGATTCACTTGCGGATAACTCGTCCAATGCTGATGTTATGCTGATAGAATTATGCTTAGTTAATTCAGAAGCTTCTCGTTCTTGAAGCGTGTCGCTCATACTGTCTGTCATAGGAATGGAATAAGTTGTTATCGACTAGCCAATTGCTTACAAGTCGGCGATTATAATTTATTTCGTATAGAAATTATATCCCTGAATCCAGAACATGCTCATAACTTTGTTAATTTTCTTGAACCTGAGTCCTTGTTCATGACTTGTTTTTGAATCTTAACGTAATTATATCAATGAACTCGAAAAACTATGTTTGCGATATATTATATTGCCTCGAAATTAAATGATTGTTCATTTCACTATATAACGCAGTTATATCCGAGGGTTATCAGTTGTTGATAAAGCGTTCTTTTCGACTCCTGTTCACCATGAATAAGGTGAACTTCTTTCGGAGGAGTTGGAATGCCAGAAACAAACTGTATTAAATCGTCCCTATCCGCATGTGCAGAGTAACCTGACATGGTATGTACTTGAGCCTCCACTCTAACGCGCTTTCCTTCAATCAAGATGCTCTCTTCTCCATCCTGAATTCGCCGACCTAACGTCCCTTCTGCTTGATAGCCTGCAAATAACACATCATTTCTTTTATCTGGCAGCAATGCTTCTAAATAATTGACGACACGTCCACCTTCACACATACCAGAGGCCGCAACCACGATAGCAGCTTCTGCCGTGCTCGCGAGTCGATTGACGAGCTTTAAATGGTCAGTGTGGCTTTCGACGGTAATACATTGATCAAACGCAAGAGGGTGTCGGTGATGCTCGAGCCGCTCTTTCGCTTCAGCTCCCCAAAGCTTTTTAAATTGCCTATAGGTAGTAGTTACCTTTTTAGCCAAAGGAGAATCGAGAATAATAGGCAGAGAATCTTGCAAGGCGTGCTCATGAATAAGCTTTTCTATATCAAACAGTAACTCTTGAGTTCTCCCGACGCTAAAAGCAGGTATAACAATTACGCCACCATCCTGAAGTGCGTGCTCAATAATAGAAAGCAATCGCCTACTGCGAGACTCAACATCTTCGTGAACTTTATTGCCGTATGTTGACTCGATAAACAAATAGTCAGCTTTTTCAGGCGATACCGGGTCAGGTAGGAGAGGCGTGTTGCGAGGTCCCAAATCCCCTGAGAACACAACAACTTCATTGTTTGATAAATGAAACTCAACATATGCAGACCCTAAAATGTGTCCTGCTGGTTGAAAGCGAAGATAGGTATGTTCTTCTATCTCTATCCATTGGGAGTAAGAGCAAGGGCGAATAAGCGTTCGAATAAAATCGAGCAAGCTTTCCCTTTGATGGCGCCTCATGCCTAATTGGAGCTTTAATCCATCTTCTAACATAAGCGGTACGAGCTCAGCGGTGGCTTCCGTACAGTAGATAGGTCCCTTATAACCTGCAGCCAATAGCCAAGGTAGCCGACCAACATGATCGATATGAGAATGGGTTAGAGCAACCGCTTTGAGATCAGAGATAGAAAAGTCGATATTCAAACTCTCCTGCTGAGCATTATCTTGACCTTGTAGCAAACCACAGTCGATCAGCACACTTCCATTTTGTAATACGAGCTCGTGACAAGAGCCTGTAACCGTATTTTTCCCACCGTGGTGCAGTACTTTCATAACGAAACGACGCCTTTTCCTTTGTTAACCCACGCTTACGAGTATTTGCTTTTATATAGCGACACCTCGCGACGTAAAGACGGCTCAGTCAATCGCGCAATGAACAAGGTAAGCAGAAAGTGGTGAATAAGTGAGCGCATTGTAGGCAAGGATAATGAGAGTAAGAAAACAGCAAAACCGAAAGTTTAGAGAGACTTAGATATTCGTCATAAATTTGACTGTGTAGCATTGCAACCTGTTGTGATGCAATTCATATTATTGCAACTATTTTCACTTAGGCTTCTGAGATTAACGCGCTAGCTACACAAACATCAGCTATGCCGGAAGGAGTTTAATAATTAGTAAGCCAACAAAAAAAAGCGTCACGTTTATGCCGAGTTAAGTGTCAGAAAAAAGACATTTTTTTGCAAGCTTTTTACACGTTCTACTTTTAGTTGCAACGTGTTTACTATACAATTCGTCTCCTGTTTGGAAACGCAACCATTAAACACTACGTCTAAAACTTGCTTCTAGGAGCCAGACCTAGGGGCGGTAGCGTGCCCAAATCGTCTGTTGGCCTCTTTCCTACTAGAAAAGAAACCAAGCAAGATAATTTTTAATAATAATAAGCACCTAAGTGCATTTCTGGCAAGATTGATTTATAAAAAACGAGAACTATTACAAATTTATGTAATTCCCTTTTGTCAGAGGGACGCTCAAAGCTAACAAAGTGGCGAGCAAATGTTGGTTAGGCATAGGTTACAATTTAAATCTCCATTTCTCATACCTATCAAAACCAAATACTAGGTTTATAGAAGTACATAACTACTGGCCCAAACCGTTAGTTAGTATGTTCAGCTTTGTATTTGGCCTGCCTATAAAAGGCTGAGAACCGATGACCGTCACGAGCTAGTGTCGGTGGAACTCAGTTACTTACATATTCAATATTAGAAATTAGCGTTTGCAATGCGTTACAACCCACGTTGGCTAATGTGGTTTTGTCACGCCAAAAAATCACCTGCTCATTCTTAGAGTTCGGCGTGTCTAGATACGAGCGAAGCAAGAATCAGCAGTATCGGACCTGTGATGCAATGGAATCCGTAAAGGGAATCAGTCGGATGCGTTATAGATTTACCTCAAACTTATTTAATAACACAGTTGGCTACCATGAATAATGCATATTTATTTGTATTTATTTTGTCGTTCGTTCTACTTTTTGTTATGCGCAAAGTTGCTAAGCGCGTAGGTCTAGTAGATAAACCCAATGCAAGAAAGCTCCACCAAGGAGTAGTACCCCTTGTAGGAGGCATCTCCATTTTCTCTACTATACTGGTCGGGTTCCTTCTGTTCCTACCAATGAATGACAACCTATCACTCTACTTATCTTGTTCGGCTGTGCTTATAGTGCTCGGCGCATTAGATGACTACTACGATGTAAGTTTCAAAATTCGTCTTATTATCCAAGCCGGAATATCCCTTGCGATGATTTACATCGGAGGCCACAGCTTACACGATTTAGGCTACTTAATGGGGAGCGAAACCATTGCCCTTAATGAAGTCGCTGGCGCAGTGATCACCGTTATTGCGGTAATAGGCGCAATTAACGCATTTAATATGGTTGATGGCATAGACGGCTTGCTGGGCGGGTTAGCCTCGGTCACCTTTACAGCATTAGGTATTGTATTTGCCTACAACGGAAACGAATATTTAGCTACGATCTGTTTATTGATCGTAACTGCGATGCTTCCTTATATCTTCCTAAACTTAGGTTTCCCACTTGGTCGTCGCTTTAAGATCTTTATGGGTGATGCAGGCAGTATGTTCATCGGCTTTACTGTGGTCTGGATGCTGATTCGCGGCACACAAGAGCCAGGAGCTGTAGCTTTTAAGCCAGTTACAGCGCTGTGGTTGATAGCTTTACCATTGATGGACATGGCAACCATTATGATCCGTCGTATTCGTAAAGGTCAGTCACCATTCCAACCAGACAGAGAACATCTACACCATATTTGTCAGCGTATTGGGCTGTCTCCAGGTGCAACGTTAATTTTCATCTGTTCGATGGCATCAATTTGTGCCGCTATCGGTTTGTGGGCTGATTTTGTTGGTATTAGCGAATCAATAATGTTTAGTGCTTTCTTGATTTTGTTTACATGCTACTTTTCGATAATTAGTCATATTTGGCGCATTTCTTCTTGGTTAAATAAATTGAAAAAGCGCCAAAGAATGACCAGTGAACAAATATGAATTATATTTATTTGTTCCAACATAATTTTATACTTTGTTAGGGAAAAATAGAGTGACTATAAAAAAAATTCTAACAGTTTTTGGTACGCGCCCAGAAGCTATAAAAATGGCACCTTTAGTTCATGCTTTATCAAGCGATCAACGTTTTGAATCTAAATGTTGTGTTACCGCACAGCATAGAGAGATGTTAGATCAAGTATTAGAATTATTTGAGATCAAGCCAGACTATGACCTTAATTTAATGAAGGTAGGGCAAACGCTTAATGATGTAACAGCTCGAATTGTGCAAGAGCTCAAGCCTGTATTTGAAGATTTCAAGCCCGACATTGTTCTTGTTCATGGTGATACAGCTACCACTTTTGCTGCCAGTCTTGCTGCCTATTACGAGCAAATTGAAGTAGGGCATGTTGAAGCAGGTCTTCGTACAGGAAATATATACTCCCCTTGGCCAGAAGAGGCTAATCGGCGTCTAACTGGGGTTTTGACGAAATATCATTTTTCTCCTACAGAGACATCGAGAGATAACTTGCTTCGAGAAAACTTTTGTTCCGAAGATATATATGTAACAGGGAATACAGTAATCGATGCATTATTAATGGTCAGAGAAAAAATTGAAACCAACAAAGAGCTAAAATCTCAGCTAGAGAAACAGTTTCCGTTCTTAGACGAGAGTAAAAAGTTGATTTTGGTTACAGGGCATCGACGAGAGAGTTTTGGCGGTGGCTTTGAGAGAATTTGTGAAGCATTAGCGCAAACTGCGACAAGTAATCCAGATGTCCAAATTTTATATCCAATGCACTTAAACCCAAACGTACGTGAGCCAGTAAATAGGATTTTAGGTAATATTGAAAATGTTTTACTGATAGAGCCTCAGCAGTATTTACCATTTATTTATTTAATGGATAAGGCGTATATCATCTTAACGGACTCTGGTGGTATTCAAGAAGAAGCCCCTTCACTTGGAAAGCCTGTATTAGTTATGCGCGATACAACAGAAAGGCCTGAAGCTGTTAAGGCAGGGACAGTAAAGTTAGTCGGTACAAATACGGATAAAATAATTACTGCGTTAGAAATCTTATTAAAAGATGAAGTTAAATATAAAGAGATGAGCTATGCACATAACCCATATGGGGATGGTCACGCTTGTCAAATGATTTTAGATATATTAGCAAAATAAAATTAAATATTGGAATGAAAAATGTCATTTGAAACAATTTCAGTTATTGGTTTAGGGTATATTGGCTTACCAACAGCAGCAATGTTTGCTTCTCGCAAGAAAAAAGTGATTGGTGTTGATGTTAATCAGCATGCAGTAGACACAATTAATCGCGGCGAGATCCATATCGTTGAACCGGATCTGGATATGTTGGTGAGTGCTGCAGTACAGCAAGAATATTTGAAAGCGGTAACAACGCCTGAACCAGCAGATGCTTTTTTAATAGCAGTACCGACACCTTTTAAGCCTTGTGAAAAAGGAGATATTCCAGAGCCAGATTTGACTTATATCGAGTCGGCTGCAAAAGCTATCGCTCCTGTTTTGAAGAAAGGTAACTTGATTATTCTTGAGTCGACGTCACCTGTCGGTGCTACAGAGCAGATGGCAGCATGGCTTGCTGAAGCTCGCAAGGATTTGACCTTTCCACAAACGGCAGGGGAATTTGCGGATGTAAATATTGCGCATTGCCCTGAACGTGTATTGCCGGGGAAAGTTGTCACAGAATTAGTTCAGAATGACCGAGTAATTGGCGGAATGAGCAAGCGCTGTTCTGAGCGTAGCGTTGAACTATATAAAACGTTTGTTATGGGTGAGTGTGTTGTAACCAATGCTCGAACGGCGGAAATGGCAAAGTTAACTGAAAACAGCTCTCGCGACGTCCAAATAGCTTTTGCTAATGAGTTATCAATGATATGTGATGAGTTGGATATTGACGTTTGGGAGTTAATATCTCTAGCTAACCGTCACCCAAGGGTCAATATTCTTCAGCCTGGACCGGGTGTTGGCGGTCACTGTATTGCAGTTGACCCTTGGTTTATTGTCTCCAAGACGCCAGAGACCGCTAAAGTTATTCATATGGCAAGAAGTGTAAATGATTATAAGCCTGAGTGGGTTATTAATAAAGTTAAGATGGCGGTAGCAGACTTCCTTAATGCAAACCCGACAAAGACAGCACAAGATGTCACTATTGCATGCTATGGCCTCGCATTTAAACCAGATATTGACGATTTACGTGAAAGTCCAGCGCTCGACATTACAAAGTCGATTGCAGATAGCCATGTTGGCAAAGTGTTGGCTATCGAGCCAAATATTAGCTCCATTAATATTGATAACATTAACCTAGTGTCACTTGATGAATCTCTCTCCAGAACAGACATTCATGTAATGCTCGTTGATCATAAACAATTCAAAAAAATAAAACTAAACGATGCTTTTGTTATCGATACGAAAGGTATTTGGTTATAAAAGTAAGATAAAAGTTACTCGAAGATACAAAGCTCCATAAAAATGGAGCTTTGTTTTTGGGGATGATTTTGAAAAAAAATATATATGCGATACTGTCCGCCGTAATGCCGGGAGCGTATCGTTTAATCGCGATTTACATGCTAAATATGTTGTTGCTCTCTGATGGGAGCGATTTGGTCGTCAGCCAGTTTGTTTTGGTGACGGGCTTATGTATGTTTAGCAGTTTAGGGATCTCAACGTCGTATATTAAACAGGCAGGGGGCGAAGAGCTGCATGCCCACGCAAACACGGTGTATATAACCCATCTTGCATCATTGCTGCTGATATCACTGTGTGTGGCGTTGGCAAGTGTGCTGTTTCACTTAGTCCCTGTTGAAAACGCGGCCGTTTTCACTCTTGCTCTCTTAGCAATCGGTGCTTATCAGCTTGAGCGACATTACTATCTTGCTAGTAATGAGTTGCATAAACTATTTCAGATGGACTGCCTATTGGTCGTTATCACTGCGATCGGCTTTGTCATTGGGCCAAACAGTAACGGTTTATTGCTGATTGCGGGGGCGAATGGGGTTGCCTTACTTATCAGCATCTTAATCAGCCGAAGGTATGCGATAAAAGACGTGCAATGGTATAATCCACAGACGTTAATCATGGGAGTGAAACTCGGTTATTCCAACCTGGTCAGTGGCGGGGTGATGTATATTCTTCCTACATTGATGTTAACGGTAGCCAGTGATCGTTTGGTGTCTATGCTGTCAATGGTGGTGGCAATTTCAGGCGCAGCGCTTGTATTACCACGTGCCGTCTTCAATACAAAAATTCAAAAAATTGCTTCAGATGCAAGGGATGGGAAGGTAGACAATGACTTCTATGCAAAAACAAATAAACAGATTGGCTTAATCTGTCTGCTGTCTCTCCCAGCCATTTTACTGCTTTCCCTCATTTATTTGTATATCAATGGTTATCACATCATGAATGAGGCTCCATTGATGCTTGGTGTTATTACAGTCATGCTGTTTGTTTTGGTTGTTGGTCAACTATCGCTGCTGGACTCCATGCTTGTTATTTTCCTCAATAAAGAAAATGTTGCCCTGAAATATAACACTATCACTTTCGTTGTCATGTTGCTTTGTTATGTGGGATTTTCGATATTTAAGGTCAGCAGCGATTATGCAATTATATCAATGGTGGCAATTATCTTACTGATATTAATTTGTTATGTCGTTCGTCTGTATAAGTTTAAAAAAGTAATCAATTAAAGGGGCTAGGATGAACTGGTTAAATATCAATGCAGGGGAGTTCCCTTCATACATCGCGGCGTTATCAAACCGTGCTGAGGCAATAATGCATGGACATGTAGTTGTGCATTATGATGGACGCCTTTGGCAAGGAAATAGCCCAATAAGTGAAAAAGAAGCGTCGACACTGATTGTTAGCGGATGGTTTATTTATCAAGATGAGCGCAATAATTTGGATACACTCCACGCTGATATTCTTAAGCTAGGCTTGTGCACTGTACTGAAAAATATTGAAGCTGGGGTCTTTATCGGTTGGTATGAAGACAAGTCTGGTAAGCAGTCTGTGTTCAATGATTACTTTGGTTTGTCTTCGCATTATTACACGACCGAAGACGAATTTAAGCTGTCACCTTCAGCCCAACAGATCGGGGGTAATATTGATCCTAAATGGCAGACCATTATTCAAAAGAAAGGCCATGCTTGGGGATGCCATACTAAGTATCAGAGTGTAAGTAAATTGCTACCAGGTATGATTCTTGACGTTGCATCCCGCGAAACAACAGGGTACGTCGACTATTCAAAAGTGAATTCTATTTCGCTGAGTGATATACCTCGTTATCTCGAAAAAATAGCGGCTTACTTTCAGCCAGTTGAGAAGTTTGTTGCGTTGTCGGCAGGCTTTGATTCTCGTCTATTGGCCATGAAAGGTGATCCATCTTCTTCTTATACTTGGGGGCCGGTTAACTCAAAAGATGTGCGCAACGCTGCCATTATTTCAAAGCAATTAGACACTCAGCACCAATCATTCTTATTCAAGCAAACATTAGTTAAAGATGAACATGTTGCGATAAATGAATGGTTATTTGATGGACAGAATCAAGCGATTAACCCACAGTTCATAGCAAATTATGAGTATGCGTCATCACTGATGGGACAAGCTTATGTGTCTCTGGACGGCTATTTAGGAGATGTTCTTCAGCGGGGGGTTTATCTTCACTATGGAGGTGTGGAAGGTGAGTTGAATAAGCTTTTTCCATGGTTAGTGGAGAAGAAAGAATCCTACCAAACCATTTTGGATAACCGTTATGCCTGTTTGAATAGTGAGGAGCGAGATTTGTTACATCGGGATATAGGTATGATCCAGTCCCTAAATTTGCATTGCGATCCGTTACAAAATGCGACTGCTTTCGAGTTTCTTTATGGTCGTGGTTTTACTGCTATGTCATGTGGAGGTGTGGTTTTAAACGGTTTGTTCAATATCGTGTTGCCGCTGTTTGCTACTCCTGTTGTTTTTAAATCTTGTATTGAGGCTGAAGTTCACGAAGTGTTGAATTATCGTGTATTTAAAGATATTTGGGCCACTGAGAATAGTCCTTTGTCTTCGTTAAATTCTGAGGGGTTGTATTCACCTAAAACGCCGCACACTCTTATTCCTTTCTTGAATTTAGCTGGCCGAGTTCTGACCAATTATGTGCCTAAATATTATAACTACGGTAAAGAGTAGTTGAGGAAGTTATGGATAAGAAGCCATCATTAAAGATCTTTAGTACCGCATTAAAATCAGGTAAAGGTGGGATTAGCACCGCTCTTGTTGGCTACGTCTCGACAATGCAAGACAGAGTTGATTTAAGTTTTATTGATACTCATGCGGAAGGCAGTAAATTATCTCGCTTTTGGAATGCCGTAAAGGAAGCGACCAAGGTGAAGCCTAGTGACTATTGTTGGTTCCACATTGGCCCTTGGTTCTCTATGGTTCGGAAGCTATTTCTTATATGTATCTGTCACTTGAAGCATGCAACCGTAATAAGTCACTTACACTCTCCACGTGTATATGACTACTTGTCTTCGAGACGATATAAATGGCTATTGGAGTTGATCGTCAAATTGTCTGATAAGGTCATCGTACTTACGCCATGGTGGAAGTCTTTATTGACTGAAGCTTTCCCTCAATATCAGGATAAGTTTGTAATTTCGTCAAACCCTGCGGATGAGCAGTTAGAATCGTTGGCTATGCAAGATATCCGAAGGAAACGCGGAGAAAAAATAAAAGTTCTTTCAATGGCACGTCTAGAGGTTGGGAAAGGCGTTGATAAGACCGTACTTGCGTTCAAGCATTTACCTGAAAATTATACTTTGACAATCGCTGGAACGGGTAATCAAGAGGCTGAACTGAAACAAATCATTGCAGAGAACCATCTTGAGCATAAAGTGTCTATGTTGGGATGGATAGATTATGAAGAAAAAACCAAGCTTTTATCTTCAACAGATGTATTTTGTTTACCGTCTAAGCTAGATTCATTCGGTATGGTATACATTGAAGCCATGGCGGCAAACTTACCGATTGTAGCTTTAAATTATCAGGCTATTCCTGATGTAGTGCCAGCATTCGCAGGCAAATTAATTGATAGTGACGACGAGTCAACAATTGCTCATGCCATTATACAAGCCAGTGATATGTGCTTTTCCGATGCTAACCCCAAACCATCTGAATTTGTAATGAAAAAATATAATTCAGAAAAAATTACCAAAGAGTTTTTAAAAAATGTCTGTTGTTGAAACTGTTAAGATTTATGACTTTGATGTGAAGTGTTATAACGGCGTTGAACATGCCGCAAACGATATTTTTGCGCATCATTTAAATTCTAGCTCGATTGGCGTGGCAATCAACCCTGAGAAAATTGTTTCATCGATGGAAAATCCATCTACCTATCAAGCATTAGAGATCGCAAACTTACGCTATTTAGACGGGATTGGAACAGTAAAGTTAGCGGAAAAAAAGTTGGGTTCATCCATATCACGCGTCCCTGGTTGTGAACTTTGGGAAGCCTTGATGAAAAAGGCTGGTGAAGAGCAAACCCCTGTGTATGTCCTTGGTGCTACGGATTCTGTTTTGAAGCGTACTGTGGAGAAACTTCAGCAAGAATATCGAGTTAATGTAGTTGGATCGCATGATGGCTATTTTGATGATGAAGAAGTGATGATTAATTCTATATTATCAGTGAATCCACGTATTGTAACCGTTGCGTTAGGTTCACCACGCCAGGAGCTTTTCATGAAGCGCTGCAAGGAAATGGGAGCAGACTTTTTTATGATGGGGGTTGGCGGAACTTACAACGTCTATACCGGCGCTGTAGCTAGAGCACCAAAGATGTGGTGTGATATGGGGCTGGAGTGGTTATATCGTTTACTAAAAGAGCCAAAACGTATTTTTCGTCAAGTTAAACTGATTTATTTTATTTTTCTTTCGTTGAGGAATAAGCTTTAAATTTATTCATCCAGCCTAGAAGTTGCTTATAGAGAGTATCTTGAATGTTGAATAAAAATAGACTCGCCTTATTCTTATTTACAGTTTTTTTTGTTGTCTCATATTTCTTGGTTCTACCTGCTATATTTATCTTTGAACAAGAGTATGGGCTATATCATGGCGTGTCATATCTTGACTACCTTTTGACACTTTGGTATAGCGTCCCATTTATTTTTTGTGTTTACTTTGGCTATTTTATTTTCGGTAGATTACTTAAAGGTAGTGATTGCAATCTTTTAAAAAAAGCAGTGAATACTCCTCGTAATCTAAAATTTTTCTTTTATTTCTCTATTGTTCCTCCATTAGCATGCCTAATCTTTTTGCTTCTGACGAAAGGTATCACTATTGGTCATGGTGGATATGGAGATCAACTTGAAGCAAATGCGGGTAATGGAGTGTACCTTCTATTTTTGTATTCATATTCTCCTTGCGCGTTAATTTACTTATTGTCTGGTAGGTTATCAAATTCTAGAATTTTAATAACACTTTCTATTATGATAATTTTTGGTTCGCTAGTTTTTTTGATTACTGGTGGTTCGAGAAATATAGCTGCTGGAGGTATTGTTTCACTTGCTCTTTATCTACTGTACTTTAAACGTATTAGTTTAAAAGTATTTGGTACTTTTTCTATAACTATGATGATAGGTGTTACACTACTGGCATTCTTCCGATACTCTAATAGCCTTTCTTCTTCAGAAGCGTCATATTTGTTTTTTTTGTATACTTTAGATAGTTTTTCACCTATTAATAGTTTGTATCAAGTTATTCACAAGTTTGAATATTCTTCTGATTTTGTGTTGGTTTTTTTTGATAATTTTTTCACGCAATTTTACACCTTTATACCAAGAGCGATTTGGGCAGATAAACCTATTTTGTTAATGACTAATGGAAAGTTTATTACGACTGAAGTGCTTGGTTTGAATGGTAGGTTTATTGTTTCCCCTTCTGTTATTGGCACTGCTGTTGTAATGTTGGGGTATTTTTATTTCTTTATAGGAGTCTTTGTCGGTATCGTATTAAGGATAAACGATCTTTTTATTTCGAGCTCATCTCCGTTATTTAAGGTAATAGGTTTTATTTTACTTCCCTCTGTCTTTTTGCTCTCTAGAGAGAATCTTGAGTTCTATATATATAAAGTTATAATGATCTCAGTTACAATATTTTTTGTTTATTTTGTTTTTAGGCTTTTCATTTGGATGCCTAGCAAGGTAAATAAGCGAAGATGTTCTTGATATTAAAATTTCAATCGTCAGATAAACACAAGGTAGTGATAATACAACAATGAAAAAAAAAATGAACATCGTTGGGCTGGTAGCGTGTTCGTTGCCTTTGTCTATCAGTGCAACCAATATAACCTTTCCTTTGGATAGCTTACCCTCCAATCAGAGCTTTACTGGATTAGTTTTTACTCCAAATGCACATTCATTAGAGTATGGAGATTTTTCGTTTACATTCGCGCAAGGTTTACCTTGGGAAAATAATATCCATGATCTCGATTCGCTTAAGTTCTCTTTTGGCTTACTGGAAGGCTTAGAAGCACATGCTCGTATTGTGACGAAAACTTATAACTGTAGAAGCTTTTTAGAGCCTGATTGCGGTGGGGTTCGTGACCTATCAATGTCATTCAAATACCAGCTACCTAAATGGTGGGATATTGACAGCTTAAATCTTGCTGTTGGTATTCAGGATTTGGGAGGAGCCGCAAACAAGTTTAATACCAACTACATTGTAGCTGACTATACAGCTGATTTTGCACCAGTTCGTTTTTCTGCTGGGTATGGTGTGTCAGATATTGATCTTGGGGTCATGAATGGAGTATTTGTCGGTGTAGAATACCAGCCACTAAGTTTTTTACAGTTTACTGGTGAATACGATGCTGTCGAGTTTAACTCATCAGTGAAAGTGTTCACGCCAGAAGATACCTTACCTTATGACATGACAGCCTCGTTGAGTTACCAGCTTTATTCTGGCCATGAGACGGATGAACAGACAATTTGGAATGCCGCATTGTCTATTCCGCTCATTGGCGATTATACCCGCTCTCGTGAGTATGCTCGTAGTAATATTTCTCTGAAGGAGAGGCTATCTCTAGAACAAGGTAAAGCTAATAACGCATCGGTCTCGGCCTTGATAAATTCGTTGTATAATGAAGGTTTCGTTAACGTTAAAGTGGGCACGGCCGAAGGTAGGGCCGTGGTGGCTTTAGAGAATCGTCGCTACAATCATAATCAAGCTGATGGATTAGGCGTGGCTCTAGGGATTGTGTCGAGCCACTTAGGTCAAAATACGGCGCAAGATATTGGCGCTGCATCTGATCAATTTGAAGTTGTGATGCTTGCTAACCAAAAACCAGTGGTCAGCGTTTTGTCTAACTCTAACTGCTATCAAAGTTTTGTCAATGGCAGCGCATCTTGTGATGACATGCAGTTTATCACGCGCGATTTGTCGGAAAGGTTAGACATGGTTACTTGGAAAACGGAGCGAGTCAATTCAGGCACTTTAGATTCGCAGATAGTACTTTCCCCTATGGTAAGGCATGGCGTAGCAACCGAGTACGGTGTGTATGATTACTCTTTTGCTATGTCTAGCAACTTATACACCTATCTATGGCCTGGCGCGGCAATTGATGTTCGTCATATTTTACCTTTAGCAGAAAGTGATGATTTTGAGGAGGGCGGGTATTTTGAAGACAGCGCGTATGAGAGCGAGATTGATCGTGCAATGGTACATCAGTTCTTCCGTTTACCGTATGTCGATATAGCAAACCAGGTATCTCTAGGCTTGGTTAAATCGGACTATATCGGTGCGCGCAGTGAATCAGCTTGGTTCTCTCAATCGGGCAACCATGAGTTGGGATTAGAGATGAGCTATTTCCAACATCAAGACGAAAAAGACAAAAATGGTTATGTGAACCCAGATCGCCAAATCTTTTTAACTCGTTACACATTCTCTATGCCAGAGTGGGGTTGGCAGTTTAACGCAACTGCTGGAGAGTTTTGGAAAGGTGATGTTGGCGCAAAATTCACGACATCACATTGGTTTGAAGACATAGAAGTATCGGCAAGTTATCAGGTGACAAAGTTTAACGATACAGATGAAGAGCAGTTTGTCACTGTGTCAGTAAAGCTGCCCTTAACGCCATGGCGTGATATGTCACCGGGAGTAATACAGATTCGTGGCAACGAAGCCTATGATTTCAACATTACGACACGAGTGGGTAATGATTATAACTACTTAGTGGCAGGCCAGGGTGATGAACTCGTTATGGATAATAGTATGCTTCGCCGTTACTTTAACCGAGGTCGTTATGGTCAAGAGTACTTTGAACAGAACAAGCTGCGCATCCGCAACGCTTATTTGCGTTACTTGGGGACTCAATTGAATTAATTTGTGTAGCTAGTTAGGCTTTTAGTAAATCACCGCACTCTACCGAGAGTGTCGGTGTTTTGATATGCTAGCGTCAGTTAAATAATAGGAAATAAAAATGAAAATTGCTGTCGCAGGCACGGGCTACGTCGGTTTGTCCAATGCATTGTTATTGTCACAAAACCATGAGGTTTTGGCGGTTGATATTATCCAAGAAAAAGTGGATTTGTTGAATAACAAGCAATCTCCAATTGTGGATGCCGAAATTGAGGATTTTTTAACAAACAAAGAGTTAAATTTTGTCGCGACGCTAGATAAAGAGCTGGCTTACAAAGACGCAGAGTTTGTTGTCATTGCCACACCAACGGATTATGACCCTCAAACGAACTACTTTAACACCTCTTCAGTTGAAGCTGTGATTAAAGATGTGATGGCGATTAACCCAGATGCGGTTATGGTGATTAAGTCGACTGTACCTGTGGGTTATACTGCGCGCATTAAAGAAGAACTCGGTTGTCAGAATGTAATGTTCTCTCCAGAGTTTCTTCGTGAAGGTAAAGCACTTTACGATAACCTCCACCCGTCTCGCATCATCGTTGGTGAGCGTAGCGAACGTGCAGAGAAGTTCGCTAATCTTTTGGTCGAAGGTGCGGTAAAAGAAGATATCTCGGTTCTGTTTACTAACTCTACAGAAGCAGAAGCGGTTAAGTTGTTTTCAAACACTTACCTTGCGATGCGCGTGGCTTACTTCAATGAACTGGATTCTTATGCTGAAGCACATAACCTTGATGCGCGCCAAATTATTGAAGGTGTAGGCTTAGACCCTCGTATTGGTAACCACTACAACAACCCTTCATTCGGTTACGGCGGGTACTGTTTACCGAAAGATACAAAGCAACTGTTAGCAAACTATCAGGATGTTCCAAATAACATTATTGGAGCTATTGTTGATGCAAACCGCACTCGTAAAGATTTTGTCGCAGAGTCTATTCTCAAGCGAGAACCAAAAGTTGTGGGCATTTATCGCTTAGTTATGAAAGCTGGCTCAGACAATTTCCGCGCTTCGTCTATTCAAGGCATTATGAAGCGTATTAAGGCAAAAGGCATCGAAGTCGTGGTATATGAACCAGTACTTCAGGAAGATGAGTTTTTTAACTCACGTGTAATCAAAGATATGAATGAGTTTAAACAAAGTGCAGATGTGATTGTCTCTAACCGTATGGTTGAAGAGCTTGCTGATGTGGCTGATAAAGTTTATACCCGTGACCTGTTTGGTAGCGATTAATTAGTATTTATACTCAAATAATATAATAGGCTCCCTTAAGGGAGCTTTTTTTAGTTGGTAATGGTTATGATTAAAAAATGTTTATTCCCAGCGGCGGGTTACGGCACACGTTTCCTTCCTGCAACTAAGTCGATGCCGAAAGAAATGATGCCTGTGGTGAACAAGCCATTGATTGAATACGGTGTCGAAGAAGCGATTGAAGCCGGTATGGACGGTATGTGCATCGTCACCGGTCGTGGTAAGCACTCGTTAATGGATCACTTTGATAAAAATTATGAGTTAGAGCATCAAATTAGCGGTACAAGTAAAGAAGCGCTGCTTGATGATATTCGTTCTTTGATTGATTCTGCGAGTTACACTTACATTCGTCAGCGTGAAATGAAAGGCTTAGGTCACGCTATTCTTACGGGACGTGAACTGGTAGGTGATGAACCGTTTGCTGTTGTGCTCGCGGATGACCTTTGTGTGAATGAGGACCAAGGCGTTCTAGCTCAAATGGTTGAGCTGTACAAACAGTTCCGCTGTTCAATCGTTGCCGTACAAGAAGTTCCGGAATCAGAAACGCATAAGTACGGTGTGATTGCTGGCGAGATGATCAAAGATGATATCTTCCGCATTGATAACATGGTTGAAAAGCCAGAGCCAGGCACTGCACCTAGCAATCTAGCGATTATTGGTCGCTATATTCTGACACCTGATATCTTTGAACTGATTGAAAATACAGAGCCAGGTAAAGGTGGTGAGATTCAAATCACCGATGCGCTGATGCAACAAGCTCAATCTGGTTGTGTTTTGGCATACAAATTTAAAGGTCAGCGCTTTGATTGCGGTAGCGTAGAAGGCTACATTGAAGCCACAAATTACTGCTACGAGAACCTTTATAAGAAGGATTCCAGTGCGGAGCTCGCGAAAAAACCAACCGTGAAAATTGCCGAGCCAGCGTAAGTCGGAACTTCCTATTAGGTACTCCGACGGTACAACACAAACAAAAAGGGATGCATGATGCATCCCTTTGTTATTTTTACTCTCAGTAAAAACGAGATTAAGCTTTTGCTTTAGCCGCTGCTTTAGCGATTGCCGCGAAGCTTTTCGCGTCTAGAGAAGCGCCGCCAACTAGAGCACCGTCGATGTCTGGTTGTGAGAAGTAAGCTTCAGCGTTTTCTGGCTTAACAGAACCACCGTATTGGATGATTACTTGTGCTGCAACTGCTTCGTCTTTCGCTGCGATTAGTGCGCGGATAGAAGCGTGGATGCGTTGTGCATCTTCAGCGGTTGCTGCTTTACCAGTACCGATAGCCCAGATTGGTTCGTAAGCGATGATTGCGCCGTTTAGAGCTTCAACACCGTAAGTGTCGATAACTGCGTTGATTTGACGTGCACATACAGCTTCAGTTTCGCCAGCTTCGTTTTGCGCTTCAGACTCACCGATACAGAAAACAGGTGTTAGGCCGTTTTCTTTTAGGAAGTTGAATTTCTTAGCGATAAACTCGTCAGATTCGTTGTGGTATTCACGACGCTCTGAGTGACCGATGATGATGTGAGTAGCACCGAAATCTTTCAGCATTTCTGGAGACATATCGCCAGTGAACGCACCGCTGTTGTTTAGGTCAGTGTTTTGAGCACCTAGGATGATCTTGTTACCGCCTTCAGCGATTACGCGCTCTGCTAGGTCGATGTAAAGTGCTGGTGGAGCGACCGCTACGTCAACACCTTCAACGCCTTCAAGTTCTGCGTTAAGACCAGTTAGCAGCTCAGTTACCATTGCTTTGCTGCCATTTAGTTTCCAGTTACCCATCACTACAGGACGACGCATAGGAATATCTCCCTTATCTTTTATGTAAATAGTCAATTAATGTAAAAAATCTACGTAGGAATATAACAGAATAATGTGAACAGATCATGATTGGCGTCATGTCTTGTCCGGCTTTCTTTACTGATTCGACCAAGCATCGATCCTGTTATTTTTGTTAAAAGCAACCGATTGGTGATCGCGTAGACAGAATGATAGTTCATTCCTCGGAAATTGCTGCTGAGATTGGTATTACTACGCGCTGGAATTAATTGTTGTAGAAAGGAATCAAAATGCCAAATCTCGTTTTAGAGTATTCAAACTCGGTGGAGGAACGCGTCAATGTTCAGGGGTTGCTGGAGGATTTACATAAAACGGCGTTAGAAAGTGGCCTTTTTGAACTCGCGTCAGTGAAATCTAGAACGCTCCGGTGCCACAATTGGTTAATAGGAGAGGAGGGTGATAGCCTCGACTTTATCCATATCAACTTTGATTTGTTATCTGGTCGCTCCCAAGAACAAAAGCGAGAACTGTCACGATCCTTGATGGCGACACTTCAAGAGCAAGCCAGTCACGTGCACAGTTTAACGGTCAATATCCGAGACATGGATATAGATAGCTTCCAAAAGGTAGTGAACTAGGTGGTGCTGGATTGCCCGAGAATAGCGAGGGGTTATTGTTACGAATTCTCAGCCTGGCTCTGCTTGTTATATGGACGTTGTGGGCACCCAAGCTATCGGTGTCCTTTCCAAACTATATCGACTCGGCTAATCTATAACCTTTCTACTTTGGGGTAAAATTTGATGTCGACTAAAGAGTTACTGTTTTCTTTTCAAGGACGTATAAACCGTAAAACCTACTGGATTTGGAACGTCATTTACTATGTGTCCATTCTAGGCTTTGGTGCCGGTATCAGCCAACTGCTTCCTACTCTCTCCTATGTGCTTCTTCCTATTTTCTTGGTGGTTCTGTTGCTCCCTGATTTGGCGATAACTACCAAGCGTTGGCACGACCGCAACAAATCGATCTATTGGCTAGCACTGAATATTCCGTTGATTATCGGACGAATTGCCACGCCAATGACCAGCCCAGCCGTGCAAGAGCCGTCGACCCCACAGATGTTCGTCGCTTCCATTTCTCTGATTTGTGGTTTATGGATTCTAATTGAATGTGGTCTCTTAAAGGGGACATCAGGACCAAACCAATATGGCCCTGAGCCGGAGTAATCGCTTCAAGTACCGCGCGTGCTGAAAGTAGATTCTTAGTCTCGCTACGGCTCGCTAGAATGACGAGCTCTTTTTATTTAGAGGCTCTTAAAGTCATCGTCATTCTGAACAACGAGGAACGAGTGTGATTCAGAATCTATCATCCGATTGTACGGTGGTTTAGGTGAATGGGAAAGAATAGGAGCTTGCTGTTACGAGATTTTTAGTCTCGCTAAGGCTCGCTAGAATGACGATCCTTTTTGGTTTGGAGGCTGTTAAAGTCATCATCATTCTGAACAGCGAGGGACGAGTGTGATTCAGAATCTATCGTCCGCTTGAGCCCTGGTTAAGCTGTGTGTGAAAGAGTAGGAGTTTGCTGTTACCAGATCCTTAGTCTCGCTAAGGCTCGCTAGAATGACGAACTCTTTTGATTTAGAGGCTGTTAAACTCACCGTCATTCTGAACTGCGAGGGACGAGCGTGATTCAGAATCTATCGTCCGGTTGAGCAGTGGTTAAGCTGAGCGGGAAAGAATAGGAGCTTGCTGTGACGAGATTTTTAGTCTCGCTAAGGCTCGCTAGAATGACGAACTCTTTTGATTTAGAAACTGTTAAAGCCATCGTCATTCTGAACAGCGAGGAACGAGGTGATTCAGAATCTATCGTCCGGTTGAGCAGTGGTGAAGCTGAGCGGGAAAGAATAGGAGCTTGCTGATACCAGATTCTTAGTTTCGCTGCGGCTCGCTAGAATGACGGACTCTTTTGATTTAGAGGCTGTTAAAGCCACTGTCATTCTGAACAGCGAGGAATGAGCGTGGTCCAGAATCTATCGTCCGGTTGAGCAGTAGTTAAGCTGAGCGGGAAAGAATAGGAGCTTGCTGTTACCAGATTCTTAGTTTCGCTAAAGCTCGATTGAGTGACGAGCTCCTTTGATTTAGAGTCTGTGAAAGCCACCGTCATTCTGAACAGCGAGGAATGAGCGTGATCCAGAATCTATCGTCCGGTTGAGCAGTGGTGAAGCTGAGCGGGAAAGAATAGGAGCTTGCTGATACCAGATTCTTAGTTTCGCTGCGGCTCGCTAGAATGACGGACTCTTTTGATTTAGAGGCTGTTAAAGCCACTGTCATTTTGAACAGCGAAGAATGAGCGTGGTCCAGAATCTATCATCCGGTTGAGCAGTGGCTAAGGTGAGAGCAAAAGAATAGGAGCCTTGTTGTTACGCGATTCTTAGTCTCGCTAAGGCTCGCTAGCATGACGAACGCTTTTGACATAGAGCTTATTAAAGTCACCGTCATTCTGAACAACGAGGAACGAGTGTGATTCAGAATCTACGCATAGAGCGCTCCGAGTTCGAAATAAACTGACTGAGCTTGCGAATTACAATGGAAAAGTAACAGCGAATAATGAAGGAGAATGAATCATCGATAAGACACCTTGCGTTTATATCCTAACGTCAAATAACAACGCCGTTCTCTACATAGGTGTTACCAGTCAGCTGCCCCAAAGAATATGGCAACATAAAAATGGAGTAGTGGAAGGATTTACTAAGAAATACAACGTTCATAAGCTCGTTTACTTTGAGTTATTCGACGATATGGCTAATGCTATAAACCGAGAAAAGCAGCTCAAGCAGTGGAAGCGTGAGTGGAAGTTAGCCTTGGTAAGAGAAACGAACCCTAACTTTCTCGATCTATCTACTGAGTATCAGTAAAAGTCATTCCTATCTTTAAACGCATTTAAGCTAACCACATCCGCTTTTTGTGTCGGTGCCGCTTCCCCTTCTAGCGCTGCTTTGAACTTCACGACCTGTTTTTGCAACTCGTTCATCAATACCACATTGGTGTGATGAGGGTTTTTACACGTGCTGATGACTCTATCAATGTGGCTTTGTTGAGCCCACAATCTTTCTTTCATATCTTCTGATGCGCTTTCGATCATCTCTTTCGCCATCTCATGACGAAATTGCTCAAAAGCTTCTGGATCTCGCTCTGCCATTCGAACCATTTCATCGAATGGAGGAAGCGTTTGGGACGGGATATGACGTAGATTAGACATCGATGCTCTCCAAATCCTTATGGAAATTGCCTTTAGTTACTAAAAGCCTATACCACTAGAAAGAGGAGAGAGGATGAATTCTTCAGCCGTCTCACTTATAAGAGAAGCTTTCAAGCTTGAGATTGAATAAGTGCGGCATGTCGATGTTTGGTTGTGGTGGTTACTGCAGTTGTTGGATGCGGTAAACGCAGCGTCTTTGGCCACTAATGATGTGCTCGGTACGCTCTACTTTGGTGTCACGTCCAAGTAAAGACTGAAAGACACTTAATTCTGATTGGCACAAGCTTGGGCAGCGAGTTGCGGCTTTACAAATCGGACAGTGATTTTCGATCAAGATGAATCCGTTCTCATCTTTCTCGAGCTCTGCCATATAGCCTTCTTGCTCTCTTAATGTGACGAGTGTTTCTAGTTTGCTTTGCAGAGAGTCGCATTGCTCAAGATGCTGACGATAACTTTGTAACGTGAGTTTTTCCCTTTCTGATGTGACTTTTTCCAGTCCATCTTTGCCAAAGATATGTTCGACAGCTTCTATAAACTGAATGGTCAACTCACCGTGACGGTCAGCAAATTGCTCATGACCTTTTTGAGTGAGAGACCAATGACGAGCAGGGCGACCAACTTTTACTTTTACGTCATGGATAGAAAGAATGCCATCATCTTCTAAACTTTGCAGGTGCTGACGAGCCCCCATGGTTGTCATACCTAGCTCAGAGGAGAGTTGTTTTGCAGTGACGGAGCCATCACGCTTAACGATTTGCAATATCCTATCTACGGTCTTCATATACCCACCATTTATACGTCAGTACATATTATGCGCGATAGGGTTAGTAAAGAAAAGTGTTGACTTAATTTGAGTGTGGATTTGTAGGGGCTATGTTCATATGAGCCAATATATGTCGTCATTCTGAACGGCGAGGGACGAGGTGATTCAGAATCTATCTTTTGGTTGAGCAGTGGTTAAGGTGGTCAGGAAAGAATAGGAGCTTGTTACTATTAGATTCTTAGTCTCGCTGGAGCTCGCTAGAATGACGAGTTCTTTTAATTTAGAGCTTATTAAAGTCACCGTCATTCTGAACAACGAGGAACGAGTGTGATTCAGAATCTACTGTCCGGCTGTGCAGTGGCTTAGTTGAGCGGGAAAGAAGCGGAGTTTGCTGTTACCAGATTCTTAGTCTCGCTGGAGCTCGCTAGAATGACGAGTTTTTTCGATTTAGAGCTTGCTATGGTAGCCGTCATTCTGAACAGCGAGGAACGAGGTGATTCAGAATCTATCGTCCGGTTGAGCAGTGGTTAAGGTGACCAGCAAAGAATAGGAGCCTGCTGTTACCAGATTCTTAGTCTCGCTGGAGCTTGCTAGAATGACGAGTTCTTTTGATTTAGAGCTTATTAAAGTCACCGTCATTCTGAACAACGAGGAACGAGAGTGATTCAGAATCTAGTGTCCGGTTGTGCGAAAAGAAAGGCTCACACTCAGATTGAGCGAGAGCCTCGAGAAATGCTTAAAGAATAATATCACGCACTTCTGGATCTTTACGATCTAAGTAGTGAGTCGATTTGATGCGGCGAATAGTTCGGCATCGACCGCGTACGAGCAGCGTTTCTGTGGTTGCAATATTGCCTTGACGAGAGATACCTTCCAGCAAGTCACCTTTAGTGATGCCTGTAGCTGAAAATACCACATTGTCGCTACGAGCCATGTCTTCCATTTTGAGGACAACATTCGCTTTTACGCCCATTTCATCGCAGCGTTTTAGTTCATCTGCGCCGTAAATGCGGTTTTCTTCAGTATCGCCTTTTACTTCGTGACGAGGAAGCAGGCGACCGTGCATATCACCGTCTAGCGCTCGAATTACCGCTGCTGATACTACACCTTCTGGCGCGCCACCAATACAGTACATCATGTCCACTTCACTGTCTGGCATACAAGTCAGAATAGAGGCAGCCACGTCACCATCAGGCACCGCAAAGACACGCACGCCCATTGCTTGCATTTCTGCAATAACGTTATCGTGGCGAGGTTTCGCAAGGGTAATAACGACTAGGGTATCAAGTGGCTTGTTCAGGGCTTTTGCTACGTTCTCTAGGTTTTCTTTTAACGGCTTATCTAAGTCAATTACGCCTTTTGCACCAGGGCCAACAACCAGTTTTTCCATGTACATATCTGGCGCTTTAAGAAAGCTGCCTTTCTCACCTGCGGCAAGTACGGCTAGTGCATTCGATTGTCCCATTGCCGTCATACGCGTTCCTTCAATCGGGTCGACTGCAATATCCACTTCATCACCACCAATACCCACTTGCTCACCAATGTACAGCATTGGCGCATCATCGATTTCACCCTCACCAATGACAATTTCACCACTGATATCTGTTTTGTTCAGTAGCGTGCGCATAACTTCAACAGCTGCGCCATCGGCTGCGTTTTTATCGCCACGGCCAAGCCATTTGTAACCAGCCAGAGCTGCACCTTCAGTCACACGGGAAAATGCCATTGCTAAATCGCGTTTCATGATGTCTCCAAGTAAGCAAGAGGGAAGAAAAATTTGCGCGGCGATTCTATCACAAGGTCGAGTAAACGTTTGCCTTTTTGCGAGGCTTTTACTTTATCTAACTTGAATTTGATCAATACTTAGGGCGATTTTCAGCGTAGCGGGACGCAAAATCCTTGCTCAAAAATGCTTCGGCGACAAGAAAAGTCAGCGTTTAGTGAGATTGCGCTGATTTTTTGACCGAATGATGCAAAATATCGAATATAGTGAGTGTTTCTCATCGCGACGCTGAGTAGAATGAACCTTATATAGGTTAGGTGTGCATCAATCTCGCACATCGTCCCAACGGAATAACATAGGTAGGCCAAGATGTCTTTTGAAGTACTAGAACAACTAGAATCTAAAATTCAAACTGCAGTTGACACAATCACTCTTCTTCAGATGGAAGTCGAAGAGCTGAAAGAAGATAAAGCTAAACTTGCGGAAGAAGCGAACGAGCTTCGCTCTCAACGTGAAGAGCTAGAGCAAAAAGCACAACAAGCACAGCAAGAGCACGCACAATGGCAAGAGCGCATTCGTGCACTACTTGGCAAAATGGACGAAGTGGAATAATTCAGCTTCTTCATTCCAAATTAAAAACACCCGCGCTAAGCGGGTGTTTGTGTTTTAGGGAAGTAGAAAATGTTAAGACAAGGCTAGGCGCTGATAGCTAAGAGAAGACCCTATAACTTAGACACCTAAGACTCGCTATGCTTCTTCATCCAACTCTAAATCAATATTCAATGGTTCAGGCGACAGGATAATTCCGGTGCTATCAGCATAAATATAATCTTCAGGTAAGAAGCTGACGCCGCCAAAGTTGACTGGTACATCCAATTCGCCAATACCCTGACTTGTCGCTCCAACAGGAATAGAAGCGAGGGCTTGAATGCCTAAGTTCATATCTTCAAGTTCATCTACTTCACGAACACAGCCGTAAACGACAATGCCTTCCCACTCGTTTTCTTCCGCAATGGTTGCGATTTCTGCATCGATAAGGGCTTTACGTAGGGAACCGCCACCGTCAATTAACAAAACGCGACCAAGTCCATCTTGCTCTAATGTCTCGCGGATCAACGAATTATCTTCAAAACACTTGATGGTGGTGATTTGCCCGGCAAATGAAGCGCGACCGCCAAAGTTACTGAACATTGGTTCAACCACATCTACCTGATCGAGGTAGATATCACAGAGTGCTGAGGTATTGTATTCCATAGCGTACCTTTCTAAACAGAAATTGGTTGTCTTTGAGTATATCTAGGCATTAAGTCAATGCAATGACAATCCTTTTTTAACTTACTAGAGTTTGAGCTACCACAATTGTTGCAAACAAAACGTTGGTGACTAGAGAGCATTTCACGATGACTGGCATCATTGGTGCTATTTGAGCAGGCTTTTGTGTATGCCAAACCGCTTTACCATGATCGGCCACGAAATAAATACTAAGTAAGAATGGCAAGCTAATCCAAACGGGTTTGTCTTGAATTAACAAGTAAGCCGCAAAGGCAAGGATAGCTCCGCCAAGTAAAATAAAGTGGTACTGTTTGGCTTTACGTTGACCTAAGCGTACCGCCACCGTGCGTTTACCACACTCTCGGTCGTTCTCTATATCACGCATATTGTTGATATTGAGTACTGCAACGGCGAGTAAACCGCAGCCTAAAGCAGGTAAGAATAGCGTGGTGTCTACGTGACCGGTATGCAAGAAGTAGGTACCGGATACGCCGAGTAAACCAAAAAACAAGAACACTGATATATCGCCAAGCCCCACGTAACCGTATGGTTTGCTACCCATGGTATAAGCAATGGCTGCGAGAATGGCCAGAATTCCCAGCCCGATAAAAGTAACAATGCTTTCCAGTGAACTTAGTGAATAGAAAACCAACACCAAGCCTGAAATGGCGGTCAGAACGATGTTAAAGATAATCGCTTGTTTCATCTGTTTAGCACTTACCGCGCCTGACTGCATCGCTCGTAATGGGCCGAGGCGTTTGTCGTTATCTGTACCTTGAACGGCATCGCCATAGTCGTTTGCCAGGTTGGACAGAATTTGCAGCAACGTCGCGGTTACGAAAGCCATGATGGCAATTGTCAGTGAAAAATGACCTGCCGAGTAGGCGAGCACGCTACCTGTTAAGATAGAGACCAATGCCAGAGGTAATGTTTTTGGACGAGCGGCTTCAAGCCAGATCTGTAGAGATTGTTTCATGGAAATTTCGTGCTAGTAACCAATGTGCCCAGTATAAGCACAAAGAGGCAGATACGCTATTGACCTAAAACAACTCAACTAGAAGTCAAAGGGCGATTCAGAATCTATCGTCCGGTTGTGCAGTGATGAAGGTGAGTGGGAAAGAAAGGCGTTTGCTGTTAGCAGATTCTTAGTCTCGCTTGAGCTCGCTAGAATGACGAGATCTTTTGATTTAGATGTTGTCAAAGTCACCGTCATTCTGAACAACGAGGAACGAGTGTGATTCAGAACCCATCGTCCGGTTGTGCAGTGGTTAAGGTGAATGGGAAAGAATAGGCGTCTGCTGTTAGCAGATTCTTAGTCTCGTTATAATGACGAGATCCTTTGATTTAAATGTTGTCTAAGTCACCGTCATTCTGAACAGCAAGGAACGAGTGTGATTCAGAATCTATCGTCCGTTTGTGAAGTGGTTAAGGTGAGTGGGAAAGAATAGGCGCCTGTTGTTACCAGATTCTTAGTCTCGCTTGAGCTCGCTAGAATGACGAGACCTTTTTGATTTAGGTGTTGTCACAGTAACCGTCATTCTGAACAGCGAGGAACGAGGGTGATTCAGAATCTATCGTCCCAATAGTGCCGTGGTTAAGGTGAGTTGGAAAGAATAGGCGTCTGCTGTTAGCAGATTCTTAGTCTCGCTTGAGCTCTTAGAATGACGAGATCCTTGATTTGGGTATTGTCAAAGTCACCGTCATTCTGAACAACGAGTGTGATTCAGAATCGATCATCCGATTGTGCGGTGGTTAAGGTGAGTGGGGAAGAATAGGCGTTTGCTGTTAGCAGATTCTTAGTCTCGCTTAAGCTCGCTAGAATGACGAGAGCTTTTGATCTAGATGTTGTCTAAGTCACCGTCATTCTGAACAGCGAGGAACGAGTGTGATTCAGAATCTATCATCCGATTGTGAAGTGTTACGGTGAGAGAGAAAGAATAGGCGTCTGCTGTTACTAGATTCTTAGTCTCGCTTGAGCTCGCTAGAATGACGAGATCTTTTTTGATTTAGGTGTTGTCACAGTAACCGTCATTCTGAACAGCGAGGAACGAGGTGATTCAGAATCTATCGTCCCAATAGTGCCGTGGTTAAGGTGAGTTGGAAAGAATAGGCGTCTGCTGTTAGCAGATTCTTAGTCTCACTTGAGCTCGCTAGAATGACGAGAACTTTTGATTTAGGTGTTGTCACAGTGGCCGTCATTCTATACAAAAAGCCCAGAAACAAGGTTCTGGGCTTTGGTAAAATAGATTGCGATTAAAGAATAAAGCGGCTTAGATCTTCATCTTCAATTGTGTCGCCTAAGCGTGCTTTCACATAAGCGGAATCAATAACGAATTTAGCGCCAGATTGCTCCGCTGCGTCGTAAGAGATTTCATCCATTAAGCGTTCCATAACGGTGTGTAAGCGACGAGCACCGATGTTTTCTGTGCTTTCGTTGACCGTCCATGCAGCTTCCGCGATTTGCGTGATACCGTCTTCTGTGAATTCGATGTCCACATCTTCCGTTTTCATCAACGCAACGTACTGCTCTGTTAGAGAGGCTTTTGGTTCTGTCAGAATGCGTTTGAAGTCGTTGCTGCTTAGTGCTTCTAGCTCAACGCGAATTGGTAGACGACCTTGCAATTCTGGGATCAAGTCAGATGGTTTTGCCACTTGGAATGCACCAGATGCAACAAACAGAATGTGGTCTGTTTTTACCATGCCGTGCTTGGTTGATACCGTGCTGCCTTCAATCAATGGAAGTAGGTCGCGCTGAACACCTTCGCGTGAAACGTCTGGGCCTGAGCTCTCGCCGCGTTTACAGATTTTGTCGATCTCATCGATAAATACGATGCCGTTGTTTTCAACGTTGAAAATCGCTGCTTCTTTTAGCTCTTCTTGGTTTACCAGTTTCGCCGCTTCTTCTTCCGCTAACGCTTTCATTGCGTCTTTGATTTTCAGCTTACGTTTTTTCTTAGTGTCGCCTGCCAGGTTTTGGAACATGCCTTGCAGCTGGTTAGTCATCTCTTCCATACCAGGAGGCGCCATGATCTCTACGCCCATCTGCGGTGCGGCTACGTCGATTTCAATTTCTTTATCGTCTAGTTGGCCTTCACGCAGTTTCTTACGGAAGATCTGGCGAGTGTGAGAAGACTCTTCCGTTTGCTCTGCTTGACCCCAGCTATCACGTGCTGGTGGCAGTAGCGCATCAAGAATGCGTTCTTCCGCTTGCTCTTCTGCTCGGAATTTCACTTTCTCCATCGCTTGTTGATGCGTCATTTTCACAGCGACATCTGTTAGGTCACGGATGATGGTTTCAACTTCTTTACCAACGTAACCCACTTCGGTGAATTTTGTCGCTTCAACTTTGATGAAAGGGGCATTTGCCAGTTTTGCGAGGCGTCGTGCGATTTCAGTCTTACCAACACCAGTAGGGCCAATCATCAAGATGTTTTTTGGCGTCACTTCGGCACGCAAGCTTTCTTCAAGCTGCATGCGGCGCCAGCGGTTACGAAGTGCAATCGCAACCGAACGCTTGGCTTTTTCTTGACCGATAATGTGGCGGTTCAATTCATGAACGATTTCGCGAGGCGTCATTTCAGACATATTCTTTCCTTACTTCGTTACGATTACGCGGTTGGTTTTTCAGGCTCTACTGTTGAGTCTAGCTCTTCTACCGTGTGGTGATGGTTAGTGAAGACACAAATATCACCCGCGATATTGAGAGCTTTTTCCGCGATCTCACGAGCATCTAGATCTGTGTTTTCTAGTAGGGCGGTTGCGGCAGCTTGTGCGTAAGCACCACCAGAGCCAATCGCAATCAGGTCATGTTCTGGCTGTACGACATCACCATTACCGGTAATGATTAACGATGCGGTTTCGTCGGCAACGGCAAGTAAGGCTTCGAGCTTGCGCAGAGCACGATCGCTACGCCAGTCTTTGGCTAGCTCAACTGCCGCTTTGGTTAGGTGACCTTGGTGCATTTGCAGTTTGCTTTCGAAGCGCTCAAAAAGGGTGAAGGCATCCGCAGTACCGCCGGCAAAGCCCGCTAGTACTTGGTTGTTGTATAGGCGGCGAACTTTGCGCGCATTACCTTTCATTACGGTATTGCCTAGAGATACTTGGCCATCACCCGCGATGACGACTTTATTATTTCGACGTACAGATACAATGGTAGTCACAGTCGACCTCTTGATTATTTCTCTTTGGATTTAATTCAGTATATGGGGGAGGAGAAATGGGGATTCAAGGGGGCAAAAAGAAAGGCCCTAGGATCTTAGCTCCTAGGGCCTGAGTTTAAAGATTTTCTTTCCAAATCGCACACGGCTCGATTTTCGCGCGTTGCAGTTTATGACGATCACGTTCTGCATCACGTTTGAACTTATACGGACCTAGCACCACGCGATACCATGAACTGCCTTCTTTCTTACGAATCTTGCTCGACATCCCTTGGAACGCGATTGCAAGCTTGCGCTCTTCGGCTTGTGCCTGAGTTTTGTACGCGCCACACTGCATGATGTAAGGAATTTTAGAAACTTCAATTTCTTTGGCCACAACTTCAACTTCACGTTTCGGTAGTGACTCAACATATTCCCATTTTTCTTCTGGTGGTGGCGGCAAGTCTTTTTTCGGCTTTGGTTTGCTTACAGTGGTTGTTGGCTGCTTCACAACTGGTTGTTTAGGTTCTGGGTCGCTACTCAAAAGGTAAAGACCATAGCCAAAACCGCCCACGAGCAAGATAGCGAGCAGGCCACTGCGCCAAGGTTTTTTTCTTCTCGGCGGCTGTTTTTTTGTCGACTTTTTTGGGGCGCCTCGCCCCCGTCTTACATAATCTCTATTTGCCACGGTTATTTCTGGTCATCAAGGATTCTTGCAAATATGTTAATCCAGAACGAGTTGAGAAAACACCCTATTGATAGAATCTTGATAGCTAAAGCGCGACAACGCCCGAGTGTAAGAGTGTGTTTCCGTTCTCACTTACATTTATTCAGGGATACACAAAAAGCAGGAGGGGTAAATAAAAAAGCGGCGCCTTAGCACCGCTTTGGGGATGAATACCTAATCTTTAGGTTAAGGGCGCTGTGGTGGCGCTGCACTTCCACGAATGACGAGATTAGTTTCAAGCAGACGCGAGCCTGAATGCACGTCGTGGCCTTTTAACATCTCGAGCATCATTAGCATCGCTTGTCGACCAATCTCATAGCGAGGTTGAGAGATGGTGGTCAACGGTGGATCGCAGTACTGAGCGAAGTTAATGTCATCAAAGCCCACAACAGAGAGATCTTGCGGTACTCGTAAGCCAAGCTTTTTCGCTTCTTGAATTGCGCCGATGGCCATTGTGTCACAGTGACAGAAAATAGCCGTTGGTGGTTCTGGCAATTCGAGCAGTTTACGAACGGCTTTTGCTCCGCCATCAAAAGAGAACTCAGTAATGACACTATATTGTGGATCTTTATTGATGCCGGCACGGCGCAGGGCTTGTTGGTAGCCTTGCTGGCGGAACTGACACAATATTGCTGTATCTGGTCCAGAGATTTGAGCAATGCGTTTATGACCTAATTGAGTCAGGTAATTCACCGCTTCAAATGCTGAGGTCAGGTTATCAATATGTACTGTCGGAAGCTCGAGCTCTGGCGCAAATTCACACGCCATTACCATCGGAGGTAAGTTCTTTTGCTCTGGCTTACTGACATCGAATGGTAGATCTGTACCAAGCAGTAGCATTCCATCTGCCTGCTTAGTAAATACGAGGTTAACGAAAGAGCTTTCGCGTTTCTTCTGTTGTCCGCTATCGCCCAGCAGGACTAGATAGCCATGTTCCATGGCTGCATCTTCAATACCGCGAATAATTTCAGAAAAATAAGGATCACAGATGTCGGGAACGATAGTAACAATGGTTTTTGATTCGTTTCTACGTAAGTTACGCGCTAATGAGTTTGGAGAATAACCCGCTTCAAGTACGGCATCTTCTACTCTCTTTCTTGTAGAAGAAGATACTTTCTCTGGATTCATTAAGGCTCGAGATACCGTAGCCGTAGACACTCCCGCAAGCTGGGCAACATCCTTCATTGTCGCCATAGTTTTTAACCTCTCATTTATTTTTTGCCAAGATGACGTTATTCCGGTTTGAAATCAGAGTAATCAAACCGAGTTAGAGCTGTATTTGCTCTTCGCTCAGTTCGTGTTAACGAGTGGGAAAATGGATTCTTCACCGCGATATCAATTTGTGGGAATAGTCATTGTTTTAATCTAAGCCTGTGCAAACAAGTCACTTTAGACTTTTCTAATTTGGATAGTCTATTCATTTCTAAAGTGAAAGTTACGGTCTGTTTAACAAAAATTGTAATCTTGGTGTGATTCTGGTCACATTAAATGGTAATTCATTACATAGTTAAACGTTTGCTAGCTGAGATCTTGTGGTTCTATGTCTAAATTCCAGCGTACTTTCTTAGCATTTGGCAACAACTCAATAGCAGGTTTGGCACTGGTTAATAACTTTTGCATCAATGAACGATGCTGAGTTTGCAGTAATAGTTGCCAACGGTATTTACCAGCCCGCTTGGCCAAAGGTGAAGGAGTAGGGCCTAACACCATGCAGGAATCATCGAACAGAGGGTGTGACTCTAACGTAAAGCGAACCTGACGCAGGAAGTCTTCAACTACCTCACTTTGGTTCGCCTCTGCTTTAAACAGAGTCAAGAAACTATAAGGCGGAAGCTGAGCCAATTTGCGTTCTTCCAGAGCAGTCATAGCAAAGTGGCGATAGTCTTTTTGAAGCAGGGCCTGCAGCAAGCTGTGCTCAGGATGGTGGGTTTGTAGGATAACCTCGCCAGGTTTACTTGCGCGGCCGGCACGACCTGCGACTTGAATAAACAACTGCGCTAGTCGCTCGGAAGCGCGGAAGTCACTACTATAGAGAGAGCCATCAACATCCAAAAGAGCAACGAGCGTTACATTTGGAAAATGGTGCCCCTTAGCCAGCATTTGGGTGCCAATCAGAATTTGATGTTCACCTTTACGAATCGATTCAAGGGCATCTTCCAAACTACCTTTGCGACGTGTGCTGTCTCTGTCGATGCGAATGGCGTTGTATTCTGGAAATAACTGAGCCAATTGTTGTTCGAGTTGTTCCGTTCCTACGCCGACGGTAACCAATTGGGTTGAACCACACCCCTGACATTGATGAATCACCGGTTGTTGTGAGCCGCAGTGATGGCAGCGTATTTCGTTGCTGTAATGGTGGAACGTATAGTACGCATCACAGCGTTTACATTCTGCAATCCAACCGCATTCATGGCACATCAAAGCGGGCGAAAAGCCTCGGCGGTTAAGAAACAACATTACTTGATTGCCAGCTTTTAAATGCTTGCGCATCTCGGCAATCAGTTGGGCAGATAAGCCACTTTCTAAATACTGACCTTTTACATCTAACACTTTATTGGTGGTTGGCACGGCAGAGCCAGCTCGTTGGGTTAGTGTTAAATGGTGATACTTGCCTGACAAGGCATTGTGCAATGTCTCCAGTGCAGGTGTGGCTGAGCCCAGAACAATCGGAACTTGTTCTTTATGAGCGCGCATTACAGCAACATCGCGTGCATGATAACGCAAGCTATCTTGCTGTTTGTAAGAGGTGTCATGTTCCTCGTCCACAATGATAATCCCGAGATCAGCAAAAGGCGCGAGTAGGGCAGAGCGTGTGCCGATAATGATTCCGGCCGCTTTGTCGCGTGCAGAAAGCCACGCATTCAGACGCTCCGTCTCGTTTAACCCGGAGTGGATGACGTCAACTGGCACATTAAAACGGCGTTTAAAGCGGTTGATGGTTTGTGGTGTTAAGCCAATCTCTGGTACTAAAACCAAGGCTTGTTTACCTTTCTCTAAGACCGGCTTGATAAGGTTTAAGTAAACTTCTGTTTTACCAGAGCCAGTTACTCCCTCTAATAAATAGCAAGCAAAGCCTGTTTGGCTATTTACACTTGCAATAGCGAGTGCTTGTTCGTGGTTGAGCTTTGGCTTCTCGACGTCGCATTCAACGTGCTGTCCCCACTGGGTGATTACAGGCTTCTTCTCGATACGTTCAATCCAGCCTTTCTCTTCTAAAGACTTTAGTACTGTTGAGGCTATCTCTTGGTCGACAAATTCCTGGTGAGGCAAAGCGCCGTTAACCAACATTTGCAAGACCTTCTGTTGTTTGACTGCTCGACGATCAAGCCCTTGCATCAGCTTGTCTTTACCGGATTCGGTAATTTGCCACTCTTGTAGCGTCGCAAAATCTGCAGGCTTTCCTTTACGTAGAGCTGCTGGCATCGCATTGTGTAGCGTATCTCCAAGTGGGTATTGGTAGAACTGGCTGCACCAAGTCAGCAACGAATAAAGCTTTTCAGACCATATCGGCTGAGAATCAAGAACTGCTTTGATTGGCTTGAGTTGATCTTTGGGAAAGTCCGAGTGATTAACCATCGCGGTGACGATGCCAACTAACGTTTGGCGTCCAAAAGGTACGGAAACGCGTCCACCAATGATCGGAAACAGGTGCCCCGGAATGGCGTAATCAAATTGTTTGTCGAGCGGAACGGGTAATGCCACTCTAGCAATGGTTGGACGCATAAATTCTTAGCTATTAAAAAAGAGGGAAAGGAAATGAGAGTCTATTAAAATCGGTATGGAAATTCGAGTAAAGCAATGCGATTCAGCGTGAATCGTGCCTCTATGATTAGTCTGGCTAAAAAAGTGGCGAAAAAGTTGCCAAATGTGTTGATCCGAGCAATGTGATTCTTTACTATATCGCGCCTTGAGATATGGCTTCGGCAATTAGTTGATGCGGTATCCCATTTTATTATTAATTGCGTGTGGTGTGCGGCTTAGATTCGTATAGCGACACGGCCTACTATTGAGGTTATCCCATGAAAGCTGGTATCCACCCAGAATACAAAGCAGTAAAAGCGACTTGTTCTTGCGGCAACTCTTTTGAGTTCAACTCTACTCTAGGTAAAGAGTCTATCCACCTAGACGTATGTGACAAGTGTCACCCATTCTACACTGGTAAGCAACGTATCGTTGATACAGGCGGCCGTGTTGATCGCTTCAACAAGCGTTTCGGTGCACTATCAAGCGGTAAGAAATAATAGCAGCCGCTATTACGATTACAGTTTAGAAAAGGACGCTTCGGCGTCCTTTTTGTTTTAATGGCTACCAAGCGAAGAGGAATGTATGGGGTTTGGAATATTCCCGATTATTTTTCACTCAGCGCTTGCAACCTAAAGTGTGATCTGTATAATGCAGTGCACTGGTTAAGCCAGTTGTGAACCAATGAGCAGTGAGGAGCGAGCAAATCTAAGGATTTGTGAGGTAATGTATACTCAGCTTATGTTCGCGGTTAATACAATTAGCTATCTTTTCTTCGGAAAAACTATCCTCAAAGGTGACTTTGGCATATAGGGATAGTTAATCGAAAATTAACTGACAATGCGTCCTAATCTTGGATGCTACGGTTTCACATAAATCAATCGGCATTCTCTCGTCTTGACGAGTTTGAGTGGCGATATTGTTTGTGTAATTTATTAAATTTGGAGCTCTGTCTCATGCAGAACCAACGTATCCGTATCCGCCTAAAAGCTTTCGATTACAAACTAATCGATGCTTCTACAGCGGAAATCGTTGAAACAGCTAAGCGCACTGGCGCACAGGTTCGTGGTCCAATCCCACTGCCAACTCGTAAAGAGCGTTTCACAGTTCTTATCTCTCCACACGTTAACAAGAAAGCACGTGACCAGTACGAAATCCGTACTCACAAGCGTCTAATCGACATCGTTGAGCCAACAGACAAGACTGTTGATGCTCTAATGCGTCTAGACCTTGCTGCGGGCGTTGACGTTCAAATTAGCCTAGGTTAAGGGAGATTAGAAGTATGATTGGTCTAATCGGTCGTAAAGTGGGCATGACCCGCGTATTTACTGAAGAAGGCGTTTCTATCCCAGTAACAGTTGTTGAGGTTGAAGCTAACCGTGTTTCTCAAGTGAAAACTCTTGAAACTGACGGCTACGCAGCAATCCAGGTTACAGCTGGTTCTAAGAAAGCTAACCGTGTAAACAAAGCTGAAGCAGGTCACTTTGCTAAAGCTGGCGTTGAAGCTGGTCGCGGTCTTTGGGAATTCCGTTTAGAAAACGGCGAAGAGTTCGAAGTTGGTTCAGAACTAACTGTTGAACTATTCAACGAAACTAAGAAAGTAGACGTTACTGGTACATCTAAGGGTAAAGGTTTCCAAGGCGCTGTTAAGCGTTGGAACTTCCGTACTCAAGATATGACTCACGGTAACTCATTGTCTCACCGTGCTCCTGGTTCTATCGGTCAATGTCAGACTCCAGGTCGCGTATTTAAAGGCAAGAAAATGGCAGGTCACATGGGTGCTGAGCGTGTAACGACTCAAAACCTAGAGATCGTACGTGTTGACGCTGAGCGCAACCTGCTTCTTATTAAAGGTGCAGTCCCAGGCGCAACTGGCGGCAACGTGATCGTTAAACCAGCTGTTAAAGCATAACGTCTCAGGAGTAAGTAATGGAACTAATGGTTAAAGGTGCCGATGCACTAACTGTTTCCGAAACTACTTTCGGACGTGAGTTTAACGAAGCTCTTGTACACCAAGTAGTTGTTGCGTACGCAGCAGGTGCTCGTCAAGGTACTCGTGCTCAAAAAACACGTTCAGAAGTTTCTGGCGGTGGCGCTAAGCCATGGCGTCAAAAAGGTACTGGCCGTGCGCGTGCTGGTACAATCCGTAGCCCAATCTGGCGTACAGGTGGTGTTACTTTTGCTGCGAAACCACAAGATCACAGCCAAAAAGTAAACAAAAAAATGTACCGTGGTGCTATGAAGAGCATTCTTTCTGAGCTTGTTCGTCAAGAGCGTCTAATCGTTGTTGATAACTTCTCAGTTGAAGCACCAAAGACTAAAGAGCTAGTTGCTAAGCTTAAAGAGCTTGAGCTAACTGACGCTCTAATCGTGACTAGCGAAGTAGATGAGAATCTATTCCTAGCTGCTCGTAACCTATACAAAGTTGACGCACGTGATGTTGCTGGTATCGATCCAGTATCTCTAATCGCGTTTGACAAAGTTGTAATGACTGCAGAAGCAGTTAAGCAAGTAGAGGAAATGCTAGCATGATCACTGAAGAGCGTATCCTAAAAGTTCTACGTGCACCGCACATCTCTGAAAAAGCAACTATGGCAGCTGAGAAAGCGAACACTATCGTTTTCAAAGTAGCTAAAGATGCGACTAAAAAAGAGATCAAAGCAGCTGTAGAAAAGCTATTTGAAGTTGAAGTTAAGTCTGTAAATACTCTTATCACTAAGGGTAAGACCAAACGTCAAGGTCTACGCCAAGGTCGCCGCAGCGACGTTAAGAAAGCGTACGTTACTTTGAAAGAAGGTCAAGATCTTGACTTCGTTGGCGGCGCGGAATAACAGGAGTAGTTAAAAATGGCTATTGTTAAATGTAAGCCGACTTCCCCTGGTCGTCGTCACGTTGTTAAAGTTGTTAACGCTGACCTACACAAGGGCAAGCCATACGCACCTCTTCTAGAGAAAAACTCTAAGAACGGTGGTCGTAACAACAAGGGTCGTATCACAGTACGTCACATCGGCGGTGGTCACAAGCACCACTACCGTGTAGTTGACTTCAAACGTACTAAAGATGGTATTCCAGCGACAGTTGAGCGTCTTGAATACGATCCAAACCGTAGCGCAAACATTGCTCTAGTTCTTTACAAAGACGGTGAGCGTCGCTACATCCTAGCACCTAAAGGTGTTGTAGCTGGTGATGTTATTCAGTCTGGTGTTGATGCACCAATCAAAGCTGGTAACACTCTACCAATGCGTAATATCCCAGTAGGTTCAACAGTACATAACGTTGAACTTAAGCCTGGTAAAGGTGGTCAGCTAGCTCGTTCGGCTGGTGCTTACGCTCAAATCGTTGCTCGCGACGGTGCGTACGTAACTATCCGTCTACGTTCTGGCGAGATGCGCAAAGTTCTTTCTGAAGGCCGTGCAACAATCGGTGAAGTTGGTAACTCTGAGCACATGCTACGTGAACTTGGTAAAGCAGGTGCATCACGTCATCGCGGTATCCGTCCAACGGTTCGTGGTGTTGTAATGAACCCGATTGACCACCCACATGGTGGTGGTGAAGGTCGTACTTCTGGTGGTCGTCACCCAGTATCTCCTTGGGGTATGCCTACTAAAGGCTTCAAGACTCGTAAGAACAAACGCACTGACAAGTACATCGTACGTCGTCGTAACAAGTAATCTATATAAAGAGGAATCGCCATGCCACGTTCTCTCAAGAAAGGTCCTTTTATTGACCTACACTTGCTGAAGAAGGTAGAGAAAGCGGTGGAAAGCGGAGACAAAAAGCCTATTAAGACTTGGTCCCGTCGTTCAATGATCATCCCTACGATGATCGGTTTGACCATCGCTGTCCATAATGGTCGTCAGCACGTACCAGTATTTGTAACTGATGAAATGATCGGTCACAAACTGGGTGAATTCGCACCAACACGTACTTACCGCGGTCACGCTGCGGATAAGAAAGCTAAGAAGCGCTAAGGAGTAGATAATGGAAGCAATTGCTAAACATAACTTTGCTCGCATTTCGCCTCAGAAAGCTCGCTTAGTTGCGGATCTAATCCGTGGTAAATCTGTTGACCAAGCTCTAGAAATCCTAACGTTCAGCAACAAAAAAGCTGCTGCACTAGTTAAGAAAGTTCTAGAGTCTGCTATCGCTAACGCGGAGCACAACGAAGGTGCAGATATTGACGATCTGAATGTCGCAAAAATCTTTGTAGATGAAGGCCCAACCATGAAGCGTATTATGCCTCGTGCTAAAGGTCGTGCGGATCGTATCTTGAAGCGTTCAAGCCACATCACTGTTGTTGTAGCAGATCGCTAGAGACTAGGAGAGTAAGCAATGGGTCAAAAAGTACATCCAAATGGTATTCGTCTAGGCATCGTTAAGCCTTGGAATGCTACATGGTTTGCTAACACCAAAGATTTCGCTGACAACCTAGACGGCGACTTCAAGGTACGTCAGTTCCTTACAAGTGAACTGAAAAAAGCGTCTCTATCACGTATCGTTATCGAGCGTCCTGCTAAGAGCATCCGTGTGACTATTCACACTGCTCGTCCAGGCGTTGTTATCGGTAAGAAAGGTGAAGACGTTGAGAAGCTACGCGCAGCTGTAGCTAAAATTGCAGGTGTACCAGCGCAAATTAACATCGCTGAAGTACGTAAGCCTGAACTAGATGCGCAACTTGTTGGTGACAGCATCGCGTCTCAGCTAGAGCGTCGTGTTATGTTCCGTCGTGCTATGAAGCGCGCAGTACAAAACGCAATGCGCCTAGGCGCTAAAGGTATCAAAGTGGAAGTAAGCGGTCGTCTAGGCGGCGCTGAAATCGCACGTTCAGAGTGGTACCGTGAAGGCCGTGTGCCTCTACACACTCTACGTGCTGACATTGATTACGCAACTTCTTCGGCTCACACTCAATACGGTGTGATCGGCATTAAAACTTGGATCTTCAAAGGTGAAATCCTAGGTGGTATGCCAGCAGCTAACGCTGTAGAGCCTAAAGGCGACAAGCCTAAGAAGCAGCGTAAAGGCCGTAAGTAAGGAGTCGACAGATGCTACAACCTAAACGTACTAAGTTCCGTAAGGTTCAGACTGGTCGTAACCGTGGTCTAGCTAAAGGTACTGATG
Organism: Vibrio sp. 1249-1; assembly: GCF_033340495.1. Lineage (NCBI taxonomy): Bacteria > Pseudomonadati > Pseudomonadota > Gammaproteobacteria > Vibrionales > Vibrionaceae > Vibrio > Vibrio sp. 1249-1. Next base: position 38,981 of record NZ_JAWOWJ010000012.1, read on the forward strand.
TAAGCTTCGGCGAATTCGGTCTTAAAGCTGTTGGCCGTGGTCGTCTAACTGCTCGTCAAATCGAAGCGGCACGTCGTGCAATGACACGTCACGTTAAGCGTCAAGGTAAAATCTGGATCCGTGTGTTCCCAGACAAACCAATCACAGAAAAACCACTTGAAGTTCGTCAAGGTAAGGGTAAAGGTAACGTTGAGTACTGGGTAGCCCAAATCCAACCTGGTAAGGTTATGTACGAAATGGGTGGTGTACCTGAAGAATTGGCACGTGAAGCGTTCCGTCTTGCGGCACGTAAACTGCCTTTCAAAACTACATTTGTAACTAAGCAGGTGATGTGATGAAAGCACAAGATCTACGCGAGAAAAGCGTTGAAGAGCTTAACGCTGAGCTAATGAATTTGCTACGCGAACAGTTCAACTTGCGCATGCAAGCTGCGACTGGTCAACTACAGCAAACTCATACTCTGAAAGCTGTACGCCGTGATATCGCACGTGTGAAAACTGTTTTGACTGAGAAGGCAGGCGCATAATGAGCGAAGTAAAACGTACTCAACAAGGTCGTGTTGTTAGCGACAAGATGGACAAGTCTATCACTGTTGCTATCGAACGTTTCGTAAAACACCCAATCTACGGTAAATACGTAAAACGTACGACTAAAGTACACGCACATGACGAGAACAACGAGTGTGGCCTAGGCGACACAGTTGAAATCGCAGAGTGTCGTCCACTGTCTAAGACTAAGTCTTGGACTTTGGTAAAAGTTCTAGAAAAGGCGAAGATTTAATCTCGTTAATTCTATGAAACTAAAGCGGCTCCAAAATATTTTTGGAGCCGTTTATTTTTTGACTACCCAATCACAAAAAAGGGTGGTACAATTCGCGTCCCTTTTAAAGAGGCAGCCCGACCCGTGATGGGTCTAGTTATTAATATTTAGCGGAGCACTAACATGATCCAAATGCAAAGTATGCTGGACGCAGCTGATAACTCAGGCGCACGCAGCGTAATGTGTATTAAGGTTCTGGGTGGCTCTCACCGCCGTTATGCACATATCGGTGACGTCATCAAAGTTACTGTGAAGGAAGCAATCCCTCGCGGTAAAGTTAAAAAAGGTGATGTTCTGAAGGCGGTGGTAGTGCGCACCCGTAAAGGCGTACGTCGTCCTGACGGTTCTGTCATTCGCTTCGACCGAAATGCTTGCGTATTGCTAAACGACAATACTGAGCAACCAATCGGTACACGTATCTTTGGTCCTGTGACACGCGAACTTCGTGGCGATAAGTTCATGAAGATCGTTTCACTGGCTCCAGAAGTTCTGTAAGGAGCACGTAGAAATGGCAGCTAAAATCCGTCGTAATGACGAAGTAATCGTTCTTGCTGGTAAAGACAAAGGCAAGAAAGGTAAAGTAACTAAGGTTCTAGCAACTGGTAAAGTTATCGTTGAAGGTATCAACCTAGTTAAGAAACATCAGAAACCTGTTCCAGCTATGGGTATCCAAGGCGGTATCGTAGAGCAAGAAGCAGCTATCGACGTTTCTAACGTGGCTATCTTTAACGCAGCTACTGGTAAAGCTGACCGTATCGGTTTCCGTTTTGAAGACGGCAAAAAAGTTCGTTTCTTCAAGTCTAACGGCGAAACCGTTTCTAACTAATAGAAGTAATTTGGAGTTCTACTATGGCGAAACTGCATGATTACTACAAGTCGTCTGTAGTCGCTGAACTGACCAAACAGTTCGGTTACACAAGCGTCATGCAAGTCCCTAGAATCGAGAAAATCACCCTAAACATGGGTGTTGGTGAAGCAATCAACGATAAGAAACTGCTAGAAAATGCAGCGTCTGATATGGCAACGATCTCTGGTCAAAAGCCACTTATCACAAAAGCGCGCAAATCTGTTGCAGGTTTCAAAATCCGTGAAGGCTACCCTATCGGTTGTAAAGTAACCTTGCGTGGCGAACGTATGTGGGATTTTCTTGAGCGTTTAATTAACATCGCTCTTCCACGTGTACGTGACTTCCGTGGTGTTAGCGCTAAGTCTTTTGACGGTCGCGGTAACTACAGCATGGGCGTTCGCGAGCAAATCATCTTCCCGGAAATCGACTTTGATAAAGTTGATCGAGTACGCGGTCTAGACATCACTATTACGACGTCTGCTGGTACTGATGAGGAAGGCCGTGCTCTGCTGGCTGCCTTTAACTTCCCATTCCGTAAGTAAGGTGAAGGGTTACTGTTATGGCTAAAAATTCAATGAAAGCACGTGAAGCAAAACGTGCGAAGCTAGTAGCTAAGTTCGCTGAAAAGCGTGCAGCGCTAAAAGCTATCATCAGCGATGTAAACGCATCTGAAGAAGATCGTTGGAACGCGGTTCTTACACTGCAATCTCTTCCACGTGATTCAAGTGCATCACGTCAGCGCAACCGTTGCAACCAAACTGGTCGTCCACACGGTTACCTACGTAAGTTCGGTCTAAGCCGTATTAAGGTTCGTGAAGCTTGCATGAAAGGCGAGATTCCGGGTCTTCGTAAGGCTAGCTGGTAATTGCCACTTAATCATTTGGAGTAAATCATATGAGCATGCAAGATCCGATTTCGGATATGCTGACCCGCGTTCGTAACGGTCAGGCAGCAAACAAAGTTGCTGTAAAAATGCCTTCTTCAAAGCTTAAAGTTGCAATTGCTGCACTACTAAAAGCTGAAGGTTACATCGTTGACTTCGCTGTTGAAGGCGAAGCAAAACCTGAGCTAGAAGTTACACTTAAGTACTTCCAAGCTAAACCAGTAATCGAGCAACTTAAACGTGTTTCTCGTCCAGGTCTACGTGTTTACAAGAAGAAAGATGAACTTCCTTCTGTAATGGGTGGTCTTGGTATTGCTATCGTTTCTACTTCCAAGGGTCTTATGTCAGACCGCGCTGCACGTAAAGCAGGTCTTGGTGGTGAAATCATCGCTTACGTAGCTTAATAAGGAGTAGACTATGTCTCGTGTTGCAAAAGCACCTGTCGCTATTCCAGCTGGCGTAGAGGTGAAACTAAACGGCCAAGAAATCACTGTAAAAGGTGCGAAAGGCGAACTAACTCGCGTTCTTAACAACGCAGTTGTAATCGCTCAGGAAGAAAATAACCTGACTTTCGGTCCTAAAGAAGGTGTTGCTAACGCATGGGCTCAAGCAGGTACTGCTCGCGCTCTAGTTAACAACATGGTTGTTGGTGTTACTGAAGGCTTTACTAAGAAGCTAACTCTTAAAGGTGTAGGTTACCGTGCTGCTATCAAAGGCAACGCTGTAGGTCTAACACTAGGCTTCTCACACCCAGTTGAGCACGAGTTGCCAGCGGGTATTAAAGCTGAATGTCCAAGCCAAACTGAAATCGTGATCACTGGTGCTGACAAGCAACTAGTTGGTCAAGTTGCGGCTGACATTCGTTCTTACCGTGAGCCTGAGCCATACAAAGGCAAAGGTGTTCGTTACGCAGATGAAAATGTGCGTACTAAAGAAGCTAAGAAGAAGTAAGGTAACACTATGGATAAGAAAGCATCTCGCATCCGTCGTGCTACACGTGCACGTCGTAAGATTGCAGAACTGGGTGCGACTCGCCTAGTTGTACACCGTACTCCTCGTCACGTGTACGCACAGGTTATCGCGGCTAACGGCTCTGAGGTTATCGCAGCAGCTTCTACTGTAGAAAAAGCGATCCGTGAGCAAGTGAAATACACTGGTAACGTTGATGCAGCTAAAGCAGTGGGTAAAGCTATTGCTGAGCGCGCTCTAGAGAAGGGCGTAACTGCAGTTGCATTTGATCGTTCTGGTTTCCAATACCACGGTCGAGTAGCGGCGCTAGCAGAATCTGCTCGCGAAGCTGGTCTGAAATTCTAAGGTAGGGTTGGAAGATGGCTAAAGAACAACAAGTTCAAGCGAATGATTTGCAAGAAAAGCTAATCGCAGTTAACCGTGTTTCTAAAACGGTTAAAGGTGGTCGAATCATGAGCTTCACTGCACTAACAGTAGTTGGTGACGGTAACGGTCGTGTAGGTTTCGGTTACGGCAAAGCTCGTGAAGTACCTGCAGCGATTCAAAAAGCAATGGAAAAAGCGCGTCGTAACATGACTACGATCGCTCTAAACGAAGGCACTCTTCACCACCCAGTGAAAGGTCGCCATTCGGGCTCTAAAGTTTACATGCAGCCTGCTGCAGAAGGTACTGGTGTTATCGCAGGTGGTGCGATGCGTGCAGTACTAGAAGTTGCTGGTGTACACAACGTACTATCTAAAGCGTACGGTTCTACGAACCCTATCAACATCGTTCGTGCAACGATCGATGCACTAGGTAGCATGAAGTCACCAGAAATGGTTGCTGCTAAACGTGGTCTAACTGTTGAATCTATTTCGGAGTAAGAACACCATGGCAACTATTAAAGTAACTCAAACTAAAAGCTCAATTGGTCGTCTGCCAAAGCACAAAGCTACTTTGCGCGGTCTAGGTCTTCGTAAAATCAACCACACAGTAGAACTTGAAGATACTCCGTGTATTCGCGGTATGATCAACAAGGTTTACTACATGGTTAAAGTTGAGGAGTAATCAGAATGCGTTTGAATACTCTAGCACCGGCTGCTGGCGCGAAAACTTCTGCGAAGCGAGTAGGTCGTGGTATCGGTTCAGGCCTAGGTAAAACTGGTGGCCGTGGTCACAAAGGTCAAAAATCACGTTCTGGCGGCAGTGTTCGTCCAGGTTTCGAAGGCGGTCAGATGCCTCTGAAACAACGTCTACCAAAATTCGGTTTCACTTCTCGTAAGAGCCTAGTGTCTGCTGAAGTTCGTCTAGCTGAGCTAGCGAAAGTTTCTGGTGACGTAGTTGATCTAAACAGTCTTAAAGCTGCTAACATCATCACTAAGAACATCGAATTTGTAAAAGTTGTTCTTTCTGGTGAAATCAACAAAGCAGTGACTGTTAAAGGTCTACGTGTGACTAAAGGCGCTAAAGCTGCAATCGAAGCTGCAGGCGGTAAAATCGAGGAATAATCTCGAGGAACGAGGTACAGATGGCTAAGAAACCAGGACAAGATTTTCGTAGTGCTCAGAGCGGCTTAAGTGAACTAAAGTCGCGCTTGTTATTCGTAATTGGTGCACTTTTAGTATTCCGAGCCGGCTCTTTTGTGCCGATTCCTGGTATTGACGCTGCTGTACTTGCCGATTTGTTCGAACAGCAAAAAGGTACCATCGTTGAAATGTTTAACATGTTCTCCGGTGGTGCTCTTGAGCGTGCATCTATATTAGCATTGGGCATCATGCCGTATATTTCGGCATCTATTGTTGTCCAATTGCTAACTGTAGTTCATCCAGCGTTAGCTGAACTCAAAAAAGAGGGTGAAGCAGGCCGTCGTAAGATAAGCCAATACACACGCTACGGCACGCTTGTACTTGCAACCTTCCAAGCTATAGGTATTGCAACTGGCCTACCAAACATGGTCGACAATCTGGTTGTTATCAACCAAACCATGTTTACGCTAATTGCTACCGTAAGTTTAGTAACCGGTACCATGTTCTTGATGTGGTTAGGTGAACAAATTACAGAGCGCGGAATTGGTAACGGTATTTCGATACTGATTTTTGCAGGTATTGTTGCTGGATTGCCTTCTGCAATCGGTCAAACAATCGAGCAAGCGCGTCAAGGTGAATTGCATGTACTTCTTCTGTTGCTAATCGCGGTATTAGCTTTTGCAGTAATTTACTTCGTTGTTTTCATGGAACGTGGTCAACGCCGAATCGTCGTTAACTATGCGAAACGTCAACAAGGTCGTAAAGTGTTTGCTGCGCAAAGCTCGCACTTGCCTCTTAAAATTAACATGGCAGGTGTAATTCCAGCGATTTTTGCATCAAGTATTATCTTGTTCCCAGGAACATTGGCTCAGTGGTTTGGTCAAAACGGTGAGAGCAGCGCGTTCGGTTGGTTAACTGACGTGTCTTTGGCTCTTAGCCCTGGTCAACCGTTGTATGTAATGCTTTATGCAGCAGCAATTATCTTCTTCTGTTTCTTCTACACGGCGTTGGTTTTCAACCCGCGTGAAACAGCAGATAACTTGAAGAAGTCTGGTGCATTCGTACCCGGTATCCGCCCAGGTGAGCAGACAGCGAAATACATTGATAAAGTAATGACACGTTTAACCCTTGCTGGTGCACTGTACATTACCTTTATCTGTCTGATTCCCGAGTTCATGATGGTCGCGTGGAACGTACGTTTCTACTTCGGCGGTACATCGCTACTAATCGTAGTTGTTGTAATTATGGACTTTATGGCACAGGTACAGACTCATCTGATGTCTCAACAGTATGATTCTGTGTTGAAGAAAGCGAATCTGAAAGGCTACGGCCGTTAATCCGGCGGTAGACTCAGTTTCATTTACGGAGTTTAGCAATGAAAGTTCGTGCTTCCGTTAAAAAAATCTGCCGTAACTGTAAAGTAATCAAGCGTAACGGTGTCGTTCGCGTGATTTGCAGTGAGCCAAAGCACAAACAGCGCCAAGGCTAATTAGCAGAAATTTTTACTTGAAAATGAAGGTTGGGTCGAGTATATTCCTCGGCCTACCTTTTGCGTGCAAAAGAAGTAGTATTCCGCAGCGTATCCATAACGGGCTTTGCTGCGGCTAATTCTTTTATAGAAACACTTAGGAGTGAATAATGGCCCGTATAGCAGGCATTAACATTCCTGATCAGAAACATGCAGTAATCGCTCTAACAGCGATCTACGGCATCGGTAAAACTCGCTCTCAAGCTATCCTAGCTGAAGTGGGTATTGCTGAAAATGTTAAGATCAGTGAACTAACTGAAGAGCAGATCGATCAACTGCGTGATGGTGTAGCTAAGTACACTGTAGAAGGTGATCTACGTCGTGAAGTATCTATGAACATCAAGCGTCTTATGGACCTTGGCTGTTACCGTGGTCTTCGTCATCGTCGCAGTCTACCACTACGTGGACAGCGTACTAAAACCAACGCTCGCACCCGCAAGGGTCCGCGTAAGCCGATCAAGAAATAATCGGGAAGGTAGAGTACAATGGCTAAACAACCAACTCGCGCTCGTAAGCGCGTACGCAAGCAAGTTGCAGATGGCGTTGCGCACATCCATGCTTCTTTCAATAACACAATCGTAACCATTACTGACCGTCAAGGTAACGCTCTTGCATGGGCTACTGCAGGTGGTTCTGGTTTCCGTGGTTCTCGTAAGTCTACTCCGTTCGCTGCACAGGTTGCTGCTGAGCGTTGTGCTGAAATGGCTAAAGAATACGGCCTAAAGAACTTGGAAGTTATGGTTAAGGGTCCTGGTCCAGGTCGCGAATCTACTGTTCGTGCACTAAACGCCGCTGGTTTCCGCATCACAAACATCGTTGATGCTACACCAATCCCTCATAACGGTTGTCGTCCACCTAAGAAACGTCGCGTATAACGTTTCTAGGACAATTGGAGAAGAATCATGGCAAGATATTTGGGTCCTAAGCTGAAGCTTAGCCGTCGTGAAGGCACTGACTTATTCCTTAAGTCTGGTGTTCGCGCGATCGATACCAAGTGTAAAATTGATAACGCACCAGGTGTACACGGCGCTCGTCGCGGTCGTCTATCTGAGTATGGCGTTCAGCTTCGTGAGAAGCAAAAAGTACGTCGTATGTACGGCGTTCTAGAAAAACAATTCCGTAACTACTACAAAGAAGCTGCTCGCCTAAAAGGCAACACTGGTGAAAACCTACTTCAGCTTCTTGAAGGTCGTCTTGATAACGTAGTTTACCGCATGGGCTTTGGCGCAACTCGCGCAGAAGCACGTCAGCTAGTTAGCCACAAAGCTATCCTAGTAAACGGTAAAGTTGTAAACGTTCCTTCTTTCAAAGTAGCGGCTAATGACGTTGTTTCTATTCGCGAGAAAGCTAAACAGCAAGCTCGTATCAAAGCAGCTCTAGAAGTTGCTGAACAACGTGAAAAACCAACTTGGATTGAAGTAGATGGTGGCAAGATGGAAGGTACATTCAAGCGTATGCCTGAGCGTTCTGATCTATCAGCTGACATCAACGAACAATTGATCGTCGAGCTTTACTCTAAGTAAGGTTTAAACTAAAGAGAGGACACAATGCAGGGTTCTGTAACAGAATTTCTTAAGCCACGTCTAGTTGACATCGAACAAATCAGCTCGACTCACGCAAAAGTAACTCTTGAGCCATTAGAGCGTGGCTTTGGTCATACTCTGGGTAATGCACTTCGCCGCATCCTTCTATCTTCTATGCCAGGTTGTGCTGTAACAGAAGTAGAAATTGAAGGCGTACTTCATGAGTACAGCACGAAAGAAGGCGTTCAAGAAGATATTCTTGAAATTCTTCTAAACCTTAAAGGTTTGGCTGTGCGCGTTGCCGAAGGCAAAGATGAAGTGTTCATTACTTTGAACAAATCAGGCTCGGGCCCTGTGGTTGCAGGTGACATCACCCATGATGGTGATGTAGAGATCGCTAACCCTGAACACGTAATTTGTCACCTAACGGATGACAACGCTGAGATCGCAATGCGTATCAAAGTTGAACGTGGTCGTGGTTATGTTCCAGCTTCTGCGCGTATCCATAACGAAGAAGACGAGCGTCCTATCGGTCGCCTACTAGTAGATGCTACTTACAGCCCAGTAGACAAAATTGCCTACGCTGTAGAAGCAGCTCGTGTAGAACAGCGTACTGATCTAGACAAGCTTGTTATCGATATGGAAACAAACGGTACTCTAGAACCTGAGGAAGCAATCCGTCGTGCAGCTACAATCCTAGCTGAACAATTGGATGCATTCGTAGATCTTCGTGATGTACGAGTTCCTGAGGAGAAGGAAGAGAAGCCAGAATTCGATCCGATCCTACTGCGTCCTGTAGACGATCTTGAACTAACAGTTCGCTCTGCTAACTGTCTGAAAGCAGAAGCGATTCACTACATCGGTGATCTAGTACAACGTACCGAGGTTGAGCTACTTAAAACGCCTAACCTTGGTAAAAAGTCTCTTACTGAGATTAAAGACGTACTTGCGTCACGTGGTCTGTCTCTGGGCATGCGCCTAGAAAACTGGCCACCTGCATCAATCGCTGAAGATTAATCGATACTAGTTAGAAGGATTAGGTCATGCGCCATCGTAAGAGTGGTCGTCAACTCAACCGCAACAGCTCACATCGCAAAGCGATGTTCAGCAACATGGCTAGCTCTCTAGTACGTCATGAAGTTATCAAGACTACTTTGCCAAAAGCAAAAGAGCTACGTCGCGTAGTTGAGCCTTTGATTACACTAGCTAAGACTGACAGTGTTGCTAACCGTCGTCTAGCATTTGCACGTACTCGTGACAACGAAGTAGTTGCAAAACTATTTAACGAACTAGGTCCACGTTTTGCTGCTCGTCAGGGCGGTTACACTCGTATCCTAAAAGCTGGCTTCCGTGCTGGTGATAAAGCTCCAATGGCTTACATTGAGCTTGTAGATCGCCCAGCTGCTGAAGAAGCTGCTGAGTAATCAGTTCGTAAGAACGAGAAAGCCGAGCATTAGCTCGGCTTTTTTGTATCTGTAATTCAGTAAACCTTTATATCCAGCCTGCATTTATTTCAACCCATGCAGACTGGCAATTTAAAAAGTGATTATCACTTACTCTTATTTACTAGTATTCCACAACCCGCCCAACGAACTTAGAAGCCCTTCGCTAGCGCCTTGCTTGTTCAAGTAATCCAAGATGACTGGAGCAAACTGACTGATCATAGATGGGTCTAAACCTAACGTATCGAATGCACTTTTTACTGCACTGATATTCTCAATATTTCCTAGTAAGCTTTGTGCTCCTTGCAAGTTTGAAAGTCCAGGAATCAAAGACTGTAATTCACTACTATTTTCTTGCGAAAGCTGGCTTTGAGCCAAAGCGAGTAGCGCACCACTGCCTCCGGCTGCTTGCTCAGTGGATACTGGTAATTGGCTAGTTAGCATGTCTGTTAATGGAGATGACTCGGTGTTCAAGCTGCTGCCGACCATGTCCATCAGACCACTTTCTTTACTTTTTTGAGTGACTGAATCTAAGAATGCGTGCGCACTACCAATGTTGATTGATAGGAGTGCTAGAGTTAGGAGTGTTTTACGCATAGTACCTCCAAAGGTTGAGCGTTTTTTAAAAGTGATTTTATTTTTAAAGGCTATCAGAGTGAAAGGTTCAGAGGTGAGAAAGTCTATTCAGTTTAGACAAAAAAACGGCGCTAGTGCGCCGTTTTATTTAATCATAATTGAAAATGGTTTCAATTAGATAATATCTAATAGTTCTACTTCGAAAACTAAAGCTGCAAATGGAGGGATAGCCGCACCAGCGCCACGCTCACCGTACGCAAGATCTTGTGGTACGTATAGCTTCCACTTAGAGCCAACAGGCATTAGTTGTAGTGCCTCTACCCAACCTTTGATCACACCTGTAACAGGGAATTCAGCAGGTTGACCGCGAGATACAGAGCTATCGAATACAGTACCGTCAGTTAGCTCACCGTGGTAGTGAACGCGAACTGAGCTTTCTGCTGTAGGAACTGCACCAGTACCTTCAGAAATGATTTCGTACTGAAGACCAGAGTCTAGAACGTTAACTTCAGGTCGTAGAGCGTTGTCTTTTAGGAACGCTTCGCCTTCTGCTGCCGCAATTTTTGCTGCTTCTTGGCGAGCTGTTTCTGCACGAGTGTGAAGTTCTTGTAGTGCTTTGTTGATTTCATCAATTTCGATTGATGGCATGTCACCAGTTAGTGCTGTTGCAATACCCGCTGCGATAGCATCAACGCTAAGACCTTCAAGACCAGAGCCTGCAAGTTGCTGACCCATTTGCAGACCAATGCCGTAGCTTGCTTTTTGTTCTGCAGTTTCAAATTTAATTTCAGACATGAATGTCGCTCTTATTAGGAGTGATAAAGGTAACAGGATATCAGTTTCGAGCTTAGGTTTAAATGATTGCGACTGAATGCTTAATTGAGGCGGCCAGGTTGTGACTTATCTCTTACTCCAAGTGAAATTTCTGCTAATTTAATCCCAATTCCATTTTAGTTTGGTGAAAAACATATACTCTCCGCGTCGGTATTTTTATACTGGCCGTAGAAGTATTAAGGGACTCATTACAATGAATCGTCGCAGAAAGAAAAAGCAGCAAGTCGACTATGTCGAGTTGGTTAAACAAAAATTCGCTGCTATCGACTGGAAGCAGCCGTTCAACAAAGAGCAATGGTTGGAGCGTATACAGCCTGTTAAGCAGTTTTGGTTGCGCCTGCCTAAATTTCATCAGCGTGCTTTGATGGTCTTAGTGCCATTGATTCTGGTACTCCTTGTTATTCCTTTGCCGAATAAAACAGACCAGCCAGTTGAGCAGACTGAGGTCGATCATCAACGCGTAGCGATTGAGCTGAACGCGCAGAGTTTAAGCCAGCAGCGAACCTCTCAGAACTCTGGACCGAAATCTGAAGACTGGAAAGAGTACACGGTTAAAAATGGTGATACATTAGCGCAGGTTTTCAGAAGTAATCAGCTCTCTATGGCGGATCTTAGCGCTCTGGTCAAAATAGAAGGCAGTGATAAGCCGCTAAGCCAAATAAAGCAGGGACAATTGATTCGCTTTAAGCTTAGTGACGAAGGCGAGTTAGATATGCTACAGCTGGAAAAAAGCGGGCGGTCCGTTATGTTTTTCCGTTTATCGGATGGGACCTTTGGACGTAACAAGTAAACGCTTCAAATGAAAAGACGCGAAGATATCGCGTCTTTTTAGTCAGTTTTTCATAGCGATTAGTTTTCATAGTAACCAATCGAGTTGAAGCTTATAGCGCTACGGATTCTTTCCGCATATCCACATGAGGGATACCATCTTCAAGATAGCACTCTGAGATAACCTTGAATCCATGACTAGCATAAAACTGGATGAGGTGTTCTTGAGCACCTATATCTATTGTCTGTCCTGGCCATAATGTTTCGCATTGTGCCAAGGCCTTGTCCAATAACTTATGACCTAAGCCACCGCCTCGCGCGGTCTGCTTTGTCACCACTCGACCAATACTCACATTGTCATACGTAGTGCCTGCGGGCAGTAATCTTGCGCAAGCAACCAGTTCATCACCGTGATAGCCTATTAGATGATAAACGCCTTCCAGTGTGTCCTTACCATCAAGTTCAGGGTAAGGGCAGGTTTGTTCAACAACGAATACATCCACACGCAATTTCATCATTTCATACAGCTGCGTGGTTGTTAGCTGAGCAAAGGGCAAAGTAATCCAAGTGAGCATGTTGTTATCCGTAATGAGAATAGAGTGACTGACTTTACTTTGTTTTGAGCTCATACTCATTAACAAAGGTTAATTAGCACTGGTTTTCCCACCAAATCTGGTGATAATGTGCCCTCTTTCCATCTCACCTGAGGATATCCCCGTGAGCAAACAAACATTCGATCAAGTTGGGCTTAACCCAGCGTTACTCGCCACACTTGATTCCCTGAACTATACCCACATGACGCCAATTCAAGCTTTGAGCTTGCCTGCAATCCTAAAACATCGTGATGTCATCGGGCAGGGTAAAACGGGCTCAGGTAAAACCGCTGCATTTGGTTTAGGGGTTTTATCGAACCTCAACGTCAAACGCTTTCGTGTCCAGTCATTAGTATTGTGTCCAACACGTGAGCTTGCAGATCAAGTAGCGAAGGAAATTCGTACTTTAGGTCGCGGCATTCATAATATTAAAGTGCTTACTCTCTGCGGTGGGATGCCAATGGGGCCACAAATTGGTTCGTTAGAGCATGGTGCGCATATCCTAGTTGGTACTCCTGGTCGTATTTTGGATCACCTTGAAAAAGGCCGAATTGATCTTAGCGAACTGAATACCTTGGTGCTAGATGAAGCTGATCGCATGTTGGACATGGGTTTCCAAGACGCATTAGATGCAATCATCGATGCAGCGCCAAAGCAGCGTCAAACTCTACTTTTCAGTGCTACTTTTCCAGAAAAAATTGAGCAAATTGCGCAGCGTATAATGCAGACACCGGAAGTGATTAAGGTGGAATCGACGCATGATACTTCAAGCATTGCGCAGTACTTCTATAAAGTTGAAGGCTCGGAAGCGCGTGATGAAGCATTGGCGAATTTGCTGCTGACTCACCAACCAGAGTCCGCGGTTGTTTTTTGTAATACCAAAAAAGAAGTGCAAAGTGTCGCAGATGAGTTGCATCACAAAGGATTCAGCGTTATCGATATCCACGGGGACTTAGAGCAGCGTGAACGCGACCAAGCATTGGTGCAGTTTGCTAACAAGAGTGTGTCTATCCTTGTTGCAACAGACGTTGCAGCGCGTGGTTTGGACGTTGATAATCTTGATGCTGTCTTTAACTTTGAGCTATCGCGCGATCCTGAGGTTCATGTGCACCGTATTGGTCGTACAGGTCGTGCGGGTAGTAAAGGTTTAGCGTTTAGCTTTTTTGGTGAGAAAGACGGTTTACGTGTAGCTCGTATTGAAGAATACCTAGAGATGGACGTGGTACCAGCAACATTGCCTGCCAAATCAAATCAGCAGCCATACCAAGCGAAGATGGTGACGATTAACATTGATGGCGGTAAGAAACAGAAAGTACGACCGGGTGATATTTTAGGTTGTCTGACAGGAAAAAATGGTATTCCAGGCTCTCAAGTCGGAAAGATCCATCTGTTCCCTGTGCGCGCTTATGTTGCCGTCGAAAAGTCTGTGGCTAAAAAGGCTCTACAAACCATTAGTAACGGCAAGATGAAAGGGCGCCAGTTCCGGGCGCGAATTCTTAAATAGCTCAAATAGCAGAGAAAAAGCTCTTCGTTTGAAGAGCTTTTTTCTTTTTTGAGTTTATTTGAGAGTGTGATCTTTGGTTAAGCGTGCTTTGATTCGACTCAAACTGATTGGTGTAATGCCCAGGTAGGCCGCAATTTGACTATCGGTAATACGTTGCTTTAAATCTGGGTAATGAGCGCAAAATAATTGATATCGTTCTTCTGGAGAGTAGAGCAACATAAAGCGTTCTTTGTTCTCTTTATTAACCAGTTGGTTTTCGAGTAGCTTTAAGTAAATGGCGTGCTTTTCTGCTCGCCAGTGATGCAACGTTTCAATTGGCAAGCAAAATAGCTGACAAGCGCTCAGCGTTTCCAATAAGTAAGGCGAAGGTTGGTCCTTTATTATGCTCTCAAACCCGATAACCCAGTCCTTCTCCCAATAAAATTCTTTACTGAATTCTTTGCCGTGCTCAGTAAGATAGCTTGCGTGGCATAACCCCTCAATGATGAAGTAAAGGTGTGAGCTAAACTCCCCTTGGTGATTAAGAATGTGGCGTGTAGGCAGTTCGAGTAACTCACCATTTTCAATAAGTTGGTTTGCTTCTGTCTCTAAAAAGCCATGTTTGACTAAGTCTGAAAAAAGATCGCTGTGCATGTGATAACTCAGAAACGGTTTTCTTTATTTTAACGGGTTTTATTGGTAACAAAAAAGCGGCTCATGAGAGCCGCTTAGTGTTGTTGTCAAATCAACCTTATTTATTCAGATCGATTTGATAAATTGCGAAACCAATGTCGTCTGTTGACACGCGTTTCATTGGGTATTGTCCTTTCTCTTTGATGAACTGCGCCGCTTTATCGCTAGGGGAGGTTTCGAAACGAATATCTAGCTTGTTATCGGACTTAATCGGTGCGAAAGACCAGTTGTTGTCAGCGCTTGGTGTCACTTCTCCTTTTTCTTCACTCACGCGAGAAATATAAGTGGCGACGACAGAGCGGTTTTCATCTGGTGCGTCAAATGCAATGAAATCTGGGCCTGTACCAGGGAAAGTATTGCTATATGCACGGTAGTTATTGGTTGCGATGATGAAATCTTGCTTCGGATTGACAGGCTTACCATTGAACGTCAGATTCACAATGCGCTGAGAATCTGGATTAATCACTTTACAATCCGCATCGTACTTCGGCGGTTGGGTAACGTCGATTTGGTAGTTAACCCCATCAATAACATCGAAGTTGTAAGTACGGAAATTATCCCAATCAATCAAAGATTGCGGTTTAGGATTGTTGATGTCGATGTGGTTGAATTGACCCGCACTGCACTCTAGCCATTCGCGAACTTCTTTACCTTTCACTTTCATCGCAACCAAGGTGTTTGGATATAAGTAAAGATCGGCCGCATTACGGAAGGTGAGCTGACCGGATTCTACTTCTGTAAAGTTATTCGGATCGTTCTTACGACCGCCGACTTTAAATGGTGCTGCCGCACTCAGTACTGGAATGTCAGAAAGGTCTGGGTCGCCTTGAATAAAGCCTTCTACGTAGTCTTTCTGAGCAAGGTTAACGATTTGAATGGTGGGGTCGTCCTGCACTAATGCCAAGAAGCTGTACATGACATCACTTGCTTTGCCGATTGGTTGGTTTACAAATTCACGAGTGCCTTTGTGATCTTCTTCTAACGCTTTCACAATATCTGCATCGGCTTTAGCTAATGACTTCTTATTTACTTTATCGAAGATAGGGCGTGCTTCTGCTTGGCCTTCGACGACTTGCCATCTGCCGTCTTTCTCTTTCAGCATCAAATCCATCACACCTACATGACTTCCCCAGCGACCAGGCATCACTGACGTCACACCATTGATGGTCCCTTTATCTATATCAACACCAGGTAGGTTTGCGAAGTCTTTCCCTGGGAAGACGGCGTGAGAGTGACCAAAAGCAATCGCATCAATACCTTCAACTTCTGTGAGGTAGTAAACAGAGTTTTCAGCGCCTAGTTTGTATGGATCAGTAGAAATGCCCGAGTGTGGAATCGCCACAATAACGTCTGCGCCTTCTTTCTTCATCTGAGGAACCAGCTTTTTCGCTGTCTCAGTGATGTCTTCAGCGAAGACTTTTCCTTCTAGATTCTTCTTATCCCATACCATGATTTGTGGCGGGACGAAGCCGATGTAACCCACTTTGATTTCGTGGCTTTGACCATCAGTGTCTTTGAACGTGTGCGTTTTAATTAGATAAGGTTTGAAGTAGTGCTCGCCTGTCTTCTTGTCGAAAACGTTAGCACTAACATAAGGGAAGTTCGCACCGTCGATAGAGTTTTTCAGGAACTCAAGGCCGTAGTTGAATTCGTGGTTACCAATGTTACCCACATCGTAATCCAACTGGTTCATCGCTTTGTATACCGGGTGGATTTCGCCAGCGTTAATCCCTTTCGCCGCCATGTAATCGCCCATTGGGCTGCCCTGAATTAAATCACCGTTATCTACTAGTACCGTGTTTTCTGTCTCGGACTTAGCTTGTTTCACTATTGTCGCTGCGCGACTTAAACCGATTTGCTGTGATGGTTGGTCTTTGTAGTAATCGTAATCCATCACGTTGGTGTGAATGTCGGTGGTTTCGATAATACGAAGCTTGATGGTATCGGCCATTGTTGGGCCAGCAAGCGTTAGCATGCCACTTAATACTGCGAGGGAAATAGGATGAACTGCCACTTTCATTTGGTGCTCCAATTCAATGATAAGGGGAAATCGCACTGCGTAATGTATCAAACACAGATGCAACTCGATGATAAAGATACAGAAAACTGTGAACATTAATCAGTTTACTGAACCTTATTCATATTAACCGCCGACTTTTTCACGCTTTTGAATGAGACCAAACAAAAACTTCTTAGCAGATTTTTGAATAAAAAATGAAATTTTAGAATTTCAGGTAATATAAACGCCCCGCCATAATGCTTGCATAACGATATCAATGGACGATGAGCAAGCACATGGCAACGAACGATTCAGTCACTTCTTTTCCTAAACCAAAGCCCCGGTTAGTTTCTGACAACCCAGTCGCTGGTGTTACTCGTTTTGCAAAGCAATCGCTACAGCCTGGTGAAGTCGCCTTAGTCGGTGCAGGACCAGGCGATCCTGAACTTCTGACGGTGAAAGCACTGAACTGCTTGCAGCAAGCTGACGTGGTTTTGTACGACTACTTGGTGTCTGAAGAAATCATGGCATTGATTCCAAGCGATACGATTTTGGTGTGCGTTGGGAAGCGAGCTGGGCATCACAGTGTGCCGCAGGAGAAGACGAATCAGCTTTTGGTGGATTTTGCCAAGCAGGGCTACAAAGTAGTGCGCATTAAAGGTGGGGATCCGTTTGTATTCGGTCGTGGTGGTGAAGAGTTAGAAGTGCTTGCTGATGCCGGCGTTCGTTTTCAAGTTGTCCCTGGCATTACCGCAGCAGCTGGCGCAACCGCTTATGCTGGTATTCCACTGACTCATCGTGATTATGCGCAATCAGCCATCTTTGTGACTGGCCACTTGAAAGAAGAAAGTGATGAGATGGATTGGTCCACGTTGGCGCGTGGGAATCAGACTTTAGTGATCTACATGGGGCTGATGAAATCACACTATATTCAGAATCAACTCATTAAGCATGGTCGTTCAGCGTCGACTCCGATTGCCATTATTGAGCGTGGCACGCAGATTCAACAAAAAGTATTTACGGGAGAACTCTCCCAACTCTCTGATTTATCGAAGGAAGCACAGTCGCCATCTTTGATTGTTGTCGGAGAGGTAGTGCGACTGTCTCAAAAGTTAGACTGGTTTTTGTCTAGTACTGAATTCAACAAAAGTGCTATTGCCAACTCCATATAATTTCAGACCAAAGATTAGAGACGTAATGCGCCTTCAAGCTTAAAAAGGAAATACAAAACATGGACCAACAACGTTTAACTCACCTTAAACAACTCGAAGCGGAGAGTATCCATATTATCCGCGAAGTTGCGGCTGAGTTTGATAACCCAGTCATGATGTATTCGATTGGTAAAGACTCATCAGTGATGCTGCACCTAGCGCGTAAAGCTTTTTACCCAGGTAAGATTCCATTTCCATTGCTGCATGTCGACACCGATTGGAAGTTCCGCGAGATGATTGAATTTCGTGATCGCACCGCGGCCAAATACGGTTTTGAGCTTTTGGTACATAAGAATCCAGAAGGTCTAGCCATGGGCTGTAGTCCGTTTGTTCATGGTTCTTCTAAGCACACTGACATCATGAAGACTCAAGGCTTAAAACAAGCGCTGAACAAGTACGGTTTTGATGCGGCCTTTGGTGGTGCGCGCCGCGACGAAGAGAAATCACGGGCGAAAGAGCGCGTGTATTCATTCCGCGATAAGAACCATACATGGGACCCTAAAAACCAACGTCCTGAGCTATGGAAGACGTACAACGGTCAGGTCAATAAGGGTGAGAGCATTCGTGTATTCCCACTGTCTAACTGGACTGAGCTTGATATCTGGCAATACATCTATTTAGAAAACATCGAGATCGTGCCGCTTTACCTCGCGGACAAACGCCCAGTTGTTGAACGCGATGGCATGCTGATCATGGTTGATGATGATCGTATGGAGCTTCAACCGGGTGAAGTGATTGAAGAGAAGAGTGTGCGCTTCCGTACCCTTGGTTGTTATCCATTGACCGGGGCCATCGAGTCTGAAGCAAACACTTTAACTGGCATTATCGAAGAGATGCTGGTGGCAACGTCGAGTGAGCGCCAAGGCCGAGCGATCGACCACGATCAGTCAGGATCGATGGAGCTTAAGAAACGTCAAGGTTACTTCTAAAGGATCTAAGGAAAGATAATGAACAGTGCAGTTGAAGCTCAATTAGCCGAGCTTGGTATCGAAGGCTATTTAACACAACACCAGTACAAGTCGTTACTTAGATTCTTGACTTGTGGCTCGGTGGATGACGGTAAAAGTACATTAATCGGTCGCTTACTCCATGACTCAAAACAAATTTATGAAGATCAGCTAGCGGCAGTGCACTCAGACAGCCAACGTGTGGGTACCACGGGTGAAAAGCCTGACCTTGCGTTGTTGGTCGATGGCTTACAAGCTGAGCGTGAGCAGGGGATCACGATTGATGTGGCTTACCGCTATTTCTCGACGCAGAAACGTAAATTCATCATTGCAGATACTCCTGGACACGAGCAGTACACACGTAACATGGCTACAGGTGCATCGACATGTGACTTAGCTGTGATTCTGGTTGATGCACGTAAGGGCATTCTCGATCAAACTCGTCGTCACTCTTTCATTTCCAACCTGTTGGGCTTGAAGCACTTTGTTGTGGCGATCAACAAGATGGACTTAGTGGATTACTCGCAAGAGCGCTTTGAAGAGATCCGCGACGAGTATTTGAAGTTCTCTGAGAATCTGACAGGGGATATTGATATTCAAATCATCCCGATCTCAGCGCTTGAAGGGGACAATGTGGTGGATAAAGGCCAAAACCTGACTTGGTTTAAAGGCCCATCATTGCTTGAGCTTCTTGAAACGGTCGATGTGGATCAAGAAAAAGGCGCGGGTGAATTCCGCTTCCCTGTGCAATACGTTAATCGTCCTAACCTCGATTTCCGTGGTTTTGCGGGGACCATTTCTTCTGGTTCGATCAAAGTCGGTGATGCCATTAAAGCATTGCCATCGGGTAAAACGTCAACTGTGGCACGTATTGTGACATTTGATGGTGATATCGAAGAAGCTCGTGCCGGATTAGCTGTCACTCTGACGCTAAGCGATGAGATCGATATTAGCCGTGGCGATTTGATTGTTCTAGATAATGCTCAAGTGGAAACAACAAACCATTTGCTTGCCGATGTGGTATGGATGACAGAGCAACCCCTGCAACCGGGTCGTGACTATGACATCAAAATCGCAGGTAAGAAAACCGTAGGTCATGTTGAAGCGATTCGTCATCAATATGACATTAATAATCTCTCGACTCATAGCTCGGCAGAGCTGCCATTGAATGGTATTGGTTTGTGTGAATGGTCTCTTAATGAGTCAGTCGCGCTGGACAATTATCAAGACTGTGCAGATACCGGTGGCTTTATCATTATCGATCGTCTGACAAACGTGACGGTTGGTGCCGGCATGGTTAAAGAGAGCCTCGCCGTGGTTGAGCGCGATTTGACGGACATCTCTGCGTTTGAAGTTGAGCTTAATGCGCTTGTCCGTAAACACTTCCCACACTGGGAAGCAAAAGACGTCAGCCAGTTTCTGAAAAAGTAACTGGCTCACCCAAGTACGATAATTTCAGGCACTGTTTGCTGTTGTACTTGGGGTGTCGCTACCTAACTGAATTGCGAAATGTCGTTAGGTATTCTCCTAATACCAGAATGCTTCGGTGGAGCCCAAGAAACCGAGCATTCTGATGTTCTTTTCGCTTGCGCTGATTTTTGTCTGTTTGCTCGTTTGTCGGTGATTCATGGATAAATGAGTCGTTGTTGTGCCCTTTAGGGCTATTTGGTAAGGAAAGGCTATGTGGGAACAAGGGTTTGTGTTAGCGATTTTGCTTGGCATTATCACTTGCTTGCTTGTCACGAAAATTAAGCCTAGTTATGTCTTTGCGGGTGCCGCTTTTATTGCATTCATGGCTGGGATGATGGATTCAGCCACTATCGCATCCAATTTTACCAACTCTTCATTGTTAACCCTGGTTCTATTGATTCTTGCATCCTGTGCTCTAGAAAAAACACTGCTGATCAGTTGGGTGAGCCGAAGTATCTCTGAGGGCCAGTTAGGTAGCGTGATTGCTAAGCTCGGCGTATCGACAGCCTTGCTCTCTTCATTTACGAATAATACCGCTGTGGTTGTTTCATTGATTGGGGCGATTAAGCGTAATCAGCAGCATGCACCTTCGAAATTACTTATCCCCTTGTCTTACGCCGCCATTTTTGGTGGCACATTAACTTTGATTGGTACGTCGACTAACTTAATCATCAACAGCTTTGTCGAAGACGCAGGCTTACCGAGCCTGAGCTTTTTTACACCTACGATGATAGGTTTGGCTGTGCTGGTGGGAGGGATGCTGATTCTTATTCCACTGAGCTACTTGCTACCGAATTATGATGATCAAAACCAAGAAGATTTACCTTACTTTCTTGAGTCTCGCGTTGAGCCTGGCTCACCGCTAGTTGGGCGTACGATCAGCGAGAATAATTTACGTGCGCTGCGCAAACTGTTTCTTGCAGAAGTGGTGCGCGATGGTGTTACTGTTTCTTCTGTGGGACCGGATTTTGTGCTCAACGCAAAAGACCGCCTGTTATTTTGTGGCGATGTTGAGAGCGTCGCGACCCTGCAAGAAATTCCGGGCCTCAAGTTGTTTGGTCAGCAGCACTTAAATGGGCAAAACTTTATCGAAGTTGTGGTGAGCTCGTCGGCGACATTTTGCTACAAAACCCTCAAAGAGAGCCGATTCCGCGACCGATTCGATGCCGTTGTTGTGGCGATTCGCCGAGGCCACGAACGCCTAGAAGGTGGCTTGGGTAGTATTACCTTAGCGCCAGGAGACACGTTAGTTCTGGTTCCAGGAAAGCGTTTTGAGTCTGAACGCCGAGCTCATCGTAAAGAGTTTGTTTTAGTGCATGACTTGGACTCTAGCGCTCGGCTTGATACGAATAAGTCTTCCATTGTATTACTGGGCTTTGCAGCCGTAATTGGATGCGCTCTATTAGAGTTAGTGCCGATTATTAAAGGTCTAGCTGCGTACCTTATCGCGCTTATTGCGTTTGGTATTGTGCAGATTTCAGAACTGCGCCGCCGTTTTCCGATCGATATCGTCGTGATTGTCGGTTCCGCTTTGTCTATTGCTCAACTGATGATCTCTTCTGGATTGTCAGAACGAATGGGAGTGATGTTTATTGAAGCGTTTAATGGCTGGGGAGTATTTGGTGCCTTGGTTGCGACTTATATCATGACATTGGTACTCACTGAATTGGTGACAAACAATGCCGCGGCTGCGCTTTCTTTTCCTATCGGCTATAGCATGGCGGTGGGTTATGGCGTGGATCCGATGCCATTCATCATGGCGGTTTTGTTCGGCGCGAGTGCGAGCTTTATCTCTCCCTACGGTTACCAAACTAACCTGCTGGTGTACAGCGTAGGAAATTACAAATTGACCGACTACGTGAGAATTGGAGTGCCAATTTCGATTGTGTACTCTGTATTAGTACTTACTTTGATCCCGGTCTTTTTCCCGTTTTAATTCCGATATTTACAAGGATACGTTATGACTGCCGAAACGACGGTAAAAGATGAAAACATTGTTTGGCACCAGCATTCGGTTGATAAACAGTTTCGTGCTGAATTAAAGAAGCAAAAACCTGCCGTATTGTGGTTTACCGGCTTATCTGGAGCGGGTAAATCAACCGTAGCAGGGGCGTTGGAAAATCGCCTTGCAGCATTGGGTTACCACACCTATTTATTGGATGGTGACAATGTACGACATGGTTTGTGTAGCGATTTAGGTTTTTCTGAACAGGACCGTCGCGAGAACATTCGTCGCATTGGTGAACTGGCGAAGTTGATGGCAGATGCGGGTTTAATTGTTCTGTCGGCGTTTATTTCACCGCATCGTGCAGAGCGGAAGTTAGTGCGCGATTTATTGCCAGAAGGCGAGTTTATCGAAGTGTATGTCAATGCATCTCTAGAGGTTTGCGAAGGTCGAGATCCTAAGGGTTTATACCGTAAAGCCCGTGCGGGAGAGATTCCTAATTTCACTGGTATTGATTCGGAATATCAAGCGCCAGAGAACCCTGAAATCGATTTGCCCGCGGGAGAAAAGAGTGTCGATGAGCTGGTGGATTTGTGCTTAATCGATCTTAAACAACGCGGTGTGATCCGATAAAAATCATTTAGATCATAGGTGACCTAAAGCTCTTTGAGCGGCTGGAGAAGTATTTGGATCATAGGTGGTCAAATGCTTCTCCAACTGGCTAGACAGTATGATGAACCGTACTTTTAGCTTCACTATGGACACTAAATCTATGATTTAACAGTACAAGCATTTGCTCGTAGTATTCGGCATGTGGTTTGTTTCCGAGCAAGGTGCAGAGCTCATTGCCTGTGGGTGTGAAGCGGTAATATAAAAGGCGGACACCTTTACTGTTTACGTGCAGCGACAAGTTTTTACCTTGGTAGGTGAGGACCAACGGTGTCTCGATACTAATTTCGCCAGATTCAAGTTCGGCACTGTGCAGCAGCCCTAATTCAATTAAGAGCAACAAGCTTGAATACGGCAGTTGAAAACTTCCCATATTTAGGCTGTTGGCGACGTCTCGCTTGCCGAAGCTAAATATGCCTCCTTGCGCTTTGTAACCAATCAGCAGTTTTCTGCTGTGATCCCCTCCAAAACTGCACGCTAAAGAGGCGGCTCTTTGCAGAGTTTGTGCTTCCTTTGGTGACATATCCTTGAGGGTTTTCAACGCTTTCATGGACGTTGAACCCGGATTGGTCACTTCACGCTTCATCACTTGAGCCCATAGCTTTTGCATCGCGCTGTTATGGATGTCTTGAGCCATCTCAAAAAATCGATGCAACCAATCTTGGTCTGGCTCTCCCGCTGTCTCATCTCGGCATGAACTGTGCGCTAATTTTAAAATCTGTTCTAAGTTTTTTTGTCGCTGTTCTTGGCGTCTTTGCTCTCGCAATTGGGCTCTTTCAAACGCAGACTTGGCCGGCGGTTCGGTTTGCAGTAAGGCGTCAAGACCGTGTATTTGGGCTATGGTTTTTACCTTACTAGCACTGTCTTTTATGTAGCCTTGTTTCTTTTCTTGTTGCGTATTTTTTTTTGTGTCTGACTGATGTTCGATGACAACAGGTTGCTTTGTCGGGTCTGCCATTCGTTTTCCTACCAAGAACTGCGCGGTTCGCACGTTTAAATTTACACCTTATCTGACCAAGCGACCAGACAGGAGTTCTCAGTTTTTGAACGAATAGGGCTATTCAAAATGATAATGAGTTGTTAAAATTGTTATCGTTATTTTGGAGGGGCTATGAAGTTCTCAGAAGCAGGTAAACTCAAAAAGCACCTGTCGATAGCGTTTCTTTTGGTTATTTATGTGGGCGTATTAGCGTATTTATCTCGTTATATCGTGTAGCACAAAGCTAAAAAAGGCGCCAGTGTGACGCCTTAGGTGTAGCGAGGCTTATCGACGACTTAAATTACATATCGTCGTAGGCTTCTATTTCTGATCCCTCAATAACGTAAGCCGTTTCTGCCAGTTCGTGGTTTATCGTCTCGGTTTTCAACGTTCCAACCACATATATGACATCCCACAACTCTTGAACAGGCGCGCCTTTCGGAAACTTCACGTAAATGATCTGGTTTGGAGGCGGTGGTGGCACGTGAATACAAGCTCCAAAATATGGCACCAATAAAAATTCGGTGACGGTATCGGCATCACCTTCAAGTGGGATAACAAACCCTGGAATTTTAACTTGGCTTCCGTTCAGTTCTGGTCGAACGTTACCAATCTTGGACTGCTGGGCTGCGCCACCACTGTGATCAGATACGGGCATGCCTATACTGTCGAATAATTTACGCTCTTTTTCTGGAACAAGGTCAATCCAGTCAAGCTTCAATGGTTCTTCGCTGGCCATAACAGGCGCTGTGAATGCGACGACCAGCAAGCAACTTGCGAGAATTTTTTTCCACATTTTATTAAATCCTTATTGTCATTCCGTCACTCAGTGACTGTCGGTAGGCGCGGAGTGCGGGAATGAAACCAATCACAATACCAGCGCATTGTACGAAACCTAATAGCATCCACTCATAAGTAGATAAGATGCTTAAGGTGAGATGTATTCCATAGTGCTGTTGGATGATCGGCTGCGCGATAGCAAGAATAGCATACAGCCCAGTAACGCCAGTAATAATACCAGCAGCAGTAAGCAAGCTGGCTTCACTAATTAAGAGTGAGAAAACATGACGAGGCCTTGCTCCCATGGCACGCAAAATCGCCATTTCACGGCGGCGTTCCTGTAGGCTAGTTAATAGACTGCTTAACATACCTAACAACCCTGCAATCACGACAAAACCAGATACTGCCATTAGGGCTTGCTCTGCAACAGACATCATTCCCCATAACTCATGCAACGCAACGCCGGGCATAATGGCGCTAAGCGGCTCTTTGGGGTAGGTGTTAATTTGTCTTTGCAGGGCGAAAGTTTGAATACGAGATTTCAAACCAACGAGCATAGCGGTAATTTGTTTGGGCTGAAAGTCTCTGTTTTTGAGATCTTGTGCCTTGGGTGTCGGGCCCAAACGCGCACCACTTTCCCATCCGACGTGAATGGCTTCGATTGCTTCTAGTGATACATGGACGGTTTTGTCGACTGGTGTTCCTGTAGGTGCAAGGATACCGACAACTTTAAATGGCAGATTGTCATGACGGCTAAAGCCAACGTCGCTAATGCCGTGGGCAATGATGATTTCGCTACCGATATCATAACCAAGTTGTTTAGCGACATCAGAACCTAGCACGGTTTCAAATAAACCATTGAATTCTCTGCCCTTGCTAAATGTTAGTGGTTGCTTACTTCCAAACTTGTAATGCTCAAAGTAACTGTGATTGGTTCCCATAACTCGGAAGCCTTTATGCGAGTCGCCAAGCGAGATTGGAATAGCCCAATCGACTGAACGATGATTGGCAAACTCTTGGTAGCTTTTCCAATCGATGTTGTTGGTCGCATTACCAATACGAAACACAGAATAGAGCAATAGGTTCACTTGCCCAGAGCGTCCACCAATAATGAGGTCAGTGCCTGAAATTGTATTGGCGAAGCTATCCTTGGCTTGAGTTCGGATACGCTCGACGCCCAATAGGAGTACCACTGAAATCGCAACGGTCATGATGGTTAGAATTGCCGTCGCTTTGCGGTTCATCAAGCTTTTCCAGGCGAGCTTTACAACAGCACTCATGATATGGCTCCTAGGCTAGATACTTGATTAATGTCGGGTAGATTGAGCGTGCGATCGAATAAGGGTTCGAGTGTTGGGTCGTGGCTAACGAATACCAGTGTGGCATTAGCTTGATTCGCTTGCTCCATAAGGAGCTCAATAAATGCTTTACGATTGTCATAGTCTAAAGCTGAGGTTGGTTCGTCAGCGATCACTAACTCTGGATGTCCTATCAGAGCTCGAGCCGCAGCCACACGTTGTTGTTGACCAATACTCAATTCAGAGACAGGGCGTGTATGAAGCTCGTTTGGCAAGTGCAGTCGTTCTAGTAGGGCCTGAGCCTGTTCATTTAACGTTTGAGATGAGGCACCTAAATGGGCACGGTCACGTCGTATTTTACTGAACTGACATGGCAATAATACGTTTTCAAGTACGTTAAGGTACGGCAATAAATTGAACTGTTGAAAGATGTAGCCAATATGATTGGCGCGAAAGCGGTCTCTCTGACTGGCACTTAAACTAGCAAGGTCAGTATCGAGTACAGATAGAGAGCCTGAAGTTAATGTGTTAATCCCCGTCAACAAAGCGAGCAAGGTCGATTTACCGCAGCCACTTGGACCTTTGATAAACACATGCTCGCCTTGTGTAATGTGTAATTTGGGAATGTGGATGGTTGCGTTGGTTGAACCGGGCCAGAAAAATTGGGCATCCTCTAGCTCGACAACATTTGGTGTGGTTTCAGTCATATTAAATCACCAAAGCTGTGGCGTGTAAGTGGGTACTTACACGCCACTCGTGTTATTTGATTACGATTTGGGTGTTATCTTTGCTTAATTTAATTGCTGATTGCATGGTATCAGTGAATATATTGACGCTGATGGACTCTGTAGTTGGGAATTGGTTAAACCAATCGGTTTGGATTTGGCTAAGCTGATTAACTTGTTCGCAACTGAAGCGATATTGCACCGAAAATTCACCGTGACCGCCATGATCGTGCGCTTCATCATGAGCGTCATGGTGGTCATGTTTATCATGATGTTCATTATGATCATGGTGTTCGTGCCCTTCATGATCGTGATGTGCATGGTCATCATGGTCGTGCTCACTATGATCATGTTCCTCATGAGTTTCGCTTAGGTTGTGGCTCACGTAAGCTTCTTCAACACTACAATCAGCTTGTGAGTTAATAGCGAACAATGCGTTGCTGTCTTCGAGTGTAGCGACGGCTTGTTTAAGCGCTTGCTCTTGTTGTGCGTTTTCTGGAGCATGTTCGAAACCCACAACATCAGCTCCAGGAGCTGTGATCTCTACTAACAGATCTTTGCCATCTTGGGCGATATTAAACTCGACGTGACCATGCACATGAGCACCATGCTGGCGGTATTCGTTTGCATTCGCTGCTGTCGATAAAGTGAGGCCAATAGCAAGGGCTAAAACGTGTTTTGATGACATTGTATTTTTCCTAATTTTACTGGCATTAACCAAAGGCGGTATTGCTCAGATTCGAGTTTCACTAAGTTATTGTTCCCTGACACACTAGGTGCGGGAATGAACTCAATAATTTTGAGTGTGGAATAGTTTGGAAATTAAGCAAAATAAGGAGGGGCACGAGCAGCGCCAAGAACTTCTTCGCCGTACACGAGATGCAAAAAAACATGATGATGCTGGGCGCGCGTAAAAGTCGGTGTAGAGAGGGTAGGTTGTACCTTTGCTATACCGTGCTGAACACCAGAAAATAATTGGCAATGATGATGGGTATGATGGTCGGGCGTCAGATCGACTTGATGGAGTACAACCGCAAAGTTCCAAGCGATCAGCAACGCAACACTGAAAAATAAAGCAGTGCGATACCAATATCTTAGTGTTTTTTGCTGGTGGTGGTACATCTGAGCTCCTCTTACCGACTGTTATAATATAACACCCATAATGAATAAAAGTTCACTCTTTTGTTGGCTAGCAGAAAAATTTAACTCCACACATACGTGCCGAAAAATATTGGTAATACTCTCTGTGGAAGTGTCGCACTTATAAAGAGCAGAGTTGTCACTGCCCATGCTTCTAATCAAATTCATATAGCTCCTTACAACAAGAACAAGGAGCCATTCAATGAAGCTAGATGTTCTGTTTAATAAGCTCAATGACTTTTGTTATCTCATCTTGCTCAAGTGCGCCCTCTTTGACAAACAGAACTTTGCCCGTTTTGTCTTGAACAATAATGGCCGAGCTTTCTTCTTTCAGGTCCCAAGTATTAGCAACTACGCCATTTTCATCAAGAACCATGGATGACCAAGGAAACTCTTTTTTGCTGTCTTGAGCTGAAGACTTCACGAAAGAGCCTGTCCCCCAAATTGCATCATCTTGGTTGATGATAGTCGTCGTCTGGTAGCTTTCTTGTGGAAAATTTGCCGCTGTTATTGCCGACATTAAAGGGGCATTCATCTCTTTTGAACTGCTACGGCCTGCGATGGCTTGAATAACACGAACTTTGCCTTGCATATGTTGAGTTGCCCAGGGTTGGTATGCAACGCCTTCGCCTTGTAAAACAATCTCGCCGTAAGCGGCAACATTGACAGGAGGAACGCTTTTTCCTACTGACAAGTTGTGTGCAAAGGTCAAGCTTGGCGTTAAGGCCAGTAGTAGAGGTAGGAGAGTCTTAGTTTTCATATTGTTATATTCCGTACGAGGTTTGGAAGCTTCCAGTATATATCCAGATCTTAGAAATTTGTAGGACCGTTGATAACATTTATTTAACGTATGGAGTGGTGTAATCTTGCGTTATATTTAGAATTTGCTAAAATGATTTCCGTCGCAAATTGCGCATTAAGATTGCAGAGGAAAAATAAGCAATCCGTGTTTTCTCAAAGGAATTGAGGTGAGTTATGCTACGTGAGTTTGCTGTATATCGACCATTACAAGTGGCCCGTTTTGTTAAAACGTTGTTCAAAGGTCAATTTTTTATTGTTGGGGTTGGTTGTTTTCAGTTCGACAATGGCAAAGTGTTACTACCTGACGTCAACGATCATAAAAGGCTCACCATCTTTAAAGAAGTCAACCAAGTGATAGCATCATTATCGGCTTAGTTAGCTTGGTACCCACTTAGATTTAGAAAAGAGCGACCATATCGGTCGCTCTTTTTGTTGCTGGCTAGGTTTATCCTTGGAGGCTTGGTGGGAAGCAAACTCCCGTTCCTCCGATACCACAGTAACCATCAGGGTTTTTCGCCAAATATTGCTGGTGGTAGGTTTCCGCAAAGTAATACGGACCTGCTGGTTGTATTTCGGTGGTGATGTTCGCGCGCTGCTCTTCTTGTAGTGCTTGCTGATACAAGAGTTTCGATTTCTCTGCGCTCTCGAGCTGCTCCGTCGAATAAGTGTAAATTGCAGAACGATATTGAGTACCTAAGTCGTTACCTTGACGCATTCCCTGAGTTGGGTCGTGTTTTTCCCAAAAAACAGCCAGTAGCTTTTCTAATGAGATGACGCGTTCATCGAAAACGACTCGTACGACTTCTGTATGACCCGTTTTACCTGTACAGACCTCTTCATAGGTGGGATTGGGTGTGTACCCCCCAGCGTAACCGACCGAAGTAGATACAACGCCGTCGAGTTGCCAAAATACGCGCTCAGCGCCCCAAAAACAGCCCATTCCGAGCAAAATCTGCTGTTGGTGTGACGCAAGAGGCGCCTTTAGGTTAGATTTATTTACAAAATGATGATCGTCAATCTGCATTGGTTGATCTCTACCTGGCAAGGCATCTTCTATACTGATCAATGTTTGTTTGTTGAGCATGGTATTTGTCCTTCAATACGTGTCTTAAATTTGCGAACTTTTTCATTTCGTCTGTATCTGATGCTGTGATGACATAGACCGCGTTAAACCTATTAATATTACAGACTTAGAATCTAATTGGCGTTATCATTATTTACGTTTACTTAACCTCATTCAGCCATAAAAGCATGATAAAAAAAGCTCTCCCCACCATTGTTGGCCTGTTTGCCTTTTCTCATGGTGCCTATGCCGATGTTTCTTTGACTTTGAAAGGCATTGATGGCGCTTTAGAAGAGAATGTCAGTGCGTATCTATCATCTATTCCAGAGAAGGATTACTCCACTTCTCTGCGTTTTCAAGCGAGATTAGATCAAAGTATCACTGAAGCGCTTAACGCGCTTGGGTATTATCATGCAAAAATTTCATACTCTATTCCTGAAGCGAATGATGAGTTAATTGTGCTCATCAAGCCGGGCTTGCCAGTGAAAGTGAAAGTCATGGATGTGGTCATCACTGGAGAGGCCAAGGACGATGAAGAGTTTGCAAAACTTATTGAGCGCTCTCCGCTCAAAGTTGGCCAAGTTTTGAATCAAGGCCAATACGACACCCTTAAGTCAGGCATTCGTAACTTGGCGCTTCAGCGTGGTTACTTCAATGGTGAGTTTACGCTAAGTCGATTAGAGGTTATCCCTGATCTGAACGAAGCTAATGTCCGTTTGCACTACAGCAGTGGAATACGTTTCAATTTTGGCGACGTTTCTTTTATTGGCAACCACATCTGGGAAGACCGTGTCGCATCACTACAACCTTTTAAAGAAGGGGACCCATACAACGTTTCGAAGCTGGGCGAGTTTAACCAGAAGCTATCAAATACGGAGTGGTTTTCCTCAGTTTTTGTTGAGCCTGAATTGGATAGGCTTGATGATGGCCGAGACTTGCCAATTAAAGTGTCTTTATCTCCTGCTTCGAAGAATCAGATCGAGACGGGTATTGGTTACTCAACGGATGTCGGCGTTCGAGGAACGTTGAAGTGGAAGAAACCTTGGGTGAGCTCCCGAGGACACAGTTTCAACACTGCTTTATCCCTATCTAAGCCAGAGCAAACCGTGACTGCTTCTTACAAAATTCCTTTAGAAGATGTCGCTAACGATTATTATCAAGTTCAATATGGGCTTAAAAACCTAGACAACCGTGACACGCAGAGTATCGAGTCTAACCTTGCAGTGGAACGTCATTGGTTAGCAGACGGTGGTTGGCATAATACCGTTTATGTTCGTCATTTGTACGAGAGCTTTACGCAAGGTTTACAAGATGATGAATTCAACTTCGTACTTCCAGGTGCGACATTTTCTCGGACTAGGGTTCGAGGGGGCAATATGCCAATGTGGGGAGACAAGCAAAGCATCACTGTTGAGTATGGTGATACCGCTATGCTTTCTGAAACTAGAGTGCTCCGCTTAATTGGCTCGACTTCTTGGATTCGTGGTATTGGAGAGAATCATCGTGGTTTGTTCCGCTTAGAAGGTGGTGCGAATATTACCGATGAACTTGAAAAGCTATCACCGTCGCTGCGTTTCTTCGCAGGTGGTGACAATAATATTCGTGGTTACGGCTATGAATCTATTTCACCTGTGGATGAGAGTGGTGCTTTGACGGGTGGTAAATACATTGTTAGCAGTACATTAGAATACCAATATCGTGTTTATGGAAACTGGTGGGCTGCAACGTTTTACGATATTGGTGATGCGTTTAATGAAACACCAGATTGGAAATCAGGTGCTGGTGTTGGTATCCGCTGGGCGTCTCCGGTGGGCCCTGTTAGTTTTGATTTTGCATGGGGGTTGGATGCAAAACCAGAACGAGAGTTTCGTATCCACTTCTCATTGGGGCCTGAGCTATGATCAAAATGATGTTTAAGTGGACCAAATGGCTGTCGCTCAGTTTGATTGGTCTATTGCTGTTGCTCATCATTATTGTCGCGACAGTTTTGTTTACCCACCCAGGCCTCAAATTTGCTTTGTGGGGAGCTGAAAAAGCATTACCACAATTGCAGATTGAAAAAGTGCAGGGTTCATTGTTTCCTCGCTTCGAACTGCATAACATCAGTTTTGTCGATGAGTCTTTGAATATCGACGCCAAAGTCGAGCGTTTAGCTTTGGCAGTGAACTTCCGCTGTTTCTTTGACCCTAAGGTTTGTGTCGATGAGTTAAGACTGCAGGGGCTTGACTTTAAGATGCCTGAGCTACCGCCAGCAAGCGAGGAGCAAGAGGAAACACCACCACTGCGTTCTATCAGTACGCCAGTGCCAATTTTTGTTAATAAAGTCAGCTTTAATGATATCAATGTCAATGTGCTGGGCAATCAAATTGATTGGCAAACATTCTCGACCGCTTTGTCGATGCAGGGCGATCGTTTGGTGATCGCACCTACCGCGTTGAAAGACATTAATGTGGCTTTAGCACCAAGTGAGGCTAAACCTGAAGCGGCTGCCGAGGAGCCGAAAGAAACTGACGTTACGCCGCAAGATATTGTGTTACCCGAAGTATGGATTCCACTGACGGTTGAAGCGCGTCGTCTTGATATTCACAATTTCAAACTGGCGGGTGAAACGCCAGTGATCGTCAATCATCTTGGTTTGGTTGCAAGAGCAGGCGGTGAACGTGTTGATGTCAAAACGTTAGAGCTCGACATGCCAGAAGTGGAAGGCAAGTTGAGCACACAAGTGACGCTTTCTTCTGATTACCCTATCAAAGCGCAATTGGACGCGTTAGTGAAGCAAGCGGATGCGAAGGGACAAAAACTGTCGCTTTCGGTCTCGGGTTCGGTTGGTGATTTGTCACTAAATGCTACGCTTTCTGAGCTTGTACAAGCGGAGATCAAAGGTGATATTCAACCGCTTAAAACACAGTTGCCGTTTGATGTCGCGATTAAAAATGTACAGGCGCAATGGCCGCTATTTGGACAAAGCGATTACCAGGTTTCTGTACCAAGCTTGGCGGCAAAAGGCTCACTTGATGGCTACGAAGTCGCATTAGAAACCAAAGCTTCGGGCAAAGATATTCCCGCCGTTGATGTCGCACTAAACGGCAAAGGTACGCTAGAGCAAATTGACCTCGAAAGCCTTGTAGTGAAAACCTTAGGGGGCGAACTCTCTGGGAAAGTCATGGCCAATTGGGCCGCGCCAATCAACTGGCAAGCTGACTTGAACCTGAAAAACATTCAACCAGGTTTACAATGGAAAGAAGCTGAAGGGGATATCAGCGGTAACCTTTCGACTTCGGGGTCGTTAACAGAACAAGGCGGTTGGCAAGTCAGTTTGCCTAAGTTAGACATTGACGGCATTTTGCGAGGGTATCCGCTGAATGTTGAAGGGCAACTTGAAGCGTCTGATAAAAACGGCAAAGGCGACGACATCCAACTTACCACTCAGGGTTTAGCGCTTTCTCATGGTCCAAACCAACTCAGTGCAAAGGGTAAGATCGATAAGCAAATTCTGATGGATGTTGAGGTTAACTTCCCTGATTTTGCGAAAAGTGTTCCGGATCTTGCAGGTAAAATGCAAGGTAAAGTCGCACTACGTGGTAGCTTGAAAGAACCAGACATCAATCTTGATCTCGCTTTAAATCAGATAAACTGGCAGCAACAGGCGAACGTAGAAACGATCACCTTAAAGGGGGATGTGAAGCCTCTGCCAGCACCAAAAGCGAACATAAGCCTAATTGCGAACAACATTACCTATGACGACATAAAAGTTGATAGTGCTGACCTTGAAGTCTCTGGGGATGAAAAACTGCATCAACTGACGCTCGATGTAGTGTCTGACCTGGTGTCGACCAGTTTAGAAATTGAAGGGACATTCCAGCAGAAACCAGAAATGATTTGGAATGGGGCGCTGCGCCGCTTGACGCTGAGCTCGCAACAAGGCCCGTGGGCGTTGCAAAAATCGACCGCGGTGAAGGTCAATATCGACAAACAGATCGCGAACGTTCAAGCGCATTGTTGGTTGCAAGCGGAGTCGAGCGTATGTCTAACCGAAGACATTAGTGTCGGTAAGAGTGGCCAGGCGAAGTTAGCCATCAATGATTTTGATTTTGACCAAATCAAACAATTCCTGCCGCCAGAAACCAAGCTGCAAGGCTCGGTTAATGCACAGGCTTTTGCTAAATGGGCACCAGAGAAAAAGCCTGAAGTAACCTTAAGTGTCAATATGCCAAAAGGCCAAGTTGAACAAGCGCTTGAACAGCCAATTAAAGTCGGTTGGGAAAGCTTCAACTTTAAAGCAGCATTAGCGAAAGACAAGCTTGATGCCGAGTGGCTATTTGATGTGAAAGATAACGGTGACTTGTCTGGTAAGGTTTCTTTACTGAATGTCTCGACTGAAAAGCCCACTATTGATGGTAAGGTTTCACTCTCTACGTTCCACTTGGACTTCTTGGCACCGTTGATTGGTGAGTACAGCTTGTTTAAAGCAAACATGAATACTGACCTAGCGATATCAGGTGACGTTATGCATCCGAAGGTGAACGGTCAGTTCTTGATTGACCAAATGAAGCTACAGGGTGAAGTTACACCGATAGATATAAACTCAGGGCAGGTCGTCATCAACTTTAAAGGCCATCAAGCGGACTTGGATGCCGGAATTTTAACCCCGGATGGTGAGTTGAACGTTACCGGTGATGCCGACTGGCAGGACTTACAGAACTGGCGCACTAAAGCGCGTGTATTTGCTAAAGAGCTCAATGTTGATGTGCCTCCAATGGTAAAAATCAAAGTGGAGCCTGACATGACAATAGATGTGACTCCTCAGCTTGCGAAAATTGAGGGTGATATTAATTTGCCATGGGGCAGAATTGTCGTCGAAGAGCTTCCACCAAGTGCGGTAGGCGTATCGAGTGATACCGTTATTCTCGATAAAAACTTGCAGCCAGTGGACGATGTGGCTGCGATGCCGTTTGATGTGGAAACGAACATCAACATTAAAATTGGTGATGACTTCCAACTTGCCGCTTTTGGTTTAAAAGGTGGGTTGAAAGGGAACCTAAACGTGACACAAAAAGACAAAGGTCCTTTCATCGTTGGTGAAGTGAATGTTGTCGACGGTTCTTATCGTTCGTTTGGTCAGGACTTATTGATTAAAGAAGGTAAGATTCTGATGAATGGTCCACCAGATCAACCTTACTTGTCTATCAAAGCGATTCGTAATCCAGACAATACCCAAGATGATGTCATTGCGGGGGTACAAGTGTCGGGCCCAGCATCTGATCCGAGTATAGAAATTTTCTCAGAGCCCGCGATGAACCAAGCCAATGCACTTTCTTATCTACTTCGTGGTCAAGATATTGATGGTGAAGCTGGTGGTAATGCAATGACGACTACCTTAATTGGTTTAAGCTTGGCGAAGAGTGGGCGTGTGGTTGGTGAAATCGGTGAAGCCTTTGGCGTACAGGATTTACAGCTGGACACTGCTGGGTCGGGCGATGACTCGCAAGTGACGGTGAGTGGTTATATTCTGCCAGGTTTGCAGGTGAAATATGGTGTCGGCATCTTTAACTCCCTAGGTGAGTTCACTGTGCGTTACCGATTGATGCAAGACTTGTATTTAGAAGCGGTATCTGGTGTAGATAGCGCCGTTGACCTACTCTATCAGTTTGAGTTCGATTAAAGTGCTTTAACCTAAGCATACACAGTCATGACTAAGGAGTGGTTATGCAGCATTTGATTTTTGTCTACGGCACGTTACGCAAGGGAGAGTACAACCATCAGTATTTGCGCTCGGCGCAGTTTCTTGGTTTACATGAAACGGATGCTCAATTTGCAATGTATGATTTAGGCCCTTATCCAGCGTTGTCTGATGGGCAACGCTCGATTCAAGGTGAAGTGTATCTGATTGATGATGAAACCTTATCCGAGCTAGATAGGTTAGAAGATGTGCCAGTGGAATATCGCCGAGAGAGCATCGTTACGCCGTTTGGCCAAGCTTGGATCTACTTATATCAAGATACTGAGCAATTAACCGAAGAAATCGCTTCCGGAGATTGGTGTCAAAAGGTGTGAGCTATACTGACATTATCAATAGCAACGAGCTAAACACTAAGGAGTCACGATGAAAACATTCGTAATTGGATCAATGGCGTTGCTTCTTGCTGCATGCGCACAAACAACACTACCGACTTCGAATAATGTGACCGATTGGCAAGTGTTTGGTAAGCAGTCAGCTTTAGATGGATTACGGGAGTTATCTGAGGAGCGAATTGCGAAGCTGGATGATGTTAACCATGCGACGCCAGAACTGATAATGGCTTATCAAGCGGGTTACCAGCAAGGCAAGCAAGAGTATTGCGAGCAAAGTGCTTATATGCTCGGTGTTATCGGGCGGCCGTATTTTGGCATTTGTGATGATGTTGACCCCTTCTTTCA
Source organism: Vibrio sp. 1249-1 (assembly GCF_033340495.1). Lineage (NCBI taxonomy): Bacteria > Pseudomonadati > Pseudomonadota > Gammaproteobacteria > Vibrionales > Vibrionaceae > Vibrio > Vibrio sp. 1249-1. The sequence continues at coordinate 74,888 of NZ_JAWOWJ010000012.1, forward strand.
ACATGACTACGACGCTGGACGAATGTCTTCAGCAGGCGCACCTATCTAGTTGACACAGGTAAGATGAAAGCAAAAGAGCTGCCCTAGAGCAGCTCTTTTTAGTTTTGTATCAGCAGTGATGCTTATTTTTTCTGAGCGCGCTCGTAAGATTCTAGGATCTCAGCTTTGGCGGCAGCAACATCTGCCCAACCATCCACTTTCACCCATTTGCCTGCTTCAAGCTCTTTGTAACGCTCAAAGAATTGCGTGATCTGCGCTTTCAGTAGTTCTGGGATATCGTCCACATCTTGGATGTGCTCGTACTCTTTCGAGATTTTTGAGTGGGGAACCGCAAACACTTTTGCATCTTCACCCGATTCATCTGTCATCTTCAAAACGCCAACAGGACGGCAGCGAATGACTGAACCTGGCATGAGTGGGTATGGTGTTGGTACCAATACGTCGACTGGGTCGCCATCAAGAGACAGGGTATTGTTCACGTAGCCATAGTTGCATGGGTAGAACATTGGTGCAGACATGAAACGGTCGACAAATACAGCACCAGAGTCTTTATCTACTTCGTACTTGATTGGATCTGCATTTGCAGGAATTTCGATAACGACATAGATATCTTCAGGCAGCGACTTGCCTGCTGGTACATGGTTTAAGCTCATTAGAATATTCCTTTTCATTAACGATGAGTCACACAAAAGCGGCTTCATCTGATGATAAATTCGCGTTTCACTTTAGCGACAAAAACGCGGCAGGTAAACACCTGCCGCGTTGGACAAAGGTCTGAAATTATTCTTCGTCGCGGTGCAGTTCAAGGAACTCTTCAACTTTGCGAACCATGTTCTTCGAACCCACAAAGAAAGGTACACGCTGGTGCAACTCAGTAGGCTTGATGTCCATAATGCGATTCACGCCGTCCGATGCAATGCCGCCAGCTTGCTCAATGAGGAATGCCATAGGGTTACATTCGTAAAGCAGGCGTAGCTTGCCTTGTGGGTGGCTTTGTGTGCTTGGGTAAAGGTAGATACCGCCTTTCAGTAGGTTGCGGTGGAAATCAGCAACCAGCGAGCCAATGTAGCGAGAAGTGTATGGGCGACCGTCTTCTGGCACGTTTTCTTGGCAGTACTTGATGTACTTCTTCACCCCTTGAGGGAAACGAATGTAATTACCTTCGTTGATGGAGTAGATCTTACCATCATCAGGAATCATCATGTTTTCATGAGAAAGACAGAAGCTGCCGATAGATGGGTCGTAAGTAAAGCCGTTTACGCCGTTACCTGTTGTGTATACCAACATGGTGGAGGAGCCGTAAATTACGTAGCCCGCAGCCACTTGTTTGTGACCAGGTTGTAGGAAGTCTTCTTCAGTTGGTGGAGTACCGATTGGAGAAACACGACGGTAAATCGAGAAGATAGTACCAACAGAGACGTTCACATCGATGTTAGAAGAACCATCAAGTGGGTCCATCAGTACTACATATTTGGCGTTTTGGTTGAGTTCTTTATTGAACGCAACTGCTTCGTCTTCTTCTTCACTGGCAACGCCACACACTTGATCACGAGCTTCAAGCGCGGCTTTGAACTTATCGTTCGCGTAAACATCGAGCTTTTGCTGATCTTCACCTTGGACATTTTCCGTACCTACAGCACCAGTGATATCACCGAGACCCGCTGCGTTGATTTCGCGGTTAACGATTTTTGCAGCTAAACGAATGGAGGCTAAAAGGGATGATAGATCACCGCTAGCGTGGGGGAAATCCGCTTGTTTTTCGACAATGAACTCGCCTAGGGTGCGCAGTCCTGACATGGTTAATCCTTACATTTTCATTTCATTGGGGGTAGTGCGCAAGTGAGCATCTCTTTATGGATGTTAAACGATTGCGCTGGATGTAAGTTTAAGTCGCAGATCTTTTTAATGGTAATGAAGTAACTGTTTGAGATCTCAATTTATTTGTAGACTTGTTTGAGGGATTCATCAGTAAGCAAGAGGTTGTACAGTCTGTGTTCAACCTTGTCATATTTGTGAAAGGGACTGCAAGAAGAAGGCTAAAGTCACTCGCTTTTCAGGCGGTAATCGCGATAATGAAAGCATTAAAAAACGCATTACAAGGTTTAGTTTATGCACATTCATATCTTGGGTATCTGTGGCACATTTATGGGCGGCGCAGCGATTCTAGCGCGCCAATTAGGACATAAAGTCACTGGTTCTGATGCCAACGTTTATCCGCCAATGAGCACACTGCTTGAGTCTCAAGGTATTGAAATTATTGAAGGCTTTGACCCGTCTCAACTCGACCCTCAACCAGATCTTGTGGTGATTGGTAATGCGATGAGCCGTGGCAACCCTTGTGTCGAGCATGTGCTCAACACTAACATGCGCTACACCTCTGGTCCGCAGTGGCTCAACGAGTTTTTGCTGCATGATCGGTGGGTATTGGCGGTATCGGGTACACATGGGAAAACGACCACGTCGAGCATGCTTGCCTGGATACTTGAAGATTGTGGTTATCAACCGGGTTTCTTAGTCGGTGGGGTACTCGGTAACTTCGGAGTGTCTGCTCGTTTGGGTGAAAGCATGTTTTTTGTCGTTGAAGCGGACGAATATGACAGTGCTTTTTTCGATAAGCGTTCTAAGTTTGTGCATTACCATCCTCGCACTTTAATCATGAATAACCTTGAGTTCGATCATGCTGATATCTTCGATGATCTAGAGGCGATCAAACGCCAATTCCATCATTTAGTGCGAACTGTACCGGGCAATGGATTGATCTTAGCGCCGAGGCAGGATCAAGCGTTAGCGGATGTATTAGAGCGTGGTTGCTGGACAGAAAAGCAGTTTTCAGGTGTTGATGGCGACTGGCAAGCGCACAAATTAGTGCTTGATGGCTCAAAGTTTGACGTTGCGTTGCAAGGTGAGAAGGTTGGTACCGTCGAATGGAATTTGGTGGGTGACCACAATGTGGATAATGCGCTGATGGCAATCGCTGCTGCACGACATGTTGGAGTCACTCCGGATCTTGCTTGCCAGGCATTAGGGCGTTTCATCAATACCAAGCGCCGTTTAGAGCTGAAAGGTGAAGAACAAGGTGTGACGGTTTACGATGATTTTGCGCATCACCCAACGGCAATTGAACTTACTGTCGGTGGTTTGCGTAACAAGGTAGGTGAAAAACGCATCCTTGCTGTGTTAGAGCCGCGGTCTGCCACCATGAAGCGTGGTGTACACAAAAACACACTTGCAGAGTCACTACACAGTGCAGATGAAGTCTTCTTGTTCCAGCCAGATAATATCGAGTGGTCTGTGCAAGACATTGCCGACCAATGCAAACAGCCAGCGTTTGTCGATGCGGATATAGATAACTTTGTAGCCAAGATCGTCGAACGTGCGCGACCAGGTGACCAAATTCTAGTCATGAGCAACGGTGGCTTTGGTGGTATTCACGGAAAACTTCTTGAGCAGTTAAAACAAAAAGCCTGATTTATATGCAAAACAAAACACAACCCTCTCATAAAAAAGCCATCACGTTGGCATTAACGGGGGCTTCTGGTGCTCCCTACGGCCTTCGTCTTTTAGAATGCTTGGTTGCGGCGGATTATCATGTCTACGTTCTGATTTCTTCGGCAGCTCGTGTTGTGATGGCAACCGAGCATAATCTTAAGCTGCCAAGTGGGCCAGAAGCCGCAAAGCAAGCGTTGGTAGAGCACCTGAACTGCAATCCCGATAACATCACCGTTTGCGGTAAAGATGACTGGTTCTCACCGGTTGCGTCTGGTTCTGCTGCACCAAAGCAAATGGTGGTTTGCCCATGTTCTGCGGGAAGCGTTGCAGCGATTGCGCATGGTATGTCAGATAACTTGATCGAGCGGGCCGCTGATGTGGTAATGAAAGAGCGCGGGCAGCTGTTGCTCGTGGTTCGCGAAACACCATTTTCAACGCTACATCTGGAGAACATGCACAAACTGTCGCAAATGGGCGTCACCATCATGCCAGCGGCTCCGGGCTTCTATCATCGGCCAAAGAGCATTGAAGACTTAGTGGATTTTATGGTGGCGAGAATTCTCGACCACTTAGGTATTGAGCAAGGTTTGGTGCCTCGTTGGGGTTATGACCAGCGCTCGTGAGCTGATTGTGTAACCACTCAAATACCTTTACAATCCATCCAACTCATCGGGGAGCAAACCCATTTAGCATTGAGTCAATCAATGCATTGGGGCGCTGAGACCTAAGTGTTTAACTAGGGACCCGTATTACCTGAACCAGATAATGCTGGCGTAGGAATTGAGTCTGGATATTGGAAGTCCTTAATAGCCGCCTCAAACCCTGTGCCGCTCAACTTATTTCTCTGAAATAATCATGGAGAGCGAGCTGTGAAACCCACTCTAAATCTGATTGCCCTAGCTGCAATCACCTCTACTTCAGCGTTTGCCGCTGAAAACACATTAACCATCTATACCTACGACTCTTTTGCCGCAGATTGGGGGCCGGGTCCTAAAATCGAGCAAGCTTTTGAAGCAAAATGTGGCTGTGACGTTAACTTCGTAGCGTTGGACGATGGTGTGTCGATTCTGAATCGTCTTCGTCTTGAAGGCGGTAATAGCAAAGCGGACATCGTATTAGGTTTGGATAACAATCTGATGGCAGAAGCGAAGAAAACCGATCTGCTTGCCGAGCACAATGTGGATACGGCTAACACAGTGTTACCAAACGGTTGGAGTGACACGACGTTTGTACCGTACGATTACGGCTACTTCGCGTTTGTGTACAACAAAGAGAAACTGGCTAATCCGCCGAAAAGCATGAAAGAGCTGGTGGAAACGCGCAACGATCTGAAAGTGATTTACCAAGATCCGCGGACTTCAACGCCGGGCCAAGGCTTAATGCTATGGATGAAATCTATTTATGGCGACGATGTGACGCAAGCGTGGCAGAAGCTAGCGAGCAAAACCGTAACGGTCACGAAAGGTTGGTCTGAGGCGTATTCTATGTTCCTCAATGGTGAGTCCGATTTAGTGCTTTCTTACACCACTTCACCTGCGTACCACTTAATTGCGGAAAACGATTCGAAGTTTGCTACGGCGAATTTTGCTGAAGGCCACTACATGCAAGTTGAAGTAGCCGCCAAAGTGAAAGGGGCAAAAAATTCAGAACTTGCTGATCAATTTATGAGTTTCATTTTAAGTGATGAGTTCCAATCGGCGATGCCAACGGGTAACTGGATGTACCCAGTCACTGACGTTGAGTTACCTAAAGGTTTTGAAACTTTGAGTGTTCCAAGCAAGTCGTTGAGCTTTAGTGCTGATGAAGTGGCAAAAATGCGTAAGTCTTGGATTCGCGAATGGCAAAGCGCATTGACGTTTTAGCTGACGTTTCCATCCTCATCTGAATGAGATAGGTTTTACCTTTGAATTCTGTTCCAAAAATAGGTTTAGGGGTCGCGATGATCATCGCGACCTTTGTTATTTCTGCCCTAGGTGCTTTGATTGTTCAAGCCCCTTCACTTGATGTGTCTGTGGTATGGGGCGACCCGTACTATCAACATGTCACCAAGTTCAGTTTCTACCAAGCGTTTCTTTCCACATTGCTCAGTGTTGGCTTTGCCATTCCAGTAGCGCACGCACTTTCGCGTCGCCAATTTATTGGTAAATCATTACTGCTTAAGCTGTTTGCATCGACACTGGTTTTGCCGGTTTTGGTTGGTGTTTTTGGGCTGTTAGCGATTTATGGCAACAGTGGTTTGTTGGCGCAGTGGTTGCAAAGTTTCGACACTAAACTGCCATTCTCTATTTACGGTTTGAACGGCATTTTACTCGCCCATGTGTTCTTTAATTTACCTTACGCGGCACGATTGCTTCTGCAAGCCTTGGAGTCTATTCCTGCCGAGCAGCATAAGCTTTGCGCGCATCTTGGGATGAGCCATTGGGATAAGTTTCGCTGGGTAGAATGGCCGCGTTTAAGGCAGCAGCTTCCCCACGTTTGTGGGTTGGTGTTTATGTTGTGCTTTACCAGTTTTGCCACTGTAATGGCGTTGGGGGGCGGGCCAAAATCCACCACCATTGAATTGGCCATTTACCAAGCGATTAAGTTTGATTTTGATTTACAAGCTGGGGCGTTATTGGCGCTGTGGCAGATGCTGTTATGTGGACTGCTTGCTATTGGAGTGCAGAAGTTAACAAGGCCTGTTTCTATAAGTGCTGGAAGCACATCGGTACAGCAATATTTAACGAAGGATCATGGGTGGTCAAAAGCTTGGGATAGCTTTTGGATCATAGGTGCCTTTTTACTGGTAATACCGCCGTTATTGATGGTGTTACTGAGTGGCATCAACCAACAAGTTTGGACAGTATTAACCGATGAGCGTTTTTGGTCTGCGCTATTGAACTCCCTCAAAGTCGCCTGTGTCGCTAGCGCGCTTGCGGTCGCTGCAGGGGTGTCCATACTATTGACCAGTCGCCGTTGGCGGTTGCAGTACAAAAACACGCGAGCCGATCAGATTGAGTTAATCGGCACCGTTATTTTGGTGACTCCAGGTCTGGTGATTAGCACCGGTTTATTCTTACTACTGCGCGCATTTACCGATGTTTTTAGCTTGGCATTTTTTGTCGTGATTTTGGTGAACGGTTTGATGGCTTTGCCTTACGTGATCAAAACGCTAGCGCAGCCAATGCTGCACATTGAACAACAGTATCAGTATGTATGTGCCAGCTTAGGCATGCGTGGCTGGCAACGGTTTAAAGTGGTGGAGTGGCAGGCGCTACGCAAGCCGTTTGCACATGCGTTTGCGATCAGCTTTATGTTTGCGATTGGCGATTTAAGTGCTATTGCGTTGTTTGGCGGACAAGAGTTCCGCACTTTACCTCTGTATTTATTCCAGCTGCTTGGCAGCTATCAGATGGACGCGGCTGCGGTGGTATCGGTGACCTTATTGTTGTTGAGTGTGGGCTGTTTTGCCTTGATTGAGAAAGTATTGAAAACGAAGGAGAGAGCGTAATGTTAGTGTTGGATGATGTGCAGTACACCTACCAACGTGAACTGTTTCTTTTTGACTTAACGATTGAGCAAGGACAGATTGTGTCGCTGATGGGACCAAGTGGGGCAGGGAAGTCAACCTTGCTGGCGTTGGTGGCAGGATTCATCCATCCTGACCGTGGTGATATTTGTGTTGATGGTGAGTCCATTGTGCGTAAAGAGCCTTATCTGCGTCCGTTCTCTATGTTGTTCCAAGAGCACAATTTGTTTGCTCACTTATCGGTGCGTGACAACATCGGTTTGGGCTTACACCCAGGGCTAAAGCTTACGGTGGACCAAAATCGTCAGATTGAACAAGCCGCGCAGCAAGTTGGTGTTGCAGAGTACCTCGACCGTTTGCCAGAGCATCTTTCTGGTGGCCAGCGTCAACGTGTTGCCTTAGCGCGTTGTTTTGTTCAGCCTCATCCCATGTGGCTATTGGATGAGCCGTTCTCGGCGCTTGATCCGGTGTTGCGTGAAGAGATGCTGAGCTTGGTAAAAAAACTCGCAGCAGAGCGGGGAATAACCGTATTGATGGTCACGCACCATTTAAGCGATGCCAAAGCGATTGCCAGCCACTTTGTGTTTGTGGCAGATGGTAAAGTGGAAGCCGCGGGTGATATGTCTGCATTGAGTGAACAGCATGCTAGTGAGAAGCTTGCGGCATTTATCCGAGCAGCATGCTAGTGCCTGATAGTTGCTAGGTTATGCTTCTCCGCAACACAAACCATGCCGAGGGCCAAATTCAAATTGAGATCTTAAGCTCATGATATGGTCAATCATTGCTTGTACACGCCGTGGGCGGTTTGCTCCAGGACGATAGACTAAATAAATAGGCATTGGTACCGTGTGCCATTGCGGTAACACTCTGACTAAGGTGCCACTTTCTAGCTCTTGCGTCATGTTCTGCACAGGTAAGTTAGCGATGCCTAGTCCTTTAAGTGCGCCTTTCAATATTGCTTCTACAGTTGTACTTGAGAAGTTACTGGTTATTGAAACATTGACGGTATTATCGTGTGAGATCAGCGTCCAAGGCCCTATTTCTGAAACATATTGATACCTCAAACAGTTGTGTTTTGTCAGATCTTCTGGCGTTTCAGGTACGCCGAACTCAGCTAAATACTCAGGGCTAGCAGCCAGGACTCGAGTGGTATAGCCTAATTTTTTTGCGATCAATCGATCATCAACTATCTGACCGACTCGAATTGCCATATCAAAGCCGTGTGAAAACAGATCAACAAAATCGTTCGATGCTTCTAACGCAATTTGTACTTTTGGCCATTGTTTTAAAAATGGCAAAAAGATGTGTTCCGCCATATACGCATCCAACGCTGGTGGCGCGGAAATACGCAGCCGGCCTTGGATCTGTTGTTCCATCTCCTGTACGTCATGGCCAATTGAGTGGAATTCCTCAACTAAGCTTGCAGCACGCTCTAAAACCATTTGGCCAGCTTCGGTGATCACTAACTTTCGGGTTGTGCGCTCTAGCAGTTTGGCTTCAAAGTGTTGTTCGAGTTTGGTTATGGCTTTACTAACAGTAGATTTTGGTAGGTTTAACTCCAGCGCGCACTTGGTTAAGCTCAGTAGTCGACAGCTTGTGACAAAGATAGAAAGCGTTCTAAAGTCAATTGTTTCTAAATTGCGAACAATCACTTTCAATTATCCATATTGTTTCAATATTAATCTGATTATAGTCTGGCACCTCATCCTTAGCCATCAAGTTATTGTCATTTGAGGTAAACACCATGTCCAACTCTGTAGACTTATTTTCTCCTATCGAACTCGGTCAATTAGCATTAGATAACCGTGCCATTATGGCGCCTTTAACGCGAGCTCGTGCTGGTGCGGACCATATTCCTAATGACCTTATGGTTGAATACTACGCTCAACGTGCGAGTGCCGGACTTATCATTGCTGAATGCACCATGGTGATGGAAGGTACGTCTGCTTTCATGGCAGAGCCGGGCATTTACAACGAAGAGCAAATCGCAGCTTGGAAAAAGGTAACGGATGCGGTTCATGAGAGAGGCGGTAAGATTGTACTGCAAATTTGGCATGCGGGACGAGCTTGTCATCCTGATCTGAATGAAGGAAAAACACCTGTAGCGGCGAGCGCATTGGCTATTCGTGATGAATTAGTCCATACCCCTTCGGGTAAGCAAGCATATACGGTACCACGAGCACTCGAAGTGGATGAGATAGCTTCCATTATTGCGGCGTTTAAACAAGGTGCAGAAAACGCCAAGAAAGCCGGCTTTGATGGGGTCGAGATACATGGCGCCAATGGTTATCTTATTGATAACTTCCTTCGTGACGGCTCAAATTTACGTACCGATGAATACGGTGGCTCGGTTGAAAATCGTGCTCGATTTTTACTTGAGATAGTGAAAGAAGTCGTTGAGGTATGGGGACCTGGAAGAGTCGGTCTGCGTACATCTCCGCTAAATGGATTTAATGACATGAAAGACAGTGATCCGGTTGGTTTGGTGCGTTACTTAGCAGAGCAACTTAATTCTTTCGATCTTGCTTATTGGCACGTGATGCGTGCGGATCTGAAAGGCGTACAAAAAGCAGATGTTCTCAAGCCAGCACGCGAAAACTATCAAGGTCACTTAATGGCGAACGTGGGCTACAGTGCACAAGAAGCGGCAGCAGCAATTGCAGAAAACAAAGTTGATGTGGTCGCATTTGGCGTTCCCTTTATCGCAAACCCAGATTTAGTTGAGCGATTTAAGAAAAATGCACCTCTTAATGAGGCGAAACCAGAACACTTTTATTTGGGTGGAGCAGAAGGTTATACCGATTACCCAGTGATGGCATAACCCTTACTTGTTTCATATAAAAAGGACGCTAATGTTAGCGTCCTTTTTCGTTTCTGTATTTACTTAGCCTTGCGGTTTTACGACCATCACATTGATTGGAGAATATTCCACAACCTTACTCGCGACGGAGCCAAGCATTACTTTATTGATTTTAGAGCGCTTGTGACTTGGCATAATGATGAGATCAGCGCCTAAACGTTCTGCATAATCAAGAATGGTCGCGTAGGCCTTGCCTTCAGCAACATGCACTTGGTAAACCACATCTTCAGCAATATGCTCATTAGCGAAAGTTTTTAGTTGCTGCTTCACGTCTTGCTTCATTTTGGCTGCAGCATCTTTCGGAAAGTATGTGGCAACCATCGACATGTGAATACCAGGTAGTACCGTCAGAAGATGGATTTGAGCATTTGCTTGCTTTGCCTGCCAAACCGCTAGTTCAACTGCTCGGTCTGAAAAGCCTTGGTCATTTAGATCAACCGGAACAAGAATTTGTTTGTACATTCAATGTCTCTCATTAAGGCCCCTTTATCCTCGGGGCCAAATCGGTTATGCGCTCAATTGTTCCTTACGAGCACGACGTTTTTGGTTCATGGCAAGCACCAGCAAAATCATTAAGCATGGTACAAACACCCACTCTTTCATCGGACGGTCTGCATCCTGGATAACCCACTTGATTTCCCAATCAAAGTCGATACCTGCAGATTCTGCTGGACTACCAAATTCAACCATATCGACAATCATTTTGTTGTCACTTTCGGTCAGCATCAGACCCATAGATGAAATACGTGCGTCTGCTGTTGTCGCACTGTCTTCGAATGGAAGACGAACCGTTTTCTCAATGTAGTCGCCCTCAAGGTTTTCACCGGCAACACGTAACTCCAATGATTCTCCTACATTTAGTGTTTCCGTGATTTGAGCTACCTCAACGCCAGGAGAAAGAACTTTCGCTGGGTACAGCATGTCCCACCAAAAACCTGGACGGAAAAACGAAAATGTCAGTACTAATAATAGGACTGTTTCCCACCACTTGTTACGCGTGAACCACCATCCTTGAGTTGCCGCAGAGAATATCAGCATTGCAATGATCGATGAGATGACCGTGAGTGCCAAATGCCACCAAGAGTCGATCCCCATTAACAATAGCTGGGTATTGAACACAAACATGAACGGCAAAATAGCGGTTCGAATATCGTAAGTAAAGCCTTGGATACCGGTACGAATTGGATCTGATTTCGCAATTGCGGCTGCTGCAAAAGCTGCAAGACCTACAGGTGGGGTATCGTCGGCCAAAATACCAAAGTAGAAAACGAACAAGTGCACCGCTATCAACGGAATAATCAAGCCATGCGCTGCGCCGAGCGTAACAATAACCGGCGCCATTAGCGTAGAGACCACGATGTAGTTCGCCGTTGTTGGCAGACCCATCCCCAGAACCAAGCTAATGATGGCGGTAAACAGCAGCATAAGAATGATACTGCCACCAGAGATAAACTCGACGAAGTCGGTCATCACTAGGCCGATACCCGTTAGTGTAACAACACCAACAACGGTGCCCGCTGCCGCGGTTGCAACGCCGATACCAATCATATTACGCGCACCAGAAACTAAGCTCTCGGCAAGATCGACAAAGCCATCTTTGGTTTGCTGAAGCATGTCACCTTGCTTTGACAGCAGTGCAATCAACGGACGTTGAGTAAGCAAAATGAAAATCATGAACACCGTTGCCCAGAATGCCGAAAGGCCAGGTGAGAAACGTTCGACAGTCAAACACCAAACCAATACGACGATAGGGAGTAGGTAGTGCAAGCCTGACTTAACGGTTGGGCCAGGATCAGGTACTTCTGTTAATTCTGCATCAATCTCAATTGCGCCATCTTGCACGTGATTTGCTGAGACTTTCACCAACCCAACGTACGCGATTAATAGTGCGACGGTAACAATTGGTGTCGCGGCATCACCAAAGACGTCCTTTGTCCAGCCCACTCCGTAGTAAACCAATGCGCTGATCACACACAATCCTAAGATTGTGCCAGTAAAGGACAGCAGACTTTGTACTAGTGTTGGGTTGTGGCGACGAGGAAGCCCTGTCATGCCTGCTTTACACGCTTCAAGGTGAACAATGTAAATTAAAGCAATATAAGAGATTAGCGCTGGAAGTAGGGCGGCTTTAATCACCTCAACGTAGGAGATACCGACGTATTCCACCATCAAAAATGCTGCTGCACCCATGATTGGCGGTGTTAACTGACCATTGGTTGAAGCCGCTACCTCTACCGCACCCGCTTTTGTGCCGGGAAAGCCAACACGCTTCATCAGTGGAATCGTAAAGGTGCCAGTTGTTACTACGTTTGCGATTGAAGAACCAGAAACCAGACCAGATAAACCTGATGCAACAACGGCCGCTTTAGCTGGACCACCTTTCATATGGCCAAGTAACGAGAAGGCAACTTTAATGAAGTAAGCACCAGCACCAGCGCGTTCCAGCATTGCTCCAAACAATACAAACAAGAAGACAAAAGAGGTAGAAACACCTAGCGCAACCCCAAATACGCCTTCTGTTGTTAGCCACAAGTGAGACATGGCCTTGTTCAAGCTTGCCCCTTTGTGCGCGATAACGTCAGGCATGTAAGGGCCTGCAAAGGTGTAAGTAAGGAAAACAGCAGCCACGACCATTAATGGTGGACCAAGAGCTCGGCGTGTTGCTTCTAAAAGGAGGATCATACCGATAACAGCAACAACGATATCAACCGTTGTCGGTGCGCCTGAGCGTCCTGCTAGCTCGGTATAAAAAAGGTATATATAGGCTGCTGAAAAGCTGCCAGCCAACGCGAGTATCCAATCAACAAGAGGGATATGATCGCGAGGAGAATTCTTCATCGCTGGATAAGCAGTGAAAGCCAAAAAGATCGCGAAAGTAAGGTGGATAGATCGCGCTTCCGTGTCGTTCAGTACGCCAAAATTGAAAATAAATGGTAACGGGGATGCGTACCATAATTGAAATAGTGACCAACACAGAGGAACAAACCAAAGGATTCGTCCTTGCATTCCCGAAGGGCTACGTGCACCTGTGTCTGCCTGAGCCACCATTTCTTGCACATCTTGTGACGGAGCTTGATTCGTCGCCATGTACTTTTTCCTTATTATTGATGGTCCTGTCTGATTTTTATCGAGAACCACACTTCGCCTCTATCAGTGTAGTGAATGGAGCGAAGTTTGCTTTCGAGTATTTTGCTGCCTGAACTCAAAGTGTTGATTGTTGGATACTCTGTTAGGCGGCGTTTAAGTTTTCTTGGGTATGAGCTCGCAGTTTTCAGAAGAAAACTGGCGAATGAAGCATACAGTTAGAACGTGCTACAACCTGTATGCTCAAACAGGCAGAAAATATTCTTTCCTGCCTGTATGTAGAGTCTGAGGAAATTACTTAATTAGACCCATTTCTTTGTAGTATTTTTCTGCACCTGGGTGAAGAGGAATAGAAAGACCAGCTTTCACCATGTCTTCTTTCTTCAAGTTTGCGAATGCAGGGTGTAGACGTTTGAAGGTATCAAAGTTTTCAAACACAGCTTTTGCCACGTTGTAAGCGACATCGTCTGAAACATCAGAGGTCGTTACCATTGTTGCTGCAACACCAAAGCTGTTTACGTCTTTGTCTGTACCGCGGTACATACCAGCCGGTACTGAGCTAAAGGCGTAGTATGGGTTGTCGGCAACAATTTTATCGATTTTAGGGCCTGTTGCTGAAACTAGCTTCGCATCACATGATGTGGTTGCTTCTTTGATTGAACCGTTCGGGTGGCCGACCATGTAAATGAAGGCGTCAATTTTGTTATCACAAAGTGCCTGAGAGCGTTCAGAGCCTTTTAGCTCAGACGCCAACTTGAAGCTGTCGTTTGTCCAACCCATCGCTTCCATGACAACGCCCATCGTTGCACGGTCACCAGAGCCTGGATTACCGATGTTTACGCGCTTACCTTTCAGGTCTTCAACGTTTTCAATACCTGAATCTGCACGCGCAATGATGTTGAAAGGTTCTGTATGAAGAGAGAACATTGCGCGTAGCTTCTTGTACGGGCCTTGTTCTTCAAACTTGCTCGTACCGTTGTAGCCGTGGTACTGCCAATCCGATTGCACGATACCAAAATCTAATTCGCCTGCACGGATAGTGTTAACGTTGTAAATTGAGCCACCAGTCGATTCTACTGAACAACGGATGTTGTGGTCTTTACGACCTTTATTTACCAACTTACAGATAGCACCACCAGTTGGGTAGTAAACACCTGTCACAGAGCCAGTACCGATGGTAATAAACTCTTGAGCGTTAACTGCGCCTGCGCCCATTACGGCTGCAGCGATAGCGCCTACTTTGAGAAGTTTGTTAAATGCCATGAATTTCCCTTCCTTATATTCATTATTTACCCGGAAATAACCATAAATCACTTCTGGAGTTTCCTATTTGGAAACGGCACCTTTTTCAATCCAATCGTTTGAAAAAGCGAGCGAATCATAACAAAAAATTGGCAGAAAATTATCCAATTGTTAAATGTTATAGTTGATAAGTCTGAATTTTGTATCAGGGGATAGGATTCAATTTGTGATTTAATTCTTTTTAAAACAATTGCTTAATTAACGTTTAGTGACTGAAATGAAAAAGATCAATTGCGTGATGTTAATCACAAAATGGATGGTTGAAGAATGAGCGGAGTAAGCAAAAAATTTACATAAATTATGGGCTACAAAATGAGACTTCTTTTATAACCCACAATGAGTTAGCTGATTGAAGCTTTATAGAACTTAACCAGTATATTCGAACAGCTCGCACACTGATTTGAAGAGTTGCTCAGTCGTAATTGCCATGGTTGGCGTAATGAAAATGGTATCGTCACCTGCGACAACACCAAGAATACCTTCGGATTTACCGAGTGAATCAAGCAAGCGAGCAATCAACTGTGCTGCACCTGGGCCAGTGTGAATTACCACTAACGCTGCGTTACGATCGATGTCTAGTACTAGTTCACGCAGAGAGCTGCTGACTGTTGGGACACCTAGCTCAGCAGGAAGACAGTAAACCATTTCCATTTTTGCATTGCGCGTACGGACAGCGCCAAATTTAGTCAGCATACGTGAGACTTTAGATTGGTTGATACTCTCAAATCCTTGCTGTTTGAGTGCGTCAACAATCTCGCCCTGTGAGCCAAAGCTTTCTTCTTTTAACAGGGCTTTAAAGGCGCGAACTAAGTTGTCTTGTTTTTCTGAATTGCGCATAGTCATTACAAATCTCTTATTACGGGTCAGCAATTTTGCATATTCTCGCATATATATTCAGGCGGTGCCAAAGAGTCCCAGGATTATGTTAGATGCGTCACTGTAAACTATATACCACATAGAATTCTTTAGCGCGCTGAAGTAGGGCTGTATCTGTTTTCTTGAATTCCTTGTCATTTCAACAGAATAAAAGAATAATCCAAGCCCCATTTGTAGCACGGTAACAGCGAGTTGCGCGAGGTCGCAAAGCTAGCGTTAATTGATTGTAATCAAGTTGTGATTCCGATAGCTTTATTTAAGTTGGTTACAAACTACCCTACGAATACGTTTATAAGAGAAATACTCTCAAGGAGAACTACATGAAAGTAGCCGTTATTGGTGCCGCTGGTGGCATCGGTCAAGCCCTGGCCCTTCTACTTAAGAACCGTCTTCCTGCTGGTTCTGATCTAGCCCTATATGATATTGCTCCAGTAACTCCTGGTGTGGCCGCTGATCTTAGCCACATCCCTACGCCAGTTTCTATCAAAGGTTACGCTGGTGAAGATCCTACTCCAGCACTAGAAGGCGCGGATGTTGTGCTAATTTCTGCTGGTGTTGCGCGTAAGCCAGGTATGGATCGTGCGGATCTATTTAATGTAAACGCTGGTATCGTTAAATCGCTAGCGGAGAAGATTGCGGTTGTTTGTCCGAAAGCTTGTGTTGGTATCATCACAAACCCTGTAAATACAACAGTGCCAATTGCTGCTGAAGTTCTTAAAAAAGCGGGTGTTTATGATAAGCGTCGTCTATTTGGTGTAACAACGTTGGATGTTATCCGTTCAGAAACGTTTGTTGCTGAGCTAAAAGACAAAGATCCAGGTGACGTTCGCGTGCCAGTTATTGGTGGTCACTCTGGCGTAACGATCTTACCTCTACTGTCTCAAGTAGAAGGTGTTGAGTTTACAGCTGAAGAAGTAGAAGCATTAACGAAACGTATTCAAAATGCAGGTACTGAAGTTGTAGAAGCGAAAGCGGGTGGTGGTAGTGCAACACTATCAATGGGCCAAGCTGCATGTCGCTTTGGTCTGTCTCTGGTTCGTGCTCTTCAAGGTGAAGAAGGCGTAGTTGAGTGCGCTTACGTTGAAGGCGACGGCGAACACGCGACTTACTTCGCGCAACCTGTGAAACTGGGTAAAGAAGGCGTTGAAGAAGTACTAAGCTACGGCAAACTCAGCGATTACGAAAAGTCTGCATTAGACGGTATGCTAGAAACACTAAATGGCGACATCAACATTGGTGTTGAATTCGCAAAGTAATCTAGAAAGCCTATATAAGAAAAAAGCCGATCATTTTGATCGGCTTTTTTGATCCTTGATTTCTCAACTTCGTAAAAATGGTCGAATAAAACCACGTAGTGAAGGAGAAGATGATGGAAGCGAGTCGAATCCGTAAAGGCATGGTTGTTGAGTGCCAACAAGGCGTCGGTACGATATTAGTGGTCGACCATGAAGCAGAGACGGTATTGTTGTCCAAACAAGGGACTGAACAGCAGCTCGCCGTTAGCTTTGATGAAATAGAAGATGATCCACAACTGCATGGCGGTAGTGACAGATATTACTAGCGTGTCGGGCGTCGTCATTAGGTATCAAACGTAAAAAAGGAAGAGCATGCTCTTCCTTTTAGCTATAAGCCTTGCGTTATGGGTAGCTATTGATTACTTCGTGCGTTGTACTGCGACATGAGCCAAAGTAACAAGCGCTTGTTTGTATTCAGACTCTGGCAACACTGATAGTTCTGCGATTGCTTTGTCTGCTTCTTCTAGAGCTTTTTGCGTTGTGTACTCCAGAGAGCCTGCTTTTTTCATGACCGCAAGAATTTCTTCTAAGCGATCCATGCCATTCGCTTTCTCAATTGCTTCACGAATCATGATGGCGTTTTCTGGTGTGGTATTACGCATAGCATGGAGTAGAGGTAAAGTTGGCTTGCCTTCGGCCAAGTCATCACCCACATTTTTACCCATGTCTTCGCCATCAGAAGTGTAATCCATGACGTCATCAATGAGCTGAAACGCAGTGCCTAGATACTTACCGTAATTTTGCATTGCGATTTCCACATGCTCAGGAGCATCATTTAAGATTGCACCGATTTGAGTTGCGGATTCAAATAAGCGCGCAGTCTTAGAGTAGATGACTTGCATGTAGCTTTCTTCTGTCGTGTCAGGGTCGTTACAGTTCATCAACTGCTGTACTTCACCTTCGGCGATCACGTTTACGGCATTGCTCATTAGTTTAAGGATCTTCATGGATCCTAGTTCCGTCATCATCTGAAATGAGCGTGTATAGATAAAGTCCCCAACTAATACGCTAGCCGCATTGCCAAATGCTGCATTCGCAGTGGCTTTACCACGGCGCATGTCTGATTCATCTACCACGTCATCATGCAGCAAAGTCGCTGTATGGATGAACTCAATAAACGCAGCTGCCATTGTATGACCATTGCCTTGGTAACCAAGTGCACGGGCTGACAGTATCGCTAAAAGCGGTCTTAGACGTTTGCCTCCACCACTCACGATATAAAAACCGAGCTGGTTGATTAAAGAGACATCAGAATTAAGTTGGGCTTGAATTGTTTCATTCACTTTTGCCATGTCATCGGCAGTAAGCGCTTGGATAGTTTTAAAATCCATCGTATATCCGGCTGAAGTTAGACCCTGCAAGGCTTATTCGATTTATATAATTGTCGAATAATACACTAAAAAACGTTGATTAATACATTACTAAAGGGCATGATTGCCGCACTTTTCTTTGGCGATTAGCTTTTCGCCAATTTTTTCAAAATATGGCTTGTCATAGGAGCATCTATTCTGTAGAATCTGCGCCCTATTGATGATTAGTTTAGCGCACACCCTCAAGAAAGGCTGTGCGGAAAAAGCGGAGTAAAATATGTACGCTGTTTTCCAATCTGGTGGTAAACAACACCGTGTAAGCGAAGGTCAAACTCTTCGTTTAGAGAAATTAGACGTTGAAACTGGTGCAACTGTAGAATTTGATAAAGTTCTTCTTGTTGCTAACGGCGAAGACATCAAAGTTGGTGCTCCTCTTGTAGAGGGCGGCAAAATTGTTGCTGAAGTTGTACAACACGGTCGTGGCGATAAAGTTAAAATCGTTAAGTTCCGTCGTCGTAAGCACTCTCGTAAGCAACAGGGTCACCGTCAGTGGTTCACTGAAGTGAAGATCACTGGTATCAACGCTTAATCTATTAGGAGAGTTTAACAATGGCACACAAAAAAGCTGGTGGTTCTACTCGTAACGGCCGCGATTCAGAAAGCAAACGTCTAGGTGTTAAGCGTTTCGGTGGTGAATCTGTACTTGCAGGTAACATCATCGTTCGTCAACGTGGTACTAAGTTCCACGCTGGTAACAACGTAGGTATCGGTAAAGACCACACTCTATTCGCTCTTACTGAAGGTAAAGTGAAGTTCGAAGTGAAAGGTCCTAAGAACCGTAAGTTTGTAAGCATCGAAGCTGAGTAATTAGGTTTTTAACCAAATTACTTAATAGCTTTAAGCTGAATTCAAAAGCCCTGCCGAATCGGCGGGGTTTTTTATTTGTGGCAGTCGACATATCGAAGTTTCTCGCTAAGATCCTAAGCGATTTGAATCTGGGAGCTTAGATCTGTCATCTGCTAAAATTGTCGGATGACATAGTAAGATTTAATCCACGCACGAAGTAGTCGGAGTAAAAGATGAAGTTCGTAGATGAAGCGGTAGTAAAAGTTCAGGCTGGTGATGGCGGTAGTGGCGTTGTCAGTTTCTGGCGTGAAAAATTCATCACTAAAGGTGGCCCTGATGGCGGTGATGGCGGTGACGGTGGTGATGTTTATATCCAAGCCGATGAAAACCTAAATACCCTGATTGATTACCGTTTCCAGCGCTTCTACGAAGCTGAGCGTGGTGAAAACGGTCGCGGTGGTAACTGTACAGGTAAGCGTGGTAAAGACATCGTTCTTCGTGTACCTGTGGGTACGCGCGCTGTGGATATCCACACAAATGAAATCGTGGCGGAAGTTGCTGAACACGGTAAGAAAGTGATGATCGCAAAAGGCGGTTGGCACGGTCTAGGTAACACGCGTTTCAAATCTTCAGTAAACCGCGCGCCTCGTCAGAGAACATTGGGTACAAAAGGTGAAGTACGCGAAATTCGCCTTGAGCTATTGCTTCTTGCTGATGTGGGTATGCTTGGTCTACCTAATGCCGGTAAATCAACCTTTATCCGCGCAGTATCAGCAGCAAAACCGAAAGTCGCTGATTACCCATTCACGACTTTGATCCCAAGCTTGGGTGTCGTAAGTGTCGTACCAGAGAAAAGTTTTGTTGTTGCAGACATCCCTGGTTTGATCGAGGGTGCAGCAGATGGCGCTGGCCTTGGTATTCGATTCTTGAAGCACTTAGAGCGTTGTCGAGTGTTGCTGCACATGATCGATATTATGCCAATTGATCAGTCCGATCCGGTGCAAAATGCATTGACGATCATTGATGAACTAGAACAATACAGCGAGAAACTGGCAAGTAAGCCGCGCTGGTTAGTGTTCAACAAAGTTGATCTAATGCCTGAAGAAGAAGCGAATGAGAAGATCCAAGAAATCTTAGACGCACTAGGTTGGGAAGACGAGTACTTTAAGATCTCGGCGATCAATCGTAACGGTACTAAAGAGCTTTGTTACAAACTGGCTGACTTTATGGATAACCTACCTCGCGAAGAGGAAGAAGTGGCTGAAGAAGATAAAGTTAACTTCATGTGGGATGATTACCATAAAGATGCGATGGCGGGTAAAGACGTTATCACTGAAGATGACGACGACGATTGGGATGACTGGGACGATGAAGAAGATGACGGTCACGTTGTCTACGTTCGTGACTAATCAGAACGGTCAAACAATGCCTGTTTGCCTATAATTCATTAAGCCGCAATTATCTATTGCGGCTTTTTTTGTATCTAAATCATATTTAGGTGATGTGATTTACGGCACAATAACCGATACGTCGTGTTTTTTGAGGGTTAGTTTGGCCCTCGCGCGTATGAATGAGTAACACCCTAAAAGGAATTAGACTTATTTATGACTCTAGAAACCATACCGCATAGAGAGTTGGCGGTATCTACTCAACGATCGATTTCTCGTCTTGTCGCCCAAGCCGGACAAATGCTACTCGCTCATGGTGCTGAAAGTACTCTTGTGAGCGATATTATGCGTCGTATTGGCCTTGCTTGTGGGGTGAATGAAGTTGCGGTAGCACTATCAGCTAATGCATTGGTTGTGACGACGGTAATGGATGGGCATTGCATCACCACCACCCGAAGCTGCGCTGATCGTGGCATCAATATGCGCGTTATTACGCAAATTCAACGAATCTGTATCATGATGGAACGTGGTTTGCTCGATTCAACCATGGCGCAGAAAAAGCTGAATGCTATCAGTCCAGAGCGTTATAACCGCTGGTTGGTGGTGTTTATGATTGGCTTGTCTTGTGCGGCATTCAGTCATCTTGCTGGTGGTGATTGGGGAGTATTCATCATGACCTTTTTAGCTTCAGCTGGTGGCATGATCGTTCGCCAAGAAATTGGTCATCGTCATTTCAACCCTCTATTGAACTTTGCTGCGACCGCTTTTGTGACTACCTTAATTTCAGCACAGGCGGAAATTTACCAAATCGGTAATCTACCTACCGTAGCAATGGCATCGTCGGTATTAATGCTTGTACCTGGTTTCCCACTCATTAACTCTGTCGCAGATATGTTGAAAGGCCACATTAATATGGGGATTGCTCGATTTGTGATGGCTAGTTTACTAACGTTGGCGACATGTTTGGGGATCGTTGCTGCGATGAGTGTAACTGGAATTTGGGGGTGGGCTATCTAATGAGTTTATTTGATTTGATGTTTGGTCTGTTGAATGACATGTTTTTTGCGGCGATTCCCGCCGTAGGATTTGCATTGGTTTTTAACGTGCCACAAAGAGCTTTAGTGTATTGCGCTGTTGGTGGTGCGATTGGTCATGGTAGCCGCTACTTGATGATGCAGTTTGGCATTCCTATTGAGTGGGCAACCTTTTTTGCCGCGACGTTAGTTGGGATGATTGGTGTGTACTGGTCTCACCGTTTTCTCGCGCATCCAAAAGTGTTTACTGTGGCTGCTTTGATCCCGATGGTGCCGGGTGTGTTTGCGTACAAAGCAATGATCGCTATGGTAGAGATCAATCATGTTGGCTACTCACCCGAGCTTGTCGCAACCTGTATGGAAAACTTTCTTAAGGCCATGTTTATTATTGCAGGTTTAGCTGTTGGTCTTGCGGTTCCAGGGCTGTTATTCTATCGCCGCAGACCAATTGTATAAGGACCTAACATGATCATTAGTATGATTGCCGCGATGGCCGACAATCGCATCATTGGCAAAGACAATCAAATGCCTTGGCATCTTCCCGCCGATTTCGCTTGGTTTAAGCGTTGTACCATGGGAAAACCGGTTGTGATGGGACGCAAAACCTATGAGTCTATTGGTCGCCCTTTACCAGGTCGCTTGAATATTGTTATTAGCCGTGATGAGACACTAAAGATCGAAGGTGTCACTACCGTAACATCGATTGAGCAGGCTCTGGAAGTCGCAGGTGATGTGGAAGAAGTGATGATCATTGGTGGTGGTGCGATTTACACCACTTGTCTGCCTATGGCCAATAAACTGTATGTAACACACATTGAAGCGGCCATTGATGGTGATACTCAGTTCCCAGATTGGGGAGACGAGTTTAAGGAGACTTACTCAGAAATGTATCAAGCCGATGAGAAGAACGCCTATAACATGCGCTTTACTGTGTTAGAAAAGTAATTCGAGATTAACACCGCGTAGTTAATACGGTAATGCCGTTCGTGTAACAGCGAGCGGCCATCCCAACCTACCGTCATCCTGAAAAGCGACGAAAGAGCGAGATTCAGGAGCCTCTATACGAGTACCTTGTTGTCAAAGGTATTTCTATCTATTCGCAGCGCGAGGATATTAGATTCCTAGTCTCGTTAAGGCTCGTTGGAATGACCCTACAGGAAGTGTTAAGTGACAGGTATTCCTCCTACTATGGATTATCGACTGTTATTCAGTGTTTAACTTAACGCATCCTGAGTAAAAATTTTCTTATCTTCCCAACGGATCATGGTTAGGCTTCCGCCCCAAACGCAGCCAGTATCTAGCCCGATGACTTCGTTGTTCATATAGCCTTGTAGTGCAGCCCAGTGCCCAAAGAGCACCGCTTTATTTAAGTGAATACGTTTAGGCACATCAAACCATGGAATAAGTTCGTTACCGGAAACTTGTTGCGGTGGCAATTTACAATCCATATCCAAACGACCATCAGGGAAACAAAAGCGCATCCGCGTAAAAGCATTGATAATATAGCGGTATCGGTCCAAACCCTGTAGAGAGTCATCCCAGGAATCCGGTTGATTGCTGTACATGTTTTTTAATAGCCAAGGCAGCTCTTCACTTTGGATGATGCGCTCAACTTCACGGGCACACTTTCTCGCTGTTTTTAGATTCCACTGCGGTGATATGCCAGCGTGACACATCACGAACTCGTCATGCTCGGCCAATAGAGGTTGCTGAGCTAGCCATGTCAGTAATTCCTCTTTGTCGGGGGCCGTGAAAATAGGTGCGGTTTTATCTTTGTCTTTGACCTTTTTTATCCCGTGAGCCACAGCGAGAAGATGGAGGTCGTGATTACCAAGCACCACGATTGCGCTTGCGCCAAGTGACTTCACAAAGCGTAACGTTTCTAGTGATTTAGGCCCTCTGGCGACCAAATCACCAGCAAGCCAAAGTTGGTCTTTTTTCGCAGAGAAAGATACTTTTTCTAGTAGTCGCTGCAGTTCATCAAAACAGCCTTGGATGTCACCAACAATATAGGTAGCCACTGAATCTCCAATTTACTAATTTAAAACATTTGGAACAGCCAAGCGAAATGGTTCAATTTCGGTGATGAACTCTTGCCCTTTCTCATCCAGCATTTTGTAGTGTCCTTGCATAACGCCGACAGGGGTTTCTAACGCGGTTCCGCTACTGTACGTGTATTCATCATTGCTTGGAATAAAGGGCTGCTGGCCTACCACTCCGTCACCTTCAACCGTCATTTGCTTGCCATTCGAGTCTGTGATTAGCCAGCGGCGGCTCACTAACTGTACGGTTTGTTGGCTAAGGTTTTTGATGGTGATGATATAAGCGAAAACGTAGCGTTGTAGCTCTGGGTTGGACTGTTCTTCGATGTATTTGGTGTGAACTTGAATTTTGATGCAAGGTTGAATGACGTCCATGTGCACTCCTCAGAAACGTAATATCCCAATAATAATAAGCCAAACCTACAAGGGTTTGGCTCATTGTTTGAGTTCTTAGTGCTGCGGGTTATCCGCAAGCCAGTTCGCCATTGCGACGAATTGTTCTAGCGTCAGGTTCTCTGGACGCATGCTTGGATTAACACCTAGCTCTTCTAGTACTTCTGTGCTTAACAACGATTTGTAGCAGTTACGAACTGTTTTACGACGTTGGTTAAAGCCTTCACGACAAACGCGATCGAGCAAACGCAGATCTTTCGCCGGGCATGGCAACTCTTCGTAAGGCACTAAACGAACAACGGCAGAATCCACTTTCGGTGGTGGAACGAATGCCGTTGGCGGTACTTCCAGTACCGGTACCACTTTACAGTAGTACTGAGCCATTACCGTTAAACGGCCGTAAGCTTTGCTGCCAGGGCCGGCGGCTAAGCGGTTTACCACTTCTTTTTGCAGCATAAAGTGCATGTCTTGAATGTCTTTATGGAACTCGAAAAGGTGGAACATCAATGGTGTAGAGATGTTGTACGGTAAGTTACCAAAAATGCGCAGCTTGTTGTTTGGCTTCACTAGTTGAGTGAAGTCAAAACGCATAGCGTCACCCTCATGGATGGTCAACTTATCTGCCAGTTCAGGGTGAGTACGTAGGCGTTCCGCCAGATCGCGGTCTAATTCGATAACTGTGAACTTATCTACTTCACGACCTACTGGCTCAGTGATTGCACCAAGACCAGGACCGATTTCAACCAGGTTTTGACCTGGTTTTGGGTTAATCGCTGATACGATTCCATCAATAATGTATGGATCGTTCAGGAAGTTTTGACCAAAACGTTTACGCGCTTTGTGTCCTAAATGGACATCATTTCTCATTGTTTCTTCTCTACCAAATCTATCGCATGCGTGAGCGCTGTTCGGAAACTCCCTGTATCCGCTTGACCTGTCCCTGCCAGATCTAATGCAGTACCGTGGTCCACCGATGTTCTAATAAAAGGTAGACCAAGAGTAATATTTACTGAACGACCAAAGCCTTTGTATTTTAATACTGGCAATACTTGATCATGGTACATGCCTAAAACAGCATCAGCATCATTTAAATATTTTTCATTGAAAATGGTATCAGCCGGCAGAGGGCCGATCAGGTTGATACCTTTTTCTTGTCGAATTTTTTCCAGTGTTGGAGTGATGGTTTCGATCTCTTCACGACCTAAGCAGCCATCTTCGCCAGCATGAGGGTTAAGCCCGCAAACGTAGATGTTTGGTTGTGCGATAGCAAACTTTTCTACAAGGTCTTTATGAAGAATATCGATGATTTTTTCTAATCGCTCTTCGGTGACAGCTTTGGACGCATAAGCTAAAGGAATATGTGTTGTAACCAGCGCCACGCGTAGTCCTTCCGTTGCTAGCATCATTACGACTAGCGGCGTTTGTGACTTCTCGGCGAAAAATTCAGTATGACCACTGAATGCAACACCTGCGCGATTAATCACCCCCTTATGAACAGGGCCGGTGACAATAGCATCAAATTCATCATTCATACAGCCTAAAGCCGCTCTTTCTAGCGTTTTTAGTACATAGTGGCCATTCGCTTCATTGAGCTCGCCTGCGACCGCAGGTTCCGATATTTGGATATGGTCAACGATAAGCGTGCCCGCTTTTTGTGCTTTAGGTGCTTCTTCTGGATTGTAATCAGACAGTTGGACTTCGATGCCAAGCTGCTTGGCTCGCTCCGTCAGCATATTCTTATCGGCACAGACGACAATTTGGTGCGCCCAATCTTCTTTCGATAGGGCAAGCACTAAGTCTGGGCCGATACCCGCAGGTTCCCCTGCGGTTACGACAATTCTACGAATTGTATTAGTTGTCATTGTTGTCATCCACGATTTCAACAAACGCACTTGCGCGTAGCTCTTGCATCCATGCGCCCGCTTCTTCATTAAATTTACGGTTAAATAGAATACGGTAAGCTTTGTTCTTCATCGCTGAGTCAGTACGGTCAACTTGGCGACGATCCAACACTTCAACGATATGCCAGCCGTGAACGGTTTTGAACGGTTCGCTGATTGAGCCAACTGGCAGAGTTTCTACTTGGTGCTTGAATTCTGGCACGTAAAGATCTGGTGTTTGATAACCTAGTTCACCGTCTTGTGCTGCCGAGCCAGGATCTTGACTGTATTGTGTTGCCAATTGAGCGAACGTTGCTTCACCGGCTTTGATGCGGCGTACAAATTCATTCAGTTGCTTCTTCGCCCCTTCGTCGCTCAGAATCACGGTTGGTTTAATCAAAATATGACGCGCATTTACTTCCGTTACCGCAACCGTTTCTAGGCCTTTGACATCCTCTATTTTTAGGATGTGGAAACCAACGCCACTACGGAATGGACCAATAATGCTGCCTTTGTTTTGCATCTTGATCTGATCAGCAAAGATGGTTGGCATCTCTTCTTTACGCATCCAGCCCCAATCACCACCTTGTAAAGCTTTAGGACCTTTAGAGTAGGTGTAGGCCATCTCCGTAAAATCTGCACCTTCGTTTAGCTTTTTCGCGAGCGCTTTAGCTTCTGCTTCTACAGCAGATTTTTCTTTATCGTCAGAGAAGCGCAGTTGAATGTGTCCAATTTTGTATTGAACAGTTGCATTGGTTTCTTGTGATAGTTGCTCAGCAAGGCTATCGACCTCTGCTGGAAGGATATTAATACGGCGACGAACCAGTGCATTGCGAGCTTCTGATGCGGCGATTTCCTTACGAATTTGTTCGCGGAATTCTGGGTAGCTTAAACCTTCACTTTCTACAGAAGCAGCGAGTTGTTCTACCGATTGCTCATTATTACGTGCGATCTCTGCAATCGCTTGGTTTAAACGGTTGTCGTCAATACGCACACCAATACGGTCTGCTTCTTGGCCTTGCAACGTATCAATGATAAGTTTTTCAACGACTTGTTCTTTTAACACGCTGGTAGAAGGTAAGCTCTTTCCACTTTGACGAGCGTTGGCTTGCAGCGTTTTCATCGCTGTTTCGATGTCGCTTTGTAGAACTACACCGTCGTTCACGATGACCGCAACCTTATCGATCTCTACTGGTGCTGCAACCGCTCCGCAAGAGAGTAGGGTCGTGAATAAGATTGATTTCCAAATTTTCATTTAAAATTCCGTCAGTATTTTTGAATAGGCGTCTTATTCATTTAAGACGCCTATTTTGATTAATTGTTCAGATAGAATGGGCGGCCGTACTTAATCGCGTTGTCAGAACCATCCAGTTCTTTGACAGCAGTGTCTTCACGCTGGTTGGTCGCAAAGCCTTGAATACCGAAGTTAACGCTGAAGTTATTTTCGTATTCAGGTGATGCCCCGGTGCTGCCGATAGCTTGGTCTTCCCAACCAAGCAATTGGTTTGAGTAAGTGACGCCAATGTACCAACAGTCAGATTGGTAACGTAGGCTCGCTAACCATTCTAGGTCCGCATTTTCATTGAGGTCGTAGTAGTATTGACCACTCGCAGACCAGTTCGGGTTGAACTCGTAGGCCGCTACAATACCTGCTTGAGAAATACCTTTACGAGTAATTGTGTCTAGGTTTTCGAGAATGATCGTATCTTCGATGTATTCACGCGTAACGTAGCGATAGTTACCCTGAATAAAGCCGCCGTTGAATTGGTATTCCAAGGTACTGTTTGCCAACTGCATGGAGCTCAAATCAATATCGTATTGAATTCCACCGTGATAGAACAAGTAATCGTTGTAGTTGAAATCAGCTTCAATCGCCCATGATGAGTAATTGGTGGTCTCATCCGGAAGATTTGGACTATTGCTCAGTTTGGTCTTTTTATCGAAGTAGTAAATCTGACCAAATGAAACGTTAAGACGCTCTTTATAGTCATCATCAAAGAAGCGAGTACTCGCACCGTAGCTTAACTGGTTCGCCGAGGCGATTTTATCAATGCCACTGTACTTACGACTGCGGAATAGCCCGTAGTAGTCGGTTTGTAGCAAGGTGGTATCGTAGTTGTAGATGTTGGTCTGATCTTCTTCAGGTACGTACAAGTACTGTAGCTGAGGCTCCAGTGTTTGTGTGTAGCCCTTGATCCAGCTTGTATCTCGCTCTAAGTAAAGTTGCGCATGCGTACGGAACTCAGGAATAACACGAGAAACTTCATCATCCAACTGGTTTTGCAAGTTTACATCTGTCAAACCCGTTAAGTCTTGAGAGTAATACGTAGAGAGCACACGCGCTTCTGTTGTCCACGTTGCCCATGAGTTTGAGAGTGGTAATGTAAGCCCTGGTTCAATGTGAACACGGGTCGCATTTGGTCGCGCAGCATCGCTGGTATCGAAGCGGCTCACTTGGCTCTTCACGTCAAAGTTAAGGTAGTCTCCCCACAATGGCGTGTAGTAGTTCAAGTCTAACTGAGGAAGCAGGCGATAAGGGCGGTTCTCTTCTTTCAATAAGATTTGGAAGTCACGAACGGTTAACGAAGCATCCCAGAAATCAGAACGATATTGTACTTGTCCTTCTTGAACCAGTTGACCATCTTCACGGTTACCAATATCGGAGTCGAGATCGAGGAAGTAATCAATATCACTCACTTTTGAGTAATCGACTTTGACTATCCACTGTTTATTGATGATACCGTCGTGTTTAACTTGGTAGCCCCAACGAGACTCGTCCTGATATTTGCGATCACTATTGAGGTATTCGCCTTTGATTTCCCCATTTCCCCAACCATCTGTTAGGTAGCGGAAATCAGTATCGAGTTTTGTACCACGTTGCTGCATATAGAGCGTGGTGAGTGTCATGTCATATTGAGGCGCGATGTTCCAATAGAATGGCACCTCGACTTCCATACCATCACTAGAACCGTACGATAAAGAAGGGAAGAGGAAACCCGTTTTACGCGTATCTCCAATTGGCATGGTTAGATACGGCACATAGAAAACAGGCACATCTAACACTTCAAATCGAGGGTGGTGCAGCGTCGCTGTCTCTTCATCTTGGTCAACATCGATGCCTGACGCAACCAATCGCCATGAATTATCGCCTTGAGGGCACGATGTGATAGAGCCGTCTTCGAGTTCATAAACCGACTGACCTGTGCGAGCGATATAGGCTGCAGTGCCTCGGCCTTGTTGGCAAAGGAACTGATAATCGGTGTTCTCAAGTGAAAACGTATCTTGATTAATGTCGTTAGTAACACGATCAGATCGAGCTTTGACTTGGCCGTCATTGAAAGTCACGTTGCCTTCGGCAACCACGACGTTGTCTTGTTGGTGCAGCGTTACGCTATCTGCGGTAATTTTCTTCTGGCCTTGGGTGACTTGTACATTACCTGAGTACTGAGCTTTGTCACCATTGATGGCTTGCAGGGTGTCAGCTTCTACCACTACTGGGGTATTAAGAGCGTCCTCCTCGCCACTTGTATCGACCAAACATTGATCTGTGGCGGGCATTTCCTGCACACTATCATGGATATTCGCTTCAGCTTGAGTGGTGGGTACAAACAAGGCGGTGCTGATAGAGGCCGCTAAACATGTGCGGGAGAAATGTTGCATTGAATTGAACTTTCCTGTGTCACTACTACTCGATGGCTATAGGGCTTGTTGTACCCTAGCGTAATAGCCAAATGAATCAACTATAGTCGCATTTATCCCAGCGTATTGATTCACTGTGGCATAATGACGACAAAATAGCTGCAAAGATAAGCAGGCGAAATGGCCTAGCCGAAATAAAACTAATTCCATTATCATAAAGGAAATCGTTGCATCCGGCACTATAAGACCGCCGTCGTCGATAAAAATTCATTGATAGAGAACACATAATGCATATTTTTGGCAAAATTCTGGGTGCCTTTTTTGGCTTGTTACTTGGCGGGCCGCTAGGTTTACTCTTTGGCTTATTTATTGGCCATCAATTCGATAAAGCACGTCGCTTGAGTCAAGCCGGGTTCTCTACTGGCGGCTTTGGAAAAGGGCCAAGTCAAGCTCAGCGCCAAGAAGAGTTTTTTAAAGCGGCGTTTGCGGTAATGGGACATGTGGCAAAAGCGAAAGGCCAAGTCACCAAAGAGGAAATCCAACTGGCTTCTGCCATGATGGACCGCATGAATTTGCATGGCGAACAGCGTCGCGCAGCGCAAGACGCGTTTCGTGAAGGTAAAGACAGCGACTTTCCGTTAGAAGATGTTCTTGTTCGTGTGAAAATTTCGACAGCTGGTCGCTTTGACTTGTTGCAATTTTTCTTAGAGCTGCAAATCTCGGCGGCCTTTGCAGATGGCTCGATCCACCCGAGTGAACGAAATGTACTACACAAGATTGCACGTGGTTTGGGTTTCTCTTCTGAGCAATTAGAGCGTCGTTTGCAAATGCAAGAAGCCGCATTTCGTTTCCAAAGCCAGGGCGGTTTTCATGGTCAGCATCAAGGCCAATCTTCAGGTGGTAGCTGGCAACAAGCTTCACAAGCGGATCAGTTGGCCGACGCGTACAAAATTCTGGATGTGTCTTCAGATGCCGACAGTAAAACCGTTAAGCGTGCTTATCGTAAACTGATGAACGAGCATCACCCGGACAAATTGATGGCTAAAGGTTTACCACCAGAGATGATGAACGTCGCGAAAGAGAAATCTCAAGAGATTCAAAACGCTTACGATCTGATTAAGAAAGTCAAAGGCTTCAAGTAGTCGGACGTTTTCTATCAGGTATTGGATTTAAAAAAGGGCACAGAGTGCCCTTTTTTTCATGTCTTAGTCTTTGAGTTGCCGGTGTCTTTAGCTTTTGGCCTATCATGATCCTAACGCTAATTGACCTCAAATCTCCGCAGTTTAGTTGGCTTGATTCAAGTCCCAATCGTATTCGTATTTCACTTTACCAGAGAAATTTTTGTATTGCGGTGCGTACTTTGCGATGTGGTTGAAGACTTGTTTTTCTCCACCAAAGTCCGTTGCAAACCAATCATAAATAGAAGACAACTGTGCCGTGTTACCTTGGATAGATACGCCTTTGCTGCTGTTAATAAATGTTTTAGCGGCACTATCCAGTAGAACTTGCGTGTTGTCAGCAGTGAATGCTTGAGACTGCAGATTAGGGCATCCCAAGCTGGCACAGTTAACCGCGTAATGTGTTCTCGGGTCATTCCAAATTGGACGTAAAATGCGATGTTCAATATCGTTTAAAGTCAGATCCTTCCCGTTGACCACGACCACATCATCCCCCCAAGGGCCAAAGCTAAATAGCCCACCCAGTTTGGTAATCGATTCGACAGGATAGTTATCTAGGATTAAGTCTACAGTGATGGCATTGTAAAGGTTTACCCAGTAGGCGTATTGCTCCGCTTGGTTGTATTGTCGAGGATCGAGTTTTGCCAAACGTTGGATGTATTGTTTCAGCTTAGTTTTATCGGCTGAGGTGACTTGGCTGTAACGAAATAAGGTATTCTCGCCTTGTTCAACTAAATAAGCATCGAGCAATTGCTGCCAATCTTGATGAGAGATTTGACTTTGATTGGCTTGATTCGATTGTTTCCAATACGGCCATAAGTCGGATTTAGGTGCGGCAAATGTCGAGAAAGAAACGAGCGCACATAAGAGTAATAACAGACGTTTCATAGAGATACCTTTGGGTCAAAACCTTATTGATATTGTAGACCTGCATAAGGCGAAGTTTCTTTCTTGAGGCAATGAAAATAAAAGAAAAAAGGTTGGCATAAGCCAACCTTTTGTTTGTTTAAATTACGATTTTAATTAGCTTAAGAAGCTTGGGATATTCGCTTCGTACTCGGCAATCTTATCTTCGTGTTGAAGGGTTAGGCCAATGTTGTCCAAACCGTTTAGCAAGCAATGACGACGGAACGAATCGATTTCAAAGCTGTACTCTTTGCCGTTGGCGCGAACCACATTCGCTTCTAGGTCGACCTCGACTTCTGCACCTTCATTCGCCTCAACAAAATGGAAGATTTCATCCACTTCTTGCTCAGTCAAGCGAACTGGTACCATTTGGTTGTTGATCGAGTTGCCGTAAAAAATATCGGCAAAGCTTGGAGCGATCATCGCTTTGATGCCGTAATCCGCTAGTGCCCACGGTGCGTGCTCACGAGATGAGCCACAGCCGAAGTTCTCACGAGCCAGCAAGATAGATGCGCCTTGGTAGCGAGGTGCGTTCATCACGAACTCTGGATTTGGCTGTTCGCCAGCATCGTCTAGGAAGCGCCAGTCATGGAATAGGTGCTTACCAAACCCTAGGCGGGAGACCTTTTGTAGGAACTGCTTTGGAATGATGGCATCAGTATCAACGTTCGCTGCATCTAGAGGAACAACTAAGCCTGTGTGTTGTTTAAAGCCAGACATTGGTTTGCTCCTTAGTCTAGTTCACGAATATCTACAAAGTGACCAGCAATTGCTGCTGCCGCTGCCATCGCAGGGCTCACTAGGTGGGTACGGCCATCACGACCTTGGCGGCCTTCAAAGTTACGGTTTGAAGTAGACGCACAACGTTCATGTGGACCCAAACGGTCATTGTTCATTGCTAGACACATCGAGCAACCTGGTAGGCGCCACTCAAAGCCCGCTTCTTTAAAGATAACGTCCAAGCCTTCCGCTTCTGCTTGCGCTTTTACTTGCTCAGAGCCAGGAACGATTAGCGCTTGAACGTGAGGCGCGACTTTGCGACCTTTCGCTACTTCAGCGGCTGCGCGCATGTCTTCGATACGTGAGTTAGTACAAGAACCAACGAAGACTTTATCGACGTTGTAATCAGACAATGACTTGCCTGCCTCTAGGCCCATGTAAGCCAATGCTTTTTCTGCCGATGCTTTTTCTACTGGGTCGGCAAAGCTTTCTGGTGCTGGGATAGGTTGATCTACCGCGATAACTTGGCCTGGGTTAGTTCCCCAAGTGACTTGTGGTTTGATATCCGCTGCGTTTAGTGTCACGACTGCATCAAACTGAGCATCATCGTCCGTTTTTAATGTCTTCCAGTACTCTACTGCTGCATCAAAATCCGCACCTTGAGGTGAGAATTTACGGCCTTTGATGTATTCGAACGTGGTTTCATCTGGCGCAATCAAACCGGCTTTCGCTCCTAGCTCAATCGCCATGTTACATACGGTCATGCGGCCTTCCATTGAAAGGTCTGTGATCGCTTCACCGCAGAATTCAACTACGTAACCTGTACCGCCAGCAGCTGTGGTTTCACCGATGATGGCTAGCACGATATCTTTAGCCGTGATACCCGGAGCCACTTTGCCTTTTACTTCGATCTTCATCGTTTTAGCGCGCGCTTGTTTTAGCGTTTGAGTTGCTAATACGTGCTCAACTTCAGATGTACCAATACCAAAAGCGAGAGAACCGAACGCACCGTGTGTAGCCGTGTGTGAGTCACCACAAACAATGGTCATGCCCGGTAGGGTAATACCAAGCTCTGGGCCCATAACATGCACAATACCTTGGTATTTGTGGTTGATGTCGTAAAGCGTAACGCCAAACTCTTCACAGTTTTTCGATAGCGTTTCCATCTGGATACGAGCCATCTCACCCGATGCGTTGATGTCTTTGGTGGTTGTCGAAACGTTGTGGTCCATGGTGGCAAAAGTTTTGCTGACCTGACGCACTTTACGACCTTTTTCACGCAAGCCGTCAAATGCTTGCGGAGACGTCACTTCATGTACCAAGTGACGGTCGATGTACAAGATTGGGTTTTCCCCTTCTGCTGCGACGGCAACGTGTGCGTCGTAGACTTTTTCGTATAATGTTTTGCCCATTGTTTGCTTCCTTTCCTCGTTATCCTTGTTGCTTTGTTTTAGCACCAATGACTTAGAGGTAAGTCATTGGTGGATAGAGGATTTAGTATTTATTATGAATCTGTTTTGTATTAAGAGTTTAAGATGTACTCAGCGATCTTATCGCCCATCTCAGACGTCGAAAGTGCAGGGTTGTCACCAGCAAGGTCACCCGTTAGCTCACCCGCTGATAGTGCTTTTGAAACTGCCGTTTCGATGTCTTGTGCCGCTGTTTCCTCACCTAGGCTATAACGCAGCATCAGTGCAGCAGATAGGATTTGTGCCACAGGGTTAGCGATGTTCTTACCTGCGATATCTGGTGCACTGCCGCCTGCTGGCTCGTACAGACCGAATTTGCTTTCGTTTAGACTTGCTGATGGCAACATACCCATAGAGCCTGTGATCATCGCGCATTCATCAGAAATGATGTCGCCGAAGATGTTTGAACACAGCATTACGTCGAACTGAGCAGGGTCTTTGATAAGCTGCATAGTCGCGTTATCAATGTACATGTGTGACAACTCGACATCTGGGTAGTCTTTTGCGATTTCTTCGACTACTTCACGCCATAAGATAGAGCTTTGTAGAACGTTCGCTTTGTCGATAGAGCACACTTTCTTGCGACGTAGACGAGCAGACTCAAAAGCGATTTTTGCAATACGTTCGATCTCAAAGCGGTGGTACACCTCAGTATCAAATGCTTTTTCTGTTGCGCCTTCACCTTCACGACCTTTCGGTTGGCCGAAGTAGATACCACCCGTCAGTTCACGGACTACCACGATGTCAAAGCCGCGACCCGAGATGTCTGCACGTAGCGGTGAGAAAGCTTCAAGACCTGAGTGAATTTGCGCTGGACGTAAGTTACAGAACAGTTGGAAGTGTTTGCGTAGTGGAAGTAGGGCACCGCGTTCAGGTTGGTCGTTTGGTGGTAAGTGCTCCCACTTAGGGCCGCCAACCGAGCCGAATAGGACTGCATCAGACTCTTCACATGCTTTTATTGTGCTCTCTGGAAGTGGACAACCGTGATTGTCGATCGCGATACCACCTACATCATGCTCGTCACGCTCAAACGCAATACCATGTTTCTTTTCGATTGCATCCAATACTTTATGTGCCTGCGCCATTACTTCCGGGCCAATGCCGTCACCGGGTAGGACGGCAATTTTGTACGATTTGTCTGTCATGTTAATCCTTTAAGTTTTCTAATTTTGAGCTTAATTATTTCAACGAGCGTGTTCTTTCCTGAGCCGTGTAGCCCGGTTGTTATTACACAGTCGCAATCTTTTTCTGCTTCATTTCTTCGATTTTATCTGCACGATGAATGCTGTTAATAACGTGCAATAATGCTTGGCCGGAAGCCTCAACGATGTCGGTGGAAACACCCGTACCGTGGTATTTGCGACCTTTGTAGTTGGCAATGATGTCTGCTTGACCCAAACCATCTTCACCTTCACCTTTCGCGGTTAGGTCGAATTTATCCAGAACGATGTCGTAGCCTGTCACGCGGTAGATACATTGGTATAGCGCATCAACTGGGCCATTACCGACCGCTGCTTCACACATTTCTTCATCACCGCATTGCATTTTGATGCTGGTGGTAGCCATTACGCTGCCAGACTGCACGCTTAGGTAGCTCAATTTGTAGAAGTCATCTTCTTCACGCAAGTTCGAGAAGTGCATTAGGGCTTCTAGGTCGTAATCGAACACTTGGCCTTTGCGGTCAGCAAGTTTCAAGAAATCCGCATACAGTGCGTCTAGGTTGTACTCGTCTTCGTTGTAACCCATGGTGTCCATATGGCTCTTCACGGCAGCGCGACCGCTGCGGCTGGTTAGGTTCAGAGCTTGGTTTTTTAGGCCAATAGACTCAGGGGTCATGATTTCGTAGGTATTCTTATTCTTCAACATGCCATCTTGGTGGATGCCTGAAGAGTGGCTAAACGCATTTGCACCCACAATTGCTTTGTTGCTTTGAATAGGCATATTGCATAGCTGGCTAACCAACTTACTGGTGCGGTGAATTTCATCATGCTTAATGCCAGTGTGAACGCCCAAAAACTCTTGACGAGTCTTGATGATCATTGCGATCTCTTCAAGTGAACAGTTACCCGCTCGCTCTCCAATGCCATTGATCGTGCCTTCTATCTGACGTGCGCCAGCTTGAACGGCGGCAATAGAGTTGGCAACTGACATCCCCAAATCGTCGTGACAGTGAACGGAGATGATCGCTTTATCAATGTTCGGAACGCGGTTAAATAGAGTTTCAATAATCCCACCAAACTCACTTGGTACGGTGTAGCCAACGGTATCTGGAATGTTGATTGTACTCGCACCTGCATTGATGGCGGCTTCTACCATGCGACATAGGTTGTCGATTGGAGTACGACCAGCATCTTCACAAGAAAACTCGACATCATCAGTGTAGTTACGTGCATGTTTAACGGCGTTGACTGCCATTTCTAGTACATCGTCGTAGCTGCGGCGTAGTTTGTCTTCTACGTGAATGGTGGAAGTGGCTAAAAACGTGTGGATACGGAATTGGTCAGCCACTTTTAATGCTTCAGCGGCAGCATCAATGTCTTTCGCAACGGCACGCGAAAGGGCACAAACTCGACTGTTTTTTATGTTTTTTGCGATGGTTTGTACAGACTCGAAATCACCTGGTGAAGAGATTGGGAAGCCAGCTTCGATAACATCAACGCCGAGTCTTTCCAGCGCATAGGCAATCTGCAGTTTTTCTTTAACCGTCAAGCTTGCTGACAACGCTTGCTCGCCATCACGCAATGTGGTGTCGAATATAATGACCTGATCGTTCATGTTTGCTTCCTTCCTGATTTCTGCACTTTCGCGCAAGTGAATCGTTTACTTCCAGTATTTAGATATAAAAAAACCCGCATTCTCATGCGGGTTCTTAGAAATTGGTGTGGTTATTTTTCTTCCACAGCCTACCCGCGCGAACTGGTCACGATCAGGAGGAGGCTAAGCAGGATAGAAAA
This sequence comes from Vibrio sp. 1249-1, assembly GCF_033340495.1. Classification (NCBI taxonomy): domain Bacteria; kingdom Pseudomonadati; phylum Pseudomonadota; class Gammaproteobacteria; order Vibrionales; family Vibrionaceae; genus Vibrio; species Vibrio sp. 1249-1. The sequence goes on from NZ_JAWOWJ010000012.1 coordinate 111,061, forward strand.
ATGAGCTGACATAGTTGTTAAGCTTTCCACATAATTAAGTTAACAAATTAGTACCGCACTCCATGAAGCGCGTCAACCCTAAAGTCGATTTTTTATTCATATCGGATGAGTCTTTTCGTTTGCTTGAAAAAAATGATGCACTAAGTGAAACAACATGATGCGATAGAAACGTGCTAGAAGAAGTAAGTTCTCATCAAGTTTGCGACGTTTCATTACCAAAACAAGCATCGGGATTGCGACTTGTCACACAAAGGTCCGAATTGTTTGGCAAAAGTTTTGAATGACCATTTATAGTAGTGCAGTTGCACTAGGTAAAAGAAATATAAGGGTTAGGGAAAGAATGAGGTTAACAAAACAATTTGGACGTTCAGCCATAGTACTTACTCTGGTCAGCTTGTCGGGTTGTCAGCTGTTTCAATCGCAGACCTATGTGGAAGTGGCTTCCCCCGTTGTTATGAATGATCACTCACAGAGCGTCATGGTCATCAATGATCAAATGGATCGATTTTTGAGTTATGAAGGACGCGAATCGTTCTTGAATCAGATGCTTGTTGCCCTTGAGTCTGACAGCCGAAATAAGTTTAAAGGTAAAGATCCGGAAACGTATTCTTGGTGGAAGATCCGTGTCCAGCCTAGTGAGAAACAGCAAGCGGAAGTTTTCCGACCAACCACTGAAGGTGTCGATACCTCAAACCCAGTAGAGTTTATGGATGTCTCTTACCGCTCTAAGACCACATTAAACCTACGCTCCAAACCGAGTCTTGAAGGGGCAAAGCTTGGCGTATTATCGAAAGGGGAAGTCTTTAATGTGCTAGCAAAAGTGGTTGATCAACCTTGGTTTCTCGTTGAACAGAAAGGAGTGATAAAAGGTTATGTCCATAAGGATTATGCGCGCAGCAATGTGATAAATCGTGACATTTTATCTACTCAGCCTAACCCTCTACTAGAGCCTAACTCGAGTAAAACGGAGAAAACGAGTATAGAGCATGAACTGTCGGGAAACTATACTTGCCGCTCACTGAGCTATGAGCTAACAAAAGATGGTGACATGACGACAGGCTCTTTGCGCGCCTGCCGCAAGAAGAGAAAAGTCTGGTATATAGACACCCCTCAACCGCAACCATCAAACCCTTCTTAATGTTCTATTTTTATGGTTATGCCCAATAGATAAATCGTTGGGCACACCTTAATTTGGCCTTTGTCATTAATTGTCCAAACTCCCGTCATGCTGTTGTCACCTAAACCTCCTACTTTTCACAAAAAGGCGTTGTCAAAGTAAGGAAAGGTCACATGAGAACCATAGAGACAATTACACAGCCAATTGCAACCATTGCTAAGTTTGATTTAGCGCTCTCTAGTGTTTGTCTTAAGCACCGTTTTAATCAACAAGTCGCCAATATCAGTAAAGGAGTTTCCCACAGTGGTGACGGGCATCTTTACTTGGTGTTGGGGTTATTAGCTTGGTATTTAGATAAGGAGCAAGGAGTCTGGTTTTTACTGGCGGGTTTACTTGCTTTTGCTATCGAGCTACCAATTTATTGGACGCTGAAAAATAGTTTTAAGCGTCGTCGCCCTGAAGAGCTTAGTGCACTCCTTCCTGCTTTTATTACCCCCTCTGATCGCTATAGTCTTCCTTCAGGACACACTGCCGCTGCGTTTGTCATGGCGACGCTGATTGATCATTTCTATCCGAGCCTAGGCGTTGCTGCATTCTTTTGGGCAAGTTTAATCGGAACCGCGCGAATCTTATTGGGTGTGCACTTTTTTACCGATGTCATCATTGGTGCACTGCTTGGCAGTCTTTGTGGTGGATTAGCGATTGCGATGTTAGGAGGCTAATTGATGAAAATCTTGTACGGTGTTCAAGGGACAGGAAACGGACATATTGCACGCGCAAGGGCGATGAGTCATGCGTTTAAAGAGCACGATGTTGAGGTCGACTTTTTGTTTTCTGGGCGAGCGCCGGAAAAATACTTTTCAATGGAAGCATTTGGCGATTACCAGACTCGCCGAGGCTTCACCTTTATTACCGAAAAAGGCTCTGTAAACTACGCGAAAACAGCATTGAATAACAATTTGGTGCAGTTTTTCAAAGAAGTTAAGCAACTCGATCTATCGTCCTACGATCTTATCATTAATGATTTCGAACCTGTGACTGCGTGGGCAGCGAGACAACAAAATAAGCCTTCTATTGGTATCAGCCACCAAAATGCTTTCCGTTATCCGGTGCCACTAAAGGGAGCAAGTTGGTTAGATAAATCCGTCATTGAATACTTTGCGCCTTCTCAACACCACCTTGGTTTGCATTGGCATCATTTTGATCAACCTTTGTTACCACCGATAGTGCATACCGTCGATAGCCAAGCAGAAAACGACGACTTCGTGTTGGTGTATCTACCGTTCGAATCGATTGAAGATATCTCAGACTTATTGTTCCACTTTAATCAACAAGCGTTTATCTGTTATCACCCGGATGTGATCGAATGTGAGCAGGTAGAAAACATAGAACTGCGCCCTTTATGCCACAGCAACTTCCAGCATCATTTGCATCGCTGTAGTGGTGTCATTGCTAATGGTGGGTTTGAGCTTCCTTCAGAAGCCTTGTCTTTGGGGAAAAAATTGTTACTAAAGCCACTCGCGGGTCAATTCGAGCAGCAGAGCAATGTTGCGACCTTAGAAGATTTAGGGCTTGCGATGTCGATGGAGAGCTTAGACATTTCCGCAGTACGCCAGTGGCTAAAGGAGCAACAAGCCGAAAGTGTGAAATACCCAGATGTTGCTCAGGCTATTGTTCATTGGGTACTGCAAGGTGCATGGGATTCAAAAGCAGAGTTATCCAGACAGCTGTGGGAGCAGGTTGATTTTCCAAGTTACGTGTCGAACATTTAAGTACGTTGTTCTAAGTACATTGTTCCTTCCATTTTTGACACGATTTTGTTGCAGCCTTTCTGTTTGGAAGGCTGCATTTTTATTCTTCCTCTCTCATTTCTATTCAGTGTGTATTTGCTGATAATTTGACTGATAAGTGCAAAATTCAATCAGAGATATAGCTGTCATCTGTTGTTCTTATTCCAACTAATAACTGAGCTAAATGCATGCTTGTGTTGACCGCCTGTCCTATCAATTTGCTAAATACGTCCTCAAAGAATGCATTTTTACGTGTTTTATAGTTTTTTATGTTTTTATCAAGTCTTTGTTATTTAAAAAATAAATACCTAATTGGCTAAAATTTACTGATTAAATATCAATCTAGTTGCGAAACCGCAATCGATTAGTTGATAGTACAGTTCGAGCCGGAAGTATCCGGACGATAAATATAATAAAAAGTTAGGTTATCTATTCGTAAAATGATTCGAATCCAGCCGCCGTCTTTTGTGCGAGATGGGATTCTATTCGTTATGAATTTAATGAACAAAGTTGACGATTACAAAAGAGGCGCACTCAATGTTAGAGAAGAAAGACGCGATGAGCGCAATTGCTAGCTACCGTATGGAAAGCACTTTGCGTGGTGTAGATTTAAACCTACTGACTGTATTTGATGCTGTAATGCAAGAGCAAAATATTACTCGTGCAGCACATAACCTAGGCATGTCTCAACCGGCAGTAAGTAACGCCGTGGCACGCTTAAAAGTGATGTTTAACGACGAGCTATTCATGCGCCAAGGCCGTGGTATTCAGCCTACGCAACGAGCTCGTCAACTGTTTGGCCCTATTCGCCAAGCACTACAGCTGATTCGCAATGAACTTCCTAGCTCTGTATTCCAACCAGAATCTTCGACTCGCTTATTCAAGCTTGCGATTTGCAGCCCTTGTGACATGCGTTTTGCTCCGAAGATCATGGCAAAAGTGAATCAACAAGCACCAAACGTTCAGCTTCACCTAGATGCAGAATTTGACCGTTTGTTGTCTGAGCGTATGCGCTACCAAGAAATTGATTTCGTGATCGACTACGCTCGTTTTGATGAGCAAGGTTTCTCAAGTACTGAAATCTTCAAAGATGAATTAGTGGTTATCGCATCAAAAACACACCCACGCATTCAAGGTGGTGTGACGGCTGAGCAACTGCTTAACGAAAAGCATGCGAAGTTATCGAAAGTGCATGGCCAACGTAGTTTCTCAGAGCAAGCGTACCGTGAACTGGATTGCCAAGCGGCGTATGAAGGTTCTAGTTTAAGCAACCTACTATACGTGGTGGGTCAATCTGAGCTTGTGACTATTGCACCACGTTGGATGGCGGAAAATGCGGTAAACAGCGATCAACTGCAAATTCTTGATTTCCCATTTGCAAACAAAGAAATCAGCGGCTTCTTAAGCTGGCATGAATCAAGTGAAAAAGATAAAGGCCACATTTGGCTACGCGATCAACTGATGATCACTTGTGGTGAAGTCGTTGCCGCAAAATAAGATGACGTTTGGTCTTCTCGATTAGACCATATTGGTAATCATCAATTTTTACAATTCATTGGTCCCCGAGCGGTTTTTGTCTCTCGGGGCTTTTTGTTTTCGTAATCAACAATCGAAACAGTAAGTTAAATAGAGTAATCATTCAGCAATTTGAGGTACGTTCGCGACGTATAAGTGATAGTTGTCTCTTATTAGTGATAAGTTTGATACTGGTCAGTTGCGTTTTAGCAAGCCGTGAGTACACTTGTTCGCTCAATTAGCTTACGCCTGTAAGCCAAAAGGTAAGTAAAAGAATGGCCAAGTTAGATTTTCATATCGTTAAACGTATTCGTGAACAAATTGCGAACGGTGGTACACGCGTTGCACTCAAGCATAAAGTGGGTGAGGAGTGGCAAGGTATTACGTGGACGCAATTTGGTCAGCAAGTTGATGCTTTATCACTTGCACTTTTGGCTCAGGGATTAGGAGTCCAAGATAAGATCGGCATTTTCTCGAACAACATGCCGCAATGGACGATCGCTGATATCGCAGCACTGCAATTACGCAGCGTGACAGTACCTATTTACCCAACCAATACTGCCGCCCAGTCGGCGTACATCATTAACAATGCAGACGTAAAAGTTCTGTTTGTTGGTGAACAGCCTCAATTTGATGCAGCAGTGAGCATTTTCGACCAGTGCGAACAGTTAGAGCTCATTGTTGCGATGTCTGATGATATAGAACTTGGCGATCATGATTTCGTTATCTCTTGGCAAGCATTTGTTGCCAAAGGCGACGCTATATATCAAGTTGAATTGGACGCGCGTTTAGATCAGGCAAAAGAAGATGATCTACTCACGCTGATCTACACCTCGGGTACAACAGGCCAGCCAAAAGGCGTTATGTTGGACTACGCAAACATTGCGGCGCAATTGGAAGGGCACGATCAGCGCTTGAGCCTTTCTCAAAGTGACGTGTCATTATGTTTCCTTCCGTTGTCACACGTATTTGAGCGCGCTTGGACCTTTTATGTATTGTACAAAGGGGCGACCAACTGCTATTTGCAAGACACCATGCAAGTACGTGATGCACTGAGCCAGGTGCGACCTACCGTGATGTGTGCCGTACCGCGTTTCTATGAGAAGATCTTCTCTGCGATTCACGAGAAAGTGTCTCGCGCGCCGATTCACCGTAAGATCATGTTTACTTGGGCAGTCAACATGGGCGCAAAAATGGCCGCTTGTCATCAAGAAAAACGTCAGCCATCGCTCTTGCTGCGTAAGTCATACGCTTTGGCGGATAAGTTGGTTCTGAGCAAACTGCGTGCGCTACTTGGCGGGCAAATCAACTTTATGCCTTGTGGCGGTGCAAAGTTGGATGAAACCATCGGTCGATTCTTCCATGCGATTGGTATCAACGTTAAGTTGGGCTACGGCATGACTGAAACCACTGCGACAGTATCGTGTTGGGATGATAAATGTTTTAACCCCGACTCTATTGGTATGTCGATGCCTGGCGCACAGGTTAAGATCGGCGAAAACAACGAGATTCTGGTTCGTGGTCCAATGGTGATGCGTGGCTATTACAAAATGCCAGAAGAGACGGAAAAGACCTTTGATGAGCACGGTTTCCTAAAAACGGGCGACGCTGGTTACATTGATGAAAATGGCAATTTGTTCATCACCGATCGTATCAAAGAGTTGATGAAAACTTCAGGTGGTAAATACATCGCTCCACAAATGATTGAAGGTGCGATTGGTAAAGACCACTTTATCGAGCAAATCGCAGTCATTGCGGATACTCGTAAGTTTGTTTCTGCGCTTATCGTGCCTTGTTATGACTCGCTAGAAGAGTACGCGAAAGAGCTGAATATCAAATATCACGATCGCGTTGAGTTGATTAAGCACCACCAGGTGGTCGAAATGCTTGAGAAGCGTGTGAACGATCTTCAAAAAGAGTTGGCAAAGTTTGAACAAGTGAAGAAGTTTAAACTGTTACCAAGAGCTTTCTCTATGGATGATGGTGAGTTAACGCCAACTCAAAAACTTCGTCGTAAAGTCATCAATGACAAATACCAAGATGAAATTGAAGAAATGTATAAGGAAAAGTCGGATAAAAAGTAACTTAAGCTGACTTAGATTTTATATTGATGAAAAAATCCCCAGTGATGTGATCGCGCATTGCTGGGGATTTTTGTTTGTATTGATTTTTTCTGTTCTGCTCGTCAAATAACGCTATTTAGCACCCTGTAGCTAAAAGCTTATGAAATAATGTTCTTTTTTTAAGCGTTAATTTTTTAGGTTGTACTGTGAAATAGGAGATGTGTGGCTGCTATTCCTACTAACATTCTAATTACTAGTATCTTGTTTAAAAAGTAGACCAATCTCTCATTAGACCCTTTGATAATAAAACGTTACATTTGTTGGGTAACCTTGCGGGATGTTATGACGAACGCAAGACATAGCCGAAAACGTGGAAGTATTTCGATTAGGCTACGAATAAGACCTAGACTATGTAAAACCAGACCAATCCGTTGACCTTACGGTGAGGAAACTGGCTAAGGAGAGCAATTATGACAGCAATGTTGTCAGGCGCAGAGATGGTGGTTCAATCTCTGATAGAAGAGCACGTAGAGCAGATCTTTGGCTACCCAGGTGGCTCTGTTTTGGATATCTACGATGCACTGCATGCCAAAACCGATCAAATCAAACACGTACTTGTAAGGCATGAGCAAGCCGCCACTCATATGGCAGATGGTTACGCTCGAGCTACCGGTAAACCGGGTGTCGTACTTGTGTGCTCGGGGCCGGGCGCTACCAATACCATTACGGGTATTGCAACAGCGTATATGGACTCTATCCCAATGATCGTTATCTCGGGTAACGTACCAAATAGCCTAATTGGTAATGATGCTTTCCAAGAGTGTGACATCGTCGGTGTCTCCCGCCCAGTGGTCAAACACAGCTTTTTAGTAAAAAAAGCGGAAGATATTCCTGAAACAATCAAAAAAGCGTTTTATATCGCGACTACAGGTCGACCTGGTCCAGTTGTGATTGATTTGCCAAAAGATGTAATGAACCCGCAAATCAAACTGCCTTATCAATATCCAGAAACGCTTTCTATGCGCTCTTACAAGCCGACAACTTCGGGCCATAAAGGCCAGATTAAAAAAGCGCTTAAATCGCTATTAGAAGCGAAAAAACCAGTGCTTTATATCGGTGGTGGTGCGGTGATTTCTGGCGCCCATGAACATATTTTAGAGCTTTCCGACAAACTGAACCTACCAGTAGTGAGTACTTTGATGGGCTTGGGGGCATTCCCGGGTACACATAAAAACTCACTGGGCATGTTGGGTATGCACGGCACTTACGAAGCTAATATGGCAATGCATGAAGCGGATCTTATTTTTGGTATCGGTGTGCGTTTTGATGACCGTACAACCAACAACCTTGAAAAGTACTGCCCAAACGCAAAAGTGATGCATATTGATATCGATCCGTCATCGATCTCGAAAAACGTGAAAGTAGATTTGCCGATCGTAGGTTCTGCGGAAAAAGTGCTGACAACCATGCTCGGGCTGCTTGCAGAGCAAGGTAGTGGAAATGATCAAGATGCTATCACCGCATGGTGGGATGACATTCAAGTATGGCGTGACCGCAACTGCTTGTCTTATGAAACGTCTCCAGAACGAATCAAGCCACAGCAAGTAATTGAAACGCTGCACAAGCTAACTAATGGCGACGCATATGTGGCGTCTGATGTGGGCCAGCATCAGATGTTTGCGGCGCTGTACTACCCATTCAATAAGCCGCGCCGTTGGATAAACTCTGGTGGTCTTGGCACCATGGGATTTGGTCTTCCGGCTGGCATGGGCGTGAAGTTTGCCATGCCACAAGAAGAGGTCGTGGTTGTGACTGGTGACGGCAGTATTCAGATGAATATTCAAGAATTGTCGACAGCCATGCAATACGACATTCCGGTGAAGATCATCAACCTGAACAACCGATTCTTAGGCATGGTAAAACAGTGGCAAGACATTATTTATCAAGGCCGTCACTCTAATTCTTACATGAGTTCTGTTCCTGACTTTGCAGCGATTGCAGAAGCTTATGGTCACGTCGGTATTCGTATCGAAACGCCTGATCAGCTCGAAGAAGGGCTACAAAAAGCGTTGGATATGAAAGATCGTCTGGTGTTTGTGGACATCAACGTAGACGAAACCGAACACGTATACCCGATGCAAATCAAAGGTGAGGGTATGGATAAAATGTGGCTAAGCAAAACGGAGAGAACTTAATATGAGACACATTATTTCATTGCTATTGGAAAACCAACCGGGTGCGTTGTCTCGTGTTGTTGGTTTGTTCTCTCAACGTGGTTACAACATTGAATCTTTGACGGTATCACCGACTGATGATGAAACCCTGTCGCGAATGAACATTACCACGACATCTGATGAGATGCAGTTGGAACAAATTCAGAAGCAGTTACACAAACTGATCGATGTGCTGAAAGTACAAGAAGTCACCGAGTATGAGCACATTGAGCGTGAACTGATGATGGTGAAAGTGAAAGCCAGTGGTTTTGCGCGAGCAGAAGTGAAGCGGACGGCAGACATCTTCCGTGGCCAGATCGTGGATGTCACGGCTTCCCAATACACCGTACAACTTGCGGGTACGAGTGAAAAGCTAGATGCCTTCATTCAAGCGATATCCGAAGTGACCGAAGTTGTCGAAGTTGCTCGTAGTGGTGTCGTTGGCATTGCGCGAGGAGAGCGAGCCCTCAAACCTTAACTCTCTGATTGCATATAGAAAAGCCACTTAATCTAAGTGGCTTTTTTGTTTAGAAAATAACAATTAATGATATAATTGTCGTTTTAGTAAGCATGATAGGCATTAGACGTGTGAAAGTACCTAAGCGAGTCGGCACCTTATTGGCGACAGCACTATTTTTTAGTGCACTCACTGCCGCTTACTACTATCAGAAATATCTGACGTTGTTAGAAAACAATGTTGAGAACACCGCTCAAGAAGCGTTACATCAATTGGCCTATACTGGCCGTGAATACAGCAATATTCAGGATCAAATCGAAACGATCAGTGACCTACTTGGTCACAGCCAAAGTCTGTATGAATATCTGCGCCAACCTAACCGGGTGAACCGTTCCATCTTAGAAGACATGTGGATCTCGGTCGCAATCAATCAAAAGTTGTATAAGCAAATTCGCTTTCTTGATGTTTCTGGTCGAGAAAAAGTGAGGATTAATTATGAGATTGAAACAGGCGCTGCGTTGCCCGCGATCAAATTGCAAAATAAGTCAGAGCGAGATTACTTTCAATTCGCTAAGAACTTAGACGATGGCGAAATCGCTTCGTGGGGGATAGGTTTAGAACGAGAGTATGGCGAGTTAGTCTATCCCTATAGCCCGTCACTGCGTATTTTGATGCCTATTTCGCTTAACGGAAAGCGCGAAGGGTATCTTGTGCTTAATGTTGATATTGACTATTTATCCTCTCGACTCAACTATTCGTCAGTGCTTGATTTCCATATTGAGCTGATTAAGAGTGACGGATTTTACATTGATAGCCCTAAATCAGCTCGTTTGTATGGCCATATAATTCCCGCTCGCTCTCAATTTAATTTTGGCCGGATGTACCCAAACATTTGGCGTAGTTTAAATTCAAAAGATTCGGGCTATGCTTACAATGGTTCGAATTTGGTCGCGTATCGCACCATCCAGTTTGTTTCTAGCGAACCTCTTCATCTGGTTATTGATCTTACCAATGAGCAGTTATTATCCCGAGCTCAGAGGGATATTGATGACTTAATCCAAGAAGCGTTTTTTGTTTTAAGTTTGGTGCTCGGCTTCACTTTGCCGACGGCAGCCCTTGCTCTGCATTATCGGCGTCATAGTATGGAATCGAAGTTGGCTCGAGCTGCTCTTGATGGTATGACTGCGGTGATGATCTCGGATGCTTCACATAGAATCATCATGGTTAATCAAGAGTTTGAAAATATGATGGGTTACTCAACCAAGCATGCCCAAGGTTGGAGTGCACATCATTTAATTCTCTTACCTGAAGATCTCGAAGCAAACCTGAGTATCTGGAAAGCATTGAAGAGTGAACACGTATGGGAAGGGGAGATTCGTTGTCGAACTAAGTTTAATCAAGTCTTTACCGCAATAATGCGTATTCAGGCGAATTTAACCAAATCAGGTAAAGTGAGTTATTACATTACGTCGCTGGTGGATATCTCTGGGCAAAAAGAGTTAGAAGAAAAATTACGAAACCTAAGCGAAAAAGATGGCTTGACGGGGTTGTGGAACCGCCGAAAATTTGAAGAGCAATTGGCGCAATATGCGGGGATTATTGAACGCTATCCTGATAGCCCTCCTGCTTGTTTGGCGTTGTTTGATATTGACCATTTTAAGCGTATTAATGACGAGCTTGGCCACGACGAAGGAGACAAGGTGATTTGTAGTGTCGCAGAAACCCTCCTAGAAGAAGTCCGCAGCACAGATTTTGTATCTCGTGTCGGTGGTGAGGAATTTGCAGTGATTATGCCGCATACAACACTAGAAGAGGCTGAAATTGTATTGAACAGGCTACGTGTCGCGGTTCAAATGCGTAGTGATAGAGGCATTACTGTCAGTGCTGGGTATAGTGATTTAACCTCTGATCGTACAAGAACGTATAAATGTGCTGATATTGCTTTGTATGAGTCAAAAAGTGCAGGGCGTAACTGCGTATCGCTATGTCATAGTTATGATGATATTGCTTAGTGCTTTTACAAAAACGAAAAAACGGGGATAGACCCCCGCTTTTTCAGTCTCAGCGTTATTCGCTAGCCAGTATGCGACATTGGTTGTCGATGGCGGCTTCGATACACTGTATTGACTGTCTCAAATAACGCTCTAGATAACCTAAAGCATCCTGACTCTTTTTGTCTAGTGATGCCTTCATCAGTATTTCTTGCTCATCGAGATTACAGTGCCCAGGGGTCCCTGTGCCTAAAATCTGCATCGCGAAGTATTGGTAGCGTTTAATTTGCGTGAGTAGATCGCGGAAAAACCCAAACATATTGACAGAGCCAGCACCTTCAAACAGCGCAGTAAGAAACTGATTTTGGCGCTCTTCCCATTCCCTCCAGCAAAAGCTTTCGCCCGGTTTTACTCGGGATAACTTGTGATAAGCAGTTAGTACATCCAGTTCCCATTTTTCATCGCCAATCATAATTGCCTTACTGAGTAAGCATGCGGAGACCATTTGCAGGCTTTCGTACAAGTCATGTAACTCATCTTTACATACAGGTGCAACCCAGCAGCCTTTTTGCGGCTCGAGTTTGACGTATTTGCTCCAAGATAATTGCACCAATGCTTCTCGAATGGGTGACGCTCCTACGTTGTACTTCTCTTTGAGTTCGGCAACCACGAGTTTTTGACCTGGTTTAAGCTCGCCATCGAGAATATCCTGACGGATCATTCTTAATACTTTGTCGGTAAGAGTGGGACTAGACACATACACCTCATAGAAACTTTAATCGTGACGATAAAATTAAACAGTACGAAATTCTGATAGAGGTGAATAATACAATTAGCCTATTATGAGAGCAAGAAAGCCATATAAAAAAGGAGGGCATAAGCCCTCCTTCTCAAGAAACTGAAGTGTTAAAAGTTCAGTCTTATAGTACGTGTACAGAAGCTGTGTTCGTAGTACCTGAAGCAACTAGAGCGCCAGAAACCATAACAACGATATCGCCTTTGTTACCTAGACCTGATTCTAGAGCAAGTTCTTTACCCGCTACGTAGAATGCGTCAGTGCTTTCGATTGAATCAACAACTACAGGAGTAACACCTTTAGTTAGAACTAGCTGTGCAGCAGTTTTCTTGTTAGTTGTTAGCGCTAGAATGTTTGCAGTTGGGAAGTACTTACGTACTGAACGTGCAGACTTACCGCCTTCAGTTGCAACAACGATAAGTGGAGCAGCTAGTTTCTCAGCTGTGTCTACTGCACCTTTACATACTGCTTCAGTGATGCGTAGGCGTGGGCTGTCTAGACGAGAACCTAGTTCAGCTTTTAGCGCTGAGTCAGTACGGTTCGCGATTTGAGCCATGATAGTTACCGCTTCAACAGGGTATTTACCTTTCGCCGTTTCACCAGAAAGCATTACTGCGTCAGTACCGTCCATTACCGCGTTAGCAACGTCGCCTGCTTCCGCACGAGTAGGACGTGGGTTGTTGATCATAGAATCAAGCATTTGAGTTGCTGTGATAACCATCTTACGTGCACGGTTACACTTCTCGATCATCATTTTCTGAGCGAAGATTACTTCTTCAGCTGGGATTTCAACACCTAGGTCGCCACGAGCAACCATGATGCCGTCAGAAAGTTCTAGGATCTCATCGAAGTTATCAACACCTTCTTGGTTTTCGATCTTAGAGATGATGTGGATGTTCTCGCCGCCGTTTGCAGCAAGTACTTCACGGATTTCTTGAACGTCAGACGCTTTACGGATGAAAGAAGCTGCTACGAAGTCAACGCCTTGCTCACAACCAAATTTAAGGTCGTTCTTATCTTTTTCAGATAGTGCAGGTAGGTTTACAGAAACGCCAGGAAGGTTAACACCTTTGTTTTCGCCTAGTGCACCGTTGTTAAGAACTTTACATTTAACTTCAGTTTCAGTCTTAGAGATAACTTCCATCTCGATTAGACCGTCGTCTACTAGGATAGTGTTACCTACGTTTAGGTCTGCTGCGAAACCAGCGTAAGTTACTGCAACTTTATCTTTGTTACCTACAACTGAAGTGTCAGTTGTGAAAGTGAATTCTTGACCTGCTACTAGATCAACATCGTTACCGCCTTCTAGCTTGATAGTGCGGATTTCTGGACCTTTAGTATCTAGAAGAATTGCTAGTGGTTTGCCAGTAGCTTCCATTACTTTACGGAAGTTCGCGATACGAGTGCCGTGTTCTTCGTAGTCACCGTGAGAGAAGTTAAGGCGCATTACGTTCATGCCTGCGTTAACTAGTTCAGTTAGCTTCTCTACAGATTCTGTTTTAGGGCCAATCGTACATACGATTTTGGTCTTTTTCATGGAAGATACTCTCCGGTAAGTATAGTTACAATTTGAAAGTCGGTTATTTACTCTGAAGTCAGGACGTTTTTGATGACATTTAGTACCTGTCACCCACCGATTTTTCGTCTCATTATTAGAACTTCAGATTCTGAAAGTCTTTCACCAAGTTTAGTCATTTTATGACTAAAAGATCGGCGATTTTGGTTACCTTTTTGTGACTAATCCCACTTTATATGCAGAAAGTTGCAAAAAAATAGCCTTCAATTCTGTAATTTTTTTTCTTTTCGGTGGCGAATTCTACCACTGAATGAATCCAATATCACTGTTTAAGAATTGTCTTAGGACAAGGTTTTATCGAGAAATATTAATTTTTTGGATCGAAATAAATGGACTTGAAAGTTTCGGTTTGACTATAATAAGTTTCACATCGAAACTTAAAATAAAAACTTAAATGTCGAAACGAAACACTCAATTAAGAAGACACGCCATTTCTAACTTGGTTTCTGAACTAGGAGAAGTCAGCGTTGATGAACTTGCTCAGAAATTCGAAACCTCAGAGGTCACGATTAGAAAGGATTTAGCTTCTTTAGAGAAAAACGGCCAACTTCTACGCCGCTATGGCGGTGCGATTGCTATCCCAAAGGAAGTCATTCACGAAGAATTGGGCGCTAATGTTTCGACTCGAAAGTTAAGCTTAGCAAAAGCAGCAGCATCATTGATTCGCGATCATAATCGCATCGTGATCGACAGTGGCAGCACGACTGCCGCGCTGATTCAACAGTTGAATGACAAACGTGGCTTAGTGGTCATGACCAACTCGTTGCATGTTGCTAACGCTCTTAATGAATTAGAGAGCGAACCGACACTGCTGATGACTGGCGGTACTTGGGATACGCACTCAGAGTCCTTTCAAGGCAAAGTGGCCGAATCTGTATTACGAGCTTACGACTTTGACCAACTATTCATCGGTGCGGATGGCATTGATCTCGAGCGTGGAACCACGACATTTAATGAGTTGGTTGGCTTAAGTAAGGTAATGGCAGAAGCGTCACGTGAAGTGATCGTAATGATCGAGTCCGAAAAAATCGGCCGTAAGATCCCAAACTTAGAGCTCGCTTGGCATCAAGTTGATGTGTTGGTGACCGATGCAGATATCCAAGCAGAGCATAAAGTACAGATTGAACAACATGGCGTGAAAGTCATTTGCGCCTAATAATGTAATCAGTTTCATATTTCACTTCCCTCTGGATAAAGGCCTTTGCTTGCTGCCTCTATTTGAAATCATGGCTAGGGAAGAACAAAACTACAAACGGAGATAAACACATGTGTGGAATCGTAGGTGCAGTAGCACAACGAGATGTTGCAGAAATTTTGGTTGAAGGTCTACGCCGCTTAGAGTACCGCGGTTACGACTCTGCTGGCGTTGCGGTTGTTGATGGCGAATCAAACCTAACGCGCGTTCGTCGCTTGGGTAAAGTACAAGAATTGGCTGATGCAGTAGAAGAAGCAAAAGTGATCGGCGGAACTGGCATTGCGCACACTCGTTGGGCGACGCACGGTGAACCTTCTGAAATCAATGCTCACCCACACATGTCTGGTGATATCGCAGTGGTACATAACGGCATCATCGAAAACCATGAAGAGCTGCGTGAGCTGCTTCAATCTCGTGGCTACGTGTTTGAATCGCAAACGGATACAGAAGTTATCGCACACATGGTTGAGTGGGAACTTCGTACTTCAGAAACGCTATTAGAAGCGGTACAAAAAACAGCAAAACAACTTGAAGGCGCATACGGCACGGTAGCGTTGGATCGCAAAGATCCTTCACGCATCGTAGTAGCGCGTTCAGGCAGCCCGATCGTGATCGGTTTTGGTGTGGGTGAAAACTTCCTAGCGTCTGACCAACTTGCATTACTTAACGTTACGCGCCGTTTCATGTACCTAGAAGAAGGGGACGTAGCAGAAATTACTCGCCGTGAAGTCACTGTGTTTGATGCAACGGGTGAGCCAGTTGAGCGTGAAATTGTTGAATCTAACGCAGAGCATGATGCAGGTGATAAAGGTCAATACCGTCACTTCATGCAAAAAGAAATCTATGAGCAACCTAAAGCGTTGATCAACACAATGGAAGGTCGTATCACGGCAGACTCTGTTGTGACAGACGCGATCGGTGTGCACGCGGCAGACATTCTAAGCAAAGTAGAACACGTACAAATCGTGGCGTGTGGTACGTCTTACAACGCAGGTATGACGGCACGTTACTGGTTTGAAGACATTGCAGGCGTTAGCTGTGATGTAGAAATTGCGTCTGAATTCCGTTACCGCAAGTTTGTGACTCGTCCAAACAGCCTATTGATTACGTTGTCTCAGTCTGGTGAAACCGCTGATACCCTAGCAGCTCTTCGCCTAGCAAAAGAGAAAGGTTATATGGCGGCGATGACCATTTGTAACGTAGCAGGCTCTTCTCTGGTTCGTGAATCAGATTTTGCGTTCATGACTCGCGCTGGTGTTGAAATCGGTGTGGCTTCAACCAAAGCGTTCACGACTCAACTTTCTGCACTACTTATGTTGGTAACGGCACTAGGTAAAGAGCAAGGCCGCATCAGCAAAGAGAAAGAAAAAGAGATTGTTGAAGCGCTGCATGCACTTCCTAAGCAAATCAACGCGGCACTTTCTTTCGAGAAAGAAATTGAAGCACTAGCAACGGATTTTGCAGACAAGCACCACACATTGTTCCTAGGCCGTGGCGAGTTCTACCCAATCGCGATGGAAGCGTCTCTAAAACTGAAAGAGATCTCGTACATCCACGCAGAAGCGTACGCGGCGGGTGAACTGAAACACGGTCCTCTGGCCCTAATTGATGCTGACATGCCAGTTGTTGTGGTTGCACCAAGCAACGACCTACTTGAAAAGCTAAAATCAAACGTTGAAGAAGTGCGTGCGCGTGGCGGCCTTCTATACGTATTCGCAGATGCAGACGCAGGCTTCGAAGGCGATGAGACAATGAAGATCATCACAATGCCTCACGTTAGTGAAATCACGGCGGCGATCTACTACACCATCCCTATGCAGTTGCTGTCTTACTACGTAGCACTGATCAAAGGTACGGACGTAGACCAACCACGTAATCTGGCGAAAGCGGTGACGGTTGAGTAATTACGCTTAACAGCAAAAATCCAAGCGGCACATGCGAGAGTATGTGCCGCTTTTTTATTTAAGCCCACTTTAAGGGGGTGAGTTATTGACCCAACTGGTGAGCGGTTAGAATTGCAGAGTAGACATTTTCTGCCGTCACTGGGAATGGCATATTGTGGATGGTTTCTCCCTCGGCCGTTGAGGCTTCGGCGACCTCGCGCAACTTAGCGTGGTTAAGCTCTTTAACGCCCATATCAAATAAGTTGGTTGGTAGACCTACAGAGCGGCAGAATGCAAGAACCGTATTAATCTCTTCCATCGCTGCGTTTTCTAGTACCAGCTGAACTAGTGTGCCGAACGCGACTTTCTCACCATGATAGAGATGATGACACTCTTCAAGCTTAGTTAGGCCGTTATGAATAGCGTGAGCACCCGCTAGACCACTGCTTTCAAAACCGATACCGCTTAGGTATGTATTGGCTTCAATAATGTTTTCTACCGCTTTGGTGCTCACACCATTTTCTACCGCAGCTTTTGCTTTTACACCATCTTCAAGCAAGGTTTCATAGCAAAGTTTCGCAAGCGCTTGTGCTGAACGCGTCGCTAACCCACCAGCCATTGTTGCCTTACCAGAAGTCATGTTGGCACGAGCTTCAAAGTAGGTGGAAAGCGCGTCGCCCATCCCCGATACAAGTAAGCGAACAGGAGCTTTGGCGATGACTGACGTATCCATGATGACCATGTCTGGGTTTTTAGGGATCATCAAATATTCTGCAAATTCACCTTCAGGTGTGTATATCACCGCAAGCGCTGAGGTTGGCGCATCAGTCGAGGCAATCGTAGGAACCACCACGACAGGAATTTTGGTGTAAAACGCAACAGCCTTTGCTGTATCTAACGTTTTACCGCCACCAATACCGACAATGACATCGTGTTTTTGAGTCGCACAAATGTCCGTGATGCGTTCAATCTCAACGCGCGAACATTCGCCACCAAAAATGTTCATAGAGAGTGGAAGCTTTTCGTCAGCAAAACTTTGTTTGACGTCATCACCAACCAGGTTAGTCACGAACTCATCGGCAATTACTAACGGACGTTCACCCAATGTTTTCACATAGTGAGCGATAGATGTAAGTACTTGTTCACCTTGGACGTATTTGCTTGGGCTGATAATAATTTTGTCCATAATTCAAACCTTTAACCTTTTTATGTGTGTTTTGGACTGCAATGAATATCCATTGTAGGAATAAGGTTTATATTAGGTTTGGTGTGGTAAGTGGTGAAGGATATCTCTGGTTTTGTTCCATGCTTTTATGACCTCTGTGTCAAACCGACTGTCAGAAGTAATAAGCATCAGCATGCTTTATGGCGACGATCACTATTTAAGAAAATTTGTCGTTTTTCGTTTCATATTGAAACAATAATACCGAAGTTTTTGTTTCAATATGAAACGGATTGATTTTTGTTGAGCACGCTTTTTCTCTGTTTAAGATGAATTCATACCCTACATAAAAATATAAATGGAATGAGATAGAACGATGAAAAAGTTAATTAACCAAGTTGATGATGTTGTATTGCAGCAAATGGAAGGTCTGGCTTTATCTCGCCCAGAGCTAAAAGCGAACTACGAACCTCGTTACATGTGGCACGAGGAAACACCGGGGCAAGTGGCACTGGTTTCTGGTGGTGGCTGTGGTCATGAACCTTTGCACGCTGGTTTTATTGGTAAAGGCATGCTGACAGGCGCCTGCCCAGGAGAGGTATTTACTTCACCTACGCCTGATCAAATGTACGAATGTGGCAACCAAGTGAATACCGGTGAGGGCGTGCTGTTTATCATTAAAAACTACACCGGTGATGTGTTGAACTTTGAAACGGCCGTGGAGTTGCTTCATACCGATGGCATCAAAGTTGGGTCGGTGTTGGTGGATGACGATGTTGCAGTCAAAGACAGCCTGTATACCGCTGGTCGCCGTGGCGTCGCTGGAACGATATTGGTTGAAAAGTTAGTTGGGGCTGCCGCGAGCAAAGGTTATTCGTTGGAGCAATGTGAAGCACTGGCTCGTCGCGTTAATAACCACTGTCGTTCATTTGGCGTGGCGCTTAATGCTTGTGTTGTACCTGCAGCAGGTAAACCATCTTTTGTTCTGGAAGATGATGAAGTTGAGTTTGGTGTTGGTATCCATGGTGAACCAGGTATCAAGCGAGTGAAATACACCGACGCCGATACGTTAGTGGATGAGATGTTTGCTGAAGTTGCTGAAAACACGCCTTATCAGCGCACATTGCGTATTTGGAATCGTGACGAAGGTGAATGGGATGAAGTGGAATCCAGCATTGAGCCTTTCGCCGCTGAGCACGACTACATCGTGATGGTGAATGGTATGGGTGGTACGCCAACTTCAGAGCTTTACGGAGTGTACCGTCGTCTGGCTCATAACTGCGAGCAAGCAGGGTTCCGTATCGTGCGTAATATGGTTGGCAACTTCTGTACGTCACTCGATATGGAAGGCGTTTCGATTACGTTGCTGAAGGCAGACAAAGAGATGTTGGAGCTGTTTGATGCTCCTGTCGATACGGCCGCGATCAAGTGGTAACAGGGGAGAGCAAACATGCAAATTGAAAAACAACATATCGTTCACTGGCTAGAGTTATGTGCAAAAACGTATCAAGAGAATCAAGATTTTCTGACCGACCTTGATCGTGATATTGGTGACGCCGACCACGGTCTCAATATGAGCCGTGGCTTTAAAAAAGTTGCTGAAAAACTGCCGCAATTTGCGGACCAAAATATCGGCAGCATTCTCAAGAATACGGGCATGACCTTGCTTTCTAGTGTCGGTGGGGCAAGTGGCCCGCTGTATGGCACGCTGTTTATTCGTACGGCTGCCGCTGTCGGAACTCGAGAGCAATTAACGTTTGAAGAGTTAGTGGATGCACTAAAAAGCGGTGTGGATGGCGTGGTGTCTCGTGGTAAAGCGGAACTGGGTGATAAAACCATGTGTGATGTTTGGTTACCCGTTTTAGTTAGCGTGAAGGCGTCGTTAGAAAATGGCATGAGCGCCGATCACTTACTGAATGAAATGGTTGAGCTAGCAGAAACGAGCGCGGTTGCCACGATTGAAATGTTGGCGAAAAAAGGGCGAGCAAGCTATCTTGGGGAACGTAGTATTGGCCACCAAGATCCCGGTGCAACCTCTTCTTTGTTAATGATTAAAGCACTACAGCAGGCAATAGCAGGTAATTAAGATGGTGGGAATTGTAGTTGTATCTCATAGTCGTCGCCTTGCCGAAGGGGTGGCAGAACTTGCCACCCAAATGACGCAAGGCAAAGCCAAGCTTGCGATTGCTGCTGGGATTGATGATCCAGAGAACCCGATCGGAACCGATGCCATTGCCGTGATGGAAGCGATTGAGCAGGTACAAGATCAACAAGGGGTTGTTGTGTTGATGGATCTTGGCAGCGCGTTGCTTAGCACGGAAATGGCTCTGGATCTGATTGATGATCATGTGAGGGAAAATGTCACCCTTATCTCGGCACCTATTGTTGAAGGGACCATGGCGGCGTCGGTGGCTGCTGCTGCCGGGCTACCTTTATCGACGGTAGTCGAAGAGGCACAGAATGCGTTAAGCGTAAAACGAGAGCATCTTGGTGATCAGCCACTAACATCCGCTGAGATAGCGCCAGTATCAGAAAACTTTGAGCAAGAACGGACATTTGATTGGGTAGTGCAAAATCCGCATGGATTACATGCTCGTCCCGCTGCGGCCATTGTTGGTGCACTCGCGCCTTTCGACTGCCAATTATGGTTGAAAAAAGGCGAGCGCCGTGTGAACGCGAAAAGCTTGAACAGCATTGCGAAACTTGGCGTTCGTAGTCAAGAGACGATCACCTTATGCGCACTTGGACCTCAATCCAGTGAAGCAATCAAGGCATTTGAAGCCTTAACTAGTGAGCACTTCGGAGAAAAAGAGGCGGTTGAGCAAGGCATTATCGAACCTGAAGAAAGTTCAGATACTCTGCTCGATGGCATGGCCTCAAATCAGATTGAAGGTGCTGTTGTTGGTATTCGAGTCAATGACGGTATCGCTACTGCTCCTGCTGTCCTTTTTACTCATGAAATGCCAGCAGTGCCTGAACGTGATTTCCAAAGTGAACAAGATGAAATTGAACGGGTTAAGCGTGCGATAGGCGTGGTTTTTCAACACTTGCAGGAGCAAGCGAAGCAGCCGAAAGGGGAAATATTTTCCGCTCATAGCATGATGCTCAGTGACCCAGAATTATGGGCATCGGTCGAGTCGCGAATTCAAACGGGCATGATAGCCGAGCAAGCTTGGGTAGAATCACTGCAAACGTTGGCCGAAGAGTTTCGCCAGGCAGAAAGTCAGTACATGCGGGAACGCGAAGCAGATGTGCATGATATAGCACGCCAAGTTATGGTCGAAATGACAGGCGTAACGCCTAATGCCATCGACATTCAGGAACCGAGTATTTTGTTGGCCCGCGACCTGATGCCTTCTGATGTGGCCGGGCTTGATAAATCGAAAGTGCTTGGTATCTGTTTGAGTGAGGGAGGGAAAACCTCTCACAGTGCGATTCTTGCTCGTGCGATGGGTATTCCTGCCATCGTTAAAGCTCAGGGCTGCCTTGATGCTGTGCGTGCTGGTCAAGTGGTGACTATTGATGGCTTCCGAGGGCATTTATGGTTCTCTCCTTCAGATGCCGTACAGCAGGAATTAGAAGCTCAGCAAATTGAGTGGCAAAACTCCCGACAGAGTGCACTAGCGAGTGCTCAGCAAGTCGCAGTCACCTGTGATGGTGTCCATATTCCAGTATTCGCCAATATTGGTGGACCGAAAGATATTGATGATGCACTAACATCAGGAGCTGAGGGCGTTGGTCTATTCCGGACTGAGTTTCTATTTCAAAACAGTGATGAGTTGCCGACTGAGGAAGCGCAATACCAAGTGTATCGTGATATTGCCGCCGCACTTGGTGATAAGCCACTTACGATTCGTAGTCTAGATGTTGGCGGTGACAAGCCTTTAGCCGCTTATCCTATGCCAGCAGAAGATAATCCATTTTTAGGTTTGAGAGGGGTGCGGTTGTGCCTTCAACATGAGTCATTGTTTACCGCTCAACTTCGAGCCATTCTGAGAGCCTTTCACGAGCAACCGAATATTCAATTGATGATACCGATGGTGGCTCAGGTTGAAGAAGTGAGAAAAGTAAAAGTGCTGTTGGCGCATCAAGCGAACCAACTCGGCTTGGATGTGACTCATTTGCCCGTTGGTATTATGATTGAGGTACCAGCCGCGGTGTTAAATGCTGATGCGTTAGCCCAAGAAGTCGACTTTTTCTCTATTGGCACCAATGATTTGACTCAATATGTTATGGCCGCCGATCGAGGTAACGCCGCTGTTGCTGAATTGGTGAACTACTTTGAACCATCGGTACTAAAAGCCATTGAGCTCACGTGTGCAGCAGGCGATCGCGCGGGTATACCGGTTAGTATGTGTGGTGAGATGGCTGGCGATCCAAATGCCACAGAAACATTGCTTCGCGTGGGGTTGCGAAAATTCAGCGCCAGTGCGAGTCTGCTACCGGGACTAAAAGCGCAGATTCGTCAGTTGTCTGTCGATGTTTAGTCGATATCTTATCGTTAGTATATCTGTACCGGCGTGCTTACGCCGGTTTTACTTTTTGTAGGAACGCCACTTCTTGGCTTAATACAGCTTCATTTGCTCCTGCAGCCCAAACTTATTAATTTTTCTCCATAAGGTAGTGCGGCCAATTTGCAATGCTTTCGCCATATCATGCATTTTGCCATCACACTGATTCCAAGCCTGAACGATAGCTCTTCTCTCGGCTTCTTCTAACGTGATTACTGGCGTATTTTCTGCGGTATGGCAAGAATTCAGTTTAATGTCTTCAGGAATATCGTTCAGCTTGATTAAGTTCGAACTGCGGTTCAGCAAAATTCGCTCAGTTCGGTTTCTTAATTCGGAGTTATTGCCTGACCAACGAAAATTCATCAACGCTTCCAGTGCGACTGGCTCTATCGAGATCGTCACATTGTGGCGGCGTTCGTAATGGCTGATAAGCTGCTGGACGAGAAATTCAATGTCTTCTTTACGCTTTCGTAGTGGTGGAATATGCAGCTCGTTCGAGGAGATTTCATAATAAAGTTGCCGACCAAATGAGCGCTGAGTGACATACTCGCTGATCTCTGAAGCGGTGCTGGTAATAAGTTGAAAATCTACGGGGATCAATCGCAAACTGTCGCTGCGGCTGACGAGCCCAGTTTTTAACAACTTAAGTAGCACGGCTTGTAAATCGGGTGACAGATATTCCACCTTTTCTAAAAAGAGCGTACCGCCATGGGCGAGCTCAAACTTTGAAGGCATGCCTTGCCCTTCGTCATACCCCAGGGTTTCTTTGACCAGTTGCTCTGTATTGATGGAGCGGCAGTTGAGCGTAATGAACGGCCCTTCTTTGTAGGTGCTTTCGTTATGAATCGCCATGGCGAGAGTGGCTTTTCCTACGCCTTCTTCACCTGTAATTAGAATCGGTGATTTGGACTTTATGGCCCGTTTTGCCACGGTAATGACATGCTTCATTTTTCGTGAAATGACGGGCAAAGTGCTGAACGTATAGCGCGCACTGCCACCTATTTGTTGTTGAGCAAGTTCGCGAATTTTATCGATAGGGTGCAAGAACAATAAGTGTGTGCCGTCGTTGAGTGGACGCAAGGTGATGATCGCTTCAACAAACTCGCCACGAACCTCTACCGTTGTGAGTTTACGGTTTATGCTCGCACCTGACTCAATACTAGTAAGGACATTCGGTGGGAAGCGTAAAACAGAAAAGACTTCTTTATCCAAGACCTGACTGGCTTCAATGTTTAACAAACGCTCGGACTGGTGATTTACCATGGTGATGCGATTTTCTTCATCCCACGCTAGAAGGCCGTCATCCATGCACTCTAACGTTGCGTTATGCGCACAAGTGAGGCGGTTCATGTTTTCTTGTTCCGACTGAATGTGGATTTGCAAGCTGACTTCTTTCGCGCTCGACGCGATGATGACTAAGTCTTCTTTCTTATAGCTTTCCGCTTTTCTGAAAAGGCATGTTGTACCGCGTAATTTGCCAAATTGGTCAAAAACAGGCGCCGCTACAGAGGCATAAGAGTGCAAGTGGCGATTGAAATGTTCGGCAGCAAAAACTTCACACGGGATATGAGTGTTGATACAGAGATTGACTGCATTTGTGCCTATCTTTCCTTCGGAGAGAAAACAGCCTTGTTTTATGCCGAGCGTTTGCATCTCTTGTCGCATAGAGTCGTGCCCGACGGTGGAGAGAATACAGCCGTTGCCATCGGTTACCATCAATACCAGGTCTTCGTCACCAAGCATATCGTACGTATCTTCAAGTACGGTCGTGGCGCATTCGATGAGATGTTCGTTGCGCTTCATTAGAGATGAGAAGGTAAATCCAGAGGCAATATGTGGTTTTGACCAGGTGTAAGGGCTGCATTGCTTTATGCAACGCTCCCACGACTCGAGGACGGGAGTGCGGGAAAATTCTGGAGATACCCAGTGGTGTTTCTGGAAAAACTCCCACTTAGTTTTAGTGTCTTCGATTGAAAGCATGCGATACCGTTTCAATACTAGCGATAGATTGGTCTGATGTTACAGAGACATCGGAATATGGACTGTGATGGCTTTCACGCACGTTGTATAGAAGAATGTGCAAAAAGAGGGGCGAGTTGAGGAGGCTTCCTTGCCAGTTTTTCGATTAAAAAGGGCTGTCTTTGCCGAGCTCATTGCAAATCTCGACAATGGCAAGTGAGAGCCCTGACTTAATGATTTGTTGTTGACGTTGCAGTTGTAGCTGATAAAACTCAAGGTCGATGTCGTCATCTGGTTCGCTGACTTCCAGTTGTACCATGCCCATTTTCTTCACCAAGTGCAGTTTCTTAATTGGTTCTAGAATATTCGGGTCAGTGAATTCGTAATCTGAAGCGTCACTATTGAGTTGGTTTTTGAGTTTGATGATGTCTTCGATGTCGTGGTAAATGTCATCGGGGAGCACTCCCAAGCCAAACAATAACTTCAAACGAACAGACAGATCGCCCAGTGGTCCAGAGTCTTGTAGCAGCGGACCGACAACCGATTGAACAGCGAAGTTATCTTTACGAAAGATTCTTTGCACCAACCCGTCGATCGAATCGTTAAAAACGTCGACTGCTGCAATGAAAAAGCCTCGTACCGATGGTGCGCTGTTTAATCGCTCAATGATCTCGGTTTCGTTGATGTTATCTGCCATATACTGAATACATTTCTAATTATTAGCTATCCCAACTCTTCAAGCAGAGAAGGACATAGAAGGGGAGCCGAGCTCCCCTAGGTAAATCAAAGTTGGTTGTAAAGTGTCTCGATTTGAGCCACTTCATCGCTGTCTTCTGCAAGACCTGTGTATGTCGCTAGCGTCTTCTTCACTCCCACTTCTTTTAATGAGTTTTGTAGCTCTACGGCTTGTGGGTCAGTGTCGTTAGTGTACTTCAACGCAGCGGCAATGCCTTTCAAAAGTGTTTGATTTTCAGTGCCATACTCAATTGTACCGAGTAAAGGCTTCACTAATCTATCGTTTGCACCTAATTTACGAATTGGTTGACGACCTACGCGATCAACCTCATCCACTAAGTATGGGTTGGCAAAGCGTCCTAGAATCTTCTCGATGTAAGCATTGTGCATGTCACGGTCGAAACCGTAACGTTTGATCAGCACTTCACCACTCTCTTGCATCGCCTGTTTTACTTCAGCATGAATACTTGGGTCTTCAATCGCTTCACGAATAGTACGATGGCCTTTCAAGCAACCTAGGTAAGCGGTAATGCAGTGACCTGTATTGAGAGTGAACAGCTTGCGTTCTACAAATGCCATTAGGTTGTTGGTTTTTTCCATGCCTGCGATATCAGGGATTTCGCCCTTGAATTGCTGTTCATCCACAATCCATTCGCTAAAGCTTTCTACCGTCACTTCTAGTGGGTCATCGTTCGCCGCTTCTGCTGGTGGCACGATGCGGTCTACCGCTGAATCGACAAAGCCAACCAACTCGTCTGCTTTTGAATGCAATGATTCATCTAAGTGTTTGTACACCTCACCTTTTAGGTGTGTGGTGCCACGAACCATGTTTTCACACGCGATGATGTTCAATGGTTTATCGTTACCTGCTGCAAAGCGTTTAGCAATGCCGGTAGCGATGGTTTTTGCAATGATGTCCAGTACGTTAGGGCCCACTGCTGTTGTTACCAAGTCGGTTTTTACAATGCGGTCGATGACATCTTCACTAGCTGAGTTAACCGCGGTGACGTGAGTTACTGTGTCGATTTGGCACTCAGTACCGACCACTTTTACTTTGTATTCTTGCTTGTGGCTCAGCTGATCGACGAGTGGAGCGTCAACGTCTGCAAATGTCACCTCGATTTCTGCGTCTGCTAATAGTTTACCGATGAAGCCACGACCAATGTTACCTGCGCCAAAATGAACTGCGTTTTTCATAATTCTTACCTACCAATGTCTGAAATGTTGACTAAACGAATTTAGGGTGAGGCCAACCGCATAGGGGGTGACAGCTGACCTCGGTTTGCTCAGGAGCAAATTAAAGGGAGTGATTAAGCCGCTTGCTGGCCGCCAAGGATGTTCAGAATCTCTTCCACATCGTTGGTGCTAGTTAGCTTCTCAATTGCCTCCGGCTCATCGAGCGCGTTTGTAATGGTGGTAATCACCTGGATGTGTTCATCGTTCTTAGCGGCAATGCCGATAACCAGTTTCGCTACATCATCGTCGTCTTCAGTAAATTGGATACCCGATGGGTATTGGCAGATTACAATGCCAGTTTTCTTCACGCGGTCTTTCGCTTCTACCGTACCGTGAGGTACTGCGATAGATTCGCCTAGGTACGTTGAAACCAGCGCTTCACGCTCAAACATCGCGTCTACGTATTCTGGTTCTGCGTAGCCAAGTTCAACCAATTTGTTGCCTGCAAAGCGAATGGCTTCTTCTTTGTTGGCTGCTTTCAAACCTAGGTGAATGTTCTCACGTTGGATTTGGAATACCGATGGTTGTTGTGGCTCAAAGCTGTCGTCGTTCGCCGCCATGACTGACACTTTTACCATCTGGTCGTCATTGGCTGCGGATTGGTTTTGTGCTGCTAGTAGTTTGGTGACTAGCTGGTTGTACATTTCGCTGTCTAGGAAGTTAGTCAATGAAATGTGGTGTGCGTTTGGAGCATGCTTACGTGCACGATCCGTTAAGTCTTTATGAGTAATCACGATATCTGCACTCTCTGGTAAGCTGTTAATGGCAAGGTTGGTTACGTGGATGTTCAGACCTGCGTCCTGAACCTTTTTGCGTAGCATGCTCGCGCCCATTGCACTCGAGCCCATGCCCGCATCACAAGCGACAATGATGCTTTGTACTGTCGCTAGGTCTACGTCACCTTTGCTTTGGCTGTTTACCACCGCATCGTTTTTAGATGCAGATTTCATGTCTTTCATTTGTGATGTTGCTTTCTCTAGGGCTGCTTCATCACCGTCTTCTTCTGTTGACGTTTGTGTCTTCATTAGCAGTGCTGCTACGGCGAATGACACGCCTGTTGCTGCAGCGATAGACGCTAGTACACCAACGATTGAGCCTTTCTGAGTCATCAACAAGATTGCAAAGATGGAACCCGGTGATGCTGGAGAAACGATACCTGCGTTAAAGATAGTGAGAACGAATACGCCAGTCATACCACCTGCGATAGCCGCAAGGATTAGGCGAGGGTTCATTAGGATGTATGGGAAGTAAATCTCGTGGATACCGCCGAAGAAGTGGATGATTGACGCACCACCTGCAGTTTGACGAGCCGTACCTTTACCAAAAACCATGTAAGCCAGCAGGATACCTAGACCAGGACCTGGGTTTGCTTCGATTAGGAAGAAGATCGATTGACCTGTCTCAGACGCTTGTTGGATACCCAGTGGAGAGAAGATACCGTGGTTGATCGCGTTGTTTAGGAACAGGATCTTCGCAGGTTCAACGAAGATTGAAGTTAGTGGTAGTAGGTGAGCAGAAACTAGGAAGTTAACGCCTGCCGCCAAGCCACCAGAAAGAATTTTTACGAATGGACCGATAAAGATGAAAGCAAGGATCGCACATAGCATGCCGATGATGCCCGCAGAGAAGTTGTTAACCAACATCTCGAAGCCACTTTTTACTTTACCATCGATGTAGTTATCGAATTTCTTGATCGCCCAGCCGCCCATTGGGCCGACCATCATTGCACCCATAAACATTGGGATGTCTGTACCGACAATCACACCCATTGTTGTGATTGCACCGACTACCGCACCACGATCGCCACCAACTAATTTACCACCGGTGTAACCGATAAGTAGTGGCAGCAAGTAGGTAATCATTGGGCCAACCATAGAAGCTAACGTTTCGTTTGGTAGCCATCCAGTTGGAATAAATAGAGCAGTGATAAAGCCCCACGCGATAAACGCGCCGATGTTTGGCATTACCATGTTTGACAGAAAACGACCAAAATTTTGTATCTTGATCTTGGCATCTGGTGATATCATAACAATTCCCCGTTCGATGTTCTGATGAATCTTGTTGTAGTAAACGGTTCGCCAAAACCGTTTGTTTGATTGCTTAGTACCCAATCAATTTACCACACATTTTCCAATTGGAACTGACAACGGGTTTTTCGTGATCTACGCCCGCATTTCTTAGGCTGAGAAACGGTTTTTAAGTGACCAAGTTCAACTTATTAACTTGTAACTTAATAACAAAAAGCCACTTTCAAATCTGTCAATAAAAATCTTAGTGATCAATCCGATCTTCTGACAAATTTAAAATCAAAATATTTTGTGACTTTGATCACTTTTGATTTCTTTTGAAATTCGAATTAAATACCAGTAACGATCAATGTCACATTTTGTGTTGGTTTAGTCTGGATATAAAGTGTGATCTGAGTCGTTTTTGGTATTTTGTGAAAGTTTGCGACGGGATTGGTGTGATCAATGTCATTGCGACTCTTCGATAGAATGTATTTATAAGAGTCTTTTCGGCGTGCTTCACGAAGTGCTCTTATCTAATTGATAGAAAAGTAAAAGAGAGTCGCTACACTGCTTTTTATTGACTCACAACTCCCTTCTTACTCACTGCTCTTACTTATGGTTGCTATTAGCATGATAGGTGAGGTATTCATGAGTTTGTTCGCGTCCCATATACCTTGCCAACGTCTTTTCTTGAACATCGCGCAAGTCCACCGTAATTAACCCATCTAGAGCGTTATTGAATGCAGGGTCGACATTGAAGCACACCAGTTTGCCATTGAGGCTTAAGTACTGACGCAGTAAAACGGGGACACCTTTTCCTTCATCGATTCTGGCAATTACGCGTGATAGTAACTGTAAATCTCCCAGAGCAGTAAGCATGCTGGTGTTCCAGTCACGGTGGTGCTCAGGAAGTGGGTTAGAAGGTGTGACGTACTCTGCGCAATTGTTGTCGTAGTGGTGCAGTGTCATTGATTGAGCCAGTAATTGACGTGCAGTATCGCTATAATCGTTGCTAATGCTTACCGGACCAAATAGGTGAGTGTAATCTGGGTTTTGATGAACGAACGTTGCGATGCCTTTCCACAGTAGCAGTAGCGCGCTCATGCTCTTTTGATATTGCTGTGCAATCACAGAGCGCCCCATCTCAATGGATTTACCCATTTGGTCGATAAAGCGTTGGTCATAGTTAAACAACGTTCGTGAATACAGACCTGCTACGCCGCGCTTTTCAATCAGTTGATCAACCAGACCTAAACGATACGCGCCCACCAAGCATTGGTTCTCTCTGTCCCACACAAACAGATGCAGGTAATCATGATCGAAATGGTCAATGTCTATTGCTAGTCCAGTCCCTTCGCCAACTTGTCGGAAATTGAGCTCACGTAGGCGACCAATTTCATGCAGTAGGGAAGGGATACTCTGCGACTCCGTGCAGTAAACATCGAACTCACCACTTGTTAGCAGCTTGGACTCTTTTGGTAAGTTGTTCAGCTCTTCAAGCAATTCGCCTACGGGTAACCCTGCCGCTATTGGAGAGAGCAGTTCTGATGAAGAAGAAGGCTTAACTGATTGGGTTTCACGATTGAGCAAGTAAGTGTTGAGCCGCAAATAGTTCACCACTTGATCATCGTTAAGTGTGTTGATCTCTTTGAATTTAATCGCTTGGCCAAAAGACAAGTTGATGGTTTGTGCATGTTTGTTCAGTAGCTCCCGCCCGAGCATTAGGGTACGCAAAAGTGGATGGATTTTCCCTGCCATATAGAAGCGTTTCGAGTTCTGACCACTGATGAATACTGGAACTGTCGTTGCTTTGTTTTTGCGGATCAGGCTACTTACGCTTCGACTCCACGCTTTGTCTTCCAAGCGTTGCTGTTTGGCATCGACTAACTGGGAAACCTCACCGGCAGGAAAGACAAGCAATAAGCCGCCACTTGCGAGGTGTTTATTAGCCGCTCTGAGGGCCTTCATATTCGATTTGACGGCGTCTCTGCCTTCAAACACATCGACACCAATGAAGAGCTGATCTAACTCTGGTACGGTTTTCAGGTATTGATTGGCTAGAATTTGGATATCGTCTCGTACCATCAACAAGAGTTCGGCCAAGATGACGCCTTCCACACAACCAAGCGGGTGGTTCGCCACAATGACGGTAGCTCCTTGTTTAGGTACTGAGTCGAGTGAACCATGAGCAATGCGATAATCGATACCTAAGATATCCAGCGTGAAGCGGAGAAAAGTTTTGGTATCGGCATTAACGGGGCGTTGGGCGTAGAACTTATCGAGTTGGTTTAAACCGGTTGCCCATTCAGCAACGTTTTCACCAATGCCAAACGGCGTTTTACGAGGGAGACGAAAAGGGGTTGAACTATCCATATTTACCTCAGCGTACAAGTTGCTGATTGGATAGTAGAAATTACAGATGACAGTTAAGAGGCAAAAGTATGAGCCTTTGGTGACAAACCAATGAAGCTTTATTGACTAAAGAAAACGGTATATCACTGTGCTATGAATCAAAACTCGCGTTATGTCTCCCTCTTAAAATAATAGATAGGCTATCTTATCTAGAACAAAGATTAAGCTAAGTTGATATTTATCAGGGGGAAATAATGGAACGAGTTTCCAATAAAGCAGCACTTTGGATTGGGCTAAGTTTGATACTTGGTCTTGGCATCCTTGGCTATTTTATGCAGCAGACGGCGGTGAAATACCGAGCCTATGAAAGAGTCGTGACAGTAAAAGGTTTGTCGGAGCGTGAGTATCCTGCTGATACGGTGATTTGGCCGATTCAATTTACTCTAGCGAGTAATGATATGGGGGCCATGTTTGATGAAATTGACCAGCAAACCCGTTTGATTTTGGACTTTCTAAGTGCCAAAGGGCTTCCTGAAACCAGCGTTTCCCTCTCTTCCCCAGCGGTCATTGACAGAAAAGCACAGCAATATGGGAGCGAGCAAGACATTGAGTATCGTTATTTGGCCTCGCGAACCGTTACGGTTTACAGCCAGAGTGTTGATGTTGTTCGAGCGGCAATCAATGAAATAGGTGAGTTAGGAAAACAAGGCGTTTTGCTTAACCAAGATCCTTATGCAAATCGTGTTGAGTACAGCTTTACTAAGCTGAATGATGTGAAGCCAGACATGATCGAAGAAGCGACTAAGAATGCGCGTGAAGTGGCTGAGAAATTTGCGAAAGACTCACAAAGTTCACTGGGTAAGATCAAACGTGCAACTCAAGGGCAGTTCTCGATTTATGACCGAGACAGCAACACGCCTTACATTAAGAAAGTACGAGTGGTATCGACGGTTCAATATTACTTATCTGATTAAAGTTGCGCTCATATAGTCAATAGTTGGTCGTTCCATCACCTTCTATTTGTAGAGGTATCTATGCTCTGTGATAGGGAAATCAGTCTTCGATGACGCTATATACAAGTACTTTTTTATAAAACTAAGTTCTTAACAGTGATGAGGTGAGTTTGATAATAATCAAGCTCACTTGTTTCTTATGAGCGTAAGTTAGTATGACTTATTGCTAGAAGGAATTAGTATCATGGCATACAAGCACTTTGTTAGAGAACTACTGGGTTTAGCGATTGTTGTCTCTGTCGTCTTTGGCGTATTAGGCGTGATGTTAGAGCTCTTCGCACTGACGGCACTTTGGGAGCATCAGCAAACGATAGCCGATGTTTTCTTCCATGAATCTCTCTACTTCATCGTATTTTTAATCCCACCATACTTCCTCTGGAAGTTGATTAACCGTCCTGAATTGGTTTCTGCTGACCAAGCTTATTTGGCAATGAAGTTAGAGGCTGAAAGTCGACAATGAGTCGATTTAGTGAGTAATGAAAAGAAGAGGCGATGAGAAAACATTAGCCTCTTTTCTATCTGATTCGTGGGGCAAAATATTCGCTGCTTTATTGATTAAAAAGCTGCTTCGATTGTGCCTTTGAAAGTGCGATCGAGGTAATCACGAATCGCTTGAGATTGATAAATAGAAACGAACTTTTTATACGCTTCATTATTTTTGTCTGCGTCACGAGTGGCGATGACCATGACTGCTAATGGGGCGTCTTTTGCTTCAAGATAGATACTTTGTTTCTTCGGATCTAAACCAGAAGACATTACGTAGTTCATTGTAATCGCAGCCGCGTCCACATCATCTAATGTTCTTGGTAGCTGAGCGGCATCTACCTCGACAAATTCAAATGATTTTGCGTTTTTTGTGATATCAGTTAGGGCGGCTTTATGGCCAACACCCTGTTTCAGCTCAATTAAACCTGCATCGGCGAGTAGCAACAGACCACGACCACCGTTGGTAGGGTCATTTGGAAGCGCTATACGTGCATTGTTTGGAAGCTCTTGCGGTGAGCGATACTTATTGGAATAAAGCCCCATACGCATAAGAATGGACTGACCAATTGATACTAATTGGGCGTTATGGCTACTGTTGAAGTTGTCTAAAAATGGCTGGTGCTGATAGCTATTAATATCGATGCTACCATCGCTAAGAGCGGCATTAGGTGTCACGTAGTCAGAAAACTCAATGACTTCGACATTCAAACCTTGCTTCGCAGCCTCCTTCGCTACCGCCTCGACTACTTGTGCATGTGGTCCAACTGTCGCGCCCACTTTAATGACAGAGTCATCTTTTTCTCCACAAGCGCTTAAGCCGACTACTGCCGTGAGAATCAAAGCTAGTTTCTTTAAGTGACCAATACTTTTCATTGTAGCTCCATTTTTGCTTTAGACGTCCATACGTTTATATGTCCATCCTATCAGAAGTTGTCTGAGGGTCAATGGTTTAAATCACGAGCAGACATTTTGTTTCTATTGCTCGTATAGAAAGCCAGATAATAGTTAAAGAAGAGGGGAAGAGGAAAAGCTATTACGAGGTTAGTGACGAGTTACCGCAACTGTACCCAAAGATATAAGATACAAAAAAGGCGTAGTAGGTATTAACCTGCTACGCCTTTCGAAATATGGTGGCCCCTCGCAGACTTGAACTGCGGACCAATCGATTATGAGCGAAGGTCTGACGCAATCTCACCGCACAATCAACATAGAAACCCTGCCCTGAATCACTCCGAAATCCACCAGCAAAATCACATCACCTGATTACGCGCATGATTTTACTGACGTCGACGACGGGAATTGTTGAGTGTGATTAGTACGACGACGCCGACGA
>NZ_JAWOWJ010000013.1:0-99848 GCF_033340495.1 Vibrio sp. 1249-1
ATTTTGTTCGGCTCAATGAATACTGAACATTCCTTTCGCTAATAAATAGCAGAAGTAATGTTTGAATTGACTGTGCTCTTATTGGTTTTTACTTTTGAAAAAGTAAAACAAAACAGCTCAAGGCTGCTTCCCAATTCAAATGGTCACTTCGTTTCATTGAAACCTAATTTGATACCGAGGTATCTAATTGGATTATCATCAACGAGTGCCCACACAGATTGATAGGTCTATATTGTTAAAGAGCTTGCTTTGCGAGAAGTTTTTCTCTCAAAGCGGAGGTGCATTCTAGCGATTTAGTTGTTAGTGTCAAACACTTTTTTAAACTAATTTTTTGTAGAAGCTTTTTACCTCTTCGACCCTGCTAAAGCCTTGTGGCGTCTGCCGTGTCGATGGATGCGCATTATAGGGAGAAGATTTTCTTTGGCAATACTAAAAATGCATTTTTTCTAAAAAAACATGCCAAATGGATACTTTCCATCCAACCCTAAAATTACCCAGAAATAACACTCAGGATTTATACAATTTACCCACAAAAAGCTGTGGATAACTACTCATCACTATCAAAGAAATAAGAAATACGCGAACGCGGATTTAGATACTCTTTTACTTTATCCGGTAATTTTGACGGATGAATCGCGTTAACTATCTTTATATCTTTTGAGGCAAGATCAATGATTGGCGCTTGCGTCCTTGGTACTGATGGATCGTAAACCAAGACATTCGGGAATAATAAATGCGATGCATTCACTGAGATAACCAGGCCGACCATATTATTAGAAAGCTGAACTACGGTACCCGGAGGAAACACGCCCATAAACTTAATTAGGATGTTCAGGTTCTCTTCTTTATATAGGTGTTTACAGTTCTTATATAAATGAGAGAGTGCGGTATAAGGAATCTTTTGATCTGAGACTATCGGTGTATGACACAAGTTATCAAACGCATTGGCTACAGCAATAATTTGAGCAAACTCGTTGATCTCATCTCCTTTCAGGCCTTTAGGATAACCAGACCCATCTCTTAGCTCATGGTGCTGCGCGATCACAATTCTCGCGACTTCGGGAAAAGCCTCGATTTGACTCGCAAGATCGACGCCATATTTAGTGTGCAACTTTAAGTAGTTGGTTTCTGGCTCTGTTAGAGGTAGTTGCTTTCTTAATATTGCAGTCGGGATTTTTATTTTCCCGATATCATGGAATAGTGCGGAGAAGGAAAGCTCTTTCAACTGTGCTGCTGAGTACCCTTTAGCACGGCCAATCATCATCGAGATAACAGCCACGTTCAATGAGTGGAAATAAATATCTTCAAACTCATTTTTTCCGTTCATCAGATGTAACGTAACATTATCATCGCACATTAACTTCTCGACGATATCTTCAATAAGAAGCTTTGCTTCATCAACTGCTGCTGTCGGACGGTTACGGATTTTAGTCATGACTGAACGCATACGTGCCAGAGAGCGCTCAAACTCTTTTTCACACTGAATCACGCGTCGACGGTATGCACTTAACTTTTCTATGCGGTTCTGTTTTTCTTGCCACATTTTTTGAGTTTCATGATCTAACGACGCTTCATTTGTTACTCTGTCAGCTTGTCTTTGATCAACAGGGAGTGGAACGGCATCGCTTTGCTCTGGATTAAAGTAAACGAACTTTACGCCGAGGTGGCGGATCATCTCGACTTGCTCTTGGTCTTTAATCTTAAAGCTATTGAGTAGAAAGGGGTGATCGTTCCACTTTAGCGGAAGACGGATATGTAATCCGGGTTGAATACGATCGACCGTTAGTTTAATGGCAGCCACTTATTCACTACTGATTTATATTTCTTAAGAGAGTTAGAATACTAGTAAATTTTGTGAATAAATTCATCAGTAACTATCAAAACATCAAACCGTTATTTCTAAGCGACTCACTTAATTAGATAGAAGTAAGCTACTTTAAGGAACGATCTGCTTTGCGTATTTTAAGCTTGGCCTCGAATACTGGCTTGTCTATTACTTCTTGATCTTTGACTAGCCCCATTAACGTTTGTACCGCTACACGGGCCATGTCACTGATAGGAAAGTGCACTGCTGATACTGTAGGGTAAAGACTTTCACAAAGATCAACACTGTCAAAGCTAGTTAATGAGATTTGCTCTGGTACAGAAATACTATGCTCGTGTAAGTACTGCATTGCGCCAACCGTCATTTCTTCACTGCACGAAAAGACAGCCGTCACATCAGGGTGTCGTTGTAAAATTGCAGCCATTGCATCATAACCACTTTGCCGGCCATAATTCCCTTCTTCACACCAGCTTTCATCAATATCTATACCAGCATCCTTCATTGCATCAATATACCCAAGCTTTCTCAATACACTGTTATGACGTTGGGATGGACCGGCAATACAAGCAATCTTTCGATGACCACCAGCTAAAAGGTGCTCAACGGCAATACGGCTTGCATGATGATGGTTAAAGGTAACACAACGCTCTTCTATTCCTTCCACGTAGCGATCCAGGAGAACGAAAGGTGTTGGCTGTTTAGCTAGTTCACGTAAGTCATCATCTGACAAATAACGACTATGAAGTACATAGCCGTCACAACGTAAATCATTAAAACGCTGAATTGCCTCTTTTTCACCTTGTGCAGAATGATGGCCTTGAGCTGTAATCAAAAACTTCTTATGAATATCCAGCTCGGTCTGAACCTGCTCCATCATCTCGCCAAAGAAGCCCCCCGTATAGTAAGTCACCAATAACCCAACCATATTACTGGATGAGGTTGCGAGTGAACGAGCAATTGCACTGGGACGATAATTCAATTGCGCCATAGCTTGCTCTACTTTTTTTCGAGTTTCCTCGCGAAATTTCCCCTCTCCATTAATAATTCGAGAAACGGTAGAGCGATTTACACCGGCGAGTTCGGCTACATCTTTAATCCTTGCCATAATGCTATTGGGTCCAACTGCAATTGTTATTAAATATTCGTTTGTGTAGAACGGCTGCCAGCAATTCGTAAGGTGCTATAGGGGGCGAAGCTGGCAGCCTTTAATCATATACCGACCATTTGATTGGTAGAAACAAGCTCAGAGTAATCCGTGACAGTTATACCATGATGAGCTAACTGTTCTTTTAAAATGGGAGAGGTAAGAACTTGTAACTCTAGCTCTCGCTGAAGCGCATAGCCACTCTTTAAGATAAGCGCCTGATCGGCCTCTGCCGGGTGGCACATCACCTCAACCAAGTCATAGTCAGCTTTTAAGCTCAATAGATGTGCCATTAAGCCATCCAAGCTCACTTTTTGATCATAAAACTCATCAGTAAAGATATACCTGATTGTCATCGATTCTTGACACAAGCCAGTGCCCCGCAGTGGCACTCGGTATTCATTCGCTACTTCTTTAATAACGGGCAAAATTTGAGGGTGAGTATGCGCGTGATGATGGCTATCTAAGTGGCTTAGCTCTAACCCAAGCGATAAAAAATGTTCCACCTGAGCTTTTGCTTCATCATAAACGACCTGAGTTTCGAAGTCCTGCTTACTCCAAAGTTCGTCATAGTTAATAAAGTGCGCTCGGCCGTTGGTCAAGTTAGGATGCTTCGTTATAGGCACACCTGCTGTAAACCTAAGATGAACGCCAATTTTCAAGTCTGGATTATGGCGAGCTAGTTCTAAGGCATGTTGCTCAGCATCCATACCCACCATCATGGTGGTTGAATGAACCACACCTTGCTGGTGAGCTTTAACGATGCCGCTATTTACACCTCTCGTTAAACCAAAATCATCAGCATTAAAAATGACTTTCATTGGCGTCCTTCCTTAGTACTACAACGTCGTTAGTTTAAATTGAGGTAAATACGGAGCGTTCACCGCTAGGATATCATCCAGGATTGACTTGGCGCGGCCAATGTCAGGCACCAATGGGTTATTGGTTAATGCCATAAGCGCCTTGTCATAATTACCTTCGACAGCAGCTTCTATTGTTAGCTGCTCATACGCTTTAACTTGATAGAGTAATCCTTTGATATTGTTTGACAACTCGCCAACCGCAAGAGGTTTCGCCCCCCAGCTACCAATCACCGCACTACATTCAATCACAGCATCGTCAGGTAGGCCGTTGATCGCTCCATTATTTAAAACGTTAACAACATGAATACTATTACGATTGTTATAAATTGAATCAACTAGGTTCAGTGATGCATCAGAATAATAAGCACCACCCCGCTCCTCTAACTCTTTCGGCTTATGATCGAGGGTAGGATCTTGATAGAGCTTAAATAGCGCATTTTCTGTTTCCATTACCTGCTCAGCACGAGTGCCTTTTTCATCGGCACTTTGTTTCTCTTCAGCAAGCATGGCATCAGTTTGGTAGAAGTAGCGATGATAAGGACATGGTATCGCCCCCAGTGCTTTTAGAAATGCAGGATCCCACGGCTCTTCCCAGATATTCTTCATACTGAAGTTGGCACCATCACCGACTTTCTCTAATACCGTTTGAGTAATATCTTCCCCATTGAGCCATGCTTTGTGTACCCACACGAGATGGTTTAACCCAGCAAACTCAAGTTGTAGCTCTTTTGGCTCGCACTCCATCATTTCTGCAATCATCATTTCCATTGAAACGGGCACATTGCATAAACCAATACTCTTTACTTTGGTGTACTTACTGACCGCTTCGGAAACTAAACCCGCTGGGTTGGTGAAATTGAGCATCCATGCGTTTGGAGCCAACTCTTCAATGTCTTTACAGATATCAAGAATGACCGGAATGGTTCGCAGTGCTTTAGCAAAACCACCAGGGCCCGTTGTTTCTTGGCCGATGACGTCGTACTTGATTGGGATTCGCTCATCGTTAGCGCGTGCAGCAAGGCCACCAACACGAAACTGCGTCATCACAAAATCCGCATCTTTTATCGCAGCACGGCGATCGAAACCGGCTTTTATCTCAATTTTTGCTCCGGCTTTATCGACCATTCGCTGAGCCAATCCTTTGATGATCTCAAGCTTCTCAGCTCCTGACTCAATGTCCACAAAATGGATTTTCTTAACGGGTAAATATTCTAAGCGCTTAATAACCCCTTCAACCAATTCCGGGGTATAGCTACTACCACCGCCAATAATGGCAAGTTTGATCGCCTCTCTAGACATTTTCATCCCCCTTTACTTGTTCGAGATTTTTTTGTTCAGTGCGACGATTTCTACAGCCATCTCTTGAGCCAAAATCGTAGTCATCAGGTGATCTTGAGCATGCACCATCACTAACGTCATCGGGACTTTCCCTTCTCCCTGATCTTCTTCAATAAGCTGAGTCTGTATTAAGTGGGCTTTATTAATGCACTCTCTTGCTTGAGAGAGCTTCTCGTCAGCCGCTTCAAAATCTTGTTCTCGAGATAAACGCAATGCCTCGTAGCTTAAACTTCTGGCTTCACCAGCATTGCAAATGATCTCCATCACAACCAATTCTTGTTCCATCATTTTCTCTCCGAAAATCGGGCCGCGGTAATTGCGGCCCATTAAGCACAGTTAAGCAGTAACGCCTTCGCCTGACGGCTGCGTGTCACCTTTAGTTTCCTTCGTCGTTGGTAGTTCTTGCTCCAACATTTGCTTCTCAAACATTTTGAAGAATGGGAAGTAGATGATTAGATCAAGAACCAATAAACCAATGACGAGCAATACTGGCGCAAAGGTCCAACCGCTCCCCCACGAAGCACCTATCAGTGCCGGTGTTGTCCAAGGTGTTGTAGCGACACCCATACCCACAAAGCCGACATGCACAGCAAAATACGCAATCGTAGCGTTGATGACTGGAGCGAAGACGAACGGGATAAACAAGGTCGGGTTCATCACAACTGGGCTACCGAAGATCACTGGTTCGTTGATTTGGAAAAAGCCAGGCACCGCACTCATTCGACCAATGCTCTTAAGGTGAACAGAACGGCTAAACGACATCAGCATAACAAGAGCAAGTGTTGCACCAGAGCCGCCAATAAAGATGTAAAAATCCCAGAACGGTTGAGTAAATACGTTTGGAATCGGTTCACCTGCAACAAAGGCTTCAATGTTGGCACCAATGTTGGTCAAAAAGATTGGAGAAAGCAGTCCAACAACAATTGCAGCACCATGAATACCCGCAAACCAAAGCAGCTGGCAAAGCAATAAAGCGCCAATAATGGCAGGCAATGAGTTAGACGCACTAATTAGAGGTTTAAAGATAGCCATAACAGCGTCTGGAATCAGCATGTCGTACTGGGTTTGTACGAAAAGGCTAAGTGGATATAAGGTAGTGAATATCGCTAAGACTGGTAGCAATACTTCAAATGATCGCGCAATCGCCGGTGGCACCTGCTCTGGCATGCGAATCGTAATATTGTGCTTTTTCATAAAACGGTAGAGCTCCACCGAGAAAAATGCACACATCACTGCGGTGAAGATCCCGGTTCCGCCCATGTGAGACATAGACAACGCGCCATCTTTAGCTGGGGCCGCAATGAGTAAAAAAGACATTAGTGACAATACAGCACTCGTGATCCCATCCATCTTGTAAGCCTTCGCTAAACTATAAGCAACGCCCAGCGAAACAAAAATGGTCATGATCCCCATCGACATGTTGTAGGGCATCATTATGGTATCAAAATGTGTAGTGGCGAAATCGAGCCAAATTCGACCAAAAGTAAAGGTTGTATCTTCGGCAAATGGGGGGAATGCAAAAATCAAAATGAAACTACCGACAATAATAAACGGCATTGCGACAATAAAACCGTCTCTCATTGCGCGAACATGGGGCTGATTCCCCACTTTAGCTGCTATAGGGGCTATATGCTTTTCGACTGCGCCTATAATTGCGTCATAAAGCTTCATAGAATCCATCCTTATTTTAGGCAAAAGAATCCCGCATCAAATATTTATATTTGATGTACAGTTATCTTTTTAATTTAAAACTATGGTTTAGTTAATTAATTCTAATGCTTGCTCTAGTACTTCCTCTCCCTTCATCATTCCATAATGCTGATGAGAAATCGCGTCAATGTTTTTACCATGCTCTTGCGCCGTTTTTCTTAGCTCTTCTAGCTGAAAACGTACTTGAGGCCCGAGAAGACAAACATCGTACTCTTTAATTGCATCTTCAAATGCATTCACTGACATCGCATCAATTTTGCATTCAATTCTTTTATTTTCAGCAGCTTGCTCCATTTTCTTAACAAGCATACTGGTTGACATCCCTGCGCTACAGCATAAAAGGATCTTTTTCATAGCCTTACTCCCGTTGTGTAAATTTCAACCTGCAAAAACTGTAGCAAAAATAACCAAGACAAAAAAGCGCAACCGGTTGCATTATTCGTGAACACAATCCCAATTTAGAAAATACCACCTATTTTTTTGTAATTATTTAGGTCTAGGATAAAAGTTATAAAATAATTTAAAACATCACATTAATTTTCAAATTATCAATATTTTACTACTGACAACGTCGTTATTAATTTCTTAAAAGGAATAGAGAATGAAATTTAATAAATTGGCTATTGCAACGCTTGTAAGTGCCGCACTATCACAACACTCATTTGCTCAAACCGACTCTAAAGGCACAATTTATCTAACGTTTGATGATGGACCAATCAATGCATCTATTGACGTTATTCAAGTACTTAACCAGGAAGATATCAAAGCGACGTTTTACTTTAATGCTTGGCATTTAGATGGAATTGGTGATGAGAATGAAGACCGTTCCCTAGAAGCCTTAAAGCTCGCATTAGACACTGGTCATATTGTTGCGAACCACAGTTACGATCACATGGTGCACAACTGCGTGGATGAATTTGGACCGAACAGTGCTGCGGAGTGTAATGCGACCGGGGACCACCAGCTTAACTCGTATCAAGACCCTGTTTACGATGCCTCAATGTTTACGGAAAACTTATCTGTGTTAGCAAAGTATTTGCCGAACATTACAAGCTACCCGAACTACAAGGCAACAGAGTTTGCTAGACTGCCCTACACCAACGGTTGGCGCGTGACGAAAGACTTCAAAGCAGATGGGTTATGTGCCACGTCTGATGACCTGAAACCTTGGGAACCAGGATATGTATGCGATACATCCAACCCATCCAACAGTGTAAAAGCAGCTATCGAGGTTCAAAATATCCTAGCGAATAACGGCTATCAAACTCACGGTTGGGATGTGGACTGGGCACCCGAAAATTGGGGCATTGAAATGCCAGCAAACAGCCTTACAGAAGCAGAAGCATTTCTTGGATATGTGGATTCCGCGTTAAACACTTGTGCACCAACAACGATTAACCCGA
This sequence comes from Vibrio sp. 1249-1, assembly GCF_033340495.1. Lineage (NCBI taxonomy): Bacteria > Pseudomonadati > Pseudomonadota > Gammaproteobacteria > Vibrionales > Vibrionaceae > Vibrio > Vibrio sp. 1249-1. The sequence goes on from NZ_JAWOWJ010000013.1 coordinate 8,284, forward strand.
TCAACTCCAAAGCTCAAGAGTTCCCATGTGGTACACCTTTACACGCCGATAAAGTTATCGTATTAACTCACGAGTTCCTATTTGAAGATGGTAAGCGTGGCATGGGTGCAACGCAAAACCTACCTAAGCTCGCTAAGTTTATACAGTTAGCAAAACAAGCGGGTTATGACTTCGACACAATGGATAACTACACACCGAACTGGCAAGTTGGTCATAACTACGACGCTGGCGATTACGTCTTACACCTAGGTACTGTATACCAGGCTGTAACAAACCATACTGCGCAACAAGATTGGGCACCGTCTCCAACCTCTAGCCTTTGGACAAATGCAGACCCAGCCACTAACTGGACTCAGAATGTTTCCTATAAACAAGGTGATGTGGTGACTTATCAAGGTTTGCGTTATCTAGTTGATGTACCGCACGTGTCCCAAGCAGACTGGACTCCGAACACTCAAAATACCTTGTTCACAGCTCTATAGGCTGTTCCTACTATCACCATGAGTAGTTTGCGCGAGGCATACCCCTCGCGCTTTTTTGTTTTGAAGATCCAGATACAACAAAGCCCCGACTTTCATCGAGGCTCTGTCTTAAAATATGGTACCGGTGGACGGAGTTGATTGGACTGGCATCCCTGCCGCCACCGCGAAGGCAACGCTAACTTCCTTTTGATATTTACGAGCACCTAAAACGACGAAAGGCCGCTATAAAAGCGACCTTTCTATGTATGGTACCGGTGGGCGGACTTGAACCGCCACGCCCGAAGGCAACGGATTTTGAATCCGTCGTGTATACCAATTTCACCACACCGGCATCTTTGGGCTATTGCCCTTTGATGGTTGGCATTATACGTAAGCTTTTGACCTGCGCAAGCAGAAATACCTTAAATAACTATCGTTTGCTGATAATTTCGCCACAAAGTGTGACAAAGCTGTACTCATAAGAAACGTACGCTCCATTTTCTACTACTCTTCCAGATGAAAATGAGTATACGAAACTCTTTTTAAGTTCTATTCACTGTAATATCAGAAACATAACCATTCCCAATGCTCGACAACGCATTATGGAGCATCTCTGCGGCATCTTCTGCTTGCATGAAGTGACTCGTGTCCATCGTATTGCCGCTTGTTTTCCAGAATTCCGTATCCATTCCACCAGGATAAACCGCGATGATTTTCATAGGTTTTCCTTTTAGCTCCAAACGAACCGACTCAATTAATCCTTTGACGGCCCATTTCACTGCACAATACGTAGACTCTTGCGCTTTAGGTTGTTGCGCGGCTGTAGACATGATCATGACCACTTTTATTGGATGATCTTTGTAACGTTTTACTAACTCTCTTAACACATGAATCGCAGAATTCAGGTTGTTATCAATCAACTTTTGAATCTCTTCCGGCTCCTGCTCTTCCAGTAAGCCAAAATAACCACTTCCCGCACTATGAATGACCATTTCAGGGGACTGTTTCACCCCATCAAAGAGCTGTTTCACATTTTGGTGCGATGAGAGGTTGCAAGCTTGATAACCAACGTTATGAGAGAGTTGTTTTGCTAGTGCGGATAGTTTTTCTGTATTTCTTCCTATTACATACGTCTCTTTGCCTTCCGCATCATAACGCTTTGCTAGTTCCGCCCCTAAACCGCTACTTGCACCTGTAATTACAATCATGCGCTACCTCTTTTCAATCACATACTTTTAATTCATCTATCAATTAAGGTAACAGAATCGTGGTAATTCACACCTCAAGAGCACCATTCTTTGAAGCAAGCAGCTTTCTTACTTTCGTGATGCATGAAATATCAAGCAGAACGACGGGCATTTAACCTATGCTTAAGCAAGAATAACTTTCTGAATTTTCTATCGACTTTCTAGTGAGAACTGAATAGGAGCAAAGAATGACTGGGTCAAAATGGCAGTGGTTACTGAAACAGATGACACGAAAACTGTGGGTCCGGACGTCACTCTACGCATTACTAGCTGTTGCTACCGCCTTAATGTCGATTGTTTTAAACCAGTTCATTACTCTGCCCCCTGCCATCAACGTCAGCAAGGATTTGTTGAACAACATATTAAATATCCTCGCAACCTCCATGCTTGCAGTGACTACATTCTCTCTCAATATTATGGTCTCAGCGTACAGTGCCGCTAGTGCAGGGGTAACGCCGCGAGCGACAAAACTGTTGATGGAAGACAGCACAACACAAAATGCCTTAGCAACCTTTCTTGGCTCTTTTCTATTTAGTTTGGTAGGAATTATCGCGCTAGGTATTGGGGCCTATCATCAACAAGCACAAATTTATCTGTTCATCGTGACTATCGCCGTAATCGTGATGATCATACTCACTCTGCTACGTTGGATTCAGCACCTTTCCGTACTAGGAAGGGTCAGTGAAACCACTTCATACGTGGAGCAAGCCTTGTTAGATGCGATAAGAAAACGGGGCAAAGAGCGTTGGCTAGGTGCTCACCCGTGGAGCCACCCAGAACATAAACCCAGAGGAAGTAAACCTATTTTGAGCCAAGAAATTGGCTACTTACAGCATGTTGATATGCATCATCTCGATAGTATTGCTGAAGCAAACCAATGCACCATCTACCTTGAGCGACAACCGGGAAGTTTTGTGTACGTAGGTCAACCATTGGCTTGGGTTTGTGGAGAATTGCCAGACGAAAGCGAAGTAACGGCAGCCTTCACGATTCGAACGGAGCGTTCATATGATCAGGACCCTCGCTTTGGTTTAGTCGTTATGGCGGAAATCGCCTCACGAGCACTATCTCCGGCTGTAAATGATAATGGCACCGCAATTGACGTTCTTGGGCGTTCTGTACGAGCACTTTCATTATGGGGAGACCTACTCAGTGAGCCTCCTACCAAAACTCGATATCCTAGACTATTTGTGCCCGCATTGAGCTGCCAGGATTTGTTTGATGATGTCTTTTTGCCGATAGCACACGATGGTGCAGCGCAACTCCAAATACAGATTCGCCTACAAAAGGCCTTGCTAGCTCTCTCTAGTATGCACCCTAAGTTATTTTTGTCACCAGCAATCAAGCTGTCAGAAAAAGCTTTAGAGCTTTCGTTAAGCCAACATTATACCGAAGATGAGAAACACCAACTCTCTCAGCTATCTAATCTGGTCACAGACCAAAGAGCCAATGGTTAAGAGAATCGAATTCAGTTGAAACATATTGCTGCACGGCCTCGTGTATCATGACATGTGCTGATAACGTAGGGCAGAAAAGTCACTTAGTTTATACACAATTAAAGACTCTGTGCGTTAGGTCTCTTTTCTCTTGGTGAGGGAATCTATATTCTGACGCACAATTTTTAAGGTAAGTGATGGAATAATGACAACGTCTACAACTCTTCCACCTGCTGGTCTCTTTCGTCGACTTGCAGCGTTGATTTACGACACATTGATTATTATCGCAATTGAAATGATGGCCGCAGGTATTGTTATGGCCGTTGTGTTTGCACTAAATGCAGCAGGATTGTTGAGCTATGGCGAGTACGCAGATGCCGCAGATATGCTCGGAAAGCACCCTGTATTGAGCCCTCTATTTACATTTTATCTTGCGGGTGTGTGGATATATTTCTTTGTGTTCTTCTGGACGCGAGCAGGACAAACTCTTGGGATGCGCGCTTGGAAGCTTCGAGTTCGCAATGCCAAAGACGGAGCACCAATTACGGTAACTCAAGCTCTGATTCGTATTTCGACATCTGGCTTTGGTTTGGCAAACCTGACTGTGCCGATTGATCCCAAGAAACGTGGTTTCCACGACATTTGGGCAAAAACAGAGGTTGTTGTGTTGCCTAAGGCAAACTAACTTATCCGGGAATACAAAAAAGGAAGGCATAATGCCTTCCTTTTACATTTAGTCCGATGAAACATGGTTTATTCGATGATGCTTCAGTTATAGCTTTCTTCGTAGCAGTGCAATCGCAATAGCTAAGAACACCAAACTCGGGGCCAAAGCACCAAACACTGGGGATATGCCATACACCAAGCTTAATGGGCCAAAGAACTCACTGGATATGTAAAAAGTAAACCCGGCAACCACGCCCGACAACACCCTTGCCCCCATGGTCACGCTTCTGAGTGGACCGAAAACAAAAGATAGCGCCATTAACATCATCACAGCAATTGAAAGCGGCTGAGTCAACTTACGCCAAAACGCCAACTCATAGCGAGATGCATCTTGTTCCGATGCTTTTAGGTAAGTAACATAATCATACAAACCGCTCAGTGACAGTTCTTCTGGCTTCACGGTCACCACGGCTAGCTTATCTGGTGCCAAAGAGGTGTGCCACTCCATCTGTTCGATGTCTTGCTTCGAAATTACGTTTTCATTTTCCATGTCCGTAATTTGTACGTAGCGCATCAGCCAGTTGTTATCTTGTTGGTAGTCGACTTCTTCGGCGAAAATAACTTTTTGTAGATTCTTATCATCATCAAAACGCCACATATTTAAAGCATAAAGCTTGTCGTCTTCGACTTTACCTATAAAGATAAAGTCGTTTGCGTCACGAGCCCACACACCTGAGCGCACAGACACAATGCTACCACCTGATATCGCAAACGCACGTAAGTCACGGGCCATCTTCTGGGCCTCAGGAGCGCCCCATTGACCTAACGCCATAACGACAATCATGAGCGGGACGGCCGTTTTTAGTACCGATAACCCGATATCCAGCTTAGAGAAACCAGCAGCTTGCATCACCACCAGCTCAGAGCTTGAAGCCAACATACCTAAGCCGATCAGGGCACCGAGTAATGCCGCCATTGGAAAGAACATTTCGATATCACGCGGCACACTGAGTAACACAAAGTACAACGCATGAGTGAGGTCGTACACACCTCGCCCTACTTTACGTAGCTGTTCTACATATTTGATGATGCCCGATAAGCCAACAAACGTCGCTAAAACCAAGGCAGTGGTAGAGATGATGGTTCTACCGATGTAAAGGTCTAAGATTTTGAACACAGCTTACGCGAGCCTCTTCTTGCGGAATTTGTCTTTTATTCGTCTAGCAGCAACGCTGTCCATCATATTCGCCATGATAGCAACAATCAGCAACATCGCATTGATTGGCCACATACCAATAGCAGCCGGGATATCACCATCTTCTAATGCAGATTTGGTTGCACTGATCGCCAAGAAATACGCTAGATAGATCAGAATCGCAGGCCCCATTTTGGCAAACCGTCCCTGACGCGGATTCACCGCAGACAAAGGAATAACGAGCATCGTTAAGAGTGGAATACACACAAATAACGAAATTCGCCATTGTAGCTCCGCTTGCGCCTCTGGATCTGGGTGACCTATCAAGTCAACCGTTGGGTATGCTTCCCAGTCTCGCCCTTTCTTTTTGACCTCACGTTGGCCGATAACACCTTCGTATTCATCGAATTTCGTGATCATATATTCAACGCGAGTAGGCACACCTTCATAACGCGTACCTTCTTTCATAGTGATGATCTGACGACCGTCCGAAAGCTCTTTTACTTCACCAGAAGATGAGAACATCACACTCGGTAACACCGAATCTCGAGGGCGCATCTGCGCAACAAAAACGTTGCTCAAGGTATTGTCTTTAATGTCATCGATGAACACAACCGATGAACCGTCTGGTGTACCTTGGAACTGACCTTTTTTAAGTAGGTCAACGCTGTTTTCTGACGCTACCTGCTCATAAAGCTGCTCAACGCGGTCTTGAGACCACGGCGATAGCCACAACGCATTGAAAGCCGCCACCGCTGAAGTAATCAACGCTAGGTATAAGGCCGCTTGAACCAAGAATTTATTACCAATACCTGTCGCGTTCATTACGACAATTTCGCTCTCTGCATACAGACGACCAAATGTGATCAATATGCCGATATACAGACTTAAAGGCAGCATTAACAGACCCATTGCTGGCATGTTCAAACCAACAATCGAGAAAATCAATCCAGCAGGAATATCCCCATCAGAAGCATCAGCAAGAACACTTATGAATTTCTGGCTTACAAACACCAAAAAAAGTACGAAAAAAATCGCAAATTGGCTCTTGAGTGTTTCGCGGATCAAATATCTAACAATAATCACGCTGAAATTACCTATACAAAACTTGTTTTTTTGGTCGAATCACTATAGTTTCCCGTTGAACCATTTATTTTTTTAAAAATTATAAACTAGATGTTAGTCGCTTAATCAGCTCTGCATGTAAGCCTGGAGCTAAAATTCAACAAGTAAGCGATCATTATCTAACATTTAGAGCAATTTGTCTTCAGGATGTAGGAGTACGCATGGAGTTCAGTGTAAAAAGTGGCAGTCCAGAGAAACAACGTAGCGCATGTATCGTTGTTGGTGTGTTTGAACCACGTCGCCTTTCTCCAGTAGCCGAACAACTTGATAAAATCAGTGACGGTTACATCAGTTCACTACTTCGCCGTGGTGATCTAGAGGGTAAACCTGGTCAGATGCTGCTACTGCATCAAGTACCAGGTGTTTTGTCAGAGCGCGTTTTACTTGTCGGTTGCGGCAAAGAGCGTGAACTTGGCGAGCGCCAGTACAAGGAAATCATTCAAAAGACGATCAGCACACTTAACGAGACAGGCTCAATGGAAGCGGTATGTTTCCTAACTGAACTGCATGTTAAGGGTCGTGATACATACTGGAAAGTGCGCCAGGCTGTAGAAGCGACTAAAGATGGTCTATACACATTTAATCAATTCAAGAGCGTGAAACCTGAGACTCGCCGCCCACTGCGCAAGCTTGTTTTCAACGTACCAACGCGTCGTGAATTGAACTTGGGTGAAAAAGCAATCACTCATGGTCTTGCTATCGCATCAGGTGTCAAAGCCTCAAAAGACCTTGGCAACATGCCGCCAAACGTAGCTAATCCAGCTTACCTTGCTTCTCAAGCTCGTCGTCTAGCGGACGATTACGAAACCGTAACCACCAAAATTATTGGTGAGCAAGAGATGGAAAAACTGGGTATGACCTCTTACCTAGCAGTAGGCCGTGGTTCTAAAAACGAATCTATGATGTCTATCATCGAGTACAAAGGTAACCCTGACTCAGATGCAAAACCGATTGTGCTCGTAGGTAAAGGTCTAACCTTCGACTCAGGCGGTATCTCTCTAAAGCCGGGCGAAGGTATGGATGAGATGAAGTACGACATGTGTGGTGCGGCATCGGTATTCGGTACAATGAAAGCGCTAGCGAAGCTAAACCTACCAATCAACGTTATTGGTGTTCTAGCGGGCTGTGAAAACATGCCTGGCAGCAACGCTTACCGTCCAGGTGACATCCTAACGACCATGTCTGGTCAAACTGTAGAAGTTCTGAACACGGATGCTGAAGGCCGTCTTGTTCTTTGTGACGCACTGACTTACGTAGAGCGTTTCGAACCAGACTGCGTGGTTGACGTTGCAACGCTAACTGGTGCTTGTGTTATCGCACTAGGCCACCATATCAGCGGTGTAATCTCTAACCACAACCCTCTTTCTCATGAGCTAGTAAACGCTTCTGAGCAAGCGAGTGACCGTGCATGGCGTCTACCAATGGCAGACGAGTACCACGAACAGTTGAAGAGCCCGTTTGCGGATATGGCAAACATTGGTGGTCGCCCTGGTGGCACAATTACTGCGGGTTGCTTCTTATCTAAGTTCGCGAAGAAGTATAACTGGGCACACGTCGATATCGCAGGTACCGCGTGGAAATCAGGCGCAGCGAAAGGCTCAACGGGCCGTCCTGTCTCAATGCTTGTCCAATTCCTTTTGAACCGCAGCGGCCAAGAGACAGAAGAGTAATTTCTGAACAGAATCTAAAAGGGCCGCAAGGCCCTTTTTTATTATCCTAATTTTCTAAAATGAAAGTGGGACTTAAGATGGTCTTAGGAAGAGACCCAAGGCAAGTGAGAGAATGATGCAAACTGCAACCTTCTACATCATTAACGAAGAGAGCCCGCAAGCAACGGTGGCTGGCTTTGAAGAATACATCGTGTTTTTGGCTCAGCACTTTGCTCGCCAAGGCGCTAAAGTGTATTTAAACTGCCAAGACAAACCACACGCCGAGCAGCTCGCTGAAGCCTTTTGGCAAGTTGATGCAGACAAGTTCATGGCACATAACCTCGTAGGCGAGGGACCGAAATACGCCACCAATATTGAAATCGGCCATGAAGGTGTAAAACCTAATTGGAACCGTCAGCTGGTAATTAATTTGGCGGAAAATGAGACAACCTTTGCGAACAAGTTTGCTCAAGTGGTAGACTTCGTGCCCTGCGAAGAAAAAGCTAAACAACTCGCAAGAGAAAGATATAAAATTTACCGTCAAGCAGGTTACCAGCTGCAAACGATCGAAATTCAATATCCTTAACGGTCAATCCTTATAGTTAAGGCGATCTTGTTAAGATCCCTCACTTATAAAGATTGACTAAGATTCAACCATCAACGTATCCATTAAAAGAGCGCTATGGAAAAGACATACAACCCAACTTCAATCGAACAAGCTCTGTATCAGACTTGGGAAGAGAAAGGCTACTTTAAGCCACACGGTGACACTACTAAAGAATCATACAGCATCATGATCCCGCCACCGAACGTCACTGGTAGCCTACACATGGGCCACGCGTTCCAAGATACGATCATGGATACGCTTATCCGTTGTGAACGTATGAAGGGTAAAAACACCCTTTGGCAAGTAGGTACTGACCACGCTGGTATCGCAACTCAGATGGTTGTTGAGCGTAAGATCGCTGCAGAAGAAGGCAAAACAAAACACGATTACGGTCGTGAAGCTTTCATCGACAAAATCTGGGAATGGAAAGGCGAATCTGGCGGCACTATCACTAAGCAGCTTCGTCGTCTTGGCGCATCTGTAGACTGGGATCGTGAACGCTTCACGATGGACGATGGTCTATCTAACGCCGTTCAAGAAGTCTTCGTACGTCTATACGAAGACGATCTAATCTACCGCGGTAAGCGTCTAGTTAACTGGGATCCAAAGCTACACACAGCGATTTCAGATCTAGAAGTAGAGAACAAAGACACTAAAGGCCACATGTGGCACTTCCGCTACCCACTAGCAGATGGCGCTAAAACAGCGGATGGCAAAGACTACATCGTTGTTGCAACGACTCGTCCAGAGACCGTGCTAGGCGATACGGGTGTTGCAGTTAACCCAGAAGATCCACGTTACAAAGATCTTATCGGTAAAGAAATCATCCTTCCTATCGTTGATCGTCGCATCCCAATCGTGGGCGATGAGCACGCAGATATGGAAAAAGGTACTGGCTGTGTGAAAATCACACCTGCGCACGACTTCAACGACTACGAAGTAGGTAAGCGCCACCAGCTACCAATGATCAACATTCTGACTTTCGACGCGAACATCCGCGACTCAGCAGAAGTATTCAACACTAACGGCGAAGCAAGCGAAGCTTACAACACTGAGCTACCCGCTAAATACCACGGTATGGAGCGTTTTGCCGCTCGTAAAGCTATCGTTGCTGAATTCGACGAGCTAGGTCTACTTGAAGAAGTGAAAGATCACGATCTACAAGTTCCTTACGGCGACCGTGGTGGCGTGGTTATCGAACCAATGCTAACTGACCAATGGTACGTACGTACTGCGCCTCTAGCGAAAACCGCAGTTGAAGCAGTAGAAAACGGCGACATCCAATTCGTTCCTAAGCAATACGAAAACATGTACTTCTCTTGGATGCGTGACGTTCAAGACTGGTGTATCTCTCGTCAGCTATGGTGGGGTCACCGCATCCCAGCTTGGTACGACAACCAAGGTAATGTTTACGTAGGTCGCACTGAAGAAGAAGTTCGTAAGAACAACAACCTAGAGTCAGTCATTGAACTGCACCAAGACGAAGACGTACTGGATACGTGGTTCTCTTCTGCACTATGGACGTTCGGTACTCAAGGTTGGCCAGAGCAAACTGACGACCTGAAAGTATTCCACCCTTCAGACGTTCTAGTAACTGGTTTCGACATCATCTTCTTCTGGGTTGCGCGCATGATCATGATGACCATGCACTTCGTGAAAGACGAAAACGGCAATCCACAAGTACCATTTAAAACGGTTTACGTTACTGGTCTAATCCGTGACGAAAACGGCGACAAGATGTCCAAGTCGAAAGGTAACGTACTTGACCCAATCGACATGATTGATGGTATCGACCTAGAGTCTCTCGTAGAGAAGCGTTGTGGCAACATGATGCAGCCTCAACTAGCGAAGAAGATCGAGAAGAACACTCGTAAGACGTTTGAAAACGGTATCGAAGCATACGGTACAGACGCACTGCGTTTCACTCTTGCAGCAATGGCATCAACAGGTCGTGATATCAACTGGGATATGAAACGTCTTGAGGGTTACCGTAACTTCTGTAACAAACTATGGAACGCAAGCCGTTACGTAATGATGAACACAGAAGAGCAAGATTGTGGCTTCAACGGTGGTGAGATTGAATACTCACTAGCAGACAAGTGGATCGAGTCTCAGTTTGAACTCGCAGCGAAAGCGTTTAACAACCATATCGACAACTTCCGTCTAGATATGGCTGCGAACACGCTTTACGAATTCATCTGGAACCAATTCTGTGACTGGTACCTAGAGCTTACTAAGCCAGTTCTATGGAAAGGTACTGAAGCACAACAGCGTGGTACTCGTCGTACATTAATCACGGTTCTTGAGAAGACTCTACGTCTAGCTCACCCAGTGATTCCTTACATCACTGAAACTATCTGGCAAAGCATCAAGCCATTAGTTGAAGGTGTAGAAGGCGAGACAATCATGCTGCAAGCACTGCCTCAATTCGACGAAGCAAACTTCAACCAAGAAGCGCTAGACGACATTGAATGGGTGAAAGCGTTTATTACCAGCATCCGTAACCTACGTGCTGAATACGACATCAACCCTGGTAAGCCGCTTGACGTTATGCTGAAAGCAGCAAATGCAGAAGATGCCTCTCGTCTAGAAGCAAGCAAGCAAGTACTGATGTCACTAGCGAAGCTAGAAGCAGTACGCGTGCTTGAAACTGGCGAACAAACTCCTGCATGTGCGACAGCACTGGTTGGTAAGTCTGAGTTGATGATCCCAATGGCAGGTCTGATCGACAAAGATGCTGAGCTTGCTCGTCTAGATGGCGAAATCAAGAAGACTCACGGCGAAATCAAGCGTATCGAAGGCAAACTAGGTAACGAAGGCTTCGTAGCGAAAGCACCTGAAGCAGTTGTTGCTAAAGAGCGTGAGAAGCTTGAAGGCTACAAAGAGACACTAGCTAAGCTAGAAGAGCAGAAGACAACGATCGCTGCGCTTTAAGCCTCAGTGAAAGAGAAGAATTAACACTTCTCACTTTTGGTTCAAAAGGTTGGTCATCATGGCCAACCTTTTTTGTATACATTTCACCAAAACCATCATCAATAGCTTCCCCCTATCACAACAATACTCATTACCCATTAGCATTAATGAGAATTATTATCGATAATAAACTCATCGAAACAAACACGATTGAGTAATTATCATGAAAAAGACACTAACTTTCGCAGCACTGCATTTTACTATCGCATTTAGTGTCGCTTACGTACTCACAGGCGACATTCTAATTGGTAGTTTAATTGCCATGATTGAGCCTTCAGTGAACACCGTAGCCTTCTACTTTCATGAAAAGGCATGGGCAAAAGTCCCAGCACTTAAAGCTCGTCAGTGGATGACCAAATTAAAAACCGCAAGCTTTGCGACCGTGCACTTCAGCGTCGCTTTTACCGTGGTTTACTTACTAACAGGTGATGCATTCGTCGGCGGCGTAATGGCGATGCTAGAGCCGAGTTTGAACACGGTGGCTTACTACTTCCACGAGAAAGTATGGATGCGTAAATCATCAGAAAAAGCTCCAGCACCGCAGTTTTGTTTACATCACCACGCTTAAACATGGAGGCTCACTACGTCTCCTAACGAGAAAAATGACATTTACCATTGACAAGGTTGCGCACCGCAATTAATTTAATTGCGGTGCGCAACTTTATTTTTAGAGGTAAGTGATAATGAACGCTCGTCAACTTCGACACTACTCCCGTCAAGCCGTCCGATTGCTTGGTATGCTTGATAAACAATGCGGCGATGTCGCTCTCACTCCAGTGCAAGCGCACGCATTGGGTGAAATCCAATTGCAGCCATTGACCATCAATCAGCTGGCACAGCAGCTTAATGTCGACAAGTCCAACGCGAGCCGAACCGTTACTGGTTTGATTAAATTAGGTTTGGTCGAGAGCATCGAAAACCCAAAAGACAAACGTAGTCAACTCGTAGCGATTACAGAGCAAGGCCAACAGGCGTTATCACAACTGGACCAACAGCAAAACCACTTCTTTGAACAACTGCTTACCCAACTCGATGACAGCGAGCAAGAGCAACTCAAACTTGGTCTAGAGACTTACCTAAAAGGGCTAACAAAAGTGTGTCAGTCTGAGGAATACGTTCTTCGACCTCTTACTAAAGCAGACAACCCGCAAGTCGCAGATGTGATTCGTAAAGTCTCTGCAGAATACGGCTTAACCGCAGACAAAGGTTATGGTGTGGCCGATCCAACGCTTGATGATATGTATTCGGTTTACAATCAATGCGGGGCCGCCTATTGGGTCATTGAACATCGCGGAGAGATCATTGGTGGCGGTGGCTTTGCCCCTTTAGCGGGCGAGCCAAATGTGTGTGAACTACAAAAGATGTACTTCTTACCTCAAACACGAGGACACGGTTTAGCCAAACGCATCGTCGCATTGAGCTTACAATTGGCGAAACAATTTGGGTATCAGCAGTGCTATTTAGAGACAACTGAATGTCTGAGAGAAGCGGTAAGCTTGTATGAAAAGCTAGGCTTTGAGCATCTCGATGCCCCGCTTGGACAAACAGGGCATGATGCATGTGAAGTCGTAATGCTTAAGATGCTGTAATAGATAATATTATTAGACGTTAAAGCACAACATGGGTAACACAAAGCTCCTGACTCAAGGCAACAGTGAAGTTTTGGTGCTGCCCATCCAACTCAACAGACAACTGGTAGAGATCACTTGGATCAGGATCAGTAAGATCGGCATACTTTGGCGCTTCGATCTGGAATAAAGCGCTCGCATGCTCCGCTCGGACATCAATAGGAATATGGTAAGTCATGCCATTGAACTTAACCGATGCCGATACTAAACCCGGCGCAAAAGTTTGGTAGTACAAATCCACCTTAAACTCACAACCACCACCGTGGTGCCAAATCTGTTCGGTAGCCACGCGGTCCAAACGCACATTGCGAATAAACTGCAGATACGGCTCTTGCCATACCCCTAAGCGCTCGTCACTCTTTTGGTATTCATGATCTGCAAGTGAACACAACTCCGGTTTATCCTCATCCAACAGAAGATCTTCTTCTTCCTCTAAGAACAAGATTTCAAAGCGGTTGCGCCCCATCTGCATGAACGGGCGAATGTCTTTCTTGTAGACATTTTGAGAACCGTCACAGTCAAACAATGCTACTCCGTTCAAACGCACTTCTGCATGGTAATCCACACCACCCAACACCATTTCTACCGCTGGGAATGCCATCATGGATTCGTCCACTTCAATGTCATGCATCAGGTGCCACTCTTGCTGACGAATTGCTTCTTCTGTCAGTTCAGCTGGCAATACCTGACTCAAAGGAGCAGGGAAAGTAATGTCATCCTGTGGGATAGAAAGGTCCGTCAGTGGAGAGACTTGCCATAAACCGGCGAGTGAGAGTTGCATATACACCTTGAGCTAGATCAATTTTCACGCATTATAGGGAGAAATCCCCTATAAACTCAATGTGAATTATTTATCGCCTCCACATTCGTCAGTTTTTCAAGGTATAAAAAAACCAGCGTTAAACGCTGGTTTTTCCAAAAGTAGTGAGCTTTGATTACTCGTCGTCTTCATCTTCTTCAGGGTAAAGCGCATCTTCGCCTTCGTAGTACGTACCCCAACCGTCATAGATGATGTCGTATTTTTCTGCCAAGTGAATCAATTTTTCAACTTGCGCATCAATCGCTTCTGCGTCTAGTGCGGACTCCATAGTCGCATCACAGCAAAGCAACTTGTTACCATCTTCATCTTCAGTTTCTTCTGCTTCAAGAACTTCAAAGCCCATCTTGAATGCTTCAACTACCGCTTTTTCTAGCGTGTCAAAATCTTCGGCAAACAGGTGGTGCTCAATTTCGTATAGCGAATCTGGATCGCTGCCATCTTCTAGCAATGCTGCAATGATATCGCGAGTCTCTTCCTTTTGAATCTCAATTAATTCTTCTACTGATAGATATTCATCTTCGTGAGACATGTTTTGGCTCCAGATTAGTTACTTGATGGAAACACAATACCCGATACTGAGTATGCTGATCCGGTGAAATATGGCATGGATTGCGATGAAAAGCCACAAACAAACATCATACCACTGCGATTCTTATCGGTTATTTGAATCTAAATATTAAACCGACCACACAAAGAAACAAAAAATTAACAAAGAATGGCATTTTTTAATATTCAGAACATCCTAATTGACACTTAATGTGGTTATTTTCTCTTTCTATGCGTGTTTATGATGCTTTCTTGAATACACTCACGTGTAAAACGAAGAAGCATAACGAATAAATTCACTTTAATAATGCATAATTTAGAATAAAAATGCACGTTTTATGCACTGTGCGTGTATTCTTTCTCAACGGGAAAATTAGAATAAAAACGCACGCACTCTAATTTTAGCGAAATAGCATTTATATCTAATAATAAATTTAATAAGAATCAAAATAAAAATAAAAAACTCACAAAACCAGAAAAACCAGAATATAAACAAAGCTTGATAACTTGCATCTTTCTAGGAAGCTTGTCATAACTAATGGCTGGAAAATTTGTAAGGATACAAAATGAGCAAGCTGTACGTTGGATCAGAAGTTGGTCAACTTCGACGAGTTCTATTAAATCGCCCTGAACGCGCCCTAACCCACTTAACTCCGTCAAACTGTCATGAGTTGCTATTTGATGACGTTCTTGCTGTAGAAGCGGCAGGTGAAGAGCACGATGCATTCGCACGTACGCTGCGCGAGCAAGACGTTGAAGTGCTTCTCCTCCACGATTTACTGGTCGAAACCCTCGCCGTTCCAGAAGCAAAACAATGGCTGCTGAACACTCAGATTTCTGACTTTCGTTACGGGCCAACCTTTGCGCGAGACCTACGCCAATACTTTTCAGAAATGGATGATGAACACCTTGCCTGCATCTTTTTAGGTGGCTTAGCTTACTCAGAGCTACCGATCTCCTCATCTTCTATGCTGCCAAAAATGAAGCGTCCTCTCGACTTTGTTATTGAGCCACTGCCTAATCACCTCTTTACTCGTGATACCTCATGCTGGGTTTATGGCGGCGTTTCTCTTAACCCGATGATGATGCCTGCACGCCAACGTGAAACAAACCACTTACGTGCGATTTATCGTTGGCACCCAATTTTTGCTGGCCAAGATTTTATCAAATACTTCGGTGACGATGATCTGCATTATGATAATGCGAATGTCGAAGGCGGTGATGTGTTGGTTATTGGTAAAGGTGCAGTTCTTATCGGTATGTCTGAGCGTACGACTGCACAAGGTGTAGAGAACCTTGCAGCAAGCCTATTTAAAGCAGGCCAAGCGACCGAAGTGATTGCAATTGATCTGCCTAAACACCGCTCATGTATGCATTTAGACACCGTGATGACCCATATGGATGTAGATACTTTCTCTGTCTACCCTGAGATCATGCGCAAAGATCTCGACACATGGCGCTTAACACCAAAAGGCAACGGTGAAATGCATGTTGAAGCCTCACATAACTATCTGCACGCGATTGAGTCCGCTCTTGGCTTAGATCAGCTGAAAATCATCACCACTGGTGGCGACAGCTATGAAGCGGAACGCGAACAATGGAATGATGCCAATAACGTTCTAACTGTAAAACCGGGCGTAGTAATTGGTTACGAACGTAACGTATACACCAACGAAAAATACGATAAAGCTGGCATCAAAGTACTGACAGTACCTGGTAACGAGCTTGGTCGTGGTCGCGGTGGCGCTCGCTGTATGAGCTGTCCAATAGAACGAGACGATATATAACTTACTCGTCCCTTTACATTAGGTGAATCAAAACTAAGGTTGATGTGAATACATCAACCTTTTTTAGCTTTAATGAAAAATAATTATTCACAATAAAAGCATTTATATGTTTTAATGAATTCTATTAATCTAATCACATGTACTAAGGGACGAGCTATGGCTTTCAATTTACGTAACCGCAACTTTTTGAAGCTATTGGACTTCTCAACCAAAGAAATCCAGTTTTTGCTCGAACTGTCTGCAGAGCTGAAAAAAGCTAAATATGCAGGAACAGAGCAGAAGACACTTCAAGGTAAAAACATCGCACTAATCTTTGAGAAATCTTCGACTCGTACCCGATGTGCGTTTGAAGTCGCTGCCTTTGACCAAGGTGCTCAAGTCTCTTACATCGGCCCTTCTGGCTCGCAGATCGGTCATAAGGAATCGATGAAAGACACCGCTCGTGTTCTTGGTCGTATGTACGACGGGATTGAATACCGAGGCTTTGGCCAATCCATTGTTGAAGAGCTTGGTACTTATGCTGGTGTTCCAGTGTGGAATGGTTTAACGGATGAGTTCCACCCAACCCAGATCCTTGCTGACTTCCTGACCATGCAAGAGCACGGCCGTGGTAAACAGCTACATGAAATAACCTTCGCTTACCTAGGTGATGCACGCAACAACATGGGTAACTCACTTATGGTGGGCGCAGCGAAAATGGGCATGGATATTCGCCTTGTCGCGCCAAAAGCGTTCTGGCCTGAAGAACAGCTCGTGGCAACTTGTCAAACTATCGCGCAACAAACCGGAGCAAAAATCACGTTAACAGAAAGCGTTGAGGAAGGTGTGAAAGGTTGTGACTTCCTATACACCGACGTTTGGGTGTCTATGGGTGAGTCTGCCGAGGCATGGGATGAACGTGTAGCGTTAATGACACCTTATCAAATCAATATGGACGTGATTAAGCAAACGGGTAATCCACATGTGAAATTCATGCACTGCCTTCCAGCTTTCCACAATGATGAAACCACCGTCGGCAAAGAAGTCGCTGAAAAATACGGTATGAAAGGCCTTGAAGTAACAGAAGAGGTATTTGAATCGGAATACTCCATCGTATTCGACGAAGCTGAAAACCGTATGCATACCATCAAAGCCGTGATGGTTGCGACGCTAGGAAGCTAAACCAGTGCGCAAAAACAGCCGATAAAAACCATGATGTAATCGCTTGCGCTCACGAAAGTTAAGCGTATAATGCTCGGCAATTTGTCTGAGGATTAAGAAATGACCACGCTGATTGCTGACGTAAAAACGCGATTTGCTCTCGCTAAGCGACTACGCTTACGTGGTGTTATTTTCGTTAATTCTATTGAATTTTAAAACCTCCCCATTGGGGAGGTTTTTTTATGTCCAAAATTCCTTTCGGTTATTTGGATGTAGTCATCAATGTTATAGGGAAGAAGATCATGGCGAACTCGCTTTACCAGAAGCACATCATCTCTATTCCAGAGCTTTCACGCGAAGAACTGGAACTTATCGTAGAAACAGCAGGTAGCCTTAAAAAAGCACCTCGACCAGAACTGATTAAAAACAAAGTCGTTGCAAGTTGTTTCTTTGAACCATCAACACGTACACGTTTATCGTTTGAAACAGCGATTCAGCGCATTGGTGGTGACGTGATTGGCTTTGATAATGATGGTAATACCTCTCTGGCGAAAAAAGGCGAAACACTCGCAGATTCAGTACAAGTCATCTCTTCTTACGTCGATGCCTTTGTGATGCGTCATCCACAAGAAGGCGCCGCTCGCTTGGCCTCTGAATTTTCAAATGGCGTGCCAGTGATCAACGCGGGCGACGGTGCAAACCAACACCCAACTCAAACGCTACTCGACCTATACACCATCGCGGAAACACAAGGGCGTCTAGACAACCTGAACGTCGCATTCGTAGGTGACCTAAAATATGGCCGCACAGTGCACTCACTGACTCAAGCCTTAGCAAAGTTTAACAACATCCGCTTCTTCTTTGTTGCACCAGATGCGCTGGCAATGCCAGATTACATCTGCGAAGAACTAGACGAAGCTGGCATTCAATATAGCCTACACACAGACATGGAAAGTGTGATTCCTGAACTGGATATTCTGTACATGACACGCGTACAGAAAGAACGTTTTGACGAATCGGAGTACGCACATATTAAGTCGGCTTACATCCTAACGGCAGCACTACTAGAAGGCGCGCGCGAGAACTTGAAAGTACTGCACCCACTACCACGTGTGGATGAAATCACAACTGATGTTGATAAAACGCCTCATGCCTACTTCTTCCAGCAAGCTCAAAATGGCGTGTATGCTCGCCAGGCACTGCTGGCGCTTGTTCTAAACGAAACACTGTAATCGAGGGGAAAAATCATGGCTAAAGAAACTCAATTGCAGGTAGAAGCAATCAAAAATGGTACGGTCATCGACCACATCCCTGCGCAAATCGGCATCAAAGTATTAAGACTGTTCGATATGCACAATTCATCACAACGCGTAACGATTGGACTGAACTTGCCATCATCAGCACTCGGTCATAAAGATCTACTCAAAATCGAAAACGTGTTTATCAATGAAGAGCAAGCGAGCAAGTTAGCGTTGTATGCTCCTCACGCGACCGTGAATCAAATCGAGAATTATGAAGTGGTGAAAAAGCTCGCGTTAGAGCTTCCTGAGCGCATCAATGATGTATTTGAATGCCCGAATTCAAACTGTATTTCTCATAATGAACCAGTAGAAAGCAGCTTTAGCGTGTTCGAGAAGAAACAAGAAATCCGCCTAAAGTGTAAATACTGCGAGAAAGTGTTCTCACGCGAGATCGTAACCGAGCGATAAACACGCCGCACGACTAGGCTGTGATACGTTTAAAATACCCTGCAATGTCAGGGTATTTTGCTCTTTACCTACCGAGGGTTTAGAGGCAAACTGAGAATCTTTATTCCCTACAACTGATGGAAAAAATCAAATGACGAAAGTACTTCACACTGAGTCTGCACCAGCAGCAATCGGTCCTTACGTTCAAGGCGTAGATCTAGGTAACATGGTTCTTACTTCAGGCCAAATCCCAGTAAACCCAGCGACAGGTGAAGTGTCTGCTGATATCGCAGAACAAGCTCGTCAGTCTCTAGAAAACGTAAAGGCTGTAGTTGAATCTTCAGGTCTTAAAGTATCTGATATTGTAAAGCTAACGGTTTTTGTTAAAGACCTAAATGACTTTGGCACGGTGAACGAAGTTTACGGCAAGTTCTTTGATGAGCACGGCGTAGCAAACTACCCTGCACGCGCTTGTGTAGAAGTGGCTCGCCTACCAAAAGATGTTGGCATCGAGATTGAAGCAATTGCAGTTCGCAAATAATTGTACTTGCTGACAAACATAAAAAACGGGTAGCTCAGGCTACCCGTTTTTTATTGTCTTTTCGTGATGATATCGCAGTAAAACTTAAGCAGCATTACGCTGTTTGACTTCTTCATCTAACGATTCAAGCTTCTCTTTCATCTGTTCACGACAGATATTCGCTAACTCGCGAATGCCCTCTTTACCATAGCCTTCAGTGCTGATTGGAGGTAGCATTTCAACAATCACATGACCATTGTTCCAACGGTTCAGCTTAATTTTATTCGTCGAGCTACATACGATAGGAATGATTGGCACACCTGCTCCAATTGCCGCATGAAAAGCACCTGTTTTGAATGGCAGCAAACCACGCCCACGAGAACGCGTGCCTTCTGGGAACATCCACACCGAAACATCACTTTCTTTCATGCTGCTCACGACCTGATCGATAGTACCTTTTGCTTTAGAGCGATTCGCTCGGTCAATCAGAATGTTACCCGTAAGCCAGTAAAGCTGACCAAACAATGGCATCCAAGCCAAGCTCTTTTTACCTACTGTCACAACTTTCGGAGTCACAGCCGCAGAAACAGTAAACATGTCCCAGTTGTTCTGGTGGTTAGCAATGTAAACATGTTGGCCGCGTGAATACGCATCTTCAGGGATACGCAACTCTAACTTAATCCCAAACACACGAGACATCTTGGCAAACAAACGGCCAAAAGTGAAAACGTGCTTAGGGTTTCTAGGGCTTAATAGGCAGTAACCACAACCACCAATAAACATAACAATCGCAAAGATAGCGACAGCAAATACACGTAACAGTGCAATCATTCTTGTTCTCCAGGAACCGGCTTTTGCCAGATACAGCTATTAATATCTCTCTTTCCATAAAGGGAAAATATGGTCATGAGAGTGATATAAAAAAGCCGAAACTCAGGTTTCGGCTCTCTTGATATCCAAGTTACCTGCGGTGCAGTTTAACTTGCCTAGCTCACTCGCTCAATATTTGCGCCAAGTGCAGCCAGTTTATTTTCGATTTTGTCGTAACCACGGTCGATATGGTAAATACGATCAACGACGGTTTCGCCTTTAGCAATGCAACCTGCAATTACCAAACTAGCCGAAGCTCGTAGATCGGTTGCCATCACTTGCGCACCGCTGAGTGACTCAACATCACCACAGATAACCGTATTGCCTTCGATCTCAGCTTTAGCGCCCATACGCATGAGTTCTGGTACGTGCATAAAGCGGTTTTCAAAGATAGTCTCTGTGATCACGCCGCCACCTTTCGCCATCATGTTCAGAAGCGTAAATTGAGCTTGCATATCCGTCGGGAAACCAGGATGTGGCGCAGTACGTACACTTACCGCTTTTAGCTCGCGGTCGGTCATATCAACGGAGATCCAATCTTCACCCGTTTCGACAAGCGCGCCAGCTTCTTCCAGCTTGGCGAGAACCGCTTCAAGCAAATGAGCATTAGTGTTGCGACATACCACTTTACCGCCAGATACTGCTGCTGCGACAAGGAATGTTCCCGTCTCAATACGGTCAGCAACCACGTTGTGTTTACAACCGCCTAGGCGCTCAACACCTTCAATCGTAATGGTATCTGTGCCAGCGCCAGAGATTTTTGCGCCAAGCTTATTTAGGAAATCAGCGGTATCGACGATTTCAGGCTCACGCGCAGCGTTATCTAGTGTTGTTGTGCCTTCCGCCAGCGCTGCCGCACACATGATGGTGATCGTCGCGCCTACGCTGACTTTATCCATCACGATGTGCGCGCCTTTTAGACGACCATCCACTTCTGCTTTCACATAACCATCTTCTAATGTAATGGTTGCGCCAAGCTGCTCTAAACCAGAAATATGCAGATCCACAGGACGGGCACCGATGGCACAACCGCCTGGTAAAGAAACCTGACCTTGACCAAAGCGCGCCACCAAAGGACCTAAAGCCCAAATAGAAGCACGCATGGTTTTCACCAAATCATAAGGCGCGCAGTATTCTGTAATACTGCTTGGGTCAACATGAACAGAGCCATTGCGGCTTACTTTCGCGCCTAAACGCTTAAGCAGTTCCATGGTTGTATCGATATCACGAAGGTGTGGTACGTTTGCCACTTCTACTGGCTCTTCCGCCAAGATAGACGCAAATAAAATCGGCAGTGCTGCGTTTTTTGCACCTGAAATGGTCACTTCACCAACTAGTGGTTTATCTGACCCAATAACTCGAAACTTTTCCATCAATAAACCTTAAAGCGACATCAATTTCTTATCACGAGCCCACTCTTCTGGTGTGAACGCTTTGATTGATAATGCGTGAATGTCGTTACGCTGGATGTATTCCATCAGAGGAGCATAAATTAGCTGCTGCTTCTTAACGCGGCTCATTCCATCGAAACAAGCATCAACAGCAACCACTTCATAGTGGCTACCTTCACCTTTCACATGCACTTCTTGAAGGTTTAGTGCTTCTTCTAATAACTGTTGTACTTTTGCGCTATCCACAATTTACCCCTGATAATTCTGTATGTGTTTGGCCACTAAAGATTCAACATTGCTCAGTTGAAACAAAGTGCGCAGTTGCGCCGGCACGAAACTGAGCATTATATGACAGTTTTGCTTTTTTGCATGCTCTAATAAGTGGATTAACATCACCATTCCTGCAGAGTCGACGCGCTCTATCTCTTTTAGCGAGCATTCCAGCTCCGATTGAGCAGGTTGCCATTGCTGTGCATACGCCCACAATGAAGGCACTGTATCTCTATCAAGTGCCCCTGTTAGCTTAAGAATGTTTTGATCCAATTGCCACTGAGCGGGAGTCTGGGCCATTATTTCTTCGCCTCGAAGCGGATCGGTTCTGCGGCCAATTTTTCTAGGTCTTTAGCAACAGATAGAATACCTTCTTGACGAATTTTACTGTTCCATTCGGATTGTTTACTAGAAAGCAAACTAATGCCCTCTGCAATCATATCGAATGCTTCCCACTCACCAGACTGGTTGTCTTTACGCAGTTTAAACTCAAGTTTGATGTTTGGACGCGGAGTATCGATGATATCAACTTTAATGCTTGTAATACGCTTAGAGTCATCAATGCTAGGCTCAGGACCAAACTCAATTTTTTGGTCAGAGTATTGCGTCAACACTTGTGCATAAGACGCAATCAGGTACGCACGAAATGCATCGATAAACTTAAGTACATCTTCACGCTTAGCACCTTTTAAGTTTGGACCAAGAAGTTTTAACCCTGCATAGCGGTAGTTGACGTAAGGCATTAGCTCTTCTTCAACGATCACTTTAAGTAAATTTGGATCTTGTTTGATTTTCGGCTGTTCGGCTTTCAATCTTTCGAACGTGACTTCAGCTACCTGCTTCATCATCTTATAGGGTTCAGTTTTATCCACCTCTGCTGCTGTTGCTCCAAAGACGCTAAACACAGCACAAACTGAAAGTAGTAATCTCGCTAACATAGTTATTCCTTACTTGAGTCGTCTGAACCACCTACGCTGTATAGTACTTGACCAATTAAGTCTTCAAGCACAAGCGCCGATTTGGTGTCTTCGATGGTATCACCATCCACCAGCATGACTTCATCATCAAAAACGAAGCCAGGTACTAAACCAATGTATTGCTCACCAATCAGGCCAGATGTCAGAATTTGTACGCTCGACGTTTCTGGGAACTGATTGTATTTGCTATTGATAGATAGTGTTACAACTGGCAATAAGTTGTCTGGGTTAAGCGAAATACTACTTACTCGACCAATCACAACGCCCCCCACTTTTACGGGCGAACGAACTTTTAAACTGCCAATATTATCGAACTCGGCTTTGAGGGTATAAGTATCACCAGAGCCAATGCTTTTTACGTCAGCAACTTGAAAAATCATCACAAGAATCGCGCAAATTCCCGCTAATACAAAGCTGCCAACCCATAATTCAGTTTTACGTGTTTGTTGCATGATTAATTCCCAAACATCAATGCGGTCAGTACAAAGTCTAATCCTAGTACTGCTAAAGAAGAATGCACAACAGTGCGCGTAGTTGCTCGGCTGATCCCTTCCGATGTTGGAATAGCATCATAACCGTTAAATAGAGCGACCCAAGTAACCGTAATTGCAAACGCAAAACATTTGATCATACTGTTACCAATGTCTTGCCCTAGCTCAACAGAGGACTGCATCGCTGACCAAAAACTGCCGTGATCAACGCCTTTCCAGTCAACACCAACAAGCTGAGCGCCCCAAATTCCCACAGCCATGAAAATCATAGCCAGTAAAGGCATTGAGATAACCCCAGCCCAAAACCGTGGTGCAATCACTCGTTTCAATGGGTCTACCGCCATCATTTCAAGGCTAGACAGTTGTTCCGTTGCTTTCATTAGACCTATCTCTGCGGTTAACGCAGAACCGGCACGACCAGCAAACAAAAGTGCAGTAACAACAGGTCCTAATTCACGGAGTAAAGAAAGCGCCACCATTTGCCCCAAACTGCCTTCTGCGCCGTAATCCACCAACACAACATAGCCTTGTAGACTCAAAACCATTCCAATGAACAGACCAGATACGACGATGATCGCTAGCGACTGAACACCAACAGAATAAAGTTGCTTAACAAGCAGAGGAAAGCTTTTGATCGGTTGTGGCTTAGAAAATAGCGCCCCAATCAACATGAAAGTCGCACGACCAAATGCTCCGCAAATAGAAAGCGTGCGTCGACCCAGCGAGGCGACAAAGTGAATGAAGTTATCGACCATCAAATAAGTCCTTTTCGATACTTTGAGAAGGGAAACGAAACGGTACAGGACCGTCGGCATCACCTTGTAAGAACTGCTGGACACGAGGATCAGAGTTTTGAGTCAGCTCTTCTGGCGTACCATAGGCGATGATTTTTCCATCGGCCATCAGGTATACCCAGTCAGCAATACTCATGACTTCAGGTACGTCGTGAGAAACCACAATAGAGGTCAAACCTAACGCTTGGTTTAGATTGCTAATTAGCTCAACCAAAACGCCCATAGTGATTGGGTCTTGCCCCACAAACGGCTCATCGTACATGATCAAGTCAGGGTCAAGAGCGATTGCACGAGCCAAAGCAGCGCGTCTTGCCATACCACCTGAAAGCTCACTCGGCATTAATTGCGCCGCGCCGCGCAGACCGACAGCTTCGAGCTTGAGTAACACCATGGTGCGAATCAAGTCTTCCGATAAATCGGTATGCTCTCTTAATGGAAAGGCGACATTATCAAAAACATTCAAATCAGTGAATAAAGCCCCTGACTGGAACAACATGCTCATTTTCTTTCGAGCATGGTAGAGTTTTTTACGCGAGAGAGAGGGAATATTGTCGCCATCAAACCAGATCTCTCCTTGCTCGGGATACAACTGACCACCAATCAAACGCAGCAGTGTTGTTTTACCAATTCCCGATGGTCCCATAATGGCCGTCACTTTGCCCTCAGGAACATGCAGATCAATATCATCAAAGATCATGCGTTCTCCCCGTGAAAAAGTGAGGTTGTTCACGGTGACTAAATCGTTGTTCGACATATCATCTCTTCTACTGTAGGAGCGTTGCAACTCACGGAATCATCAAGCAGATACTCATCGGAGTTGAATTCTACGTTTAATAAAGTAACGTCGGTACATTTATTAGGCTGCAATCATAAGCACATTGGCGTTGAATTTAAAGCACTGTTCAATTAAATAAAGTCGAGTATATCCCTGCAATTTCTCATGGTTTATGACCGAATTAGCACGAAGTGTTTAAATCCTAGACCAGAATTGCTCATTTAAATGAGTGAGATTTACATACATTTTCGTTACTAACCTTTAATTTATTCTTCGTTTATCTTCCATTTTAGGCCGCAAAAGGTCAAAATTAGCGGTTATTCATTTTACTTATTTAATACTTAGGAATTCTCATGCTCGAAGCCGTTGCGTTGCTTATAGTCGGTCTTGTTTTGCTTGTTTGGAGTGCAGATAAACTTGTTTTTGGCTCTGCAGCGATAGCCCGCAACGTCGGTATTTCCCCGCTTGTCATCGGCATGACAATCCTCGCGATGGGCTCATCCGCCCCTGAGATGATGGTATCTGCAACCGCTGCTTGGGATGGCAAAACAGATACAGCGGTGGGTAACGTATTAGGCTCAAACATAGCGAACATTGCGTTAATCCTAGGTATTACAGCGCTGATCAAGCCTTTGTCGATTAGCTCCGCCGTCATCCGCCGAGAACTTCCACTCATGATAGCCGTAACCGTACTCGCTGGTATTCTGCTTTGGAATAGCCATCTCGGTTTTTATGAGGGTGTCTTATTGTTTGTACTCTTTGGGGCATTTTTATTTGCTATGTTGCAAATCAGCCGCAAAGAGCAAAAATCAGGTGATGTTTTTCTTGATGACCAAGAGTCAGAGATCCCAGAAGGCGTCAGTAACCCTAAAGCAATCATGTGGGTGGTTATTGGCTTGATACTGCTTCCTTTGGCAGCCAGCATGCTGGTTGATAACGCGGTAATTATTGCTAAACACTTTGGTATGAGCGACCTTGTTATCGGTCTAACTATTATCGCCATTGGCACTAGCCTGCCAGAACTAGCCGCATCACTTGCGGGAGTTTTAAAGGGTGAAGACGACATGGCTGTCGGTAACATTATCGGTTCGAATGTGTTTAACATTCTGGCGGTAATGGGGATTCCTGGCATCATTAATCCATCGGTGCTCAGTGAGTACGCGATGGGACGTGACTTCTGGGTCATGTTAGGCGTTTCATTGTTACTTGTCGCTATGTGTTTGGGTAAATCACGCAGTATTAACCGTATTGAAGGTGCCATCTTGTTTGTGTGCTTCTTAGGTTACCAAGTGTACTTATTCGCAAACATGACCGCTTAATTACCACGATCAATAAGTAGAGATCTGATATGTCCAATCAATTTGATTTTCGCGCTGCTGCTAAACAAGTTCTTGATATCGAAGTTGCTGCTCTGCAAGAGCTAGATACCTACTTTGATGATCAATTTGAAAAAGCGTGTGAACTTATCCTTTCCAACAACGGCAAAGTTGTCGTTATGGGTATTGGCAAGTCAGGCCATATTGGTAACAAGATTGCCGCCACTCTGGCAAGCACTGGGACTTCGGCGTTTTTCGTTCATCCAGGCGAAGCCGCACATGGTGACTTGGGTATGATTAGCCCTGGTGACATTGTGCTGGCAATTTCTAACTCTGGTGAATCAAACGAAATTCTGTCTCTATTTCCAGTATTAAAGCGCCTGAATATTAAGATCATCAGCATGACAGGTAAGCCAGAATCAAATATGGCCAAGCTGTCTGACTTACACCTGCAAATTACGGTACCTCAAGAAGCTTGTCCGTTAGGCCTGGCGCCAACTAGCAGTACGACTGCCACATTAGTGATGGGAGATGCATTAGCCGTAGCTCTGCTTCAAGCTCGTGGTTTTTCTGCCGAAGATTTTGCCCTATCTCACCCAGGTGGTGCACTGGGGAGAAAACTGCTACTTAAGTTGTCTGATATTATGCACTTTGGAGAAGCGTTACCTAAAGTTTCTCCTGACGCATTAATTCGCGATGCCCTGCTTGAAATTTCAGAAAAGGGGTTAGGCATGACAGCCATCGTCGATGAGCACGATGCTATGCTTGGTATATTCACCGATGGTGATTTACGTCGTACCTTAGACAAGCGTATCGATATTCATACGACGGCAATTGGCGAGGTCATGACGACAAACCCAACCACAGCACACCCTGATATGCTGGCGGTTGAAGGTTTGAACTTGATGCAGAATAAAAACATTAACGCTCTGATTTTATGTAAAGACGAAAAAATTGTGGGTGCACTGAACATGCACGATTTACTAAAAGCTGGCGTGATGTAATATCAGCACAAACATTTAAATCATTTATTAGACGAATAAAGGCAATGGTCAGGGAAGTACTGAGCTAAACGATAGGCCTTCATTATATGAGTTTTACTCGCCTTATTTATTTGCTCTTGATCTTCGTTGTAGCGTGGTGCGGTTATTACCTACTAACCCCTAAAGGCAACGACGCAATTCAAGTAGCACCAGATTCTGAACTGCCCATGTTCAGTGGTTCTGGATTAGAAAACATCACCTACGGTGAAGATGGTGTCCGCAGTTACATCATTCGCTCCACTAACTTAGACCATTATGCTAAGAGTGGAGATACTATTTTTAATAACCCGACTTTGATGGTTTACCGTGAAGGTAGCGTCATTGAATGGAAGGTGACTGCCACAAGAGCAGTGTTAGATGAAGACCAAGTTTTGACTTTATATGACAAAGTCTTAATGCAAAATCTTCTGCCTGGTGCGAGTTTTGATACCATGGCAACAGACAAATTGGTCATTAATCTAACCAATCGTGATTTTAAAGCTGACCAACAAGTGATGTTGGTTGGACCACAATTTGAAACTACTGGAGGCGCAATGCAAGGCAACTTAAAACAGCATACTGCGACTCTGACAGATGAAGTTCAAGGTCGATATGAAACCGTTACACCTTAGCCTACTGGCACTGGTATTGGCGGCGCCTCAAGCGCTGGCACTCAAGTCGGATACTCAACAGCCGGTTTACATAAACTCTGACACCCAACAGGTGGACATGAAGAGTAACCAGGTTGTTTTTGAAGGCGATGTATCTCTTAAGCAAGGGAGCATCAATATCGATGCTGATAGAATCGTGGTAACTCGCGATCCTAAAACCGAAGCAATTAAACAGATTCAAGCATTTGGTAAACCTGCGAAGTTTTCTCAGCTGATGGACGATGGTAAAACACTTAGTGGTCAAGCTACGGAGTTGGATTACCGTATTTCTACAGACGAACTGACCATGAAAGGTCAAGCGCAGCTGGCACAAGACAACAACACCATCAAAGGTTCTTCGATTCGTTACCAAATTGGTAAACAAAAGCTAGTCGCAGATAGCTCTAAGGAAGAGCGCGTTACGACCATTTTGCAACCCAATCAGATAGAGAACTAATATGGCAGTACTGAGTGCGAAAAACTTGGCGAAAAGCTACAAAAAACGCAAAGTCGTCACTGATGTTAGCTTAGAAGTTGAATCTGGTCAGATTGTTGGGCTACTCGGTCCAAACGGTGCGGGTAAAACCACCTCGTTTTACATGATTGTCGGCTTAGTACCTCGCGATGAAGGCACCATTACCATTGACGACAATGACATCAGTATTTTGCCGATGCATAGCCGTTCACGACTTGGCATTGGCTATCTTCCGCAAGAAGCGTCGATTTTCCGTAAGCTTTCAGTAGAAGATAACATCATGGCCGTACTTGAAACTCGTCAAGAAATGACGAGGGAAGAGCGCCAAGATAAACTGGAAGATTTGTTGGAAGAATTCCACATCCAGCACATCAGAACCAGTGCTGGTATGGCACTATCAGGGGGTGAGCGACGCAGGGTGGAAATCGCTCGAGCTTTAGCGGCCAACCCTCAGTTCATTTTATTGGATGAACCTTTCGCTGGTGTTGACCCAATTTCGGTTAATGACATCAAGAAAATCATTGAGCATCTGCGCGATCGTGGTCTCGGAGTGTTAATCACTGACCATAATGTACGTGAAACACTGGACGTATGTGAAAAAGCCTATATCGTGAGCCAAGGGCACCTAATTGCATCGGGAACTCCGGCAGAAGTTCTCAATAATGAACAGGTGAAACAAGTTTATCTCGGCGAACAATTCCGTCTATGATTATATTAGGAACGGTAAGATTCTGAGCATTACAAGGTAAGTAACACTGAATGAAACCTTCATTACAACTCAAGCTAGGTCAGCAGTTAGCCATGACGCCACAGTTGCAGCAAGCGATTCGCTTATTGCAATTGTCGACACTCGATCTTCAACAAGAAATCCAAGAAGCGTTGGACTCAAACCCATTATTGGAAGTTGAAGAAGGCCAAGACGAGCCTCTAGCAAACGGTGAAGATAAGTCAGCGGTCGAGGCTGCTGATAGCAACAGTGCTAGCGAACCAACAGAAATTGACGTTCCAGATAGCTCCGATGTGATAGAGAAATCAGAAATTAGCTCTGAACTTGAAATCGACACGACTTGGGATGACGTCTACAGCGCGAATACTGGTAGCACTGGCTTAGCTCTTGATGATGATATGCCCGTCTACCAAGGCGAAACCACTGAATCATTACATGATTACCTCATGTGGCAGCTTGACCTAACACCATTCAGTGAAACCGACCGCACGATTGCATTAGCGATTATTGACGCTGTTGACGACTACGGCTATTTAACTTTGTCGCCTGAAGAGATTCATGAGAGCTTCGATAATGAAGAGATAGAGTTAGACGAAGTAGAAGCCGTTCGTAAACGCATTCAACAATTCGATCCTCTTGGCGTTGCATCGCGTAACTTACAAGAATGTTTGTTACTGCAACTGACGACCTTCCCAGAAGACACGCCATGGCTTGCTGAAGCCAAAATGATACTTGCGGATCATATTGATCACCTAGGCAACCGTGACTACAAGCTCGTCATCAAAGAGACTAAGCTGAAAGAAGCCGATCTGCGTGAAGTCTTAAAGCTTATCCAACAGTTAGATCCTCGTCCAGGTAGTCGCATCACTCCTGATGATACCGAGTACGTAATTCCAGACGTATCCGTTTTTAAAGACAATGGCAAATGGACCGTTTCTATAAACCCGGATAGCGTGCCAAAATTAAAAGTAAATCAACAATATGCTCAGTTAGGCAAAGGTAATAGCGCGGATAGCCAGTACATCCGCAGCAATTTGCAAGAGGCAAAATGGTTAATTAAGAGCTTAGAGAGTAGAAACGAGACGCTACTCAAAGTTGCAAGATGTATTGTTGAACATCAACAAGATTTCTTCGAGTATGGTGAGGAAGCCATGAAGCCAATGGTACTCAATGATGTCGCTTTGGCTGTGGACATGCATGAATCCACGATTTCTCGTGTAACAACGCAAAAATTTATGCATACACCACGTGGTATTTTTGAATTGAAGTACTTCTTCTCTAGCCATGTTAGTACTGACAACGGCGGAGAATGTTCGTCAACAGCAATTCGTGCACTCATTAAAAAACTGGTCGCAGCAGAGAATACTGCCAAACCACTGAGTGATAGCAAGATTGCTGCTCTTCTGGCTGACCAAGGGATTCAGGTCGCAAGACGTACGATAGCCAAATATCGCGAATCCTTGGGAATTGCCCCTTCAAGTCAGCGTAAACGCCTATTATAAGGCACTAACTGAAAAGGAAAGTCTATGCAAATCAATATTCAAGGCCATCACGTTGATCTTACCGATTCAATGCAAGACTATGTAAATTCTAAGTTTCAGAAGCTCGAAAGGTTCTTCGACCATATCAATCAAGTGCATGTTGTACTAAAAGTTGAAAAAATTACTCAAATCGCGGAAGCTACGCTTCACATAAATCAAGGCGAAATCCACGCATCAGCCGATGACGAAAATATGTATGCCGCGATCGATTCGCTGGTAGATAAATTGGTTCGCCAACTTAATAAGCACAAAGAAAAACTAAACAGTCATTAATCATGCAACTGAGCGAAATACTGTCATTGGACTGCACCAAAAGTGCGGTCCACTGCACGAGTAAAAAACGCGCCCTTGAAATGATCAGCCGTATCGTGGCTGATCAAACGGGCCAAGATTCTACCGAGCTGTTCGAATGCATGCTCAATAGAGAAAAAATGGGCAGTACCGGTATCGGAAACGGTATTGCGATCCCTCACGCGAGAATGCAATCAAGCGACAAGGCCATTGCTGTCTTACTGCAATGTGATGAAGCAATCGAATTTGATGCGATTGACAATCGACCTGTCGATCTTCTTTTTGCGCTCCTTGTACCAGAAGAACAGTGCAAAGAGCACCTCAAGACTCTATCCTCTATGGCAGAACGTCTGAGCGATAAGCAAGTATTAAAACTACTGCGTAATGCTCAGAGTGATGAAGAACTTTACGACATCATGATTCACCAATAAGCAGGACTAACTCCATGCGACTAATCGTTGTTAGCGGGCACTCAGGTGCCGGTAAAAGTATTGCGCTTCGTGTACTGGAAGACTTAGGTTACTACTGTGTTGATAACCTGCCAGTTAACTTGCTGGACGCATTTGTTCATTCTGTTGCTGACAGCAAACAGAATGTTGCAGTCAGCATTGATATTCGTAATATTCCTAAAAAGCTAAAAGAACTGACGAGTACACTAGAACAGTTAAAAACTGAGCTTGATGTGACCGTGCTTTTCTTGGACGCTAATAAAGAAACGCTACTCAAACGCTACAGCGAAACACGCCGAATTCACCCGTTATCTTTAGGTGGCACCTCCCTCTCGCTCGATCAAGCCATCGAGCGTGAGAAGCAAATTTTGACGCCACTCAAAGCGCATGCAGATCTGGTCCTAAATAGTAGTGGGCAGTCTTTGCATGAATTGAGTGAAACCGTGCGTATGCGC
The DNA here is from genome assembly GCF_033340495.1 of Vibrio sp. 1249-1. Lineage (NCBI taxonomy): Bacteria > Pseudomonadati > Pseudomonadota > Gammaproteobacteria > Vibrionales > Vibrionaceae > Vibrio > Vibrio sp. 1249-1. The sequence continues at coordinate 40,266 of NZ_JAWOWJ010000013.1, forward strand.
GTTGAAGGCAGAGATCGCAAAGGGCTCGTTATGGTATTTGAGTCTTTTGGTTTTAAATACGGCCTGCCTTCCGATGCCGATTACGTATTCGACGTTCGCTTCTTACCTAACCCACATTGGGAACCAGCACTACGCCCGCTTACAGGTCTGGATGCTCCTATCGCCGCATTTTTAGAGCAACACCAATCGGTGTTAAGTTTGAAATATCAAATTGAAAGCTTTATAGAGAATTGGTTACCTCTGCTTGAGAAAAACAACCGCAGCTACCTGACCGTTGCAATAGGTTGTACTGGTGGTAAGCACCGCTCGGTGTACTTAACTCAGCAAATCGGTGAATACTTCGCCAACAAAGGACACCAAGTACAAATTCGCCATACCTCACTAGAGAAAAACGCTAAGGAGTAGCCGTGGAGTTAAGTCGTAAAGTATTGATTCAAAACCGCCTTGGCTTACATGCTCGTGCAGCAGTCAAACTGGTCGAACTGGCACAGAGCTTTGAAGCGGTCATCACCATCGACAATGAAGAAGACAAAACCGCCACAGCAGACAGCGTAATGGGCCTGTTAATGCTAGAGTCCGCTCAAGGACAATACGTCACGATCCACGCAACGGGTGGGCAAGCGGAAGAAGCACTGGATGCCGTTTGCCACTTGATCGAAGATAAATTTGATGAAGGCGAGTAGTTTACTCGCTTTTTTCTTACCTCCCATTATCTTTCTCTTCCCTGACCTAATAAATAAATTTGCTTAGTATCATAAGTTGTTATTAAAAGGCGCCTAGAATTAAGTTATTATTCAACGCATTGTAAATATCAGGAATTGGGAGGAATGAATGGCAGAGCAAATTGAATTCGACCAAGCTCACCAAGCCCTCCAAGAAGTCACAGAAGCGCTAGAAAATGGTCGCTTCGTCCATGTTCGTCGTCAATTACAGGACATGGAACCTGAGGATATCGCTCACCTTTTAGAAGCCTCCCCACGGAAGAGCCGTGAAGTTCTTTGGCAACTCACCGACCCTGAAGATTATGGTGAAATCCTTGACGAGCTGAACGAAGACGTCAAAGACAGCCTCGTATCCAAAATGGCACCAGAAGCGCTTGCAGAAGCGACAGAAGGCATGGATACCGATGACGTGGCTTACGTACTGCGTAGCTTGCCTGACAACCTGTCACGCGAAGTCCTGTCGCAAATGGACTCATCTGACCGCCTACGGGTCGAAACCGCCCTATCCTACCCAGAAGACACCGCGGGTGGACTGATGAACACCGACGTCATCACAATTCGTGGTGACGTAGATGTGGACGTAGTTTTGCGTTATCTACGTATGAAAGGCGAGCTTCCAGAAGCTACGGATGCCCTGTATGTGATCGATGAAGAGAGTAAGCTCATCGGTGAACTGCCGATCACGACGCTTATTACCACTCAGCCAGACGTAAAAATCATTGATGTAATGGAAGACGCGGACGAGGCCATCACCGTCGATACTAGCGACTCAGATGTTGCGAGTCTGTTCGAACGCCGTAATTGGGTATCTGCACCTGTTGTTGATGAAAACTTGCATTTGGTCGGTCGTATCACCATCGATGACGTGGTTGACGTTATTCGTGAAGACGCGGAACACTCGATGATGAGTATGGCGGGTATGGACGATGACGAAGATACTTTCGCGCCTGTTGTAAAATCAGCTCGCAAACGCAGTATCTGGCTTGGTGCTAATGTATTAGCCGCTCTTGCTGCTGCTTCCGTTTCTAATATGTTTGAGGCCACATTAGACCAAATGGCCGCCATTGCGGTATTGATGACGATTGTTCCGTCCATGGGTGGTGTCGCTGGTAACCAAACTGTCGCACTAGTGATTCGTGGTCTTGCTCTTGGTCATATCGGTGACTCAAACAAACGTGAACTGTTAATGAAAGAAGCCTCGATCGGCTTACTCAACGGTATCATGTGGGCGCTGATTATTGGTGGTATTGTTGTTGCTTGGAAAGGTAACTGGATGCTCGGAGGAATCATTTCCGCCGCCATGCTGACCAACTTATTGGTCGCAGGTATTGCCGGAGTAACGATTCCAATCCTATTGAAAAAAATGAACATCGATCCTGCTTTAGCTGGTGGTATGGCATTAACAACGGTGACGGATGTGATTGGTTTATCTGTCTTCTTAGGGCTTGCCACAATACTGATTACCTAACAGAAAAAACGAAAAAGCCTGATGAACACATCAGGCTTTTTTGATTCTGAATTGCTAGAAAAGCTTATTCACCCGCCACTTTCATGCTATCCAGTAGGATAGAGCCCGTTTGGATTTGTGAGCGCGTTTCAATATCACTACCAACCGCCACAATCTTGGTGAACATGTCTTTTAGATTACCTGCGATGGTAATTTCTGATACTGGGTATTGGATTTCGCCATTCTCAACCCAGAAGCCTGCGGCACCGCGAGAGTAATCACCCGTTACCACGTTCACACCTTGTCCCATGACTTCTGTCACTAGAAGACCAGTACCGAGCTCTTTAAGCATTTGCTCGAAGTTTTGGCCTGTCGACTTCACGTACCAGTTATGAATCCCACCAGCGTGACCTGTCGGCGTCATCTTCATTTTACGTGCGGCATAACTGGTTAACAGATAAGTTGCTAGCACACCGTCGGTAATGATCTCACGGTCTTGAGTGTACACACCTTCACTATCGAATGGACTTGATGCCAAACCACGCAATACATGCGGACGTTCTGAGATATTGAACCATTCAGGAAGCACTTGTTTGCCTAGATGGTCAAGTAAGAAAGAAGATTTTCGGTACAGGTTACCACCGCTGATCGCCATAACGAGATGGCCAATCAAGCCTGTCGCAACATCAGCCGCAAACATGATTGGGTATTGACCTGTTTTTAGACGCTGCGCATCTAGGCGGTTAACCGTATTCTCTGCCGCCTTACGACCCACCGTTTCTGGGGTCCATAAGTCATCACGATGACGTGCCACGGTGTAGCTGTAATCACGTTCCATCTCGCCGTTTTGACCAACGCCAATTACACAACAGCTAGTACTATGTCGGCTAGACGCATAACTAGCTAATAAGCCATGGCTATTGCCATACACTTTCACGCCGTAATGACTATCATAACTCGCGCCATCACTTTGTTTGATTGCACTATTATAATTTAGCGCCTCTTTTTCTGCTGCAATCGCCACATTGGCAGCATAGTCTGGATCGGGTGCGTCAGGGTGGAAAAGATCAAGCTCAGGGATATCTTGCACCATGTATTCTTTTGCTGCAGGGCCTGCAAATGGGTCTTCAGATGTGTAATGTGCAATATCTAGCGCCGCTATAACGGTTTGCTCGATTGCCGCTTCACTTAAATCAGACGTGGAAGCACTGCCTTTGCGTTGACCTCGGTAAACGGTAATGCCCAGCGCACCATCGCTGTTGAACTCGACATTCTCTACTTCACCCATACGAGTTGAAACACTTAAACCAGTGCTTTTAGTAATTGCGACTTCGGCGGCGTCAGATTTTGCCGATGCAAGCTTTAAGGCTCTTGCGACGGCTTGCTCTAGCTCGGTACGTTGCTCAGCAACCTGCTGTTTAATATCCATTGTCTTTCACATCTTGTCTTTGATGAACAATAGGATAACAAGAATTTCGCTTTCTCCCCATGATTCTTGTTAAAATAGTCATAATATTAATCAAAACACAGGCAACTGAAATGGCACGTAAGAATCAAAAAGCGCCATGGGAACCAGAAGAAGAGATCATCTGGGTAAGTAAATCCGAGATGAAGCGAGACATGGAAGAACTGCAAAAGCTAGGTGAGGAGCTTGTCGGCCTCAAACCTTCAGTTCTAGAAAAGTTTCCATTGAGCGAAGATTTACGAGAAGCAATTGCTGACGCGCAACGCTTTAAAAATGAAGCGCGTCGTCGCCAATTACAACGTATTGGTAAATTGATGCGTTACGAAGATCCAGAGCCAATCCAAGCCGCACTGGATAAAATTCGTAATAAGCACTCTCAATTAACGGCTGTATTCCACAAACTTGAAGCGTTGCGTGATCGCGTAGTGGAAGAAGGTGACAAAGCCATTGATGACGTAATGGAAATGTACCCAGAAGCGGATCGTCAGCGTCTACGCCAACTTGCTCGCCAAGCAGCGAAAGAGAAAAAAGCTGGGAAACCAGCAAAAGCGTACCGCGAAATCTTTCAGATCCTTAAAGGTCTAAACGAAGAAGAGTTTTAATTCGAGGGCTCACGCAATGAGCATTCGATTTAAACGCAAAAAGCAGACGTCAATGTCTGCTTTTTTTATCTTTGGTTTTACAGTCAGCGTTACACTAAGCGATTCACGCGGTCTCCGCGCTCGAAAGCGTTAATGTTCTCAATCAAGATTTCCGCTAAACGTTGAATAGATGAGTCGCTGCCCCATGCAACATGCGGTGTCAGTAACAAATTAGGTAAACTCATATTGGCAATCAGCGGATTGCTCTCATCAGCCGGTTCTTGTGTAAAAACATCAAAACCAGCCGCTGCAATTTCTTGCTGTTTTAAGGCATCCACCAGTGCGCTCTCATCCACCAAACCTCCACGCCCTGTATTAATCAAAATGGAGTTGGACTTCATTTGTTGCAACTCTGCTTGACCAATTAAATTCTGAGTATGATCGTTGAGCGGGCAATGCAAGGTCAGCGCATCGGAGCGTTTTAATACTTCCTCAAACGACACATAACCTGGTCTACATTCTGCCGCCCCTTTACGCTCAGAAAACAAGACGGTCATTCCTAACGCTTGAGCCAGATTCGCCGTCGCTTGCCCTAGTGCCCCACTACCAACAACACCTAACGTGCTACCACCAATATCCCCGATTGGGTGAGTAAAAAAACAAAACTGCTGGTTACGCTGCCACTCACCTGCGGCAATATCTTGGTGGTACCCAAATAAATTCCGTCTTAAAGCGAATAACATTGCCATCACGTGCTCGGGCACCGAACGCGTCGCGTAACCACGTACATTAGCAACCGCAATATCATGATTAGCACAGTAGTTCACATCGACGTTGTTAAAACCAGTTGCGGCAACCGCGATCATCCGTAATTTTGGTAGTTGCTCTAATACATGTTGGTCAAGCAGGACTTTATTGCTAATCACGATATCGGCATCGGCTAACCTTTCTATTACCTGCCCAGGCGCAGTTAGGTCGTACTCACGCCAGTGGTGCGGAAAGCTAGGTCGTGGGATCTCAATATGTTCTGGGATGGTCGCTCGATCTAAAAATACGATGCTTGGCAAAGACATAACAACTCCTTGTTCACGGCTGAAAGACAGGATACATCAACCACAGTAACGAAATAGCCAAAAATAGCGAACTAGAAAGAACCGCTGTTAGTGCAATTGGCATTAAGGGTGTGGCAACGTTTTATAATCAGGCAATGTACGCTCTGGCGAAAAATAGTTAAAGATCATCGCCTCGGCTTCAGAATAAAAGTCACAGGGTACAAAAATACTGCTCAGCTGATCCGTAGCTGGATGATAAAAACTTAGCTCCGCAGCGTGCAACTCTAAACGTTCTGAAAACTGATACGCCTCTTCGCTTGCATAAAACTCATCACCCACAATCGCATGACCAATCGCCATCAAATGCACGCGTAACTGATGCGATCGACCAGTAATGGGGAGTAACCGCACAACGGTCGTATGGGCGCCATCTGGGTGCACTTCACGCTTCACCACTTGGAATAAAGTTTGAGATGGCTTGCCGTCGTCGAAGCATACTTTTTGTCGTGGACGATTTGGCCAATCACAAATTAATGGAAGATCAATATTCCCTTCTTGCGGCTCAACATGCCCCCAAACACGTGCGTAATACACCTTGTGAGTGATGCGATATTGGAACTGCTTTTTTAATGCTCGCTCCGCGGGTTTGTTTTTCGCCAGCAACATCAACCCTGATGTCGACATATCCAAGCGATGCACAACTTGAATTTCTGGATGCAACTCTTTGAGGCGGCTCCACATGCTGTCGTAATGCTCTGCAAGGCGACCAGGGACAGACAGCAGCCCTGATGGCTTATTCACTGCCAGAATGTCGTCATCCTCAAAAACGATATCAACCCAAGGGTCGGTGGGAGGGGTATATTCAAGCATTGCCATGGGAGATCTCTACAAAATAAAAACGCCGCGATTATATACCCAAATAGCACCCAGATGCAGGATTCTGAAGAAAAGTTCAACCCAATAAAACAAAGTCAATCCTTTAGCATAAAAACTAAAAATAGCACGTTGTAAATTTAGTTTGACAACAAGACGCATAACTGAATAGAGTGCTAGATGCACACAGCATGATATTCGCAAAGAATACTTAAAATAAATACATCAAAACACAGCATTTAAAAGACATTACCGTTGCGCAGTATAGGGCGAGCGCTCAGTTTGTCATGTACTGCGGTATGTATCTCTTTAGAAAGATACATAAGATAAAAAGGACAATAAGCAATGGACTCCGCCGTTATAGATAAACCCCAATCCAAACTTTCCTTATTTTTTCGTTCGCTAGGCCCCGGCATATTAATGGCATCTGCTGCGGTCGGTGGCTCTCACCTCGTGGCATCAACCAAGGCTGGTGCGATTTATGGTTGGCAATTGGCTGCACTGATTCTGCTCGTAAACCTGTTTAAATACCCTTTTTTCCGAGCGGGCGTACAGTACACCATGGGGACAGGGCTCACCTTGGTTGAGGGCTACGCGAAATTAGGTCGGCCTTATCTATGGCTATTTCTATTTCTTAGCGTGGTATCGGCCGTCATCAATACCGCCGCTTTGTTGATGTTTAGCGCTAGCTTGCTGGGCTACTTCATTCCGTTTTCACTATCAATGGCATCACTCAGCATCATTGTGATTGTCACCTGCCTGATCATATTATTTGCTGGCCATTACAAAGCGCTCGATACGCTATCTAAAGTGATCATGTCGGTGTTAACCATCGCGACTTTACTCGCTGTTTCTATCGCCTTTGGTAACCCTGTTGAACAAGTAGCCAACTTCGAGCCGCCGTCACCTTGGTCTATTGCGGCTATTGGTTTTATCGTCGTGACAATGGGGTGGATGCCTGCACCGATAGAGATCTCCTGTTTAACCTCAGCATGGCTAAAACGCCAATCAAGCCAGCAAGAAGTAACATACCGCTCTGCTCTATTTGACTTTAATGTCGGTTATATTGGCACGGCGTTTCTTGCCATTATCTTTGTATCGCTAGGCTCTTTGATGCTTTATGGTTCTGGCGTTGCGCTTGAAAGCTCTGGCGTTGGCTTCTCCCACCAATTGGTTGGCTTATATGCGGCAACGATTGGCGAATGGTCTCGTTACTTGATCGCGGTAATTGCGTTTTTCTGTATCTTTGGCAGCACGATTACCGTTATTGATGGCTACTCGCGCGTTATTTCGGATTCTCAACGCCTACTGCGCTCACAACCAGACACTAACCCTAAAACCACTTCAGCGATCATGCTGGTAGTCTCCTTACTTGCATTGGGTATTGTGGTTTTCTGGGCTTCTGCGTTATTGCCTATGCTGAACTTTGCGATGATCCTCGCCTTTATGACCACGCCATTCTTTGCTCTGCTAAATTACACATTAGTGAGCAAAACTGAGTTACCTGAGCCTTTGGCTGTTGGACCTAAACTAAAGTGGTTGTCGATTGCAGGCCTGATTTACTTGTTTGGCTTCTTGGCTGTATTTATCTGGTGGAAGTGGTTGATGTAAATGAGATAGCTATCAGTGATTAATGCATTCCGCTTAAAGAAACTAAACCGTAAATAAAGAAAAAGGTCTTCAACTGAAGACCTTTTTTCATGAGCAATAAATACTTACTTAGTTGTGGCTCACCACAATCAAACGCAGCGAGTCGAGCTGAACCTGAGCTTGGTTGATGTAACCAGTGAGCTCTTTAATTTGTGCGTCGATAGCTTCAATTTCTTCGTCACGAATATTTGGGTTCACCGCTTTCAGTGCTTGCAAACGCTCAAGCTCTGCATTCAAACTGTGCTGCATATCTTGATGAGCTTGTTTGCGTACTTCTTCGACCTTCTCTTCAATAAGAACATCACCGGCTTCAATTAAGCGGTGTACGTCTTTCTGTACCGACGTAACCAACTTGCTACCTAAGTGACGGTTTACAGGGCTGAGCTGGCGGTTAAAGCTTTCAAACTCCACTTGAGCAGACAAATCATTACCACGCGAGTCCATCATTAAACGGATTGGCGTTTTCGGTAAGAAGCGCGCGATACCACTGCGTTTTGGCGCTTGCGCATCTACCGCGTAAATCAACTCAAGAAGAATAGTCCCGACTGGTAACGCTTTGTTTTTCAATAGAGATACCGCAGACGTCCCCACCCCTTCACTCATTAGAAGATCGATACCACCCTGGATCATTGGGTGTTCCCAACTGATAAAGTGCATATCTTCACGAGATAAAGCCGTATCACGATCAAACGTGATCGTCGCTCCTTCGTATGGCAGACCTGGGTAGCTTGGCACCATCATGTGCTCAGATGGGGTCACAATCAGGGCGTTTTCACCTTTATCGTCTTGATTCAAGCCAATCGTGTCAAAAAGAGAAAGTGCGAAGGTGACCAGATTGGTATCGCCGTCAGTTGATTCAATTTTCTCAACGATTTGTTGTGCTTTTTCCCCGCCATTTGAATGCATTTCTAATAGGCGATCACGGCCTTGCTCCAATTGGGATTTCAGCTCTTTATTCATTTTTGCTGACGCTTCAATGATCTCATCTAGCGTGCTGGTATCACCAGAGGCAAGAATTTCAATCAGATCATCGGAGTACTTATCGTAAACAGCACGGCCTGTTGGGCAGGTTTCCGCAAAAGCGTTCAGGCCTTCATCGAACCAACGTGCTAGGATCGCTTGCGATGTGCCTTTCAGGTAAGGAACATGAATGTCGATATCGCGATTTTGACCGATACGGTCCAAACGACCAATACGTTGCTCAAGCAAGTCTGGGTTAAATGGCAAGTCGAACATGACAAGTTGGTTGGCAAACTGGAAGTTACGACCTTCAGAGCCGATTTCGCTACAGATAAGAACTTGTGCTCCACCTTCTTCTTGCGCAAAGTAAGCCGCCGCTTTGTCACGTTCAAGAATCGACATACCTTCGTGGAAAACGGTGGCGCGGATACCTTCACGCTCACGCAGTGCTTGCTCCAATTGCAGTGCGGTACTCGCACGAGAAGCAATCACGAGGATTTTCTCGCTGCGCTTCTCTTTTACTTTTTCAAGCAACCAATTCACACGCGAGTCAAACTGCCACCAGCTCGCGTCATCGCCTTCAAATTCTTGGAAAATTTCTTCCGGGTAAAGGTTCTTCATCGCACGTGCTTCAGAACTCATCTTACCGCCAATCATTCCAGCAACACGCATTGATGTAGTGTATTGCGGTGGAATATCCATTGGCATCAGATGCACGTTACGCGTAGGGAAGCCTTTGATGGCCGCGCGCGTGTTACGGAACAAAACACGCCCTGTACCATGACGATCCATCAAGTTATCGATCAGCTCTTGGCGTGCCGACGCTTTAGCTTCTTCGTCCGCTTCACTTTCAATAATACGGAAAAGTGGTTCTACGTCTTGTTCAGACAACAACTCAGTGATCTGGTTTTTTGCTTCATTAGGTAGCTTTTCACCGGAAAAGAGTGAAGTAATCGCATCTGCTACGGGCGCGTATTGCTCTTCTTCCTCAACGAATGCTTCGTAATCATAGAAGCGGTCTGGATCCAACAAACGCAGACGAGCAAAGTGACTCTCACGACCAAGCTGCTCTGGCGTTGCAGTCAGTAGCAACACACCTGGAGTACGTTCAGCCAAGCCTTCTACCACTTGGTATTCACGGCTCGGTTTATCTTGGCTCCATTCAAGGTGATGCGCTTCATCGACAACCAGTAGGTCCCATTCACCTTCCAGTGCTTGTTCAAAACGCTTGCGGCTCTTGCGTAGGAAATCCAAAGAACACAGCACATATTGCTGAGTATCAAATGGGTTTTCTGCATCCGCAAAAGCTTCGATACAGCGCTCTTCGTCAAAGATAGAGAAATGCAGATTGAAACGACGCATCATCTCAACCAGCCATTGATGCTGCAGTGTTTCAGGCACCACAATCAAAATGCGTTCGGCACGACCAGACAGAACTTGTTGGTGGATGATCATACCCGCTTCAATGGTTTTACCCAAACCTACCTCATCCGCCAACAAGACGCGTGGCGCGTGACGACGGCCAACTTCGTGCGCGATGTAAAGCTGATGAGGGATCAAACCTGCACGCATACCGCATAGGCCACGCATTGGGCTCTTATGCTGCTCAAACTGGTTGGTTAGCGCACGGTAACGCAGAACAAAGTTGTCCATACGGTCGATTTGACCGGCGTACAACTTATCTTGAGGTTTGTTAAAACGAATTTGGTTGCTAAGGAAAATCTCACGCAGAACAACAGCGGTTTCTTGCGTGTCTTCACGAGTACCGAAATAGGTGTAAAGACCTTCATCTTCCAGTACTTCTTCTACTTTTAGAGACCAACCTTCTTGGCAATCGATGACATCCCCAACATTAAAGGTGACTCGGGTAACAGGTGCATCGTTACGTGCGTAAACTCGGTTTTCCTCTGACGCTGCAAACATCAATGTCACAGTACGAGCATCCATTGCTACAACGGTACCTAAACCTAAATCGCTTTCCGTATCGCTAATCCAGCGCTGCCCCAAAGCAAATGTCATGAATTGACTACCTCGTTATTAGTTCTTGATTCGTATTTCTTGTTGGTCTACTCATGCCCGTGGGCATGGATAATAGTTTAGATCTGATTCTGGCTTCTGCTATGCCGATAGCATTCGTCATTTCAGTATGAACTGAGTATTTTTTAAGCCAGCTCAACATGATAAATCGGACGTAGCCTATACGCAGAAAAAGGTCGCTAATCTTACTTGAAGCTGTGATTTAGGTCACGCCGAAACCGCACCAAGCAGAAACTTTTTTTCCCAAACTCTAAATGCAATCAAATTGTAAAATACTCATGCCAATTATTAAGTTGTAGAACGTAAATATTACGTATACTTCTAATGAGGGGCGTTTAAAACCATTGCATATGATTTAAGCGCGTTAGTACACGATTAGGATCAACACGGGTTTGCAGTAAGTTGTCTTGCTACTCGGTTGCACACTAGCCGACATCAGCCCGACAACCTCTATTGCAAGCAATCAGAGTTAGGTCACTTCACACCTATTTGGAAACGACCTAACAACTCGCATGCAGAGCCGTACTACGGCAAGGAGACGCTATGGGCGATACCGATCGGAAACTGTTTGTACTCGATACCAACATTCTTCTTCATGAACCCTTTGCCATCTTCTCTTTCCAAGAACACGATGTCGTTATCCCCATGACCGTGTTGGAAGAACTCGACCGAATCAAAGACAGCAAGCGCGACGTTGCAAGAGATGCGCGCGTGGCTATTCGCACCTTGGAAGATTTGTTTAAAGAAGCAACGCCAGATGAAATCTCTGAAGGCATTCCTGTTTCTAAAGACAACCCCGACCAAGGTACTATTTCCATTTTGGCGGATTTTGAACTGCAGGAAACCGTCAAAGCCTTCGCCGACAAAGCCGGTGACAACCGTATTCTCAACGCGGTGCTTTATCTGCAAAATAAACGTGCACCACGTGAAGTGGTACTGATCACGAAAGACATCAACATGCGTCTGCGAGCCAAAGGGGCTGGTGTACGCTTTGTTGAGGACTATAGAACCGACCAACTGATTGACGACATTCAATACCTAACCAAAGGCTTTCAATTGCGTGAAGGTGATTTCTGGAGCGGTATTGAGGAAGTAGAAAGCTATGCACTGGGCGGAAAAACTTACCACAAACTCAGTCGCGAACCCTTCGACCCAACCTTTATCAACCAATACGTTATTGATGAAGACAGTGACTTTGCTGGTCGCGTAGAAACCATCAATGAAGACAAGCTAACGCTTCTCGACCTGAGCCGCGAACGTCTAATGCATCGTAAGGCTTGGGACATCACACCTAAAAATATCTACCAGGGAATGGCGTTAGATGCCTTACTCGATCCAGAAATTGACTTGGTGATTCTAACGGGTGCGGCGGGTAGTGGTAAGACATTACTGGCAATGGCAGCAGCATTGGAGCAAACCATTGAAAAAAGCATGTTCGATAAAATTATCGTAACACGTAACACGCCAGATATCGGTGAATCCATCGGCTTCTTACCCGGCTCCGAAGAGGAGAAAATGATGCCGTGGTTAGCGGCGGTGACCGATACCTTGGAAGCGCTACATAAACACGATCACTGCACTGAAGGCTCATTGAAGTACATCTGCGATAAAGCCAACATTCAATTTAAATCGATCAACTTTATGCGTGGCCGTTCAATTCAAAATGCGTTTGTACTGCTTGATGAGTGTCAAAACCTCACTGCATCACAAATCAAAACCATCATTACCCGCTGTGGTGAAGGAACCAAAATCGTCTGCTCCGGTAACTTGGCGCAGATTGACTCCCATTACCTCACCCCAGTGACCTCTGGTTTGACCTACATGGTTGAACGCTTCAAGAACTTTGAAGGCAGCGCGAATATTCACCTCAACGGCGTGGTTCGTAGCCGCTTGGCGGAATTTGCTGAAGAAAACCTGTAATTGACACCGACTCACAAAGCAAAAGAGCGCTCTAATGAGCGCTCTTTTTATAACGATTCAACTGAGTTACTCAGTGCCACCTACTGTCAGTGAGTCCAGTTTCAAGGTCGGCTGACCAACCCCAACTGGCACACTTTGACCTGCTTTACCACATACGCCAACGCCCTTGTCGATACTTAGGTCGTTACCGACCATAGAGACTTGCTGCATTGCTTCGATACCTGATCCAATCAACGTCGCACCTTTAACAGGGCGCGTAATTTTACCGTTTTCAATCAAGTATGCTTCGGATGCAGAGAACACAAACTTACCCGAAGTAATGTCCACCTGACCGCCACCAAAGTTTGGCGCATACAACCCTTTCTCGACCGTCGAGATTATTTCTTCTGGCGTATGTTCACCTGGTAGCATGTAGGTGTTGGTCATACGCGGCATTGGTAAATGTGCATAAGACTCACGACGACCGTTACCTGTTGGGTTCACACCCATTAACCGCGCGTTTAGCTTGTCTTGCATGTAACCTTTCAGCACACCATTTTCGATAAGCGTGTTGTACTGGCCGTTTACCCCTTCATCATCCACATTCAGTGAACCACGAAGGTCTTTTAACGTGCCATCATCGACGATGGTACACAGCGAAGACGTCACTTGTTGACCCATTTTGCCAGAGAAAACCGAAGATTCCTTCCGGTTAAAATCACCTTCTAGGCCATGACCTACCGCTTCGTGTAGCAACACGCCAGGCCAGCCAGAACCCAATACCACTGGCATCATGCCAGCTGGTGCTGCTTCTGCTTCAAGGTTGATTAACGCCATGCGAATCGCTTCGTCTGCGTAATGAAAAGCTTGTTTCACACCATTGCTTTCCGTTAAAAAGAAATCGTAACCGAAACGGCCGCCACCACCAGCGCTACCGCGTTCACGTCGTTCACCTTTTTGTGCGAGCACGCTAATAGACAAACGCACCAAAGGACGAATATCGCCTGCATAAGTACCGTCTGTTGCCGCAACGAGCATCTGCTCATGCACACCGCTGATGCTGATCGAGACCTCTTTAATCAATGGTTCTTTAGTGCGGATGTAAGCATCTAGAGATTTGAGCAATTCTGTTTTTTGCTGCTTTTCCCATTCAGCTAGTGGATTCACAGCGGCGTAGTACGCTTGGTTTTCGGTGCGTTTAAACGCTTGGACTTTACCATTCTGCCCTTGCTGAGCAATACCGCGCGCCGCCATTGCACTCTGCTTCAGGCCTTCAGGCTGGATTTGATCAGAGTAGGCAAAGCCGGTTTTCTCGCCAGTTACTGCACGGACACCAACACCACAATCAATGTTAAAAGAGCCATCTTTGATGATGCTGTCTTCTAGAACCAGAGACTCATGCCAGCTGGACTGAAAGTAAATGTCCGCATAATCGATCTGGCGCGTCGCAATGCTGGCAAGCGTGTCAGCAATGTCTTGTTCTGTCAGACCATTTGGGGCAAGGAGTGCCTGTTCTATTTGGTTTGTGCTCATAGTTAGCTCTTTTATTTCCGTCTCAATTCATTTTGAAAGCGACTGTGTTGAGTCAGCGGCATATTCTGCCTTACTTGTTGGCTTTGTGACAAATCTATCTCAGTCACCAATAAACCTACTTCATCCTGAAGCTGTTTATGGATACGTCCCCAAGGGTCAACGACCATTGAGTGTCCCCATGTTTTTCGTCCACATGGATGCGTTCCAGTTTGTCCGCTTGCCAAAATCCAACATTGTGTCTCAATCGCTCTAGCTCGCAATAATACTTCCCAGTGAGCTTGCCCCGTCACAGCGGTAAACGCAGCGGGCACCACAATGATATCCGCCCCTTCTTGACGCAATACTTTATAAAGTTCTGGGAAACGTAAATCATAACAAATACTCAATCCAACACTGCCGATATCAGTTTCCGCAACGACTATTTGATTACCCGCCATAAACGTATCCGACTCACGATAACTACCATAACCATCGGCTACGTCGACATCAAACATATGCAGTTTGTCATAGTGAGCAATGCATTTACCGTGCGGCGGAAATACAAGTGTTGTGGTGGTGACACCTTTTGCGGTTTGAATGGGCATGCTTCCGACAATTAGCGTTAACTGGTTCTTTCTAGCGATTTCACAGAGCCGCTGTTGAATCATGCCACTGCCAAGTGGCTCTGCATGTTGATGATAAGCTTCGCGACTGGAAAATAGCACTGTATTTTCAGGAGTAAGAACAAGTTTGGCACCTTGCTTGCTCGCTAAAGCACACTGTTTTTCAATGAAGTCCAAATTCGCGTTAATATCCGGACCCGAAGTCATTTGAATAATGCCAACACGCTCCATGTGTTTCCTCCCTATTCCATTATATTCGGTGAGTTATTTGGCCTGTTCACGCAGTTTTTCTGGCAGCTTGTATTCACCTTTACTTCGCGAAATTTCTTTCACCGTTGGTGAATCTAGTGGGCCTTTCACTTCATAATTGACTTGAGTGAAGACCTCAACCACCGGAGATATCACCGTAGAGATGGCCAAGACATACAAAGCAGTTTGAGGCGCAACGGCAAACGCGGTCAGCATTGGTAGGCCTGATGTGATGTCTGGTGTGAATTTCACTTCCGCATCAACCATTCTGCTGTTCATATTAGCGATGCCGCGGATTTGCATTTCCCCTGCTAACGCATCCATTACGATATCATTGGTGATAAACACACCGTCTTGGATTTTGCCCGTTCCCGTGATCGAGTTGAATGCCATGCCTTTATCGAATACGTCGGTAAAGTCGAGCTGCATCTTACGGATGATAGAATCCAAGCTAAACAAGCCTAACAAGCGTGCCGCACCACTAACTTCACTGATCACGCCTTTACCAAATTCCGTTGAGACGTTTCCTTGCAAGGTTTGTGTCTTCATTGACCAAGGTGCGCCGTCCCATTCCATATTGGCATTGATCTCAAATGGTGCTTGTTGAATGCCTGATGTAATACCAAAGCGCTCCATAAGATCGGTGTTGTTATCACCTTTCATTTTCATGGTTAATTTGGAATGACTACTCTCTTTCGTCAGGTCCCACCAACCACTCATATCAATGCGGTTTTTGCCGCTACTAAAGGTGATATTTTTCCACTCCAAGCGGTTCTCGCGACGCTGCAAATCAACATTAACTTTGCCCACTTTGTAACCTTGCAGCCAAAAATCATCGATGTTCAAAGTTAAGTTTGGCATCTCTGCGTGAAACTTGCGGTCAAAATTGGTAATCAAAGGTGCGTTTTGATCTTCACTCGCAAAGATTGAACTGCGCTCTTTGGTCATCTCTTCAAACCCTGGGATGTACAGATGCAAGTGCTCTAGAGAGACCGATAGATCATAGGGTTTCAGATAGTTAGCTTTCCCTTTAACCTCTTGACTGTCCACATCGAGTTGCCAACTCAAATTTTTCTTGCTTGCTGAAAAATCCACATCATGAAACTCAATCCCACCGAGCTGTAAGTTTGGCGTTTCAACTTCAATGCGTGTCGGCAATGGAATGGTCGGCGTTTTCATGCTTGCCAAAACAGACGATGAAGGCTTGCTCTCAGAGACCTGCGCAAGCTCCGCCCATTGGTCTAAATTCAGTTCTTCGACACGCACCGAAGCATCGTGCCCGACAATAGGACTAATCCGGAAGCCACCTTTGCCAACCATTAAATGAGTCGCAGTCAGAACCGGGACATCGCCAGCGATATCTATCTCAGTTTGATACTTCACATTTGGGATCTGTAGTCGTGCTGAAATACTCTCTTGGTTGCCGGATGCTTGCAGTTTCGCTTGCCCAGACTCACCAATTTTTTTCGCTAAAGGATAAGGATATTGACTAGCCAGACGATTTAGCTGCGCCAGCACTTCAAGCTGATAAGTGAAACCAACATCATTGAGTTGCAAGTCAATATCCATTTGCCACGGCGCATGGCCAGAAACAAGGTTTAACCAACGCTCACCGACATAGGGTTTGAGCGGCTCGACATCCCAATCTCCTAGTGTATTAATTGTCACGTTGTAGCCTTGCTCCGCACTCTCTCCATGGAAATCAAGAGAGATAGGCTGTTGTAATAATTCGGCCGACAAACCCGATGTGGTAACCACATCATTGTCGAAGGTGATACGTCCTGTGGCGTTTTCAAGCGTCATTGGCGGCGCTTCAATATCAACACGATTTTCTGTTAAATCGGCATAACCCCAAGCGCGAGAGTCTTTCTCAAAATCAAACGGTATGTTGAGTTGAAACTCAGAGTAAACGGGCCCACTCACTTGCAGCGCTGTCAATGCGGCACCGACTGAATCCACTAATGGCGTCGCCATCATGTAGTCACGGACTTCATTACCCGGCGCGCTTGCTTTCGCTTCAATCTCGATGTGTCCACCTTCTGCCAACTCAGGGATTCGCCCAGTGATACGCTTGGCATGAACGCCATTTAGTGTGGCTGATTTTGAATCCAAATACATGGCATCATTTTCAAACAGCAAGTCTAGCTGCAAATCCGTGATGGTTGGCCATGCCGTATCAAAGCTAAATTTCGCGTCTTTTAATCCAACCCAAGCTTGGAACATGCCATTATGTTCTTTGTAAGGAAAATCACCTAACTCGCCATACCACAACAATTTCGCTGTGTTCACTTTACCGCCCTGAATCGCGGTCGAAAGATAGTCGGTCAAGTCTTGTCCAAGTGCCAGAGTCGGTAGATAGCGCCATGTCTCACCCGCGTTGTAGAGATCCGCTTCGGCATAGAACGATAAAAATGGGCTTTGTTCTTTTGGAAAATCAAGACGGAATGCCCCCAAGACTTGAAGATCAGGCGTTGCTGCCGTCACTTTATCCGCCCACAAACGCCAACCCGCATCATCTTGCTGCCAGATAATATCGACTTCACCTTGTTTGATATTCAGCGGAGCTTGGAATACATCGCCGTACGGAAAGACATCATCAATGACGGTGACTTTTGCTTTAGCTTGATTCACATCCCCCGATACGCTGCCCTGTACGTGATGAAACCCGGGTAGGAGCTCCCATTGTGTCATCGCGAGTTCATCCAGTTCAGCCGAGTAGCGTAAGGTGTCTAAACCACCGTTCATTGACAATCGGACATCTTCGACCCGACCTTTCGGTGCTAGTTTGTTAATAAGGTCACTGGTCGACTCTGACTCTGGAGCCAGCTTAATGAGCGGAATGAGTGCTTCAATGTCGAGTTGAGAGAGATTAAGCATCCAGCCGTTTGGTTGCCAATCAAACGCGACGTCTAGCTCTGGCCAAGGGGTATTATCGGTTCTGATCTGAAGTGAGTGGCCATTTACTTTCCAGCCTTGTTTATCTGGTCGAAGATTGAAAATTCCAGACTCAATAAACAGCTCATGATGTCCATCTTCATTCCACACCAACTCGGAAGGCAGTAATTCAACATAAGCATCATGCGGTTGGCTATGTTTGAGCGTTAGCCAAGTATTTAAGCTGACTTTACCCGACTCTGCTCCTGACTCTTCTTGCATGTAAGTGGTCAGCCAAGGTGTGACCGAGACATCTTGAGCACTCACATAAAACTCACCAGATACATCACGCAACGAGCCATGATCTTTAAAGTTAGCGCTTACCAACAATGAATTCAGGCGAACATCGGCAATGCTAACCGTGCCTTCGGCTACGTGACGTTTCCCTTGATTGCTCCAACGAAGCTGCTCAATATCTAAACGGCGAGTTTCACCAGACACCGACTTATACCAAATCCGTGAATCGCTAATAGTGAAGTCTTCGAACTGACGTAAAAGAAGTGAGTCGAGTTGGTCAATGAGTTTCACTTCGCTCTTATCCACTTCAGGCTTCGGATCTTGACGATGAGAAGTCGGCAGAATGTCTACCGTGTGAATGTCTAAAGCGAGGTTATGAATGGTAAGGTCTGCAACTACAGGTTTAAGTTGAAAAAGAGATTGAATAAGATCGAACTCAATTTGGACTTCTTCAACAGCGAAGCGGGCATCTTGCACGTTTGGTAGATTTGCCTCTAAACCCAGTAACGCAATTGAGGGATGATTATTGCGCCACGTCCCTGCGACATTGGCAATAGAAACGTCAAAACCTGTGCCTTGTTTGACCCAGGTTTTGATCTCATCTTGGAAATGGTTAAGTTGCGGCAGTGTGACGCGAAGCGTGGTTACTAATATGGCTAATAACACCAATACAGTAACTAAACTCCACGCACAAAAACGCCCAAAACGGTTAACACCAGAATTCACAAATGTTCCAAATTACATCATTACGACGTCAAACTGTTCCTGAATGTACAGGGGTTCAGCCTGAACTCGCACTTGCTTGCCAATAAATACTTCGAGCTCAGCCAGCGCATGAGACTCATCGCCCAATAGTGCTTCAGCAACAAACGGCGATGCGTACACGACAAAATTATCGGCGTCGTAAGCACGGTTCACACGAGTAATCTCGCGTAATATCTCAAAGCATACGGTTTCGACCGTTTTCACGCTGCCACGGCCTTCACAAGTAGGACAGCCAGAACACAAGATATGTTCAATACTTTCTCGTGTGCGCTTACGCGTCATTTCAACTAAGCCAAGCTGGGTAAAGCCGTTGATGTTGGTTTTTACTCGGTCTTTCGCCAGCGCCGTTTCCAGTGAGGTAAGCACTCGCTGACGATGCTCTTCGGATGCCATATCGATAAAATCAATAATGATGATACCGCCGAGGTTACGTAAACGTAGCTGACGCGCAATAGCTTGCGTTGCCTCTATATTGGTATTGAAGATAGTCTCTTCGAGATTACGACGACCAACAAATGCACCCGTGTTGATGTCGATGGTGGTCATGGCTTCGGTTTGATCGATGATCAAATAGCCGCCCGATTTTAGCTCGACCTTGCGCTCTAAAGAACGCTGAATTTCGTTTTCGGTGTCGTACATGTCAAAGATTGGCTTGTCACCTTCGTAAAGCTCAAGCTTATCTGTTAACTCCGGTACATACTCAGAAGTGAATTCTTTCAGGTTCTCGTATTCAAGGCGGGAGTCGACCATGATCTTATCGAGCTCTGTGCCAACAAAGTCACGCAGAATGCGTTGAGCTAAGCCGAGTTCACCGTAAAGTGTTGAACGCGTTTTGTATTTTGAGCGACGCTCCATGACTTTTAGCCACAAACGCTTTAGAAATGCCGCATCTTGAGAGAGCTCTTTTTCATCAGCGCCTTCTGCCGCGGTACGAATGATAAAACCACCGTGCTCATCGCAGTAATGGTTCACCACCTTTTTCAAACGCTCACGCTCTTTCTCACTTTCAATACGCTGCGAAACACCGACATGGCTGGCCCCCGGCATAAAAACAAGATAACGCGAAGGTAAGGTGATATCCGTCGTTAAACGCGCACCTTTCGTGCCGAGCGGATCTTTGACCACTTGCACAACAATGTCTTGTCCCTGGCGTACCAGTTCAGAGATATCACGGACTTGAAACTGCTGTTTTTCGTTTTCTGCCACACATTCGGTATGAGGAACAATATCTGACGCATGTAAAAACGCCGCTTTATCTAAACCAATGTCGACGAAAGCCGCCTGCATACCTGGTAACACTCGGCTTACTTTGCCTTTGTATATATTGCCCACAATACCGCGACGCGATTCGCGCTCGATATGTATTTCTTGTAGTACTCCACCTTCAATCATGGCCACACGAGTTTCACTCGGGGTCACGTTAAGCAGCAATTCTGCACTCATGTGCACACCTCAAAACAATTATAAAAATTCTTGAATTAGCTGATCGGTTTCGAACAAAGGTAAGCCTACTACAGCGTGATAACTGCCTTCGATCCGGGTGACAAATCGCCCTCCGAGTCCCTGAATACCATAACTTCCAGCTTTATCGCATGGCTCTCCTGACTGCCAATATTGTTCGATTTCTTCGTGAGTCAGTGGTTTGAACCACACGTCAGTGGTAACGACCACTGAATGTTGTTGTTCCGATGATACAACGCTCACCGCAGTCATCACTTGATGGCGACGACCCGATAAGTCAGTAAGCATACGCTTTGAATCTTCAAAACTTTTTGGTTTTTCTAGCACACGGTCATCGCATACGACGACCGTATCAGAGCCCAATACAACGGAATCAGGCTTAGCCAACGCTAAGCCTGCCTGAGCTTTTTCCAAAGAAAGACGCAACACGTAATCTTGTGCTTGCTCATGAGCCTGTTTGGCTTCCTCAACATCAGGCAATACGATCTCAAAATCATAACCCAGTTGAGCAAGCAGCTCTTTTCTTCTCGGAGAACCCGATGCGAGAACGAGAGATAAGCTTTTCTTCACCGCTTTACCTTACGTGCCATGCACGACGAACTCGTCGCATTAATAAAAACATCCATGGCCAAAGTATACAGTTTATTGCCGCCGTCCACAGAGATAATGGATTAAATACTACGTCCTGGTTCAAATATTCCCCACAGAATATCAAAACTTCCAATAACGCAGTAAAAAAGGCAATTAAAATCGACTGTTGCCACAATGCCATGTTGCGAATCAACAGGAAATTCAGCGCCACAAGGTAGATAACGATCGACATCATCATGCCACGAATTCCAAGCGTTGAGCCGATCAAGATATCCCACAATAAGCCCAACACTAGCGCAGTTCCGACGTTCACTCGGTGCGGTAGTGCCAACACCCAATAACACGTGACAAGGAACAACCATGACGGACGTAACACATCTAACACACCTGGCCATGGAATGGTTTGCAGTACCAGCGCAACGAAGAAACTGACGCCAATCACCATTCGGCTACTCAATACATTATTGGCCATCGGTTACCTCTTGTTCTTGCTCTAACCCTTCATCTACATTGGACCGCAGTACTTTGTGTTGACGGTCTTCATTCGGCCAAATCAGCAGTAGGTAGCGTAAGCGATCAAACTCCACTACCGGCTCAGCCTTGATTGAGGCGAACTCTTGACGCGTATCGTGATCCACATTGGTAACCGTCGCGACTGGATATCCCTCAGGGTAAATGCCACCTAAACCGGATGTCACCAATAAATCACCAACCTGAATATCTGTGCTGGTTGGAATGTGCTCCAGTTGGATTTCATCCATTTCACCATTGCCCGATGCGATCACTCGGATATCATTGCGGATCACCTGGACAGGAATTGCATTTTTCGCGTCCGTTAGCAGCAGAACACGTGCGTTGTGCGCTGCGACAAACGTAACCTGACCGACGATGCCTTTCTCGTTGATAACAGGCTGACCAACGTAAACACCATCAATACGGCCTTTATCGATCACCACTTGATGACGATAAGGTGAAGTATCCACCGCCATTACTTCTGTCACGACTTTCTTTTCATCACGGACAAATGAAGATCCTAGCAACTTACGTAGGCGTTGGTTTTCTTCTTTATATTGGTCGAGCAAGATAAGCTCGCTTTTCAGGCGTAGCACTTCTCGCTTTAAGCTGCGATTGCCTTCAACCAATGCCTGATGAGAATTAAAACGTTCAAATACGCCATCGAACATACTACGAGGCAAATTCGCTGCGTACTGAATCGGTGCAACCATACTGTTTAGTAGGTATCGAACGTTGGAAAACGTATCTAGACGACTATCGGCCAGCATTAAGCTCGCCGACACGATGACAGCAAAAAACAGACGTAATTGCAGAGACGGACCTCTGCCGAAAATCGGTTTCATCTTGTTTTTGACCTGATTGCTTCCATGATTATTGAGCCTTACTTGGCAACCTAAAAATACTTAACTAAATACTTTTAGGTATGGAGCATGTTTGAATTACAGAGAGAGCAGAAATGAAGGTGAAGCCCGACATGAGCTTCACCTAAACCTTTATTCTTCAGAGAACAGATCGCCACCGTGCATGTCGATCATTTCTAGTGCTTTACCGCCACCACGCGCAACACACGTTAGTGGATCTTCCGCGATAACCACAGGAATACCCGTTTCTTCCATAAGTAGGCGATCAAGATCTTTCAGTAGTGCGCCACCACCGGTTAGCACCATGCCGTTTTCAGAGATATCTGAAGCTAGCTCTGGTGGACACTGTTCTAGTGCAACCATGACTGCTGATACGATGCCAGATAGCGGCTCTTGAAGCGCTTCTAGGATCTCGTTTGAGTTCAAGCTAAAGCTGCGTGGCACACCCTCTGCAAGGTTACGACCGCGAACTTCAATCTCTTGAACTTCATCACCAGGGTAAGCAGAACCGATTTCGTGTTTGATCTTTTCAGCCGTTGCTTCACCAATCAAGCTGCCGTAGTTACGACGTACGTAGTTGATCACAGCTTCATCAAAGCGGTCACCACCGATACGTACAGACGATGAGTAAACCACACCGTTTAGAGAGATAACGGCAACTTCAGTTGTACCACCACCGATATCGACCACCATTGAACCTGTCGGCTCAGATACGCGTAAACCAGCACCAATTGCCGCCGCCATTGGCTCGTCGATTAGGTAAACTTCACGGGCACCAGCACCAAGTGCTGATTCACGAATTGCGCGACGCTCAACTTGGGTAGAACCACAAGGAACACAAACAAGAACACGTGGGCTTGGCTTTAGGATGCTGTTGTCATGCACTTGCTTGATAAAGTGCTGAAGCATTTTTTCGGTTACGTAGAAGTCAGCGATTACGCCGTCTTTCATTGGGCGGATAGCGGAAATGTTGCCAGGTGTACGACCAAGCATCTGTTTTGCTGCGTGACCGACTGCAGCAACGCTTTTTGCAGAACCTACACGATCTTGACGAATAGCAACTACAGAAGGTTCATCAAGGACAATTCCTTGCCCTTTTACGTAAATTAGAGTGTTGGCTGTACCTAAATCGATAGATAGATCGTTAGAAAACATGCCACGAAGTTTCTTAAACATACTCTTCGCTCATCCTGCAAAAATATAGAAGACAAAAATTGCTCTAAATGTACCAATGCCTCGCTGTCACAGCAAGGTATTGGTACACAAACATGAGCAGAAAGCCTCAATTTCTTGCAGTTTCCTAACTTAAGGGCAAAAACCTAAGTTGTTACTGTCCGGTTAACCCTGGCTCACCACGGTAAATCACGCGATCGTTACCTCGATGAATACCAAAGGTGACGACGGATGATGGGTTTTCTTCGGAGCCATCATTGTTCCAGTCGTATTTGAGCCAAGGGAGGTTGTTACCACTAGGGTCGAGATTAAGCCAAACTTCAGCTTGTTGACGTCCACAGTCTGCGCGCTCTTGCTTAGCAATAAGTTCACGCATGGCACCATCGTTAACCGTCGTTCTGACGCCTTCAAGTAAAATGTCGCAGTCGGAGCCATCATCAGGCCAAACTGGCTCCTGGCTTTTTAGAGTTGGGGACACTGTTGTCCCGTTATCCTTACTGTTTAAAACGAATCGGGTATCTCTCCAATACTCCACTCTAAGGGGGATATTAACAGATTTACCCTGATTCACTCCCACATCATCCAGAGCTATGCGACCAAACCTGACATCAGGTTGCGATTGTAGCTGTTGCGAAACCATTCTATCTTCAGTGCTATTTTGCCCTTCTTTTAAGAACATCGTAGGATCAACATAGCCAGATACTTTAGTTCCATTATTATTAAGTGAAAGCGAAATAGACGTTTCGATGGAACTATCCTTGTCTGCCGGTAGTTTTGAATTAAATGGACCATCGGGACTCGGCAAAGATAAATCTTTACGCCAATAAACTGAGTTATCCCAAGTTTTGCTCCACACAGCTCCCGACCAGTTATCACTAGTCAAATCGGAATCCAAAATGCTAAGTCTATCTGAGTAACCACCAGCCAAATACAAATCTGCTTTTAAAGAATTGGCAAAACCACCATAATTTTGAGTTGTGTAACCGTTAGCGTTATATGCTGTGACTTCAAACTTAACCGATTCAAAATTCTGTCCCATATATACAGATTGATTCTGATTATCAGGGTAGGTCCACTCTGTCCCGGTGACTTTAAAGTAATCCGGATAGAAGCGCCCAATGGTTGACTTACCATCGGCTATTTTAAATGCATTACTACCAAGATATAGAGATGTGCCAATATCATCGCCATTTTCATCTTTAGCAACTGGTGCCTCAGCAATAAGCTCGAAAACACCGACTTCTGAAACCGATTGATCAAACGTCACACTGCCACGAGACCATTTACTTGATTCTGGTAGCTTCTCATTTAGAAGTTTGGCTAATGAACCATTAGACGGGTACTTCACTTTATTACTAACCGTAATAGTCTTCTCTTGATAGTTCTCAGCAACCGTATCATCATCTTGCAATGCCGAGATGGTTAACTCAAAAACTTCACCAGCAGCAACAAACCCCGAAGAACAGCCATTTTCACTGTTGGTGCACTCTCCGCTCTTATCACCACTCTTTGCAGTAACTTTCAGTTTTGAAGGAAAACTAACGAAGCTGCCGAATCCATCCGAGTCATCAACACCTTCAACACTGGCTTTAAGTTTGACCTTTCCAGCTTCAGAGTATCTCAACTTAAAGAATGCCTTGCCTTCATCATCAAAATAAACATTAGGCAGGTATTTATTAGCTCTGGTTAGCTCGACATTTGAACTCCATTCCACAGCCTGATCTTTCACTTTTTTCTTGTAAGAAATCACGACAGGTTGAGAGCTATCGATCGGTGCCACTTCATAATCAATCGACATATTAACACCGCGAGATTCTCCGCCGTCTTCAGTTCGAGTTGAACAAAACGATAGGTAGTCCTCCCCCGTAGTTTCGCGACTAGCAACTACATCATTAACATTCACCGCAAGCACATTTGAAGCGAAGGTTACATTACAGTTGTTAGCAGATAGTGGCCCGCCATTAATTCGACATCGTGCCCCTTCAAAGCCAAACTGTGGTACGGAACTTTGATCGATACCCAAAGTAATATCGCCAGCTCTTGAACCTTGCAGCTCAAGCTGAGTTTCATTCTCAAACTGTACATTTGTACCACCAACCCAGTTGGCAACATTATTGCCAGTAGATGGAAGTAAAGTGACAGAGAGAGGCGTTAAGCTGCCATCATCGTATGCATCTCTAGGATATTGCTCAGAACAACTTTCATTCATACAAGCTCTAAGTGTCACATCAGAAGCCTGACACGTACTGCCTGAGCCTGAGTAGTCAAACTCGAAATGATGAATACCATCTGTTAATCGCGAGTACTTGTCCGCACAGACTCGGAAGTTATCAATATCATGCGTATTGGTAAGCATACCTGTGGATGCCGTTACCGACAGACGGAAGTTATCTGGAATATAGTTAAAACCACCTTTTTCCAAAACGTTAAACTCTTCGATAACAGGATCCCATCCGCCATTTTTTCCGACTTTTCGAAATACAGCCAGCGTTATCGTATCGGTGTTACGCGAATTTAAAACTACTTTATAACGATGCAGTTTCTCTTTACCTTTTCGATTATCCAACGAGCTGCTGTATTTTTTGCCAGTGATATACGGATAACCTTTCAACCACTTACCATTCGCATCTTGGACGCCCTGTCCACGCACCCCAACATTATCAGCAACACTATTTGAAACGATTTTCTCGCTCCCTTCACGAATGTAGTTACCAAACTCATCAATACCAATACCTAGCCAACCACCAGCAAAGCCTTCTACATCTTTGGAGACTTCAGGGTAGTGATTCTTTAGAAGCTTCATCCCGTAACCAAGCGGACCACCAAATGCCCCGGTTTGAGGAGGGACACTCGCATCAGAAATCACCAGCGCAACACCGTCAGCACCATTCCCACCATATGCATTGTGATCAAACTCAATCTCTAAATAGTTCTGATCTGAAGGAAAAATATAGTTATATGCAGAGGCTGTTGCCTGCTCTGGTTTATTTGAGTTTAAGATGAAACGTCCATCAGAGATATGGGGCTCGTCACTGGTACCAAAGCCCATCACCGACCAGTTTGACAATGAACCTGAATTGAAGTTTTCTTCTGGTAATAGTGAACATTGCTGTGTTGGCGGAATAACAGGAACTAATTCAGGACAAAGTGAGGCTACAGCCTCTATTGGGCACTCTCCGGTCTGGGGGGGCTGACAGTTGGGATCATCTACACCACAATAAATGTCACTATCATTGTACTCGTAAGAATGTGATTTTGAGTTAACAGAACCACAGACGGTCGAGCTTTTTACTGTGGCTTTCCCGTGGGACTGAATCGCTTCACTAAGAGTATAAACACCTCGATTTTGATCGAGTTTAGAGTTAGTCAACGATACTTCGCTACCTGTTGATTCTACCCGGCCACAAACCAATGAGTTTTTAATATCGACTTTATGTAGAGCGAGAATATTTCCGTGTACTTGGTTATTGGCTTCTAAAATAACCTCTAAGCCCTTACTGGTAACGTCACCCGTAACTTTTGTTTCATTTAATGTAACCCGGCTTGATGCAGAAATATCACCTTGAATTTCATTCCCGCTTTGCTCAGTTTTCACCTCACCACCGATACTTGTCACGCTACCTTCGACATGGGTTTGCTTCAACGTAACCGTTCCAGCAGCTTCAACGTTACCGCGAATGATATTGTCGCTTTGTTCGGTTTTTATCGTGCTCGTTTTACTCGTAACATTTCCTTCAATAACCGCTTGAGAAAGAATAACCTCCCCATGCGTGGACAAGATCGAACCATAAACATGCGATCGGTTCTTAAGTTGAATTTTACCGTGCGACTCAATATCACCATAAATATCATAGCCACCGTTATCTCCGATAACATCGCTGGTCTCGTTAATAAGGTCAATATGAGCATTAGATTTACCGATCTGGTTGTTGCCAGCGAGTTGAATAGTACCTCGTACACGAATCGTCATTTTACTATCAGACACAATAGTATCGCCGTTATTCAACGTGAGTCCGTTCGGGCATAGGTAGGTTGTAGGCCTAACAAAAAAATTAAATCGATCTTGGTAACTACCGTTATCACACAAATCGCTTGCACCTTCAGGGACCCACCTCACCCAGTCCCAACTTGGCGTAATATCGTGAACCTTAGCGAGAACGTTCGCCGTACTCATCATACATATCAAGGCTAAGCAAATCAGTTTTTTCATTCTTGTTATTACTCCCGAACCCAAATCTCTTGCTGGCGCTCAACTTGCGATAAGCCCGAGCCACAAACGGCCGTAGCTTGCACCCTAAATAGTGACTCTGCTGCTGGTGTTCCTAAGTTTAAAGTGCCTAAATCTACACAACTCATTGGGCTAAGCCTACATCCGGTCCCTTGTGTGACATTAGGCATTGCACCGCTTACCGTATTTGTGCAGATTGTCGCGACGCTATCACTCGTACCATTGATGGGATATAACCTTGTCAATGCCCACTCATTTGCAGACTGAGCAACAAACCAAGCTTTTGTTCCCAAAAACTCTCTTGTTAATCCGCTTTGATTCGACCATGTCACTTTCATTAAAGAGGAAGCCAAATATCCCATTACAATAATGACGAACAACACGATGATTAGTACATTTCCGCTGGAGTTTCTTCTATGGGACATTGAGCACCTGCACATCTTGTTGATACACACTACGTTCACCATCCTGCTCAAACTCTAAATTGATATGAACTAAACCACCTCGTTGCAGAGTTGGCTCTAGATAACGCATACCACTTACGGACGTATCGACACTATCCGCAACCGTAATACCATTTCGCGTAACTCGCTTGGTATCAAAACAGTAGCGAACCTCCGACTTCTCTTGATAAATATAAAGACGGCTAGAAACAGAGGATCCCGTAATCGTACTTGCCCCCCCACTAACAACAAAAACCTTACCTGTTTTAGCTAAACCACCAATGGCTATATTTCGCGAAGAAGTTGATTGTAAATCTTCATATCGGCTCGGATTTATCACCATCCTGCGATTCGCAGGAATAGGATTAAGCGTTGAGTCATTACCTAGCAAAAACTCTAAGTCGTTATTCTTAAACGTGTAAAAACCAGAATATTCAATGGGTACAAACTCCAAACAATTGCTTGTCCCAGCTGGCTCATGAAAACTATTTGGCACGGCATGGCGGATTTCTCGGGTCATCTTTTCTAAAACAAACTGAGCCTGTGTTTGTATTCGTTGGCGATCGATAGTATCAGCGTAACCTTTCATTCCTAACTGGACATACCCAGCTATCCCCAACATGATGAAGCTGCCGACCACAATCGTAACTATCATTTCCATTAAGGTGAAACCACGATCTTTCATCAGTAGTTCCCCTTAATAGCTGTTAAAGTAAGGGGCTGCGTGTTCCCCGCAAAAATCCGTAATGTTACTTTTTTGTATTCGGTTATTTCATCGGGAGCTTTATCCGTCAGATCATCATAGGCAACGCTAACTTCTAATCTAAAGTTTTTGTACTGCTCAGTACTATCCGCACCAAGTACATCACTAATATTCCCTCTAGGGATACCATCACACTGAGAAGCCGTTGTAGATGTGCTCCAACACCCGATATAGTCATCTACATCGTTGAAATCACTAGGCGTTGTTTCCAAAGAACCGTCTAGTTTTTTATCCGCACCTAATTTATTTACGTCAGTGCAGCTCACTCCATTCTCACCACATCGAACAGTACCACCATCAAAATCGCTGTTCTCATCAAAGCCTCGCGCCAACATCTGAGACATAAAACCTTGGCCTAATGCAGCGGCACGAGTTTGATAATGAGGAATGGCGGAATCTCGAATTTGAGGGACAAGAAAAGAAGTAAACGCCACCATCGCAATGCCCATTAAAACAATCGCGATGATCATTTCTATTAACGTCATGCCACTAGATTTCTTCATGAGCATGTACCTTTAGAAACATAACCTTGAGAATTAATTTCAACTTGGCAACGGCTTCGACCATGTTTATCTTCAATTAAGATGTTTACAGCACCACTTACAGGATTGCCGAGAAGGTTAAAATTAATTGTATTTGCGGCACCGCTGATAACGGAAAACTTTGCGGACTTATCGATAACCACGTCACTACGGGCATCTTGTGCACTACCTGTTAGTGCACAGGCAGCAACCGAACCAACACATGAGCTAGAAACTTGTAAACGAAAATTGTTATCAGGACTTGCAACATTCGACTGCATACGATTCACTTGTACTTGGCGAATCACAGAAATCACGCGTTCTTGTAATGCATATCCAGAAAAACTGCCTGAGCCCATAAAACGGCTGGCTGCAAAAAGTGAAAGGATAGAGAGGAGAACAATCACGAGGATTAACTCCATTAAAGTGAATCCTAATGCAGAGCTGCGAATTTTCATAACCCAACCTTAGGCTTAGAACAAGCGAGATAAGTATACGATGAAATTATGAGATTAATGATAGGTTTATAATTTTTCGATTCGAAGTGTGAACAGACGAACAAATAACCAATGTCTAGTTACTTTACTCTTTTGAACGGCCAATCTCTTCTTCAATTCGATCGTAAGTTTCTTTATTGCTTAACGTTTCAGAAACGTGCTCAGCGGTTTTCTTAGTTTGCTCCCACTTTGCTTCGTAAGTCTCTGGTTCAAAGCTGATAAATCTTGGTAATACCACATAACCGATCACGCCTAAGATAATCAGTACAACCACAAACTCTATTGCACTAAGACCCGATGATTTGCGCATATGAACTATTCCGAGATTAATCAAAATAAAGAGATAAAGGCCAGACTAGCTGGCCTTAGGAATTACATTAACAACCTCTATCAGTCACAATCGTAGTAGCAACCGCGCTTGAAGTTGCTTCAGTGTATGTAACGTAACATTCACTTGCTTTTACTTTCTCAACAGTATTAGCTTTGGTATCAAAGCCTGGCTTTAGATCACCACTTACAAAAGTCGCTACTAACGTTTCAGGATCTGTACCTTCATTTACAAGAGCCCAATCCTGAGTTAGACCATTCACAGCGTTATCTAGACCACCAGCAAGTGCTTGTGGATAACCGTAGTTGATTTTTACATTTTCAACAGTAACTTTATCCGCAGTTGTTTTGGTCTCAACACCCTCAATTGCAGCTTTACCAAATACAATACCAGAAGCACCATCGATCGCACCTTTTAGACCTTGAAGAGCTGATTCACGAGCATCCGATTGCAGGTTAAGGAAACGTGGTGCTGCAGTGACCGCTAGAATACCTAGGATTACAATTACCACTACCAATTCGATAAGGGTGAAACCACCTTGTCTTTTCATTGTTTACTCTCTCTATGTAAGCATGCAGTACAACTGCAAAGTTTCGTTTAGGTCACGCGACCATTTTGGATATTGTCAAAACGGTTTGGGGCAGCAACGTTCACTAAAACTGACCGTGAAGTGGATACTGTATCTACCGCTTGAGCAGAATGACGATTCGCCATTATTCAGTTCATGCTGCAATGAGAAAAACACATT
The DNA here is from genome assembly GCF_033340495.1 of Vibrio sp. 1249-1. Taxonomy (NCBI): domain Bacteria; kingdom Pseudomonadati; phylum Pseudomonadota; class Gammaproteobacteria; order Vibrionales; family Vibrionaceae; genus Vibrio; species Vibrio sp. 1249-1. The sequence continues at coordinate 71,401 of NZ_JAWOWJ010000013.1, forward strand.
ATTGTTTACTCTCTATTACAGCGTCTTACTTATGGTAATGATTGCATTATACCGACTTTCATCACCAATTATAGTGATTAGGTGTCAAAAAATTCACTCCGCCGACATTCCGACGTCTATTTTCAGTTGATTAGCTGTTGAAATAACTACAATCGACTGACCATTTTCATAAGTATAGTGACAGACATAACGATCAGTTTTGATGGCTCCACTGATATCTATTAACTTGTTGGTCATTATTTTACGTTGGGGGTAATGCACCGCTAGCCAATAACCACAATCTAATACACCTTGCTGAGTAAAGGGAGACACTAACCCGTCCTCAGTCATAGTAAGGTTAAAACCATCCATCAGCATATGTTCTGGCTCGCCTTTTACGAGCCAAGCTTGACGATAACGCTGAACACTATCTTGCATCCAAACTCTTGCCAACTTAGCCCCAGTCACTTGTGCTTGCTCGGTCACAGGACGTAATTTGACCGCCAAACCCACCGCCATAATCGTAGCAATAACCCCAAACACAATAAGCGTTGCTCGGCTTTGATTTTCAACCACCTATTAGCCGCCTTTGATGATATCGAGCATTCCCCACATTGGTAAGAAGATACCCAATGCCAGCACCATGACCATGCCTGCGACAATCACCAAAAGTAATGGTTCTATTCTTGCGGTCAGTGTTTTTAGATCGTAATCGACTTCTCGATCGTAAAAGTCCGACACTTCCAGCAGCAACTCATCAATACGACCAGTTTCTTCACCTACTGCAATCATCTGAATCACCAATGGGGTGAATATTTTACTGTTGATGGCCGTCACTGAAATGGTGCTACCCGCTTCAATTGCGGACTTCATTTCAAGAATTCGATTTTCTAAAAAACGGTTCCCTAAGGCTTCCCCGGCCAAAGCCAAAGACTGGTTAAGTGGCACCCCTGATTTCAGCATCAACGAAAAGGTTCTGGCAAAACGAGAAAGCTGCGCACGATTAACGATATCGCCTACAATTGGCAGCCGAAGCCGAAACTTATCGAACTTCTCCCGACCATCAGCCGTCGCCACCCACGCTCTGAACACCGTAAACGCGCCAATCATTGCCACAACCAGCAACACCCAATAATTAACAAAGAAATTAGAAGTCGCGATCAAAATACGCGTCGGCAATGGTAGCTCAACCCCAAAGCGCGTGAACATCGATGCAAACTCAGGGATCACCAAGATATTCAATACAAACATGGCGATGGTGATAAAGATAATGACAAACGTTGGATAACGCATCGCCGTTTTAATGCGTTTGCGAGTCTCAAGTTCCTGTTCGTAGTAATTCGCCAGTTGCAATAGCGCTTGGTCAAGCCGACCCGTATTCTCACCGACGTTGATCATAGAAACGAACAGTGGGCTGAATACTTTACTGTGTTGCTGCATCGCAGAAGACAAACCTCGGCCATTACTCAGTTCAGAAACGACATCTTCTAGCGCCTCTTTGAGCTGTTTGTTTTCGCAATTTTGCAACAAGCCACGCATAGAGCGCAGCAAAGGTACGCCAGCTTTAGTCAAACTAAACAACTGGCGAGAGAAAAGAATAATTACTTCCAACGGAATAGCAGGCACAAATAGCTTAGATAAGCTCACTTTGCTTTTTGCCGACTCTTTCTCTAAACGTACATTGAGCGGGATGACCCCTTTATTCATCAATGCTTCCGCCGCAGCTTCTGAGTTCACTGCTTCGATTTTGCCGTTAGTGGATGAGCCGTCTAGCGTGCGGCCTTGATAACGAAAAGTTGGCATTCACTTACCTATATGAAAATGGGATCAGTCTTACCAGAAGCATCACCCTCACCTAGGGTCATCACTTCATCCAAACTGACGGTGCCTTGTAGCGCCAGTTCCATTGCAGAAGCAAGCAGTGGCTTATAGTTTTCTGAGCGGCGCGCGGCTTGCGCAAAGCCAACCGCATCATTAGCGCGCAATTTATCCATCATCTCTTGCTCAAGTTCGAGCATTTCAAACACACCGATTCGGCCTCGATAACCAGTCAAGTTACAGTTTTGGCAACCTGCGCCTTTATAAAAAATGGTGCTAACTTGATTTGGGAAACGCCCAGCTAACCACTGCTGGCGAGACTCATCTAAGTGGTCTTCTGTTTTACAATCTGGGCAAACTCGGCGCACAAGACGCTGCGCCACCACAGCTCTGACTGCACTAGCAACCAAGTAACCCGGCGCACCCATATCGATCATACGTAACGCACTGTCGACAGCATCGTTGGTGTGAAGAGTGCTCAATACTAAGTGACCCGTTAGTGCAGCTCGCAGACCAATTTCTACCGTCTCTTGATCACGCATCTCACCAACAAGAATGATGTCTGGGTCTTGACGTAAAAAGGTTCTAAGAACACGCGAGAAAGTTAGATCGATCTTACTGTTAACCTGTACCTGAGTGATGCGAGGCAGACGATATTCAACCGGGTCCTCTGCTGTAATGATCTTTTTCCCAGGTTCGTTGAGCTCACTCAATGCGCCGTAAAGCGTGGTGGTTTTACCGGAACCTGTCGGCCCGGTAACCAAAATCATGCCGTGCGGACGCGCCAGCTGTCGACGTAAGCGAGCAAGCAAGTCTGGCGGCAAGCCCGACTCTTCTAACGGACGCAAACCAGCAGACTGGTTAAGCAGACGCATTACTACAGATTCTCCGTACTGCGTTGGTAACGTCGACATACGAATATCAATTGACTGGCCACGAACTTTGATATTGAATCGGCCATCTTGCGGCAAGCGCTTTTCAGAAATATCTAGGTGTGCCATCAACTTCAGTCGAAGAACCAAAGCCGATGCAATATTCACTTCATTTAAGAGCGTTTCATGCAATACGCCATCAATACGCTGGCGCAAACGCAATACTTGATCGTCTGGCTCAATATGAATATCCGAAGCTCCAACCTGTACCGCATCTTCAAACATGGAATTAACCAGCTTTACAACGGTAACCTCTTCACTATCGGCTTCATCAATACCGTAATCAAAGCTTTGTACATCTTTATGCTCTTCATGCAGCTGTTCAGCAAAGGAGGCGATCTCTTTAGTACGGCGGTAATAACGGTCAAAGCTTGAAATAAGCTGACGCTCTGAAGCAACAATGAACTCAAGGTTGTATTGTCCCAACAAGTTCATCAATGATTCTTGGATGAACAAGTCCGCAGGGTCACTCATAGCAACGCGCAGGGTGTCCCCATTTCGAGCAACGACCATCGCACGTAAGCGACGTGCGTGTACCTCAGGTAGAATCTGCACGGCTTCGGCATCCACAGGCGCACGACCAAGATCGATCAGTGGCAAACCAAGCTGCTGAGACAAGAAGTCCAACATTTGCTTTTCGGTAATAAAGCCAAGGTCAATCAACGCATCCCCTAGCTTCTGCCCGGTACTGCGTTGTGCGTTTAGTGCTTGCTGGATTTGTTCTTCAGAGACGATACCTTCCTCAACCAGAAGATCGCCCAAGCGTTTTCTCAACTGAATTTTCATTGTGCGCTCTCCAACTCTTTCAAGATGCTCAAACGGTCACGGATAAATGCTTGCGATTGATTCGAAATGCCAACTTTACCCAGAGCTTGGTTGTAAGAGTTAATCGCGGCAGTAAAAGCCAGGGCGCGCTCTTGTTGAATAGCCAAACCTAACCACCAGCGCGCGTTTTCCGGCTCACGCTGAGTTAGGAGTTGATAGCTCTCAAGCGCAATGTCATTTTGCTTGTGTTTTTGTGCCAATGCCGCACGCATCGCCAAGTAATCTCGACTTGGTACTGGAGGCAAATGAACAAGCGGGCTCAGCGCCGCTTCAGGTTGATTAGCTTTCACTAACAACTTAGACAAGGCCAAGCGGAGTACTTGGTTGTTCGTATCTAGGTTGATGCCTTCTTGAATAATCTCATATGCTTTACGCGTGTCACCTTTACCAAAGTACAACGCTGATAACTTTTGACGCGTGTCTGCATTCATTGGCTCATAACGCAACGCCTCGGCATAAGCCGATAACGCCGTTTGCATATCGTTAGCATCGAGTGCCTTTTCCGCTCGGCTAACCGCTTTAAGAGATAATTGGCGGTGAGTAAGCTCAACCTGCTCAATACGCATTGAGCTGTTTTCTGATGTCGTGTGGGTTACGTGATCGTATTGCTCCTCGCTCGGCATCGTTGCTAACTGTGCGAGTAAAACTGCATCTTCAGAGGCGATATTTATCTCAGATCTTGGCGTGAACCTATCAGTCTCTTGTATGTGAGGCTGTTGCACTACCTGCTGTGTGGCTGGTTTAGTGTAAACCACTTGAGTTGTATCGGGCGTCATTTTACTCGTTGGCGAGTGAGTGCGCTCCGATGAAACAATTGGTGAGACATTCACAGACGACAGTGGCATAGCGTCGGTTTGAAACTGTGATAGCTCGCCTGAAGGGACAGGACCGCGAGAGACCGCCCAGCTACCAACCGCAAGGCTTAACGAAAAACCGGCGACAAGCCAAAGCCAAGGTTTACTGCGTGAGACTCTTGGAATCTCCGCACGAGTAAGCTCTGACGGCGATGTTTTTTCAGCAAGTTCTGATAATGCTTTATTGATGGCACTCAAGGTTGACTCCATCCCCAAAATACGGGTGTTTTAAACTTAGGTTTACGGGCATCAAACGTATCGTGCATAGCGGCGTAAACGTGATGATTTTTCAATAGTGTGCAACGCTCATTAAATGCAGCAAGCAACGACTTGTGGCTAATTTGGTTTATCAAGCGCGGAATCCCCATGGATGAACGCCAAATCGCTTTTTTCTGTTCAATAGAAAAAATGTGCGCCCCATTGCCTGCTTTATCTAAACGATTATTGATGTAAGCCACGCCTTCATCGATAGAGAGAGGACGTAACTGGCAGCTAAACGTAATGCGTTGACGAAACTGCCTTAGCTCATGGTTAGCCAATCTTTCATCCAACTCAGGTTGTCCGAATAACACCAATTGAATGAGCTTATCTTGTTCCGTTTCTAGGTTGCCAAATAGACGCAATGTTTCTAAAGCTTGTGGGGAAAGAGCTTGCGCTTCATCAACGATCAAGACGGTTTTCTTTCCCAAGTAATGTACTTGAATCAAGTGCTCTTGAATGAGGGAAACGATGCGCAGCGGATCATCGTTCTCGATACCTAACTCTCTGGCGACAGCAAACTGCAACTGTTCCCCATTCAACACTGGATTGGGTAAGTAAATAAGCTCAACTTCAGATTCAATCTGCTCGATCAGCTTACGGCATACCATGGTTTTTCCAGTGCCGACTTCTCCCGTCACCTTAATCACCCCTTCTCCCATTTGCACGGCAGCTAGGATGGTTTGGATCGCCTCATAGTGAGGGACTAACCCCAAGAACATTTCTGTATTTGGGGTTAACGAAAAAGGCTGAACTCGGAACCCAAAGTGTGACAAGTACATACTCGAATCACAAACCTATTGAAAAACAGAACCTTTCCCAGCGCTTATTGCGCATCTGGGAACCACTCTTGCAGCAGATCACGAGAGCGCTCTAGCTCTTTCTGCCAAGAGTTCACGCCAACTACGGTCGGTTTTAGCAAGATGACCAATTCTGTTTTCTCAGTTACGTTATTCACGTTGCGGAACAAATGCCCCAATGCTGGTACATCGCCCAAAAATGGGACTTTAGAAACAAGCTCACGATTTTGCTGTTTCATCAACCCGCCGATAACCACAACATCGCCATCTTTAGCACGAATAACCGAGTCTGATTCACGAATAGAGCTTTTCGCTAATGGCAGTTGGATGTTTTGGAAATCTCCGCCCAAGTTCAATTGCTTCACTTCTTCTGTAACTTCAATAACTGCGGGGTGAACATGCAGGAACACATTGCCTTTGTTATCAATTTGCGGAGTCACATCGAGGGAAATACCCGAGAAGAATGGCGTCAGTTCCACTTCAGGAACTGCATTTGAGTTTTCACCGTTGCCTGCATTACTCGATAGCTCGGTAACAAAGTACTCATCGGTACCGACTTTGATGACAGATTTTTGGTTGTTGGCAGCGGTAATACGAGGGCTCGAAAGGACGTTCAAGTCACCTTGCGTAGACATAAAGCTCAACACTGCATTGAAGTTACCATCCGAAATAGTCACGTTGGTTTGACCGCCCAATAGCGTGCCAATCGCATCCAATGGTGGTAATGCCGATGCAGGGCGGTTGACTACGATACTACCCGAGTTACCAATTGACGCCGATAAGTTTGACCAGTTGATGCCTTGTTGGTAGCCATCATTCAACGTCACTTCTAGGATTTTAGCTTCAAGAATGACCTGGCGCTGCATGCGCTCCTGCGATACACCTAAGAACTCGCGTACTTCGCGAATATCATCTGGAAATGCTCGAACCGTAATAACTCCCGCTTGTGGCGTTACAACCACACTTTGCCCTTTGCCTGAACCAATTAGATTCGCAACAGCTTGCTGCAGCATCGGCCAGAAATCACTTTCAGTGATGGTTTCAATGCGTGTACCACCCGTAGATGTGGTTGAGCTATCGTTGTTGTTTCCATTGTTAGAGTCTGACGAGTCAGAACTGTCTGAGCTACCACCAGAATTAGACGTACCAGCCGAGGTTACAGAGCCCGTAACAATGCTGGTTAATGAGCGACCAGAACGCTTGAACTGCAGGTAATCGACTGGAATGGTCACAGTACGCATACCTGCTGGGTAGATTTGAATAACTTTGCCAGACTTCACCACGTCATAGCCATACATATTCTGTACGACATTCAGAACTTCATCCAATGTCACATCAGACAAGTTGACAGTGATATTACCTTGTACCGATGGGTGAATCGCCACGCTGTACTCTGTGCCTTTCACCAACGAAGCGAAAAAGCTTCTTGCATCGACCGCATTCGCTTGAATACGAAAACGCTTCGAGGTGCCTTGCTCTGATGCAACGTTCGAGTCTAAATTTGGCATCAAGTCTGCCTCAACAGAAGAAGGGATTTCTTCCAATGTGCGGCTGTTCGCTTGATTGATAGATTCATTGAGCGCTTCTTTAACTTCCACTGGATTCCGATGACCCATTGAACATCCCATTAAAGAAGCAATCGCTATTCCTACAACTAATTTGCGCATATCTGATCGGGCTCTGGTTATTATTGTTTTACGTTTAAATCAAAAAGCTCTAGGTCCCACTGACGGTTACCACGCTTTAAAGTTACAAATTCACTATTAATGCTCGCGACGCGATAACCCTTAAATAGCTCGCCTTTTTCGACAAGTTTGTTATCCATAATCGCGATACAATCAGTACTTGGCTTACACACAATACTGTTGAGCTTAGGCAGTCGATACCGTTTAACTTTTGGTTTCGCTGACGTTTCAACCGCTGGCTTTTCCCAACCAAGTGGGGCCGTTGGGTCTTGGTTTGCCCAAGCGGTTCCTGCCGCTGCCATAACAAGCAATGAGATGATGAGTTTGTTAACCACCAATAAACTCCTCTCTAGATCCTAGTGTGTAGACTTCTAACACAAGCTTCGCTTTCGGGTACTCTTCGACTTTATAACTAAAGCTGCGCCAGTAATAACTCGCAGGAAGGCTCTCCAATTTATTCAGATAATTAGCAATAGAAAAATAGTCACCAGTCAGTTCCATACGAACAGGATGCACGTAGTAACCAGAGTATTGCGATGCTTCTTTATCTTCCGTTATTGGCTCAGATGGCAAGGTTTGCAGAGACAAAAGGTGAATGCCACTTTGCTGCTCCAACACATTTTCAAGCAGCTCAGCCATTTGCGAAGGTGTAATAAGATGCTCGATGATCTCCGCTAATTGCATCGAAAGATGCTGACTCTCAGCTAACAGATTAGATATCGCGCGATCAACCTCAGCATTTGGATCTTTCTTAAGTTGCGCCTGAATACGTAGCGTATCGATTTCAATCTTTTGATTGGCTTGCTTTAAATTACTTAGTTGCCTCTCATTACTGATGATCTCGTTAAGCTTTGGCTCCAATACCAGCGTAAAGAGCAACATGATCACGACAACTAAACCGCATAATGCGGTGAGCACTTTTTCACGCGTACTCATTTCGCCAAAGCGCCCTTCTAATGAGAGCCAGAATTCGTTCATTTCTCTTTATCCTCGCGCGTTTTTAGTTCAAACGTCACAATATCCTTATCATTTCGACCTATTTTGACGTCGTCAAACGTTCGACCAACCAAGCTAATTTCGTTTTTAAATTGGCTAACCCAATTTGGCACTGAGCTCGGTTTTTTCGCTAGTCCCTTCAGGTCTAAGGTATGGGTATTGATTCGAATTTCGGACAAAGAAATTTCTTGGTTTCCTAGCTTCGCTAATGATTGCATCACGCCAGAGTAACCCGTGCGTTGCGAGTCATCGTATTTCCCGACAGCTTTAAGCGAGTCTCGCTTCGCCTTGACTTCACGTTCTAAGCGGGCTTTAGCTGCCAGCTTATTATTGTCAGGTTGATGCTTACGTAGCTTGACTTGATAACGTTCAAGCTCTGACTTCATGATATCGCCTTTACTTTTTACAATAGCAATCTCATCTTCCAAACCGCTGCTCTGCCAAGTGACATAACCGTAAGAAAATAGAATTGCAGCCGCCGCAACGCCCCAAGATAACGCGATATTTTTTAGCGTCAGGAGCTCTTTTTTCGGCTTTAAGTAATCGGGATATAAGTTGACGCGTCGAGTATTTGAAGTAGCCGAAGTGTCAGCCAAAACATGTCCTGATAGCTCATGTTCTGGTGGTAATAACGGTGAAACCTTAGTACTTAAACGGTAGTTCAGAGCCTGAACAAGCTCGCTCTCATCCTCTTCATCACAGCACACTTTCAATTGATGTAATTGCACGTGGCGTAACTGAGATGAAAGATAGTCAATCGAACGTTGCAGTTCTAACGACAGACTGTCCATCTGTAAATCGCTAGACGGAACCCCCGTTAACGGTGGCGTCACACTGCGAATAGAGCGGTGGAACGCAATAGTATTTTCGACAAAAGCGCTTATACGGAAATGACCACGCACACTGCGTTGTAATAATAGGAAGTTTCCTAGTTCACCCGCAGTCTCTCCCCAAATATCGTCTTCAGGAAGAATGGCTTCTAATGGTAACTGGGCTCGACTGGCCAGTAACACAATCTTATCCAATATTTTTCGCGATAAGACATATGCTTGCACTTTGGTTGAATTCGGTAACTCGACCGCATCGGCAATAATGTCGATGGCACGCTCAGAGATCAGTTCTTTCAACAAAAACGGTAATGCGGCTGGCCATTCTTGACGCGGCATGACCGGTTTGTCGATTTGGTACATCTGGTAATAGTTATGAGAAAGAACAACCGTTAATGAATCATACGCACTCGCTGCAACGCTCAATGCTTGCTCAACGGCTTTTTCCCAATTGGACTCAGAAATATCAAATTGGTATGGACGACTACTTTTGATTGAAGATGATAAATAAACGGCGTCTGGCTGAATAACCAAAAAGCAGGAGCGATCACCACTAGATGATCGCTTAAGCTTGTCGAATAGTGCTTTGAAATCCATGATTATTATCTTTATTTTTTCCGCCAGCGATTTCGTCTTCCCAATTTAACTTGGGATTCTGATTGAGAATTCGGCAACGCTTGGGGACGAGGAAGAAACTGCTGCTCCGCAGAAAAGTAACGTCCTTGCCCACCATAAACCCCGAGCTCAATTAATGTGTTGAGCTCGTTCTGATTCTCAATTCCCACTGCTATAATTTTAGTTTTACTGTTTGCCGCCGCACCTAGCATACTGCGGACAAATAGCTGGTTTTCATGTCGTTGGTCGATTTTTGCTACTAAACTGCGATGAAGTTTAAGGTAACGAATGTCCACTTCTTTTAAATAGTGAGTGCTGACGATGGTACGCCCAGCCTGCCCAACCATTAAGTGGCACCCTAAACCGGCCAGCATTTTAGCGACTGGTCGCATAAAGTCTAAGTGTCTTACAAATTGTGCTTCAACAAACTCAAAACTGAGACACTTTCTCTGCTCACGTGACAACTGTAAGAGTTCATCACGAAACCATTTAAAGTACTCTCGGTTAGAAAATGGCGTTACATTCAAATTGAGCGCATACGATCTTGAGTTATCAAAATTATCCTTAAAATCTCTTAAGAATTTATTAATAACCGACTTATCCATTTGCGCTTCATAACCAACCTGTCTGATCGCAGAAATGAACCGAGACGCTTTAACAATCCCATTCTCAGGATCGCGAATCCGACATGTTAACTCTTCATATAATGATTTTTTATGCGTCGCGTCACTTATTGGGTGCACAGATTGTGCGTAGAGTATCACACTTTCAGGTGTAAGTGCTGTGTCAAATAACGTTCTCCACCTCACACTTCCGCGAGCTTCTTCATCGTGGTTCCATTTTTTGAAGCGACTCCAATTATTGTTATTTTGTAGTTGCGCACTACGCAAAGCAGTCTCGGCTTCATCAATGATTTGGCTGTGTCGCTCACCTTCTTTATAAGTGGTGATGCCAATATGGCACCAGTTGTCTGGATCAAGTGGCTCTGGCGGCATTAACTTTTCTAACTGGCGAATGCATTGCGAGGCGAGGTTAGCCACATCTTTCGCACTTTGGTGCGGTAGAAAAAGCGCAAAATCAGCATCGTAATAACGGGAAAATACAACATCTGGGTATCGTTGAACTAAATTGGACAATAAACTCCCAACTTCAACAATAAACTCATCCGTAATTTGCTTATCTTGCTCTTCTTCAACCAGTTTCCAGTCTTGAATACGCACTAGCAACACGGCGCCGCGAGCCCCACTTTCTAGTAACGCCGATTCCAACTTGCTATCAAATAACACTCGGTTAGCGGTACCGGTTAGCTTATCAAGGAAGGTTTGAGTTCGAATAAAGGTATCAAATCGGCTTCGCTCTTGACGCGCATCTTGTAACTCTTCGATTAATACATCGAGCGCTTCACTGGCGGTGTAAGGCCATTCTTTTTTGTCACCTTTGGCATACTGCTCCACCCTACCAGCCAGGATCATTCTGCCTCGCTCTTCGAGCATTTCGGAGCCTTCTAATTGTTCCTTAAGCCATGCCACGCCGCGCATTAAGCAGAAGATGATCAATATAACGGCAAGCGTGATCGACCAAAGCGCCTGCATTGAGTAGCTGTAACCTAAGTAAGGGGGAATTGCTTTAAAGTGAATCGTGTAATCTTGATTGTGAGTCAACTGGTACTCAGCCTCAAACAAGACTGACGCTTCCATTTGATGAGAAGTATCTTTGAAGCGATAAACAACGGCGTTGTTGGTCGACAACGTCATTTCGACAATATTGGAAGCCTGCAGCATTTTCGGCATCCAGCGCTGCATAGAATAAGCGGCGTCAGGATCTTCCATCTCCTTGTCGACCACCTCTACGATCCCTTCTAAATAATGGGTGAGATATTCCTGCCCAAGACGTTTAAAAGAGAGGGTGCCACCGACAAACAAGATAAACATGGCGCAGATAACGATCATGGTGACGAAGGCCACCAGCCGTGTGCTTAACTTAAGAGTTGGGGTATACCTCATGAATACCAAATTCCTTTTTTATTCATCATATACCTTATTGAAATATTTATACTTGATAAGAGTTCATCAAACAATCGGATTAGTCTGATAGTGAGAGGCTGGAGCATAAAGAAAATCACACTCATTGATAAGTTTTATTGTTACGCCTAACCTTGCCAAGATAAGCCTGTGAGATCATTAGATTGCGACAATAAAAAAGGCCGCGATATTCGCGGCCTTTTCGATTCAAGCATAAGCAGAATTTAGAACGGGATATCGTCGTCAAAATCCATTGGTGGCTCATTGTACTGCTGCTGTGATTGCTGCGGAGCCTGTTGTTGTGGTTGCTGTTGCTGAGGCGCATTGTACTGCTGCTGAGCTGGCTGTTGAGGCTGACCCCATCCACCTTGTTGCTGCTGTTGACCGCCCATAGGTGCGCCGCCACCTTGAGCACGACCGCCAAGCATTTGCATCACACCATTGAAGCCTTGAACAACGACTTCAGTTGAGTAGCGATCTTGACCACTTTGATCTTGCCATTTGCGAGTTTGCAGTTGCCCTTCAATGTAGACTTGAGAGCCTTTACGCAAGTACTCACCTGCTACTTCCGCAAGTTTGCCGAACAACACAACACGGTGCCATTCCGTTTTTTCGCGCTGTTCGCCAGTCGCTTTATCACGCCATGAATCAGAAGTCGCAATAGTAATGTTTGCTACTGCACCGCCATTCGGCATGTAACGAATTTCAGGGTCGTTACCTAGATTCCCCACCAAAATAACTTTGTTAATTCCACGGCTGGCCATGATGTGCTCCGTTTCACTCTGGATATATAAAATTTTAGCGCATTAGAATAGCACGCTTTAATGTTTTGATTAAAGTCTAATACCATTGTGATCTATTGAGTCACCCTCTAGAACCCAAATCGTATTTCAACTTACGTGTGTAGCATTTTTGATTCGCGTTGCAGACATCGTTTCGTGAAGCTTTGAATTCGAACGCATTTATTCAGTAAAGCGATGGTTATGGCCTCTCTTTAATGCCAGTTTATGGCTTCTATTGAACCCAGGGAGATTGGAACACGTGAGAAAGTCGGCTTACGCAAGAAAGCTATTTCTGATCAGTATGGAAGATAATGCGCAAAAAAAAGTGGCGGCACTCGAAAAGTACATTGATATGAGCATCCCGGTGATTTCAACCGAAGCACTCATGGAAGCCAAGCCACAACACCGTAATAAAATTCTACTGATCGACTTCAGTGAACATAAATCACTTGTTCAATCGATCAAAAACTTGCCTCTTGTATGGAAAAACTTTGAAACCGTTGTCTTCAACGTGCCTAAAAGACTAACCACGGATGAACTTCTTTCATTTGGTCAATTAAAAGGTGTGTTTTATTCTGAAGATACGCTAGAGCAAATTGGAGAAGGGTTAAAAGGCATTGTTAACGGTCAAAACTGGCTGCCGCGTAATGTAACCAGTCAACTTTTACACTATTACCGCAATGTCATTAATACTCATACTGCACCAGCTACGGTAGACCTAACCATTCGTGAGCTACAAGTACTGCGTTGCCTACAAGCTGGCGCCTCGAACAGTCAGATGGCCGAAGAGTTATTCGTCAGTGAATTCACCATCAAATCGCACTTGTATCAGATATTCAAAAAGCTATCCGTAAAGAACCGAGTACAGGCAATCGCCTGGGCAGACCAAAACTTAATGTCGTGATGCAATGTGAGCGGCTCTGATAACTGAAATGACGAGTCGCTCATCTTTTTTCCGCACCGAGTCTCACATTTTTTCCTACTTTATTCATGATTCATTGATACCTCTCGTGTTAAAGTTATGCGCAGATTCTTGATAAAAACGAGATAGGATATTCCCCCAATGATAAAAAAATGTCTGTTCCCTGCTGCAGGCTATGGCACACGCTTCCTACCGGCAACGAAATCTATGCCAAAAGAGATGATGCCAGTCGTGAACAAACCGCTTATTGAATACGGTGTCGAAGAAGCAATCCAAGCTGGTATGAACGGCATGTGTATTGTGACAGGTCGTGGCAAGCACTCGATCATGGACCACTTTGATAAGAACTACGAACTGGAACATCAGATTAGCGGTACCAACAAAGAAGAGCTGTTGGTAGATATCCGTGAAATCATTGAATCTGCAAACTTCACTTATATACGTCAACGCGAAATGAAAGGCTTGGGCCACGCGATTCTAACTGGACGAGAATTGGTAGGCGATGAGCCATTTGCTGTTGTTCTTGCTGATGACCTTTGTGTGAACGAGCAAGAGGGCGTACTGGCTCAGATGGTGGCACTATTTAAGCAGTTCCGCTGTTCTATCGTTGCAGTGCAAGAAGTACCAGCCGAAGAAACACACAAATACGGCGTTATCTCTGGTGAAATGATCAAAGACGACATCTACCGTGTAGACGACATGGTAGAAAAACCAGAGAAAGGCACGGCGCCTAGCAACCTTGCTATCATTGGCCGCTACATCCTGACTCCCGATATTTTTGAACTGATCGAAAACACTGAACCTGGTAAAGGTGGTGAAATTCAAATCACGGACGCGCTGCTTAAACAAGCAAAAGCGGGCTGTGTATTGGCTTACAAATTCAAGGGCAAACGCTTTGACTGTGGTAGCGTTGAAGGTTACATCGAAGCAACTAACTATTGTTTTGAAAACCTGTATCTAAAAGATGAAAAAACCTCTGAGCTAGGTAAGCACGCAACACAAAAAGCAGTATAAAGCATCGTCTTAGTACGAAATTACTGTATCGAAAGCCCAGCACAACGCTGGGCTTTTTACTTTACTGTTTTTTTATCCAGTAATTTTCTTTGCACATTTCTCACACTATGTAATACTTGCCCCACTTGGTTATACATAGAGCAAAAACGATGGATAAAATAGAAGTTCGCGGTGCCCGAACCCATAACCTTAAAGACATTAATCTTACAATCCCTCGCGATAAACTGATTGTCATTACTGGACTAAGTGGCTCCGGTAAATCCTCTCTCGCTTTCGATACATTGTATGCAGAAGGCCAACGACGCTACGTAGAGTCTCTCTCTGCCTACGCTCGTCAGTTTTTGTCTCTGATGGAAAAACCCGATGTCGACCACATTGAAGGGTTATCACCCGCGATTTCTATTGAACAGAAATCTACTTCTCATAACCCGCGTTCAACCGTCGGTACAATTACCGAAGTCTACGACTACTTACGTCTATTGTATGCTCGTGTGGGCGAACCCCGCTGTCCAACGCATCATGCCCCTCTTGCCGCGCAAACCATCAGCCAAATGGTGGACAAAGTCCTAGAGATGCCGGAAGGCAGCAAAATGATGCTATTGGCGCCTATTGTCAAAGAACGTAAAGGTGAGCATGTTAAAACGCTTGAGAACTTAGCGGCTCAAGGCTTTATTCGTGCGCGTATTGATGGAGAAACTTGCGATCTTTCCGATCCTCCAACCCTTGAGCTACATAAAAAGCACACCATTGAAGTCGTGGTAGACCGCTTTAAAGTTCGTCCAGACTTACAACAGCGCTTGGCCGAATCTTTCGAGACCACGCTCGAATTATCAGGCGGAATTGCGGTTGTCGCGCCAATGGATGGCGACGGTGAAGAGATTATTTTCTCCGCCAACTTCGCTTGTCCACAATGTGGTTACAGCATGCAAGAGTTAGAGCCGCGACTTTTCTCATTCAACAACCCTGCTGGTGCATGTGGCACTTGTGATGGTTTGGGTGTGCAGCAATACTTCGATCCAAGTCGAGTCATTCAAGATGATTCATTAAGCTTGGCACAAGGTGCGATTCGCGGTTGGGATCAAAAGAACTACTACTACTTCCAAATGCTCACCTCATTGGCCGATCATTATGGTTTTGACCTCCATGCCCCTTTTAATTCTCTGCCAAAGAAAACACAAGATGTCATTCTAAAGGGCTCAGGTCGTACTGAGATTGAGTTTAAATACATCAACGATCGTGGCGATATTCGCGTTAAACGCCATCCATTCGAAGGTATTCTGAATACCCTAGAACGTCGCTATCGTGATACAGAATCCAACTCTGTCCGTGAAGAGCTTGCAAAATACATCTCCACTAAATCTTGTTCAAGCTGTGGCGGTACTCGTCTACGCCTTGAAGCACGTAACGTGTTTATTGCTGATACGACACTACCTGAGATTGTTGAACTCAGCATTGCTGATGCATTGGAATTCTTCCATTCCTTGAAACTGGAAGGTCAACGCGCCCAAATCGCTGAAAAAGTGATGAAGGAAATCAACGACCGTCTGCAATTCTTAGTTAACGTCGGTTTGAACTACCTAAACTTATCACGCAGTGCAGAAACCTTATCAGGCGGTGAAGCTCAACGTATTCGTTTAGCAAGCCAAATTGGTGCAGGTCTTGTTGGTGTGATGTATGTTCTGGATGAACCGTCGATTGGCCTCCACCAGCGTGATAATGAACGCTTATTAAAAACGCTCACTCATTTGCGCGATTTAGGTAATACCGTACTTGTGGTAGAACACGATGAAGATGCGATTCGCTGTGCAGATCATGTCATAGATATTGGTCCTGGTGCTGGCGTACATGGTGGTAATGTTGTTGCGGAAGGCACCATGGAAGAGATAATCGCAAATCCGAATTCTCTGACAGGTCAGTACTTAAGTGGTGTTAAAGAAATCGCAGTACCGAAAGATCGCACGCCGCGAGATCCGAAAAAAACGGTTGAGCTATTAGGCGCAACAGGTAATAACCTTAAAAACGTTAACCTTTCAATTCCTGTTGGGTTATTCAGCTGTATTACAGGAGTATCTGGCTCAGGTAAATCAACGCTGATTAATGATACTTTCTTTAAAATTGCGCATACCCAACTTAACGGAGCGACAACGGCTCAGCCTTCACCTTATAAATCGATTAAAGGTCTAGAGCACTTCGATAAAGTCATCGATATCGATCAAAGCCCAATTGGCCGTACACCTCGCTCTAACCCTGCAACCTATACGGGGATCTTTACACCAATCCGTGAACTGTTTGCAGGCACACAGGAGTCGCGTTCTCGCGGTTACAAACCGGGCCGTTTTAGTTTTAACGTACGCGGTGGTCGTTGTGAGGCCTGTCAGGGTGACGGTGTTATCAAAGTAGAAATGCATTTCCTACCAGATGTTTATGTGCCATGTGATGTGTGTAAAGGTAAACGCTACAACCGTGAAACGCTCGAAGTACGTTACAAAGGTAAAACTATTGATGAAGTGCTAGAAATGACGATCGAAGATGCACGCACCTTCTTCGATCCAGTTCCTGCCATCGCTCGCAAACTACAAACACTGATGGATGTGGGTTTGTCGTACATACGATTGGGTCAAGCGGCAACAACACTCTCCGGTGGTGAAGCACAGCGTGTGAAACTGGCGCGAGAGCTATCCAAACGTGATACAGGAAAAACCTTGTACATTTTGGATGAACCAACAACCGGCTTGCACTTCCATGATATCCAGCAGTTGCTCACTGTACTGCACAGGCTTCGCGACCACGGAAATACTGTCGTGGTGATCGAGCATAACCTGGACGTCATTAAGACTGCGGACTGGATTATCGATCTTGGTCCTGAAGGGGGTCAGGGTGGCGGCGAGATAATCGCTCAAGGCACTCCGGAAGATGTGTCGCAAATCGAGGGTTCGCACACAGCTCACTTCCTCAAGCCTATGTTGAAGTAGAAAAAACAGGTAAAGTATCGAGACCAGCAAGTGCTGGTCTTTTTTCATTCAAAACAACGCAATAACTATGGCTACTATACATGTAAGTGGAACAAAGCTTTCTCCCGAAAAAGTACAGGTTCCCCTCAATCGCAAGTTTCTCATTGCCTTGGCAACACTATTTGTGTTGGCAATGCACTTTTTCATGCCCAACCCCGGCGGTTCGGGGCTTTCGCTTTCGTTCAATGCGACAACTTGGATTGCTTTTAGCTTTGCATTAGGCATTGGGTGTTACCAACTTGCGAATAATCGAGTACTACGTTACTCAAAACTAACCATCGGCTTGTTCATTAGTGCTCTTATCATGACGGTGCCCATTCTGTACCCAAATGCGAATAGCAGTTTGGCAGCCAATAAGCTCATTGGCCTGTGGTGTGGTGTCCTGTTCTTTATTGTCTTACAACAATTTCATTTCAGTAATAAACATCGCCAACGCCTATTATGGTTCATTGTCCTTGCGGTTGTTATCCAAGCCATTTTTGGTTTGACACAATATCTGTATCTCAAACCAGGCAATCCGTTTGGTTACGACACGGTGGCCAATCGTCCTTATGGTATTTTCCAACAGCCCAATGTAATGGCCAGTTTTCTTGCGACAGGGTTGGTGATTGCCAGCTATTTACTTGCACGTCAGCCCTACAAATACGATCGTAAGTTAAGCGATGTTTACCTTCTCTATGCCGTACCAGTTTTAACTTTACCACTAATTGTGGCGTTGGCTTCACGCACTGGTTGGTTAGCCTCGGTCATCGCCGTGTTGTTGGTCATTCCATACATGTACCGCTTTGCAACCAAAGGGCGCTTTATCCGCTGGGTTGTGTCACTTGTAAGTGGGCTCTTACTCTCAGTCGTTGTCATGCATCTTGCCTTTCCTGATGGAGGTGGGTTAGCTGCAGAAAAAGTAAATATGGAGTCTCCTCGAGCGTATACTTTTCCGCAAACATTAGACATGGTGATTGAAAAGCCTTTTACTGGTTATGGATATGGCAAGTTTGAATCTGAGTACATGCTGTATACGGCTCGTCAACATGCCCTAAATGAGAATTACCCAGCTGGTTTGCCAGCCATGGATCATCCGCATAACGAGCTGCTTTACTGGGGAGTAGAAGGTGGCTTGCTGCCAATACTCGGCATCTTCTTAGCGATGGCACTGGTACTGTATCGAATCTATCAAGCCAAACGCGGAACTCGTCTTGCGTTGCTGGCCTTGTTTATACCTATCGTATTGCACTCACAACTGGAATACCCTTTCTACCACTCTCTCGTGCATTGGTTGATCTTCGTTATCCTACTGTACTGGGTCGATCAGCGCGTCTCTCGTTATCGACAAGTCGGCTTTAGTAATGTAACCAAAAGCTTGCTGCGTGTTTTTAGTTTGGTACTTCCCGTTGCGTTTACGTTTTACATGGTAAGCGCATTACATACGAATTATGTATTGACGAAGTTTGAGACCACTAGACCAACTAACCCTGATATTCTGAATCAAGTCAGTAACCCTGTAGTTTGGAAAGACAGGTTTGATTGGGATGTCTATAGCACGTTTTTAAACCTTGGGCTGTACCAACAAGACGCAACCTTGATTCAGCCTTATATCGATTGGTCGCTAAAAATCATCAAAGATAAGCCTCGCCCTGCATTTTATAATAATTTGATTTTGGCCTACCAAGGCTTAGATGACTCAAGTAAAGCGGAGCAAATTAGAGCTGAAGCGCAGTTTTTGTTCCCGAAGATTGATTTCAGTGACGTCAATTACCAGCCACCTTCTCAAGCAATATCTGCCTCACCAGCCCCCACTTCAGGAGCTGAGTAATAAATACCAAAAAGCGAAGGGATGACCTTCGCTTTTCTTTATCTCATTGCTGTATGATTTTATTCAGTGAGTGACTCTTCTAACGCTTTTAAGCACAGCGCAACGTTTTCAGATCGAGCGCCGTAACCCATTAAGCCAATACGCCACGCTTTACCAGCTAATGCCCCAAGGCCTGCACCAATTTCTAGGTTATAGGTTTCTAGCAAGTGAGCACGAACTTTTGCTTCATCAACTCCTTCAGGCACGTAAATCGCATTTAATTGTGGCAACCGATGGGCTTCGTCCACAACAAATTCAAAGCCTAACTTTTGTAAGCCATTTTTGAGTTTTTCATGCATCAGTTGGTGACGAGCCCAAGCGTTTTCTAATCCTTCATTTTTCAGTATCAATAAAGCTTCATGAAGCGCATACAAGCTATTAACTGGCGCCGTATGATGGTAACTACGCTTGCCTTCTCCACTCCAATACCCCAAAACTAAACTCTGATCGAGGAACCAACTCTGTACTGGTGTTGTTCTTGCTTGAATCTTTTCAATCGCGGCAGGAGAAAACGTCACTGGTGAGAGCCCAGGTACACATGACAAACATTTTTGACTACCAGAGTAAACCGCATCCAGTTGCCATTCATCCACTTTTAACGGCACACCACCAAGCGATGTCACCGCATCAACAATAGATAATGCATTATGCTGTTTCGCCAGCTTACCCAATGCTTGAGCATCACTGACTGCACCAGTTGAGGTTTCCGCATGCACAAAAGCAAGAATTTTTGTATCTGGGTGCTGTTCGAGTGCTTGCTCGACTTTATCAATGGAAACAGGCGTCCCCCATTCATCATCGACGATAACAACTTCGCCACCAGCACGGACGACATTTTCGCGCATGCGTTCACCAAATACACCGTTACGGCAGACGATCACTTTGTCGCCTTTCTCGATCAAGTTTACAAAGCAGGTTTCCATCCCTGCGCTACCAGGCGCTGAAACCGCAATAGTGAACTCATTGTCAGTTTGAAAGGCATACTTCAATAGCTGCTTGAGCTCATCCATCATACCGATAAACAGAGGATCAAGGTGACCTACCGTAGGACGGCTTAGTGCTTGTAACACTTGAGGATAAATATCAGAAGGACCAGGTCCCATTAAAATACGGTGAGGCGGAATAAAGCTTTGGATCGACATGTCAGCTCCTTGATTATCTTTTATCCTGAGCATTCTAAAAGTTCTATTCAATAACATGGCTCAGGTGTAGGGTTCTTCACCCTAATAGATTTTTCCTCTATCAGCAATTAGCCGTAAGTATGGAGGTCAAACCAGTGTCACAAAATCGTTAATAAAAAACACCATAACGGTTGAAATATTGATTGACATTAAGGCCTCAAAACCGTTCAATGTTTGAGCTTTATGTAGAAGAGGAGCGCTACCCAGGTAGATGATTTGTGGAACCGCAATTCCAACACCAATCATTGAGGGGGAGTAGTGCCGAGGTAAGTCAAAGTTGCAGGATTTGACTTGTCGGTTGAATTGGGCTGAATCCCATCAACTGTCATCAGCGCAGTCTGATGAAGGGCTTCTGAGGGTAAATTTTTCAAATAGCATTCTAAATACCTCTCTTTTTGCTCTGTTCCTTTTCTCACTAAACATTGGATGTACAATTTTTTAGGAAGTCGTGGGAGAACGCAGTGAGCGCATTTAACGTAGCTAAATTCGGTGGAACCAGTGTTGCCAACTTTGAGGCAATGAGTCGTTGCGCCACCATTATCGAAAACAATCCAAATACTCGCCTGGTCGTGAGCAGCGCTTGCTCTGGCGTCACCAACCTATTGGTAGAACTCGCCAACGGTGTTCAGGATCAAACGCACCGTACTGAGCTGCTGCAAAATCTGGCCAACATTCATGACGCCATTTTAACTCAGCTCGAAGACAGCACGAAAACTGCTGCCGAGGTGTATGGCATATTAGATACCGTAACCAGCCTGGCCGAGGCTGCATCTATCCAAGCTAGTGCGAAGTTAACCGATCATTTAGTCGCATGTGGCGAACTCATGTCGACGCATATTCTAACTCAGTTAATGTGTGAGCGAGGCATTCAAGCTGTGCGCTTTGATATCCGCGATGTGCTGCGTACTGATGACAACTTTGGTCGCGCAGAGCCAAACATTGAAGCAATTTCGACGCTTGCGCAAGATAAACTCGTACCACTTTGCCAACAATCCGTTGTTGTTACTCAAGGCTTCATAGGATCTGACGAAGCCGGTAATACAACAACACTAGGTCGAGGAGGCAGCGATTACAGCGCCGCCTTAATTGCTGAGAGCGTCAAAGCGGCAGGGTTAGAAATCTGGACTGATGTTCCGGGCATCTACACAACAGACCCGCGAATTGCGCCAAAAGCCTCACCAATTCCTGAGATCAGCTTTAGTGAAGCTTCAGAAATGGCTAACTTTGGCGCTAAAATCCTTCACCCTTCTACGCTAGTACCTGCATTGCGCCACGACATTCCGGTATTTGTGGGGTCATCGAAAGAGCCTGAAAAAGGGGGAACTTGGATTCGCCACCAAGTCGAAAGCTCACCGTTATTCCGTGCGCTAGCTTTGCGTTGTAACCAAACCATGGTAACGCTACGCAGCGCCAATATGTTCCACGCATACGGTTTCTTAGCAAAGGTCTTTGAGATCCTTGCAAAGCATAAGATCTCTGTCGATTTGATCACGACATCTGAAATCAGTGTATCGTTAACACTTGATCAAACTGATACATCTGGCGGAGCACCACAGCTGCCGCAAGCTGCACGAGAAGAGTTAGAAGAGTTATGTAAGGTAGAAGTTGAACATGACCTATGCCTCGTTGCTCTCATTGGTAACAACATGAGTGAGAGTAAAGGCTACGCGAAACAGGTTTTTGGCACGCTAGAAGATTTTAACCTACGCATGATTTGTTATGGCGCTAGCCCTCACAACTTATGCTTCTTGCTCCATGAATCGGTATCGAAACAAGCCATACAAAAACTCCACACGGAGTTGTTTGAGAAGTAAGTTCAACTCAATAAAACAAAGGGCTGCGTATCTGCAGCCCTTTGTTGTTTCATTAGTTGTTATATTTGGACGAGGTAAACATCAATTTAACCATTAATGTTTGGCCCTAACCATTTTTCAGCCTCGATCCTATCCCACCCCTTACGATCGGCGTAACTCTCTAGCTGATCTTCTTGGATCTGTGCGATCGCAAAGTAACGTGAGTCAGGATGAGAGAAGTACCAACCAGATACTGACGCACCCGGATACATTGCATAGCTGGAGGTTAGAGTCATGCCAATATTCTCTTCCACATTAAGTAGCTCCCAAAGCGGTCCTTTTTCAGTATGCTCAGGGCACGCTGGATAACCTGGTGCAGGGCGAATACCTTGGTATTTTTCACGAATGAGATCATCGTTAGATAAATCTTCATCCGCAGCATAACCCCAAATTTCTTTACGGACACGCTCATGCAAATACTCAGCAAACGCTTCGGCTAGGCGATCCGCCACCGCTTGAATCATAATTGCGTTGTAATCATCTCCCTGTGCTTTGTATTCATCAGCAAGCTCTCGTTCACCAATACCACCAGTGACAGCAAATGCCCCTATCCAATCATGTTTACCCGACTCTTTAGGTGCGATGTAGTCGGATAAACAATAGTTGAATCCTTTTGGTTTCTCGGTCTGTTGTCGCAAGTTACGTAATACTTTCACAACGTCGGTACGAGTTTCATCAGCATAAACTTCAATGTCGTCCCCCACGCTCGCAGCAGGGAATAAGCCACACATTCCACGCGCTTTTAACAGGCCTTCTCGCTCAACTCGATCAAGTAACTCGTTGGCATCTTCGAATAAACGTTTTGCTTCTTCACCAACTTCTTCATGTTGGAAAATTGTTGGATACTTACCCACAAGTGACCAAGTCATAAAGAATGGTGTCCAATCGATGTATTGACGTAATATAGCCACATCAAAATCATCGAAGATATGAATGCCAGGCTTAACAGGCACTGGAGGAGTATAAGCTTCCCAATCGATCGCAACTTTATTCGCTCGAGCCGCTTCTAATGTCACTGGTTTGGTTCTCGGTTTCTTTCGATTATGTTGATCACGTACTCGTTCGTAATCAGCTTGAAGTTTTTCAACAAATTCAGGGCGACGTTCATCTGACAGAAGAGAAGTACATACGCCCACTGCACGTGAGGCGTTGTTCACGTAAACCACTGGATGCTTGTAATTTTGCTCAATCTTAACTGCTGTATGGGCTTTTGACGTTGTTGCGCCACCGATGAGAAGAGGTAAGTTAAAGTCGAGACGCTCCATCTCTTTTGCAACATGCACCATTTCGTCTAATGAAGGCGTGATCAACCCTGATAAACCAATAATATCGACGTTTTCTTCTTGCGCTACTTTTAAGATCTTTTCGCAAGGAACCATGACACCAAGATCGATAATTTCGTAGTTATTGCACTGCAATACAACGCCAACGATATTTTTCCCGATATCATGTACATCACCTTTGACCGTCGCTAGCAAAATCTTACCGTTTGTTTGTCCCACCTGCTTTTCTGCATTGATGTAGGGCTCCAGATGCGCGACTGCTTGCTTCATCACTCGTGCAGATTTTACGACCTGAGGAAGGAACATCTTACCTTCACCAAACAAGTCTCCGACGACGTTCATCCCATCCATTAGTGGGCCTTCAATCACCTCTAATGGCTTTGAAGCGTTGACACGAGCCTCTTCGGTATCATCAACGATGAACTCAGTTATTCCTTTCACTAACGCGTGCTCTAAGCGCTTTTCAACAGGCCAAGTTCTCCACTCAAGTGCAGAGGCATCCTCCTCTTTACCTACCCCTTTGCCTGCATATTCCGCCGCGATATCTAACAATCTCTCAGTGGCGTCATCACGACGGTTAAGAACGACATCTTCCACAGCCTCACGCAATTTTTCAGGCACGTTATCGTAGATTTCTAACTGACCCGCATTCACAATCCCCATATCCATACCATTTTTAAAACAGTGGTAGAGGAACACCGCGTGAATCGCTTCACGTACATAGTTATTGCCACGGAAAGAGAATGAGACGTTAGAAACACCACCCGAGATCATCGCATGTGGTAAATCACGTTTGATATCGCCAACGGCTTCAATGAAATCCACCGCGTAGTTATTATGCTCCTCGATCCCCGTAGCAATGGCAAAAATGTTTGGGTCAAAAATGATGTCTTCTGGTGGAAAGCCCACTTCATCAACAAGAATTCGGTAAGCGTTGGTACAAATTTCTACTTTGCGCTCACGTGTATCTGCTTGCCCAATCTCATCAAACGCCATCACAATCACAGCCGCACCGTAACGGCGGATCAACTTAGCTTGTTCAACGAATTTCTCTTTGCCTTCTTTGAGAGAGATCGAGTTAACAATGCCTTTGCCTTGGATGCACTTAAGACCGGCTTCAATAACCTCCCACTTGGAAGAGTCAACCATGATTGGTACTTTTGAGATTTCAGGTTCTGACGCACAAAGGTTTAAAAAGCGAACCATACAAGCTTGTGCATCCAACATGCCTTCATCCATGTTGATATCGATAATTTGAGCGCCATTTTCAACTTGTTGACGAGCCACATCGAGCGCTTCATCGTACAGCTCTTCTTTAATCAAGCGCTTAAAACGCGCAGAACCGGTTACATTCGTACGCTCACCGACATTGATAAATAAAGAGTCTTTATCAATCGCGAGCGGCTCTAAGCCAGACAAGCGACAAGCAACGGGAAGTTCAGGTAATTGACGAGGGGCGATATTTTCAACCGCGAGTGCCATTTGGCGAATGTGCTCAGGAGTTGTACCACAACACCCACCAATCAAGTTTAAAAAGCCACTTTGAGCCCACTCTTTAACATGCTTAGCCATATCTTCTGGCGACAAATCGTATTCGCCGAATGCATTCGGAAGCCCAGCATTTGGGTGAGCGGAAACAAAAGATTCTGATATACGAGAGAGCTCTTCAACATAAGGACGCAGCTCATCTGGACCAAGTGCACAGTTCAAACCAAACGAAATCGGTTTAACATGACGTAATGAGTTGTAAAACGCTTCTGTGGTTTGACCGGATAATGTCCGACCGGAAGCATCAGTAATAGTCCCCGAGATCATCACAGGTAACTCAATACCCATCTCTTCAAACACACTTTCAACAGCAAATGAACAAGCCTTAGCGTTAAGCGTATCGAAGATGGTCTCGATAAGAATAAGGTCTGAACCACCTTTAATAAGCGCTCGAGTCGATTCAGAGTAAGCCTCAACTAACTCGTCGAAAGAAACATTTCGATATCCGGGGTCATTTACATCAGGAGAAATAGAACAAGTTCGGTTTGTTGGCCCTAAAACCCCTGCGACATAACGTGGTTTATCGGGTGTTTTTGCGGTCCATTCGTCTGCAACTTCACGTGCAAGCTTGGCAGCTGCAAAGTTAATTTCTTCACTTAGGCTTTCCATCTCGTAGTCAGCCATCGCAATGGTTGTTGCGTTAAAAGTGTTGGTCTCAAGAATATCTGCACCCGCTTCTAAATATGCAGCGTGAATTTCCTTGATAAGTTGAGGCTGACTTAGAACCAACAGGTCGTTGTTACCTTTTAGATCACAATGCCAATCCGCAAAGCGCGTTCCTCGATAGTCTTGCTCTTCAAGTTTGTACCCTTGAATCATGGTTCCCATACCACCATCAATCAAAAGAATACGTTGCTTCAATTGAGCTTCAATCTGTTGTCTTACGTTACTTCCCACAGTACAGCCTCATTCCTTTAGTTATCTTTCCATCCTATCACACAAACTTCAGGAGTCTAGACGTCTAAACGTGGAATTAATGATTATTTTATCTCCTTCTTAACTTACAAAATAATCACGAAAAAATGTTTGCTATTTAAGCAGCATCAGCCGAGAATTCCATTCATAAAATGTTACAAATAGAGAGCTCTATGTCGGTCTATCATACTTTATGTTTTCTATCCGCAGCTGCGATGCTAATTGCTTTTGTAAACAGCAAGATAGGAAAGATGCAAACCACCATTGCGATTACCGCAGGTTCAATGGTGCTTTCACTTCTAATCTTAATTGCGGGTCAAAACAACTGGTTCCATCTCACCGAAATTGCGACGGAGACGGTCACAAGGATTAACTTCGAAGATTTCTTGCTCAAAGGCATTCTTGGCTTCTTACTATTTGCTGGTGGACTAGGCATCAAACTCCCGAACCTTAAAGATCAAAAGTGGGAGATCACTGTTTTAGCCCTTGGAGCTACACTGTTTTCTACGTTCTTTATTGGATTTACGCTGTATGGGTTTTGTCAGTTAATTGGCATCCAATTTGATTTGGTCTACTGCTTACTATTTGGTGCTCTAATATCGCCAACTGACCCAATCGCTGTATTGGCTATTGTGAAAAAACTCGATGCTCCTAAACGTATCTCCACTCAGATTGAAGGAGAATCGCTCTTCAATGATGGCTTCGGTTTGGTTATCTTCGTCACTCTATTTACGATTGCATTTGGCACTGAGGCACCAACTGTAGGTAGTGTCACCTTACTCTTCATCCAAGAAGCTATCGGTGGTATCACATATGGTTTCGTCCTCGGTTTGCTATTCCACTACTTGATCAGTGCCACCGATGATCACTCAATGGAATTGTTACTTACCATTGGTGTCCCAACAGCAGGTTACGCATTTGCTGAATACATCCATGTATCAGGCCCACTCGCAATGGTTGTATCCGGTATTATGATTGGCAACTGGACACGCTTTATTGGCTTTTCAAAAGAGAGTGAAGATCACCTTGACCATTTTTGGGAGCTTGTTGATGAGTTCTTGAATGGCGTGTTATTCCTACTGATCGGCATGTCGATGCTGCTCTTTGAATTCCACAAAGAAGACTGGATTATGATGGCTATTTCAGTCCCTCTTGTACTAGCAGCTCGCTATCTAAGCGTATTTCTCTCGTACATTGGCTTTAAGCGTTACAGAAAATATAACCCGTGGTCAGTACGTATTTTGACGTGGGGCGGCTTACGCGGGGGCCTTGCATTGGCAATGGCACTTTCCATTCCATCTGGTATTTGGGTGATTCAAGATAAGTTAATCGATGTAAAAGAGATTATTCTTGTAATGACCTACTCCGTCGTTGTTTTCTCTATCCTCATTCAAGGCTCAACAATCACTCCAATGATTGAAAAAGCAAAAGCAGAAGAGAAGAAGATGGAAGAGAACAACCAAGCAATAACCACTCCGGAACATACGGAGACAGTGGACTCTTAAAGACACGTAACTTAATAAATAAAAAGCAGCTACCTAGCTGCTTTTTTCATAACTAATTTTCAGACTCCCCTTCAAGGACGAAGGCTCCTTATTCTTTGATATACCATCAAATATACGAAGAATCGCTACGCTACATTTTCATAGATACTAACTATTGCTGATAGATAGTATTCATAGACGAGCCTTTTAATTTACCCATTTTCATCTGTATCACTTCTCTTACCTTGGCAATATAGGCTCCTCGCAAACATCAAAGCTAAACTTCCACAATACTTAGCAATGAGCGAGTTTGTATTTTTATGAGAAAGAGGCATTTAGGGTAATTGCGTTCAGAACCCAAACAGGTTAGCAACCTCACCAAGATAAAACTGAGCTAGCATTCAGGTAGATCAAAGCCTTAACAGAAATGTAGCCCCCCTCCCTCTTGATCTCAGTGAGACTAAACTTGTATTCAAAGTCCTCCTGTTTTCAAATTAGAAACAAGCGACACTTCAAACAATTAAACTCTGTCACATAACTAGATTTTCTAATATCGAATAAAAGGAGCTTTGGTTAGAGCTTGGTATCGGAATAAGGCTAAGACTAAGGCACAGAGTTACATGCTAGCTCGTTCACGACGATATTAAAACCATGTGAAGAGGGTAGTGTAACTCTAGATGCAAGGTTTCAATATGAAAGTGAGTTTCAGGTAAGTCGGGGGAACCAGAACGAAAAAAGCCTCAGTCTTTCGACTGAGGCTTAATATAAGTGGCGGAGTGGACGGGACTCGAACCCGCGACCCCCGGCGTGACAGGCCGGTATTCTAACCAACTGAACTACCACTCCGCAGTGGTATCACTCGCTTTAATAAGCAAGCGTCCGCTTTTGTCTTCACTTTTCGAAAAAGTGAAAATAAAACTAAAGCCTGGCGATGTCCTACTCTCACATGGGGAAGCCCCACACTACCATCGGCGCTATTTCGTTTCACTTCTGAGT